>NZ_JBHWGS010000001.1:115377-687827 GCF_042732975.1 Streptomyces sp. NPDC059743 | reverse complement strand
CGCCCCCCCCTCCCCCCGCCGCCCCCCCGCGTCCCTCAGCACCCCCACCCGCGCCCCGCCACCTACCGGGGGCTCCGCCCCGGACCCCGGATGTCCTCAATCGCCGGACAGGCTGGTTTTTTCGCGCCGGACTCCGCCCCGGGCTCCGGGTCCCCGGTGTCCTCAATCGCCGGACGGGCTTGATTTGAGGACACCGGAGCCCCGAGGCGTCAGCCGAGCAGGCGGGTGATGGCTTCCTCCACCGTCAGTTCCTCGCGCTCGCCCGTGCGGCGGTCCTTCAGTTCCAGGACGCCCTCGGCCGAGCGGCGGCCCGCCACCAGGATGTGGGGTACGCCGATCAGCTCGGCGTCGGTGAACTTGACGCCCGGGGAGACTCCGGGCCGCTCGTCCACCAGCACCCGCAGCCCCGCCGCCGCGAGCTTCTCCGAGACATCGAGCGCCAGCTCCGTCTGGAGCGCCTTGCCCGCCGCCACCACATGGACGTCCGCCGGCGCGATCTCCTGGGGCCAGCACAGGCCCTGCTCGTCGGCCGTCTGCTCGGCCAGCGCGGCCACGGCGCGCGAGACGCCGATGCCGTACGAGCCCATGGTCACGCGTACCGGCTTGCCCTGCTGGCCCAGCACATCGAGCTGGAAGGTGTCGGCGTATTTGCGGCCGAGCTGGAAGATATGGCCGATCTCGATCGCGCGGTCGAGCTTGAGGCCCGTACCGCAGACCGGGCACGGATCGCCCTCCTCGACGACGACCACATCGAGATAGTCGTCGACCTCGAAGTCCCGTCCGGCGACCACATCGCGCGCGTGGGTGCCGGGCTTGTTGGCGCCGGTGATCCAGGCGGTGCCGGGCGCGACGCGCGGGTCCGCGATATAGCGGATCTTGAGGCCCTGCGGGCCCACATAGCCCCGTACGAGCTCGGGCCGCTCCTCGAAGTCCTCGGCCGTCACCAGCTCCACCACGGCGGGCGCGAGATGCTCGCCCAGCTTGCCGAGGTCCACCTCGCGGTCGCCGGGCACGCCCACCGCGGTGATCTCGCCGTCGACCTTGACGAGCAGGTTCTTCAAGGTCGCCGAGGCGGGCACGCCGAGGAACGCGGCGAGCGTCTCGATGGTCGGCGTGTCGGGAGTGTCCAGCTCCTCGACCGGGCCGTGCTCCGTCGCCACGGGCACGGGCGCGGCGAAGGTGACCGCCTCCGTGTTGGCCGCGTAGTCACAGGCCGGGCAGTCCACGAAGGTGTCCTCGCCCGCCGCGGCGGGAGCCAGGAACTCCTCGGACGCGGAGCCGCCCATCGCGCCGGAGACCGCCGAGACGATACGAAAGTCCAGGCCGAGCCTGGCGAAGATCTTCTGGTACGCGAGACGGTGCAGCCCGTACGACTCGGCCAGGCCCTCGTCCGTGGTGTCGAAGGAGTACGAGTCCTTCATCTGGAACTCACGGCCGCGCAGCACACCGGAGCGCGGCCGGGCCTCGTCGCGGTACTTCGTCTGGATCTGGTAGAGGATCACCGGCAGGTCCTTGTAGGACGTGCACTGGTCCTTGACGACCTGGGTGAAGATCTCCTCGTGCGTCGGGCCCAGCAGATAGTCGGCGCCCTTGCGGTCCTTGAGGCGGAACAGCAGATCGCCGTACTCCTCCCACCTGCCGCTGGCCTCGTACGGCTCCCTGGGCAGCAGCGCGGGCAGCAGCACCTCCTGCGCACCGATCGCGTCCATCTCCTCGCGGACGACGCGCGCGATGTTGTCGAGGACCTTCTTGCCCAGCGGCAGCCAGCTCCAGATGCCGGCGGACGTACGGCGGACATACCCCGCGCGGACGAGCAGCTTGTGGCTGAGAGTCTCGGCGTCCGCCGGGTCGTCGCGCAGTGTCTTGACCATCAAACGGGACATGCGCTGGACCTGGGACATGGGGAACACTCCTGGCGTTCTGCGTTCTGCGTTCTCTCGGGTGATGCCAGGAGGTTAGCCGGGGCGCACCGGCAGGCGGAAATCAGTTCCCGCCCGGTTGCCTCAGTTGCCGCCGCCGTCATGTCTGCGCAGCGGCAGCATGGCGCCCATCACGGCGTACGGCTTGGGCGCGCTCGGGAAGTGGACCTGGCGGGCGAGATCCTCGTACCCGAGTGAGCGGTAGAGCCGGCGGGCCGGGCTCTCGATGTCGATGGCGGACAGGATCGACTTCGGCTGTACGGCGCCGTCCGTGATCGTGGTGATCAGCGCGCGGCCGATGCCCCGGGCCTGGAACTCGGGATGGACATGGAGCTCGGTGATCACGAAGGAGTCGTCCAGCCAGCCGTCGGAGGCTGTGGCGCGCAGATACGGCTCGACAACCGTGGACCACCAGTGGCCGCGGTCGTTCGGCAGGCCGTACACGAATCCGACGAGCCGGCCGGCGCCGGTGGTCGCGCCGAAGGCACGGCAGCCCGGGTACATGAGATGCCGGAGCACGATATGGCGGCGTACCCCGATCTCGTCGTCGCTGAGCCCGAAGGCGAGGGCCTGTACGGCGAGTGCCTCGTCGACGCGGGAGGCGAGATCGACCGGCGCTACCTGTACGTCGGGAATCCGGGGCGTGTCCCCGGGGATGCTCAGCATGGCCGAACCCTACTTTCAGAACAGCACGCTCATGAAGGCGCCCACCTCACGAAAGCCGACGCGCCGATAGGCCGCGCGGGCCGGGGTGTTGTAGTCGTTCACGTAGAGGCTCACGACGGGTGCGACATCGGCCAGCGCGTACCGTACGACCGCCGCCATGCCCGATTCGGACAGTCCGCGGCCCCGGTACTCGGGGTCGACCCAGACGCCCTGGATCTGGCAGGCCTGGGTGGTCGCCGCGCCGATCTCGGCCTTGAAGATGACTCTGCCGTCGTCGATACGGGCGAACGACCGTCCCGCGCCGACCAGTTCGGCCACGCGCGCCTGGTAGAGCAGTCCGCCGTCGCCCGCGAGCGGCGAGACACCGACCTCCTCGGTGAACATGGCGACACAGGCCGGCATGATCACCTCCAGCTCGTCCTTGCGGATCCGGCGTACGAAGGGATCGGGCGCGACCACGGCGGGAATCTGCTCGGTCACCATCAGTGGCTGGTGCGCGCGGACCTCGCGGGCAGGACCCCAACTGGGCTCCAGCAGCCGCCAGAGCTGAGCGGTGGCCTCGGCCGGGCCGACGATGGAGGAGCAGCGGCGGCCGGTTCTGCGGGCGCGGTCGGCGAAGGCGCGCACGGCCTCGGGACCGGCGCAGATCGGCACGAGATTGGCGCCGGAGTAGCAGAGGGAGCGCAGCCGCCCGTCCGCGTACCAGCCCCACATCTCGCCGCCGAGGCGCCAGGGATCGAGCCCCGCGACCTGCACCCGGGAGGTCACAAAGGCGTTGGCGACGGGCTCGCTCTCCAGGATGGCGAGCGCTGCGCCGAGTTCACCGGGTTCGAGGACCCGAGTGGTGGTCTGCGTCAACACGAGGGGCCTCACCATACGGTCTGCTGATCTCCGCACTGTACCTGGCGGGTCCGTGACATGCCGCCCACAGGAGAAGGTCCCGCGGCCTGCCCTGGAGGCAGTGGCCGCGGGACCTCGTCGTACGTCGGTTGTCGGATCCGTCAGCTGACGGAGACCTCGGGCTCGCCCGAGGCGATACCGTCCTTCTCCATCTGCTCGGCGATCTTCATCGCCTCTTCGATCAGCGTCTCCACGATCTTCGACTCCGGGACGGTCTTGATGACCTCGCCCTTCACAAAGATCTGGCCCTTCCCATTACCCGACGCCACACCGAGATCCGCCTCACGGGCCTCGCCCGGACCGTTCACCACACAGCCCATCACGGCCACGCGCAGCGGAACCTCCATGCCCTCCAGGCCCGCCGTCACCTCGTCCGCCAGCTTGTACACATCCACCTGCGCACGACCGCAGGACGGGCAGGAGACGATCTCCAGCCGGCGCTGCTTCAGATTCAGCGCCTCCAGGATCTGGAGGCCGACCTTGACCTCCTCCGCGGGCGGAGCCGACAGCGACACCCGGATCGTGTCCCCGATGCCCTCGCTCAGCAACGCCCCGAACGCCACCGCCGACTTGATCGTCCCCTGGAACGCCGGACCGGCCTCGGTGACACCGAGGTGCAGCGGATAGTCGCACTGCGCGGCCAGCTGACGGTAGGCGTTGACCATCACGACCGGGTCGTTGTGCTTCACCGAGATCTTGATGTCCCGGAAGCCGTGCTCCTCGAACAGCGACGCCTCCCACAGCGCCGACTCCACCAGAGCCTCCGGCGTCGCCTTCCCGTACTTCCGCAGCAACCGCGCATCCAGCGAACCCGCGTTCACACCGATACGGATCGGCGTCCCCGCATCCCCCGCCGCCCTCGCGATCTCCCGCACCTTGTCGTCGAACTGCTTGATGTTCCCCGGATTCACCCGCACCGCCGCACACCCCGCGTCAATCGCCGCGAACACATACTTCGGCTGGAAATGAATATCCGCGATCACCGGAATCTGCGACTTCCGCGCAATCACCGCCAACGCGTCGGCGTCATCCTGCGTCGGACAGGCGACCCGCACGATCTGGCACCCCGACGCCGTCAGCTCAGCAATCTGCTGCAACGTCGCACCCACATCCGACGTACGCGTCGTCGTCATCGACTGCACCGACACCGGCGCATCCCCACCGACCGCCACCGACCCGACCTGGATCTGACGGCTGACTCTCCGGTCGGCGAGCTTCGTCGGAACGGACGGCATTCCGAGAGAAATTGCAGTCATCTGCTGTGCAACCCCAAGGTGTGGATCAAGGTCCCGAGATGGGCGGGCTCCGGCCCCGAGATTACGCCACCGCACGGCACCGGAGCACATCGCCGCGAAAACTCCATCCAAAGGTAAGCGGCCGGACACAAAAGGTGTCCGGCCGCTGGAAACAGGCGTAATCAGCCGATCTTGGAGTGCCGCGGGAGCCGGAGGATCAGGAGATCTTGACGGGATTGAAGACGTCGGCGACCAGCACGAGCAGCGTGAAGCAGATGAAGATCCCCGCCACGACATAGGCGAACGGCATCAGCTTCGCGACATCGAACGGGCCCGGGTCCGGCCGCTTGAAGAGACGTGCCAGCCTGCGCCGCAGGGACTCCCAGAGCGCGCCCGCGATATGCCCGCCGTCCAGAGGCAGCAGCGGCAGCATGTTGAAGAGGAAGAGGGAGAGATTGAAGCCCGCGAGCAGGAACAGCATCAGCGCGATCTGGTTCTGCGCCGGGATGTCCAGCGTCATCACCTCGCCGCCGATACGGGCCGCGCCGACCACACCGACCGGTGAGTCGTCCTTGCGCGGGCCGTCCCCGAAGGCCGCGCT
This sequence comes from Streptomyces sp. NPDC059743, assembly GCF_042732975.1. Classification (NCBI taxonomy): domain Bacteria; kingdom Bacillati; phylum Actinomycetota; class Actinomycetes; order Kitasatosporales; family Streptomycetaceae; genus Streptomyces; species Streptomyces sp. NPDC059743. The sequence goes on along the minus strand of NZ_JBHWGS010000001.1, from coordinate 682,506 downwards.
CCACAGGTCCGGGATCTTGGACGGCAGGGCGACGATCGACTCGACACCGTCCCCGATCATGGTGCCCATGCGGTCCACGGACTGAGGGAAGGAGAGCGGGACGATCTCGGTGGCGGCGGCGAAGCCGAGATAGCCGGCCGGGATGTACTTGCCCGGGATGATCTTTCCGTTGGAGTCCTTCTCGGCCACCAGGTTTCTGGCGAGCGTGGCGTGCAGATCCTGCCGGGCGCCGTCGCGCTCGACGGTGATGGTGGCCGGGCCGATGGTCTTACGGATGAGATTGGAGAGCGTGGTCCAGTCCTCGACCCGCTGTCCGTTGAGGGCGATGATCCTGTCGCCCTCCTTAAGACCGGCCGCCTGGGCGGGCGAGACCGCGTCGCCCTTCTCACAGGTGTCCCGCTTCTCGCTCTGCGGGATCACACACTTCTGGACGCCCGCGACCTGGGTGGTCTGCGTCTGGAAGCCGAAGCTCATCGCCACACCGATGAAGATCACGGCGGCGAGCACCAGATTCATGAACGGGCCCGCGAACATCACGATCACGCGCTTCCACGGCTTGCGCGTGTAGAACAGGCGCTTCTCGTCGCCCGGTTGCAGCTCCTCGAAGGCCGCCGAGCGCGCGTCCTCTATCATCCCGCGCCAGGGCGAGGTGGACCGCGCCTCGATCCTGCCGTCCGGGCCCGGCGGGAACATTCCGATCATGCGGATATAGCCGCCGAGCGGGATCGCCTTGATCCCGTACTCCGTGTCGCCCTTCTTCCGCGACCAGATGGTCGGCCCGAAGCCGACCATGTACTGAGGCACGCGGATGCCGAAGAACTTGGCCGTCGAGAGATGGCCGAGCTCATGCCAGGCGATGGAGAAGAGCAGCCCGGCGACAAAGACCAGAATGCCGAGGACCGTCAACAGAATCGTCATGCGCGAGCCTCCGCCGGCTGTTCTTCGCCGATTGTGTCTGCCAGTTGGTCTGCCAATGCCGCCGCCTTCTCACGGGCCCTGGCGCGTGCCCAGGTCTCCGCTTCGAGGACGTCGGCCACGGTGAGCGAGGTTCCCGTACGGGAATGATCCCGCGCCGCGCCGTACACCGTGCCGTGTTCCGCGACGACCTCGGTGACCGTGTCCATGATGCCGTTGAACGGGAGCCTGCCCGCGAGGAACGCGTCGACGCACTCCTCGTTCGCGGCATTGAACACCGCCGGAGCCGTGCCGCCCAGGGCCCCCACCTGTCTGGCGAGTCCCACCGAAGGGAAGGCCTCCGTGTCGAGCGGAAAGAACTCCCAGGTCGAGGCGGTGGTCCAGTCGAAGGCGGGAGCGGCGTCGGGCACCCGCCACGGCCAGCCGAGACCGATGGCGATCGGCCCGCGCATATCGGGCGGAGTCGCCTGGGCCAGAGTCGAGCCGTCGCTGAATTCCACCATCGAATGAACATACGACTGAGGGTGGACGACCACCTCAATGCGTTCGAAGGGAATGTCGTACAGAAGATGTGCCTCGATCACTTCGAGGCCCTTGTTGACGAGCGTCGCCGAGTTGATCGTGATCACCGGGCCCATGGCCCAGGTCGGATGCGCGAGGGCGTCCCGGGGAGTGACATGGGCCAGCTCGGCGCGCGTACGGCCGCGGAAGGGCCCGCCGGAGGCCGTCACCACGAGCTTGCGCACATCGGCGCGGCTGCCGGAGGCCAGCGCCTGGAAGAGCGCGGCGTGCTCGGAGTCGACCGGGATGATCTGGCCGGGCTTGGCCACGGCCTTGACCAGCGGACCGCCGACGATCAGCGACTCCTTGTTGGCCAGAGCGAGCGTGCGGCCGGCGGTGAGGGCGGCGAGCGTGGGCGCGAGCCCGATGGAGCCGGTGATGCCGTTGAGGACGGTGTGGCAGTCGGAGGCGGCCAGCTCGGTGGCGGCGTCGGGTCCCGCGAGGATCTCGGGGAGCGGCTCGCCCGTACCGTACTGCGCCCTGAGCGCCTCCCGCAGCGCGGGCACGGTGTCCTCGCGCGCGACCGCCACGGTACGGACCCGCAGCTGCCTGGCCTGCTCGGCGAGGAGCGCGGGACGCCCGCCGGCGGCGGAGAGCGCGGTGACACGGAAGCGGTCGGGATGGCGCAGGACCAGGTCGATGGCCTGGGTGCCGATGGATCCGGTGGAGCCGAGGACGACGATGTCCCGGCGGCCTTCGGTCGGGTCGAAGGCGATATGCGGATCGGCGAGAGGGGCTGGGCTGTCGCTCATGCCCCCATTCTTGCCCCATCCGTGCGCCGGTTGGACAGCGCGCCCCTGCGGGTGTTCCCGTGCGCCGGTCCTGCGGACTTCGCGCCGGCCGGATCTTTGAGGTCTTTCAGGTCTTTTCAGGTTTTTCCGGCGGCCCGGAACTTCTGCCACTGGGCCTGGACGATCTCCTCCGGGACTCCTCCGACGTCCTCGGTGCCGGTGATCTCGGCGCGGAAGGAGAGCGTGGTGGAACCGGACCGTACGACGGTCAGATACTCGTACAGCTTGAGCTCTCCCTTCACATCGAGAATCGTGAAGCGGTACGCGGCGGCCTCGTCGCCCACATCGGGCGCCTCGGCCGGTTCCGCCTTCAGATACTTCGCCCGCGCCAGTGCCCGGTCCTCGGTGAAGCCGCCCGCGCAGTCACGGCCCGCCGTACGCAGCGCCTTCAGGACGCCGACCGCGCCCTGGGCGGCGTACGAGCGGAGCTGTACGGAGACGGTGAGCCCGAGCATCTCGTCCGGGATGTCGACCTTGCGGTGGACCTCGGCGACGGGATCGAACGCGGTGGCGCCGCGGGCGAGGCTGACCAGCGGCTGGCAGACGGCGGGCTCCGCGGTGTAGTCCTCGCCGAGCGGTGCGCCGAGGGCGTACTCGGAGGCGGTGTACCGGCCGATCCGCTCGCCGTCGGTGAGGGAGGCGGCGGTGAGCTGCTCCTCGGTGAGCGGCGCGGGGCCGGTGGCGGCGCCCGTGGCCGACGCGGAGGAGCCGCCGGGCTCGCTCGCGCCCTTGCTCACGCCCTTGCCGCCGTCGTCACCGCCGTCGGTCCGCTCGCCGCCGCTGCACGCGGTCCCTCCGACGAGTACGAGACCGGCGGCCAGGGCCACCGCACCGCGCCGCGTCCGCCGCGTCCACCGCGTCCGCCTTCTCCCGGCCCCAAACATGTCTGCCCCCGTCGTGAGTTGACCGTCCCGACGGCCGATTGTGCTGCATGGGAACGGCGGCCGGGCCCGTGAGGAATGACATGCCGTCAATTCCGGCTGGTTCCACCGGTTTTCACCGGGACCGTCCGCGCGGGCCGTTGGCCGCGTGCATTGACACGCCTCATCCGTAGGCCGATTCTGAGAGCGCTCTCAAACCCCCCACAACGCAGGAGGCACAGCGTGTTGGGCACAAGAAAGCTGCTCGCGTCACTGGCCGCCGCGGCGATCCTCGCGACGGGATTCACGGCCGCGAGCCCCGCGTCATCCGCCGGCGCCGCCGAGGCCGCGGTCCCCGCGACCATTCCGCTGACGATCACGAACAGCTCCGGCCGTACGGACCCGGTATACATCTACAACCTCGGGACGAACCTCACGACGGGCCAGCAGGGCTGGGCCGACGCCAACGGCACGTTCCACGCCTGGCCCGCCGGAGGCAATCCGCCGACCCCGGCGCCCGACGCGTCGATCGCGGGCCCGGCCAACGGGCAGTCGGTCACGATCCGGATGCCGAAGTTCTCCGGCCGTGTCTACTTCTCGTACGGTCAGAAGCTTGTCTTCAAACTGACCACGGGCGGTCTGGTGCAGCCCGCCGTGCAGAACCCGGCCGACCCCAACCGGAACATCCTCTTCAACTGGACCGAGTACACGCTCAACGACGCCGGGCTGTGGATCAACAGCACGCAGGTCGACATGTTCTCGGCGCCCTACGCCGTCGGCGTCAGGCTCCCGAACGGCACCACCAAGACCACCGGCCATCTCAAGGCGGGCGGCTACAACGGCTTCTACGACTCGCTCCGGAGCCAGCCGGGCGGCTGGGCCAATCTGATCCAGACGCGTGCCGACGGCACCGTCCTGCGCGCGCTCTCGCCCGGTCACGGGATCGGATCGGGTGTTCTGCCAGCCTCGGTGATGGACGACTACATCAATCGGGTGTGGAGCCGGTACACCACCTCCACGCTGACCGTGACGCCCTTCGGGGACCAGCCGAACACCAAGTACTTCGGCCGGGTCTCGGGCAATGTCATGAACTTCACCAACTCGGCGGGCGCGGTCGTCACCTCGTTCCAGAAGCCGGACGCGGACAGCGTCTTCGGCTGCTACAAGCTGCTGGACGCGCCCAACGACCTCGTACGCGGCCCGATCTCGCGCACGCTCTGCGCCGGATTCAACCGCTCCACGCTGCTGGTCAATCCCAACCAGCCCGACACGAGCGCGGCCAGCTTCTACCAGGACGCGGTGACCAACCACTACGCCCGGAAGATCCACGCGCAGATGGCCGACGGCAAGGCGTACGCGTTCGCCTTCGACGATGTCGGCGCCCATGAGTCCCTGGTGCACGACGGCGATCCGCAGCAGGCGTACATCACGCTCGATCCGTTCAACTAGGCCGACGGCCCGGGGCCGCGCCCTCGAAGGACGCGGCCCCGGGTGCGGCCCGGCAGATCGGCGGACGGACCGTCCTGCGCTCAGGGGATATGGCGGTGGACGTCGGGACGGCTCGAAGGGCCCGGCGTGGCGTCGGCGATCCAGGGGCCGTCGCCGCTCGGATCGATGATGCCGTCCTCCAGCCAGGTGTACCGGCCGGCGAGAACACCGCTCACGACCTTGCGGTCGAGTTCGTCGGTGTTGGACCACAGACGGGCGAAGAGCTCCTCGACGCGGATACGGGCCTGCCGGCAGAAGGCGTCCGCCAGTTGGTACGCCTCGCGCCCGTGGTCCCCGTTCGTACGGAGCAGTTCGGCCCGTACACAGGCCGCGCTCATCGCGAACAGCTCCGCGCCGATGTCGACGATCCGGCCGAGGAAGCCCTGTTTGGTCTCCATCCGGCCCTGCCAGCGCGACATGGCGTAGAACGTGGAGCGGGCGAGCTTGCGCGCGGCCCGCTCGGCATAGCGCAGATGCACCGACAGATCCGGATGGCCCGGCCGGTGGAACTCACCGTACGAGCCCGGCAGCTGGCCCGGTCCCGCGACCAGCTTCGGCAGCCAGCGCGCATAGAACTTCCCTGCCTGCGCACCCGCCCTGGCCTTGTCGGAGAGGGACTTGTCCGGATCGATGATGTCTCCGGCCACGGAGAGATGGGCGTCGACGGCCTCGCGGGCGATCAGCAGATGCATGATCTCCGTGGAGCCCTCGAAGATCCGGTTGATCCGCAGATCGCGGAGCATCTGTTCGGCGGGTACGGCGCGTTCGCCGCGGGCCGCCAGCGACTCCGCCGTCTCGAAGCCACGGCCGCCGCGGATCTGGACCAGCTCGTCGGCCATCAGACAGCCCATCTCCGAGCCGTACAGCTTGGCCAGGGCCGCCTCGATCCGGATGTCGTTGCGGTCCTCGTCGGCCATCTGGGACGCCAGATCGACCATCGCCTCCAGCGCGAACGTGGTCGCGGCGATGAAGGAGATCTTCCCGCCCACGGCCTCGTGACGGCCGACCGGCCTGCCCCACTGCTCACGGGCCGCCGACCACTCGCGGGCGATCTTCAGACACCACTTGCCCGCGCCCACGCACATCGCGGGCAGCGAGAGTCGGCCGGTGTTGAGCGTGGTGAGGGCGATCTTGAGACCGGCGCCCTCGGGGCCGATCCGGTTCGCGACGGGAACGCGGACCTGGTGGAAGCGGGTCACTCCGTTCTCCAGACCGCGCAGGCCCATGAAGGCATTGCGGTTCTCGACGGTGATGCCCGGCGAGTCCGCCTCGACGACGAACGCGGTGATACCGCCCTTGTGGCCTTCGGAGGCGGGCACCCGGGCCATCACCACGAGCAGATCGGCGACGACGCCGTTGGTGGTCCAGAGCTTCACACCGTCAAGGACGTACGCGTCGCCGTCGGGCACGGCCGTCGTCGCGAGCCGGGCCGGGTCGGAGCCCACGTCCGGCTCGGTGAGCAGGAAGGCCGAGATGTCCGTACGGGCCAGCCGCGGCAGGAACGTCTCCTTCTGCTCCTGCGTGCCGAAGATTTTGAGCGGCTGCGGTACGCCGATCGACTGATGCGCGGAGAGGAGCGCGCCGATCGCGGGGCTCGCGGAGCCGATCAGGGCCAGCGCCTTGTTGTAGTACACCTGGGTGAGGCCGAGGCCGCCGTACTTCGTGTCGATCTTCATTCCGAGCGCGCCCAGTTCCCTGAGCCGGTTGATCACCTGGTCGGGGATGCGGGCCTCGCGCTCGATGAGCGCGCCGTCGATCTCCGTCTCGCAGAAGGCGCGCAGCTTCGCCAGGAACTCCTCGCCGCGTCGGACGTCGTCCGGAGCGGGCAGCGGATGCGGATGGATGAGATCGAGCCGGAAGCGGCCGAGGAACATCTCCTTGGCGAAGCTCGGCCTGCGCCAGCCCTGTTCACGGGCGGCTTCGGCGACCTGGCGCGCCTCGCGCTCGGAGACCTTGGGCTTGCCCTGCGGTTCCTGCGGGGCGGATGCTGCTGAGGGTGCGGATGGGGCGGACATGAGGAACTCACCTCGCCGCGGAGTCGGGTCCGATGTGGGTTTTACCGGCTGGTGCTACTCGTCCGTATCTACCCGATTAATGCCGTCCCCACCAGTTGTGGACCGTGGACCGGTGCGGACCCTATGGGTACGCGAACGGCCGGAGTCCTTGTACCGCGGACTCCGACCGTCGGCCCGGCGTACATGCCTGGAGGCTGCCCGGGAGGCTGCTCAGAGCGTGAGGCCCGTGAACACCATGACGCGCTCGTAGGTGTAGTCGTCCATCGCGAAGCGCACACCCTCGCGGCCCACGCCGGACTGCTTGACTCCGCCGTACGGCATCTGGTCGGCGCGGTACGAAGGAACGTCGCCGATGATCACACCGCCCACCTCAAGGGCGCGGTGGGCACGGAACGCGGCCTGGAGGTCATGGGTGAACACACCGGCCTGGAGACCGTACTTCGAGTCGTTGACCGACTCGAACGCCTCGGTCTCGCTCTCGGCCCGACGGAGCGTCAGAACGGGCCCGAAGACCTCCTCGCAGGAGACCGTGGCGTCCGCCGGGACCTCGGAGAGGACGGTGGGCGCGTAGGACGCGCCGTCCCGCTTGCCGCCCGCGAGCAGCTGGGCACCGGCCTGTACGGCCTCCTCGACCCAGGCCTCGACGCGCTTGGCGGCGTCCTCGCTGACGAGCGGTCCCACATCGGTGGCGTCGTCGGCGGGATCGCCCGTGACCTGGGCCTCTACGGCGGCGACGATCCTGGGCACGAGCCGCTCGTACACCGAGGCGTCCGCGATCACGCGCTGGACGGAGATACAGGACTGGCCGCCCTGATAGTTGGCGAAGGTCGCGATCCTGGTCGCCGCCCAGTCCAGGTCCCGCTCGCTCGCGTAGTCGGCGAGGACGACGGCCGCGCCGTTGCCGCCGAGTTCGAGCGTGCAGTGCTTGCGCGGTACGGAGTCCATGATCGCGAAGCCGACCTTGTCGGAGCCGGTGAACGAGATCACCGGCAGCCGCTCGTCCTGGACGAGGGCGGGCATCCGGTCGTTCGGTACGGGCAGTACGGACCAGGCGCCGGCGGGCAGCTCGGTCTCGGCGAGCAGCTCGCCGAGGAGGAGCGCGGAGAGAGGGGTCGCCGGAGCGGGCTTGAGGATGATCGGCGCGCCGACGGCGATGGCGGGAGCGATCTTGTGGGCGCAGAGGTTGAGCGGGAAGTTGAACGGCGCGATGCCGAGGACGGCGCCGCGTGGGAAGCGACGGGTCAGCGCGAGCCGGCCGGCGCCGCCCGCGTCCGTGTCGAGACGCTGGGCCTCGCCGCCGTTGAACCGGCGGGCCTCCTCGGCGGCGAACCGGAAGACGGAGACGGCGCGGCCGACCTCGCCACGGGCCCACTTGAGAGGCTTGCCGTTCTCGGCGGAGATCAGCCGGGCGACCTCCTCGGTGCGCTCGGCAAGCCTGCGGGAGACATGGTCGAGCGCGGTGGCGCGTACATGCGCGGGTGTCGCGGCGAACTCGTTCAGCACGGAGTGCGCCGCGGCGACGGCCTCCTCGACCTGGGCGTCGGTCGGCACGGCGACGGTGCCGACGAGCCGGCCGTCCCAGGGAGAGGTGACATCGAGGGTGTCCTCGCCGGTGGCCTGGCGGCCGGCGAGCCAGAAGGCGTGGGTGGAAGTCATAGCGAGTCCGGGCCCTTCCGAGTAGTCCGCGTGAATGGTCCGCGTGAGTGATGGTGCGGGGTTGTCCGTCTCCACGGTAGGCGTGCGGAGGCGGGTGGCGGGTTGTCCGAGGTGGAGTGGTGAGGCGCGGCGCGTACGACGCTTTGTCGGGTACGGCGGAAGCCTCGCCCATCCGGTTCCTTCCCGGTCCTGGAAGGGCTACGCGGTGGGCTCAGCAGGGCTACGCGGTGGGCGTATACGCGGCCGGCGGACACACCCGTGGCGACTTCACTCCGGCGGCCGCGTCGCCTCCGCGCGTGTCGTCGTCTTCAGCGCCAGCCACAGCTCCATCCGGACGTCCGGATCGTCCAGCGAGCGGCCCAGGATCTCCTCGACCCGCCGCATCCGGTAGCGCAGCGTATGCCGGTGCACGCCCAGATCGGCCGCCGCCGCGTCCCACTGGCCGTGCCGGGACAGCCAGGCGCGGAGCGAGGCGACCAGATCGCCACGGCCCTTGGTGTCGTGTTCGTACAGCGCGCGGAGCATGCCGTCCGCGAAGGCCCGTACCGCGTCGTCCGCGAGCAGCGGGAGGATCGAGCCCGCCGCAAGCTCCTCGTGCTCGACCAGCGCCCGGCCTCTGCGGTGGGCCACCGACAGCGCCTGTTCGGCCTGCTTGTACGCCCCCGCCGCGGCGATCGGGCCCGTCGGCGCGGACAGGCCTATGAAGACGCCCGCCTCCTCCGCCTCCGTGGCGGCGTACTCCTCGGCCGCCCTGACCACCGCTCCGCCGTCCACCGCGAGCACCACCAGCCGCGGTCCCTCGCCGTCGGGCACCGCCAGGACCGCCTCTCCGGCCCGTGCGGCTGCCGCTTCCAGTGTCTCGGTGAACGAGGGCAGCGGATCCTCGGCCGTGGTCTCGGCCGATTCCGCGATCAGCAGCCGGGACGGCGCGTCGAGCAGTCCACCGTAGAGATCGCCCGCCACCGCCCGCGCATGGTCGGGCTGTCCGGACAGCAGCATGCGCAGGACCGCGGAACCGAGGCGCTGCTCCGCCGCCCGCAGGCCGCTCGAACGCTCCGTCGTCAGCGTCAGCAGGGCGATCGCCGAGTGCACCGCGTACCGCTCCGCCGTGCCCAGCGCGCCCTCCGTCCCGACGGCGAGCGCGCCGCGGACGCGCCGTCCGGTGCCCAGGGACTGGAGCTCCACCCGGTCGTCGGCGTTCGCTCCCGCCGGATCGCCGAGCACGGCGCTCGCGGGCGCGGACCGCTCCCGCAGCCGTTCCACATCGGCCGTGAGCCGGGCGGCCCGCCGCGCGGCCCACTCGGGCGCGGCGGCGACGACCGCTCCCGACGCGTCGTACAGCGCCGCCCAGCCGTCCACGTACACCGCGAGCCGGGCCAGCAGAGCGGCCGGTCCCTCGGTGAGCGCGGCGCGGGTCAGCTCCCGCTGTGCCTCGAATCCCTCGGTGACCGCGCGGTACTGATCGGCCGCGATCGCCGCCGACACGGCCTTGCTGATGGCGAGGAACGGCGTACGGCGCGGCACTCCCAGCAGCGGCAGCCCGGCCTCGCGCGCGGCGGCGACGAGCGCCTCGGGGATGTCCTCGTAGTTCACGCCGAGGGCGAAGCCGAGCCCGGCGACTCCGGCGTTCACCAGCCGCAGTACATAGCGCCGCATCGCCTCGGGATCCTCGGCGTCCAGCGTGGTCGCGGTGATGAGGAGGAGCTCGCCGCCCTCCATGTACGGGACGGGATCGGCCAGCTCGCTGGCATGGACCCAGCGCACGGGCGTCAGGAGCCGGTCCTCCCCCGCGTGCACGGTGAGGTTGAGCGCCGAATGCTGGACGAGCGAGGCGAGGGTGGGCGGCATGGTGGAACCGTAGGGCCTTCGGCTGCGGACGGGCAGGGCGCCCGGCATATGACCGGCCACCCTGGACGACAACGGCGTCTACGACGTCCTGTATGAACGGCGTGCCTCGATTCTGCCAGGTTGTCCCACCGGGCAGCCCGGCAGTCAGCTCCGCAGATCCACCAGCAGCGGCGGCGCGTGTTCGCCGCTCACCGTCCGCAGCGACAGCACCGCGTGTCCCGCGGGCACCGAGTGCGCCAGCTCGGAGGCCGACCAGCGCTCCCGCTCGACCTTCCGCACGGTCACCGCGTCCGTCGTCACGGCCTTGCCGGTGACCAGCTTCCGGAACGCGTGGATCGCCCGGGTCAGCGGCTGATCGGCGAAGACCGTCCGCTGGGTGACGTCCCGGGTCTCCACCCACTCCGTGCCCCAGGCCTCGGCGAAGCGCTTGCCGTCCCAGGTGGTGATCCCGGAGAAGGCCATCCGGCAGCCGACGGCCCCGAGGAGCGCGGTGTGCAGCGCCTCGGGCACATCGTCGAGCGTACGCAGGGTGAGCACCGCGCCCGCGTTCACCGACCGCAGCCGCTGGACGCCGCGCAGTGTCTCGGCGGTGAGGGTGCGAGTCGCGTCGTCCAGGACGAGACAGGCGAAGAGGGAGCGGTCGCTCCGGACCGCCGCGTTGGCGGTGAACTGGGCCAGTATCAGCCGGGCCAGCATCCGCGAGGCCTCGGCGTGCCCGCGCTCGGGCAGCTCGATGCAAACGCGCAGCGGATGCTCCAGGGTGCGCAGCGAGAACGGCCTGGTCCTGCCGGTGGTGTCGAAGAAACCGGCGAAGGCGGGCCGGTCGAGCAGCGCGACCCGGTCGGCGAGCGCACGTCCCGGATCGCTGGGCGCGCCCGACTGCCGCTCGCGCGCGTCCAGCTCACGCCGCATGGCGTGCTGTCCCTCGGCGTCGAGCCTCTCCCGCAGCGCGGCCACGGCGGCAGGAGAGCCGTCGAGCAGCTCACGCAGCTCCGGTACGGCGGGCAGCCGACCGTGCGCGGCGCGGAACGGGCCGAGGATCTGCGCGAGCGCGGTGGTGGCCCGCCGGCTGTCGGTGTCCGTCAGATCGCCGACGAGGCCCTCGGCGAGCACGACGGCGGCCTCGTCCGGGTCGGTGGTGCCTCCGTACAGATCGAGGTCGTACACCGACTCGGGATCGCCGAGCCGGACCACGACGTCGTACGCGCTGTCGGGACCGAGCTGGGTGCCGGCGGCGCAGACGACGATGACGGCGGCCTGGCCCGCGAGCGCCTGGAGCGCGAGCGACTCGACGACGGGCCGGACGAGCGCGTGCGTCTTGCCGGCCCCGGGCGGCCCGACGGCGAGCAGTGAGGTCCCGAGCAGCACCGGATCGAGCGCGAGACCGGTCCCTCGCCGTGGATAGGGATTCCGCTCGCCGTCGTGGACCGTACCGATCCTGACCTGCCGTACGAGCAGATCGTGGCGGGCGGCGCGTACGGGCAGATCGCGCTTGCCCGAGGGATGGACGCAGGCGCCCGCGCCCTTCCCGCGCACGGCTTCGGAAAACGCCGTGAGCCGCGAGGGATCGGCTCGTACGGAGTGCCAGGCGCGGCGGATACGGGCGTAGTCGACGTCGTTCATGCGCCCGTCGCGTACCTCGGAGGCGAGCCGCGCGGCGATCTCGCCCAGTCCCGCCGCCCTCAGCTCGGGCCACTCGGCGAGATCGTCCTCGGGCTCGGGATGGGCGGGCGCGGCGGTGACGGGCTCGGTCCCGCCGCCGCGGCCCAGCAGACGCCGGGCCAGCTCGGGCCAGCGGCCGAGACGCCCGAAGACGAAGAGGAGGCCGCCGATGACCAGTGCGTTGTAGATGTTCTGGGCGATGGCGCCCTCCGGTGTACCGGCCCACCAGGCATCGGGCGTGAGGAGATACATCGGCCAGAGCCAGAATCCGCCGAGGTAGCCGTTCCACAGCAGTGACCAGAGCAGCATCCCGGCGAGCAGCGAGATCAGCGCTCCGCTGACGAGCTGCCGCACCGGCGTACGCTCCGGTTCCTCCGGAGGGCGCGGCCGGTGTCCATAGGTCCAGGTTCCCGGCGCGTCCGCCGTCCGAGGCACATGCAGCCACTCCCGCAGTGTCGGACCGGCGTCGGGAGCGTGGCCGGGCGGCGCGGGCGGCGGAGCCGTCTCGAAAGGCGCCGAGGACGGCGGAGGCGGCACGGGCGGCGGCGTGGTCGGTGGCATGGGCGGCGGCCCTGCCGGGCGCGGCACGGAGCCGGCGTGTGTGCCCCGCGAGTCGTGCGTGCCGTCGGTGTCCATCCGTACCTCTGCCCCCTGTGCAGTCCGCCGTCCGCCCTGCTGTACCCGCTCAATGTATTGCCACCGCCGCGCATTCGGCGGCTGGCCCACCGTCCCGCGTACACAAGGGCGTTGGCCTCCTGCCCGCCTCGGCCACGCCCCGGCCGCATGAGCCCCGCCCTTCGTTCCTCCGTCCTGCTCTCTGTCCGTCCCGGACAACGACACGCGCCCACTACTACCGAACGGCGCATGCCCGCACCCTTCCCCCGCCCCTAGCCTGCGAAGAAAGACCCCGAAACACCCCCAGGAGCCCCTCATGACCGCCATCCCGCAGGAGCGCCGCCTCGTCACCGCCATTCCCGGGCCGAAGTCGCAGGAGTTGCAGGCCCGCCGTACCGCCGCGGTCGCCGGCGGAGTGGGGTCCGTGCTGCCCGTCTTCGCCGCCCGCGCCGACGGTGGGATCGTCGAGGACGTGGACGGCAACCGGCTGATCGACTTCGGTTCCGGTATCGCCGTGACCTCCGTCGGCGCCAGCGCCGAGGCCGTCGTACGCCGTGCCTCCGCCCAGCTCGCGGACTTCACCCACACCTGTTTCATGGTCACGCCGTACGAGGGGTACGTCGAGGTCTGTGAACGGCTCGCCGAGCTGACTCCCGGCGACCACGCCAAGAAATCCGCCCTGTTCAACTCGGGCGCGGAGGCCGTCGAGAACGCCGTCAAGATCGCCCGTTCGTACACCAGGCGCCAGGCGGTCGTGGTCTTCGATCACGGCTACCACGGCCGTACGAACCTCACCATGGCGCTGACCTCGAAGAACATGCCGTACAAGAACGGCTTCGGACCGTTCGCGCCGGAGATCTACCGGGTGCCGGTCGCCTATGGCTACCGCTGGCCGACCGGCCCCGAGAACTGCGGTCCCGAGGCGTCCGCCCAGGCCGTCGACCAGATCAGCAAGCAGATCGGGGCCGACAACGTCGCCGCGATCGTCATCGAGCCGCTGCTCGGCGAGGGCGGTTTCATCGAGCCCGCCAAGGGCTTCCTCCCGGCTCTGGCGAAGTTCGCCAAGGACAACGGGATCGTGTTCGTGGCGGACGAGATCCAGTCCGGCTTCTGCCGTACCGGCCAGTGGTTCGCGTGTGAGGACGAGGGCGTCGTCCCGGATCTGATCACCACCGCCAAGGGCATCGCGGGCGGTCTGCCGCTCGCCGCCGTGACCGGCCGCGCCGAGATCATGGACGCCGCGCACGCGGGCGGCCTCGGCGGTACGTACGGCGGCAACCCCGTGGCCTGCGCCGCCGCGCTCGGCGCCATCGAGACGATGAAGGAGCTGGATCTCGTCTCGAAGGCACGGCACATCGAGTCCGTCATGAAGGGCCGGCTCTCCGCCCTGAGCGAGAAGTACGACACCATCGGCGACATCCGCGGCCGTGGCGCGATGATCGCGATCGAGCTGGTGAAGGACCGCGCCACCAAGGAGCCGGACCCGCAGGCGACCGCCGCGCTGGCCAAGGCCTGCCATCAGGCGGGGCTGGTGGTCCTGACCTGTGGCACTTACGGCAATGTGCTGCGCTTCCTGCCGCCTCTGGTGATCGGCGAGGATCTGCTGAACGAGGGCCTGGACATCGTCGAGCAGGCGTTCTCGGCCGTCTGACCGGCGCTCTCCGCCCTCCGGGATTGCCCGGTCGGGCATCCGAGGAGCCGTGCCGAAGCATCGGTGAGGGCCTGTGAAGAAGGTGTGCGAGGGCGATGGCGGGAGGCGTTTCCTGCTGTCGGTCCTCGCCGCCCTGCCGTACGGTTTCCGCAGATGAGAGAAACACCCCGCTCGCAGGGGACTGCGGGCGACACCGGAGCGGAGCATCCCCAGCCCCGCTTTGGTCGTGCCTTCGCGCACACCACTGGAGATTCAGGCTCTGGAACTCCTTGCCGATCGGACGGCCGCCCGCCCCAAACCCCCCGGGGCGTGCGGTACACCGATACGGACGGCCGCCCCGGAACTACCCCCCCTGTTCCGGGGCGGCCTCCTTTTCTCTCCCGAATCGCCCGGACCCCCAGAACTTCCAGGACCCTGGCCTTTGTGCTCTGCGCGGTCCTCTTCCCGCTTCTGACCTGGCAGGCCGCCGCGGGCGGACCGCTGCGCGACGCCGATGAACGGCTCGGCCGGGCGCTCGCCCGCCAAGGGCCCACACCTCTGACGGAATTTCTCGCGGACCTCGGCGGTATGCCGGTGGCGCTGCCCGTACTGGCCGTGGCGCTCGGATACGCCGTGTGGCGCGGGCAGCGCGCGCGGGCCCTGGCAGCCGCGCTCGCCATGGCCGCCGTGCCCGCGCTGGTCGTACCGCTCAAGATCTGGACCGACCGGCAGGGACCGCTCACCGACGCGACCGGCTACTACCCGTCCGGGCATACGGCGACGGCGATGGTGGCGTTCGGCGGCGCGGCGCTGCTCCTCGCTCCGTACACCCGGCGGAACTGGGCGATGCCCGTCGCTGTCCTGCTCACCCTGGCGACGGGCATCGGTCTCGTACTGCGTGGCTACCACTGGCCGCTGGACGTTCTCGGCAGCCTGGCGCTGTGCGGAATGCTGCTCCTGGTTCTGGGACGGGTGCTCCACGCACTCGGCGCGCCCGGAGCACCCGCGAGGCGGCCCCGGCTCAGCCGAAGTACGCGTCGAAGTTCCTGGAGAACTCCCACTGGTTGAAGCGGTCCCAGTTGATCGACCAGGTCATCAGTCCGCGCAGCGCGGGCCAGGTGCCATGGGTCTGGTAGGAACCGCAGTCGGTCTTCTTCGTCAGGCAGTTCAGCGCCTTGTTGACCTCGGCGGGCGAGGTGTGGCCGTTGCCCGCCTGCGTCGAGGCCGGCAGGCCGATGGCCACCTGCTCCGGGCGCAGCGCCGGGAAGACCTTCGAGGTGTCACCGGCCACCGGGAAGCCGGTGAGCAGCATGTCGGTCATGGCGATATGGAAGTCGGCGCCGCCCATGGAGTGGTACTGGTTGTCCAGTCCCATGATCGAGCCCGAGTTGTAGTCCTGGACATGGAGCAGGGTGAGATCGTCCCGCAGGGCGTGGATCACCGGGAGGTACGCGCCGGCGCGCGGGTCCTGGCCGCCCCAGGGACCGGATCCGTAGTACTGGTATCCGAGCTGTACGAAGAAGGTCTCGGGCGCCATCGTCAGAATGAAGTTCGCGCCGTACTTGGCCTTGAGCGTCTTGATCGCCGAGATCAGATTGACGATGACCGGAGTGGTGGGGTTGCGGAAGTCGGTGTCACCGGTGTTCAGCGAGAGCGAGTGGCCCTCGAAGTCGATGTCCAGCCCGTTCAGACCGTACTCGTCGATGATCCTGGAGACCGAGGAGACAAAGGTGTCACGGGCGGCGGTGGTGGCGAGCTGAACCTGGCCGTTGGCGCCGCCGATGGAGATCAGGACCTTCTTGCCGACCGCCTGCTTGGCCTTGATGGCGGCCTTGAACTCGGCCGCGGATTCGACGTTCGGGCATTCGGCGGCCGGGCAGAGGCTGAACCGTATGTCGCCGGAGGTGACCGAAGTGGGCTCACCGAAGGCGAGGTTGATGACATCCCACGAGTCGGGCACATCGGCCATCCGCGTATAGCCGGAGCCGTTGGCGAAGCTGGAGTGCAGATAGCCGACCAGGGCAT
Organism: Streptomyces sp. NPDC059743; assembly: GCF_042732975.1. Classification (NCBI taxonomy): domain Bacteria; kingdom Bacillati; phylum Actinomycetota; class Actinomycetes; order Kitasatosporales; family Streptomycetaceae; genus Streptomyces; species Streptomyces sp. NPDC059743. The sequence goes on along the minus strand of NZ_JBHWGS010000001.1, from coordinate 666,440 downwards.
GGGCGGGCAGTCCGCCGCCGTTTCCGCCGCCTCCGCCCGAGGCGGATGTGGTGGCGCTGACGGCCGGTGAGAGGGCCGACGCGCCGGCGGCGTTGGTCGCGGCGACCTGGAAGCTGTACGCCGTGGACGGGCTGAGCCCGGTGACGGTCGCCGAGGTGCCGCTGACATCGAGGGCCCTGGTGCCGCCCCGGTAGACGGTGTAGCCGGTGGCTCCGGTGACGGGCGACCAGGAGAGTGCCACGGAGGAGGAGGTGACCGTGCCCGCCCGCAGACCGGTGGGGACGGCCGGAGGCTGGGCGGGAGTGCCGCCGGGGCCCACCAGGGTGAGATCGTCGGCGTAGTACGTCGGCGTGCCGTACCAGCCGTGGGTGTAGACGGTCACCGAGCTGGTGGACGGCCCGGTGCGGAAGCTGGTGGTGAGCTGCTGCCAGCCCGGCGCGGACGCCGTCCAGGTCGAGACATCGGTCGTACCGGTCCCGGACGCGCCGAGGTAGACATAGCTGCCCTGGACCCAGGCGCTCAGTGTGTACGCGGAGTTCGGCTGGACCGCGACCGTCTGGGAGCACTTGGCGTTGTCGCTGCCCGCGGGAGTGCCCTTGAGCGCGCCGCTGCCGCCGTGCACGGGCGTGGAGACGACGGCGCCGCTGCCGGCCGTACAACTCCAGCCGCTGAGGCCGGACTCGAAGTTTCCGTTACGGGCGATGTCCGCGTCGGCGGCACTCGCCGTCTGTGCGGCGGCGACAAGGCCGCTCGCGGTGAGGACAGCTGCCGCGAGGGCGGCCACCAGTCTGGGGTACAGAGCCGGACGTCTGGTGCGTTCCACAACTGCCTCCGGGCATGGGGGGAATGGACGTGGCGGAGCGCGCACAGCATGGTCCAGACCAATTGTTTGGTCAAGACCTCTGACAGCACCGCGGCCCCGTCCGTTCACTCCCCGGCGTCCTCCGGGCCCTCGAAGTCCCCCCGGCCCTTGGTGTCTCCCCGGCTCTCGGAGTCTTCCCGGCCCTCGATGCCCCACCGGCTCACGTCGGCGTCCCACCTGCTCACGTCGTCGGCCGCGCCACCTGGCCTGCCCGCCATTCCCGCCGCCGCCTCGTGCATGGCCAGTTCGAGCAGCGACGGATCGGTGAGAGTGCCCGCGCCGTCCGGCGGGATCAGCCAGCGCATCCCGCCGCTCGCCCGCCCTGGGTACGGGACGACGATCCAGGTGCCGCGACCGGCGCCGCGTACACCCGTACCGAGCCAGCGCGCGGCCGTTCCCGGCGGTACGAAGAAGCCCATCCGCGAGTCGCCGAAGTCGGCGAGCACCGGTCCCGGCCGGTCCACGAGCCTGGTCAGCACATCGAGTGTCGGATAGCCGAGATCGCTGGGAAGGATCAGTACGTCCCAGCGCCGGCCGGCGGGCAGGAGTGCGATCCCGAGCGGATTGCGCTCCCACTCCCACCGGCAGGCCTCGGGATCCGGTGCCACCGATGCCAGCCACTCCACCGCGCCTTGTGCCCCCGAGCCAGTCATAAGCCCGGCCTCCCATCCGTATTGTTGGACAGTGTGTCCATAGGAGGCGAGACACGGATGGCGCCGGGGGATGACGCGGGTTCGGACGACTACTTGTCAGTGATCTGACTCACACGGAAGAAACCCCGGGCGTGTCCGCGGCCGGTGGCCTCCTTTCACCACCAGGACGTGGGATAGACCTCTCGCCGCAGACGGGAGGAGACCATCTGCACCAGGACGAGCAGCACCGCGCCGACGACCAGCAGAGGCACGAAGCGGCCGGCGGGCGGGTCGGTGAGCATGATCATCACGGCGGTCGCCATGGCCGGCGGATGGGCCGCCTTGACCACGAGCGCGAATCCGCAGGCTGCCCCACAGGCCACGGCGGCGGCCCACGGGCCGTGCCAGCCGAGGGCGAGAATCCCGAAGCTGACGAGGCAGGACAGCAGGTGGCCGCCGATGACATGGCGAGGCTGCGCGAGCGGCGACTCGGGAGTCGCGGTGATGATCGCCGTCGTGGCCGCGAGCGGCGGTATCAGCACCGTCTGATGTGTGAGCGTCCCGACGGCCACCAGGACAGCCAGCCCGAGCGATGTGGTGACAGCCGCCGACACGGCCTTCGCCGGGCGGACCGGGCGGGCCGGGACTTTTCTGCCGTCGCCGTCCCGGATGAACCTCATGAACACGACGCTCCTGCCCGGAGGGAAGGCGTCCAGCAGTACAGCGCCTCCAGGGCGCACGGAATCAGCACGGGAACTCCAGAACCGTCCCCGCTTCCTGGCCACGGCGGCTCGTCGTCCGTGAAGACGGGGATCACACCCGAGATCCTGGCGTCGCCTGCCGCCGCCCGTCCAAGTCGGCTTTTCGATTGCTTGATCGACGCCGTCGATCGATATGCGACGACCTAGCTGTCGAAGCCCAGTCCGAGCCTGTCCATCGTGCGCAGCCAGGCGTTGCGCCGGCCGCCACGGGCGTCCGCGCGCGCCAGCGACCACTTGGTGAGGCCGATCCCGGCCCAGGCGACCGGCTCGGGCGGGAACGGCAGCGGCTTGCTCCGTACCATCTCCAGCTCCGTACGCTCGGTGCGCTCGCCCGCCAGCAGATCGAGCATCACCTCACCGCCGAACCTGGTCGCGCCGACACCGAGACCGGTGTATCCGGCCGCGTACGCGACCTGACCGTCGTACGCCGTGCCGAAGAAGGCCGCGAAGCGCGAGCAGGTGTCGATCGCACCGCCCCAGGCATGGCTGAAGCGCAGACCGGCCAACTGCGGGAAGCACTCGAAGAAGTGGGTGGCGAGCTTGAGATAGGTCTCCGGACGGTGGTCGAGCTCGGCGCTGAGCCGCCCGCCGTACGGATAGACCGCGTCGTAGCCGCCCCAGAGGATCCGGTGGTCGGGAGTGATCCGGAAGTAGTGGAACTGATTGGCGCTGTCGCCGAGTCCCTGACGGTTCTTCCAGCCGATCGCGCTGAGCTGTTCGTCCGTCAGCGGCTCGGTCATCAGGGCGTAGTCGTAGACCGGGACGGTGTACGGACGGACGCGTCTGACCAGCGACGGGAAGACATTGGTGCCGAGCGCGACGCGCCGCGCGAAGACCCGGCCGTACGGCGTACGAACAGCCATCCCGGCCCCGGCCGCACCGCCCCCGGTGGCACCTACAGCCGCTCCCGCACGCCGTCTGACGCGCGCCAGCTCCAGCCCACGGGTGTTCTCGTAGATCCGTACGCCCAGGTCCAGACACGCCCGCTTGAGTCCCCAGGCGAGCTTCGCCGGATGCAGCATGGCGACTCCGCGCCGGTCCCACAGCCCGCCGAGAAACGTCGGCGAGTCGACCTCGGCCCGCATCGCGTCCCTGTCCAGCAGTTCCAGCCCGGTGAAGCCGAGCGCGGTCGCCTCCTCGTACAGCGCGCGCAGATCGTCGAGCTGGTACGGCTCGGTGGCCACATCGATCTCGCCGGTGCGCTCGAAGGCGCAGTCGATCCCGTGGCGGGCGACCGTCGCCTCGATGGCGTCGAGATTGCGCTCGCCCAGCTCCTCCAGTCTGTGCAGCTCGCCCGGCCAGCGGGCGAGTCCGTTGGCGAAGCCATGGGTGAGGGAGGCGGAGCAGAAGCCGCCGTTGCGGCCCGAGGCGGCCCAGCCCACCTCGTGGCCCTCGATCAGTACGACATCACGGCCGGGATCGCGCTCCTTGGCGAGCAGCGCGGTCCACAGTCCGCTGTAACCGCCGCCAATGACAAGAAGATCGCAGTGCTCGTCGCCGGTGAGGGCGGGCAGCGCTCCGGGCCTGCCGGGATCGTCCAGCCAGTACGGCACCGGCTGTGCGTCGGAGAGCGAGGTCAGGGCGGTACGGGTCAGGGCAGTACGCATGGCACCTGGGGCCATGTCTTCCAACTCCTTCGGAACCTGATCACGGGATGTCACACAGAGGTCACACGGCGGCGGTCTTCCTACGCCGGTTGCTGACGAGCTGGCCGGCGATCACCATCAGTACCGCGACGACGAACATCGCCGTGCCGATGACATTGATCTGCACGGGCGTGCCGCGCTGTGCCGAGCCCCAGACGAACATGGGGAAGGTCACGGTCGAGCCGGCGTTGAAGTTGGTGATGATGAAGTCGTCGAAGGAGAGCGCGAAGGCGAGCAGCGCGCCCGCCGCGATCCCGGGCGCGGCTATCGGCAGGGTGACACGTACGAAGGTCTGCACGGGCCCGGCGTAGAGATCGCGCGCCGCCTCCTCCAGCCGTGGATCCATGGACATGACCCGTGCCTTGACGGCCGTCACCACAAAGCTGAGACAGAACATGATGTGGGCGATGAGGACGGTCCAGAAGCCGAGCTGCGCGCCGAGGTTGAGGAAGAGCGTCAGCAGCGAGGCGGCCATCACGACCTCGGGCATCGCCATCGGCAGAAAGATCAGCGAGTTGATCGAGCCGCGCGCCCGGAACCGGTAGCGCACCAGCGCGAAGGCGATCATCGTGCCGAGCACGGTGGCACCGAGCGTCGCCCAGGCAGCGATCTGGAGCGAGAGAGTCAGCGAGCCGCACAGATCGGCGACACCGCAGGGATCCTTCCAGGCGTCCAGGGAGAAGCGCTGCCAGGAGTAGTTGAAGCGCCCGTTCGGCTTGTTGAAGGAGAAGACCATCACCACAAGGTTGGGGACGATCATGTAGCCGAGCGTCAGCAGGCCCGCGAGGACCACCAGATTGCGCCGGATCCAGCGCGTCATATCCGTCAGAACGCCCATCAGACCAGGTCCTCCGTCCCTGCTCGGCGGATATAGACGGTGACCATCAGCAGGACGACCGCCATAAGGATGAAGGAGAGCGCGGCGGCCGTCGGATAGTCGAGCACGCGCAGGAACTGTGTCTGGATGACGCTGCCGACCATCTTGGTGTCGGTGGAGCCGAGCAGTTCGGCGTTGACATAGTCGCCGCTCGCCGGGATGAAGGTGAGGAGCGTGCCGGAGACGACTCCGGGCATGGAGAGCGGGAAGGTCACCTTGCGGAAGGTGGTGAACGGTCTGGCATAGAGATCGCCCGCCGCCTCGTGGAGCCGGCCGTCGATACGCTCCAGCGAGGTGTAGAGCGGCAGGATCATAAACGGCAGGAAGTTGTACGTCAGACCGCAGACGACCGCCATGGGCGTGGCCAGTACGCGGTTGCCCTCGGTCCAGCCGAGCCAGCTCGTCACATCGAGCACATGCAGGGTGTCCAGCAGACCGACGACGGTGCCGCCGTCCGCGAGGATCGTCTTCCAGGCGAGCGTACGGATCAGAAAGCTGGTGAAGAACGGCGCGATGACCAGGACCAGCAGCAGATTGCGCCAGCGGCCCGCCTTGAAGGCGATGAGATAGGCGAGCGGATAGCCGAGCAGCAGACACAGGACCGTGGCGGTGCCCGCGTACAGCAGGGAGCGCACGAATTGCGGGTAGTACTCCTGGAGCGCGTCCCAGTAGGTCTGGAAGTGCCAGGTGACCTCGAAGCCCTGCTCCAGGGAGCCGGTCTGTACGGAGGTCGAGGCCTGGTAGACCATCGGCAGCGCGAAGAAGACCAGCAGCCAGAGGATGCCGGGCAGCAGCAGCCAGTACGGTACGAGCCGCTTGCGCGTGGAGGTCTTGCGCAGCGGCGGACCGGAGCCGTCGGTGGGCGGGACGGGCGGTGTGGGCGCGGCGGGCGGGGCCTGCGTGGTGGTCACGAGGCCTCCTCGGCCACGGTCTCGATGCCCGCGTCGATGTCCATGGCGGCGTCGAGACCGAAGCTGTGCGCCGGGTTCCAGTGCAGTACGACCTCGGCGCCGGGGCCGAGTCGGCCGTCCCGTTCGATGTTCTGCGCGTAGACCTCGAATTCGGGACAGACCGGGCTGTCGATCACATACTGCGTGGAGACACCGATGAAGCTGGAGTCGGCGATGCGCCCGGTGATCCGGTTACGGCCGTCGGGCACGGTCCCGGCGTCGTCCGCGTGGGCCAGGGAGATCTTCTCGGGCCGTACGCCGACGAGCAGCCGGCCACCGCTCGTGGTCGGCGCGGAGCAGCGGTCCGCGGGCAGCCGCAGCTTGGCGCCGCCCGCCGTGACCACCACATCGCCGCCGCTGATCTCGGCGACCTCGGCCTCGATGAGATTGGAGGTGCCGAGGAAGTTGGCGACGAAGGTGGTGTCCGGGTTCTCGTAGAGATCGGCCGGGCTGCCGAGCTGCTCGACCTGGCCCGCGTTCATCACCGCGACCGTGTCGGCCATGGTCATGGCCTCCTCCTGGTCGTGGGTGACATGGATGAAGGTGATACCGACCTCGGTCTGGATGCGCTTGAGTTCGAGCTGCATCTGCCGGCGCAGCTTGAGGTCGAGGGCGCCGAGCGGCTCGTCGAGCAGCAGGACCCGCGGGTGGTTGATCAGCGCGCGGGCGACGGCGACCCGCTGCTGCTGACCGCCGGAGAGCTGGTGCGGCTTGCGCTTGGCGTAGTCGCCGAGCTGGACCAGATCGAGCATCTCGCCGACCTGCTTGCGTACGGACTTGATCCCGCGGCGGCGCAGTCCGAAGGCGACGTTCTCGTAGATGTCGAGGTGCGGGAAGAGCGCGTAGCTCTGGAAGACGGTGTTGACCGGGCGCTTGTAGGGCGGCAGTTCTGTGACATCCGTGTCCCCGAGGAAGACCGTGCCGGTGGTCGGTTCCTCCAGACCGGCGATCATCCGCAGCGTGGTGGTCTTGCCGCAGCCCGACGCGCCGAGGAGGGCGAAGAAGGAGCCCTCGGGCACGGTCAGGTCGAGCGGCTTGACGGCGTGGAAGGAGCCGTATGTCTTGCTGATCCCGGTGAGGCGGACGTCGCCGCCGCCCCGGCTGGTGGATGCGGTCTCTGTCATGGGTAACGGTCCCGGGGATGAGAGGTGGACGGGCGGGCGGCCGACGCGGAGCTGAGCGCCGATGGGCCGACAGGGGCCTAGGCGCCGATGAGCTTGGCGAACTTCTCCTCGTACGCCGTCTCTTCCTTGCTGCTCAGCGAGCGGAAGGCGTGCGAGGAGGCGGCCATCGCCGCGTCCGGGAGGATCAGCGTGTTGTCGGCCATCGACTTGTCGATCTTGGTGAGTTCGGCGCGTACTCCGTCGACCGGGCAGACGTAGTTGATGTACGCGGCGAGCTGGGCGGCGATCGGCGGCTGGTAGTAGTGGTCGATGAGCCGCTCGGCGTTGGTCTTGTGCCGTGCTTTGGCCGGGACCAGCAAATTGTCGCTGGAGATGATGTAACCGGTCTCCGGGATCGCGAACTTGACGTCCGGATTGTCGCTCTGGAGCTGGACGATGTCGCCCGCCCAGGCGACACACGCGGCGATATCGCCCTTGTCGAGGTCCGCGGTGTAGTCGTTGCCGGTGAAGCGGCGGATCTGCTTCTTGTCGACGGCCTTCTGGAGCCGGGCGATCGCCGCGTCGAAATCGTCGTCGGTGAAGCTCCCAGGGTCCTTGCCGAGGTCCAGCAGAGTCATCCCGACGGTGTCGCGCATCTCGGAGAGAAAGGCGACCCGGCCCTTGAGCTGCGGGTCGTCCAGGAGCTGGGAGACCGAGTCGATCTTCCGTCCGCCGGTCGCCTTGGAGTTGTAGGCGATGACGGTGGGGATTCCGGTCCACGGATAGCTGTAGGCGCGGCCCGGATCCCAGTCGGGCGAGCGGAACTGCTGGGAGAGATTGGCGTACGCGTGCGGCAGGTTCGACGGATCGAGCTTCTGCGCCCAGCCGAGCCGGATGATCCGGGCGGCCAGCCAGTCGGTGACGCATATGAGGTCACGGCCGGTGTCCTGGCCGGCCGCGAGCTGCGGCCGGATCTTGCCGAAGAACTCGACGTTGTCGTTGATGTCCGCGGTGTACTTGACCGTGATCCCGGTGCGTTCGGTGAACGCGTCCAGCGTGGGGTAGTGCTTCTCGTCCTCACTGACGTCCATGTACTCGGTCCAGTTGGAGAAGACGATCCGCTTCTCCGTCGCCGAGTGGTCGGTGGACGCCGGGCCGTCGCCCTCGCGCTTCGCGGGCGGGATCCCGCAGCCGCTCAGACCGGCGAGCCCGCCGATCGCGAGCGTGCCGGCGCCGGTGGCGCGCAACATCGAGCGGCGGGTCAGGGCGCCCCGGCCACTGGTCATGCTGCGCCGCACGGCGGCCAGTTGGGCCGCGGAGAGACGGTCGGGCTCGTACTGCTCCATGCGCTGTGCCCTTTCGGGTGGGTGAGAAGACCGGCGGCCGGCCGATCCAGGTCCTAACAGCGGTCGCCGAAGATCGTGCGGTGCCAGTCCTTCCTGGCCACCGCGGTGTTGTCGTACATCACATGCTTGACCTGGGTGTACTCCTCGAAGGAGTACACGGACATGTCCTTGCCGAACCCGCTGGCCTTGTAGCCGCCGTGGGGCATCTCGCTGATGATCGGGATGTGGTCGTTGACCCAGACACAGCCGGCCTTGATCTCCCGGGTCGCGCGGCCGGTGCGGTAGACGTCACGGCTCCAGGCGGAGGCGGCGAGGCCGTACGGAGTGTCGTTGGCGAGGCGGATGCCCTCGTCGTCGGTGTCGAACGGCAGGACGACAAGGACCGGTCCGAAGATCTCGGACTGGACGATCTCGCTGTTCTGGGCGGCGTCCACGATGAGCGTGGGCCGGTAGTACGCGCCCTCCTTGAGCTCGCCTCCGGGCGCCTCGCCGCCGGTGACGACACGCGCGTGGCCACGGGCCCGGTCGACGTAGCCGGCGACGCGGTCCCGGTGGCTGTGCGAGATCAACGGGCCGAGGTCGGTGTCCGGGTCCAGCGGATCGCCCATGCGTACGGTCTCCATCAGCGCGGCGACTCCGGCGACAAAAGCGTCGTACAGCGGACGCTGGACATAGGCACGGGTGGCGGCCGTGCAGTCCTGGCCGGCGTTGATGAGCGATCCGGCGACCGCGCCGTGGACCGCCGCCTCCAGGTCCGCGTCGTCGAAGACGAGGAAGGGCGCCTTGCCGCCGAGTTCCAGATGCAGCCGCTTGACCGTGGCGGTGGCGATCTCGGCGACGCGGCGGCCGACAGCGGTGGAGCCGGTGAAGGAGGTCATCACGACATCGCGGTGGCCGACGAGATGCTCGCCGGCGTCCGGGCCCGCACCGGAGACGACATTGATCACACCGTCGGGAAGTCCGGCCCGCTGGGCGGCCTGCGCGAACATCAGCGAGGTGAACGGAGTGATCTCGGCGGGCTTCAGCACGATGGTGTTGCCCGCCGCGACGGCCGGGAGGATCTTCCAGGCGGCCATCTGGAGCGGATAGTTCCAGGGTGCGATGGAGCCGATGACGCCGATCGGCTCGCGGCGTACATAGGAGGTGTGGTCGCCGCTGTACTCACCGGCGGAGACACCTTCGAGACGGCGGGCCGCGCCCGCGAAGAAGACGGTGTTGTCGACGGTGCCCGGGACGTCGAACTCGGTGGACAGTCTGATCGGCTTGCCGCACTGGAGCGTCTCGGCGTGCGCGAAGTCCGCGGCCTGTTCCGCGAGGACCTCGGCGAAGCGGTGGAGGGCGTCGGAGCGCGCGCCCGGCGTGGCGCCCGCCCAGCCGGGGAAGGCGGCGAGCGCGGCGGCGACGGCGGCGTCGACATCGGCCGCGCCCGCCAGCTCGTAGGTGTAGATCTCTTCGCCCGTCGCCGGGTTCACCACGGCATGCGTACGTCCCGACGTGCCGGGCCGCAGCCGCCCGCCGATGAACTGCGCACCGCCCGCGAAGCGGTCCCGCACCTGGAAGCGGTTGGTCATGACGCTCTCCATTGGCCCAGTTGTAGCTCCGGCTTCAATTGAGTGCCGATCCTGACAGAGCACATGCTGCTCAACAAGGGATTCCGTTGTTGCCTTTTGGTTACGCGACGGAATCGGTCGACCATGTGTCGCATCGGCATGCTCGGAGGCATACGGAGTGTCAGTGGTGGCTGCCAGACTCGCGTGCATGACCAATCACCGGGGGAGCGTGGTCCGTACGGCGGCCGAGCTGGCCGAGCGGACGGAGCGCGGCGAGACGATCAAATATCTGCACTTCTGGGGGCATACTCCACGGCGGGACGGCACGCTGGGCGCGAGCTGTCTCAGCCAGTGGTGGCCCTCGCCCTTCACGGTCGACGGCGTGGAGTACGCGACGGCGGAGCACTGGATGATGGCGGGCAAGGCCCGGCTCTTCGGTGACGAGGAGGCCGAGCGCGCGGCCGTCGGCGCGGCGAATCCGGCGCTCGCCAAGAAGGCGGGCCGGCTGGTGCGCGATTTCGACCAGGCCGTCTGGGAGCGCGAGCGCTTCGGCATCGTGGTGGCCGGCAGCGTCCACAAGTTCGGGCAGGATGCCGGGCTGCGCGCGTTTCTGCTGGGCACGGGCGAGCGAATACTCGTGGAGGCCAGCCCGATGGACCGGATCTGGGGCATCGGACTGGCCTCGGACGATGAGCGCGCCCAGGATCCCGGGCGCTGGCGCGGGCTGAATCTGCTGGGCTTCGCGCTGATGGAGGCGCGCGAGCGGCTCCGGTCGATATGAGCGACCCGGGCCGGACCCGGCCGTGATCAGCGGCTGGTGTCGACCACGAGTGAGGTGGCGAACGGATCGGTGTTCGTGGTGTCGAAGTTCTCGTCGTTGGCGATTGCCCAGATCAGGAAGCCGAGGAACGCGGCACTGATCAGCGCGCCGATCGAGCCGAGGATGATGCCCGCGAGCGCCATTCCGCCATTGGTCGCCTCGCCGCGCTGGGCCTTGCGGCGGCCGATGATCCCGAAGATCAGCGCGAGCACTCCGACGATGATCCCGACGCCCCAGAAGCAGAAGGTGACGACGGCGATGATGCCCAGCACCATCGACGTGATACCCATGCCGTTCGCCGGGCTGGGCTGCCAGCCGACGTTGCCGTAGCCCGGGTATCCGGGGGCCGGATAGCCATAGCCCGGCGTGGCTCCGTACGGCGGCGCCGACTGCTGGGCGCCCGGCGTCGGCTGCGGCGGAATGCCCGGGTAGCCGTACGGGCCCGGGGCCGGCTGGGCCGGTCCGCCCGGGGCGGTCGGCGGCGGCGGTACGGCACCGGGCTCGCCGCCCGGTATCCCGACGACCGTCGGCTGCTCGTGCACGGTCCCGCCCTGCGGCCCGTGCGGCTCCTGGTGCGCCGCCGGATTGTCCAGCGGCGCCTTGTGCTCCGGTGGAGCCCAGGGATCGCTCGGCTCGTAGCCGCCGGACGGCCGCTCGCTCTTGTCAGACATGGGCCTCCCCCATCGTGATTCCGTCATGCTACGGCCTCCGCTCCACGCGGAACCGGCCCGGCCTACGATGATCCCTGACCCGAGCCGCCCAGGGCAGGGCCCAGGGCGGGGGCGGGCGACCCCCGCCCCGGAGAACGCCGTACCAGCCTCACCACAGGCATCCGCCTCACCATCCGGAGGATCCCGATGACCGATCTGCGCCCCTTCATCGCGGGGCTGCCCAAGGCCGAGCTGCATGTCCATCATGTCGGCTCCGCCTCGCCCCGTATCGTGGCCGAACTGGCAGCCCGGCACCCGGACTCCAAGGTGCCCGCCGATCCCGAGGCGCTCGTCGAGTACTTCACGTTCACCGACTTCGCACACTTCATCGACGTCTATCTCTCCGTCGTGGATCTGATCCGTACGCCCGAGGACGTCCGGCTGCTGACCTTCGAGGTAGCCCGTGACATGGCCCGGCAGAACATCCGCTACGCCGAGCTGACCATCACGCCGTTCAGCTCGACCAGCCGCGGCATCCCCGAGGTGGCCTTCATGGAGGCCATCGAGGACGCCAGAAAGGCCGCCGAGAGCGAGCTGGACGTCGTACTGCGCTGGTGCTTCGACATCCCGGGCGAGGCCGGACTCGCAGCAGCCGAGGAGACCGCCCGGCTCGCGGTCGATCTGCGTCCCGAAGGCCTGATCGCCTTCGGCCTCGGCGGTCCCGAGATCGGCGTGCCCAGGCCCCAGTTCAAGCCGTACTTCGACCGCGCCATCGACGCCGGGCTCCACTCCGTACCGCACGCCGGTGAGACGACCGGGCCCGGCACGGTCTGGGACGCGCTGCGCGAGCTGCGCGCGGAGCGCATCGGCCATGGCACCAGCGCCGTCCAGGACCCGGAGCTGCTCGCCCATCTCGCCGAGCACCGCATCCCGCTGGAGGTGTGTCCCACCTCCAACATCGCCACCCGCGCGGTCGCCGATCTCGACGAGCACCCGATCAAGGCGATGGTCGAGGCCGGTGTGCTGGTGACGGTCAACAGCGACGATCCACCGATGTTCGGCACGGACCTCAACCAGGAGTACGGCGTCGCGGCCCGGCTGCTCGGGCTGGACGAGCGCGGGCTCGCCGATCTCGCGAAGAACGGGGTCGAGGCGTCCTTCCTCGACGCACCGGGCAAGGAGCGGCTCGCCACGGAGATCGACACGTACACCGCCAAGTGGCTCGCGCGGTAAGGACGATGACCGGCGACGGCGAGGCAGCCGCGCGTACCGTAATCGCCGTGGGCCACCGCGGCGATCCCTACCGGATCCGCGAGAACACCGTCCCGTCGATACGCTCCGCGCTGACGCGAGGAGCCCACGCCGTCGAGATCGATGTACGGCTGACCAGGGACGGAGTGCCCGTCCTGCTGCACGACTCCTCGCCGAAGCGGCTCTGGGGCCATGACCGGTCCCTCGCGGAGCTGACACACCGGGAGCTGGACGAGCTGACCGGCGGCGAAGTGCCGAGCCTGCGGGAGGCGCTCACGGCGGTGGACGGAGCCCGGCTCATGATCGATCTCCCGGGCGCCACGGAGAAGTCGGTGCGGACGGTCGTGGGTACGGTGCGTGAGTGCGGAGCCGCCGAGCGTGTTTACTACTGCGCGGGCGCGGGCGCGATGCTCGCCGTCCGGGCCGCCGACGCGAGCGCCGAGATCGCGATGACATGGACGACGCTCGCACCGCCACGGCCCGCGCTGCTCGCGGCGGTCCGGCCGCGCTGGCTCAACTACCGCTTCGGACTGATCAGCCGGGAGCTGACCGACCGCAACCACCGCGACGGACTGCTGGTCTCGGCCTGGACCGCCGACACGCGGCGCAGTATGCGGAGGCTGATCGCCCGCGGCGCCGACTCGATCACCACCAATCGCGTCGACGTCCTGGCCGCTCTCCTGACCGGCCCGCCCGCGCCCCACAGCCTGTAAGGCACCACCGTACGAGCGGGCCGTACGCGCCAGGACGTACGAAGCGGGCGGTGGACAGACGGTCCACCACCCGCTCCTGGGCCGGTCGTCAGGCGTCGAGCGACGTCATCACATGCTTGATGCGCGTGTAGTCGTCAAAGCCGTAGGCCGAGAGGTCCTTGCCGTAGCCGGACTTCTTGAACCCGCCGTGCGGCATCTCCGCCACCAGCGGGATATGGGTGTTGATCCATACACACCCGAAGTCCAGGGCCTTCGACATCCGCATCGCACGCGCGTGGTCCTTCGTCCACACCGAGGAGGCGAGCGCGTACTCGATGCCGTTCGCGTACTCCAGCGCCTGCGCCTCGTCCGTGAAGGACTGGACGGTGATGACCGGGCCGAAGACCTCGTTCTGGATGATCTCGTCGTCCTGCTTGAGCCCGGAGACGACGGTCGGCGCGTAGAAGTAGCCCTTGTCACCGACCTGATGGCCGCCGGCCTGGACCTTGGCGTGCGCGGGCAGGCGCTCGATGAAGCCGGAGACCTGCTTGAGCTGGTTCGCGTTGTTGAGCGGCCCGTACAGCACGTCCTCGTCGTCCGCGGCACCGGTCTTGGTTTCGGCCGCGGCCTTGGCCAGCGCCGCGACGAACTCGTCGTGGATGGACTCGTGGACGAGGACCCGGGTGGCGGCCGTACAGTCCTGGCCCGCGTTGAAGTAGCCCGCCACCGCGATGTCCTCGACGGACTTGGCGATATCCACATCCTCGAACACCACCACCGGAGCCTTGCCGCCCAGCTCCAGATGGACCCGCTTGACATCCTTGGCCGCCGACTCGGCGACCTGCATCCCGGCCCGTACGGAACCGGTGATGGACGCCATCGCCGGGACCGGGTGCTCGACCATCGCCCGGCCGCTGTCGCGGTCGCCGCAGATGACGTTGAAGACGCCCTTGGGCGCGATCGCGCCGATGATCTCCGCCATCAGCAGGGTGGAGACCGGAGTGGTGTCCGACGGCTTGAGCACCACGGTGTTGCCCGCGGCGAGGGCCGGCGCGAACTTCCACACGGCCATCATCATCGGGTAGTTCCAGGGCGCGACCTGGGCGCAGACACCGACCGGCTCACGGCGGACGATCGAGGTGAAGCCCTCCATGTACTCGCCGGCCGAGCGGCCTTCGAGCATCCGGGCCGCGCCCGCGAAGAAGCGGATCTGGTCCACCATCGGCGGGATCTCTTCGGTACGCGTCAGCTCCAGCGGCTTGCCGGTGTTCTCGGACTCGGCGGCGATCAGCTCCTCGGCGCGCTCCTCGATGGCGTCCGCGATCTTGAGCAGTACCTTCTGGCGCTCCGCCGGAGTGGTGTCGCGCCAGCCGGGGAAGGCAGCCGCGGCGGCCTCCATGGCGGCGTCGACATCGGCCGGTCCCGAGAGCGGGGAGGTCGCGTACGCCTCGCCCGTGGCCGGGTTGACCACCTCGATGGTCCGTCCGTCGGCGGCGTCCCGGAACTCCCCGTTGATGTAGTTGCGCAGCCGGCGCAGCTCGGTGGTCACTGCCACCCCTCCTCCTGGTCGCTCATGCTCGGATGTCCGATGGGTGAGACACCCCAACCCTAGTCCTTCGGCCGACGCTTTCGACAGGCCGACCCCCCGGGAACTTCGGATTCGGTGAGATAACAGCCCTTGAACAACGAATATCATCGATGGAGGGTTGCGGGACGGACGAGTCGCAGTGCACAGTGAGGCGCGTGGCCAGTCGTAGCGCAGACTCCAGAACAGACTCCGGGCCCGGTTCCAGGGCCGGGAACGGATCGTCGTCGTCGATCGACGCCGTCTCCCTCGCCATCATCGAACAGCTCCAGGAGGACGGACGGCGCCCTTACGCGGCGATCGGCAAGGCCGTCGGTCTCTCCGAGGCGGCCGTGCGCCAGCGCGTCCAGAAGCTGCTCGACCAGGGCGTGATGCAGATCGTCGCCGTGACCGATCCGCTCACCGTGGGCTTCCGGCGGCAGGCGATGGTCGGGATCAATGTCGAGGGCGACATGGAGACGGTCGCGGACGCCCTGACGGCCATGGACGAGTGCGAGTACGTGGTGATGACCGCGGGCTCGTTCGATCTGATGGTGGAGATCGTCTGCGAGGACGACGACCACCTGCTGGAAGTGATCAACAGAAGGATCCGCGCGCTCCCCGGCGTGCGCTCCACCGAGAGTTTCGTCTATCTGAAGCTGAAGAAGCAGACCTATATGTGGGGAACCCGATAGCCGTGAGCAAGGACCTCTCCAAGACCGCGTACGACCACCTGTGGATGCACTTCACCCGCATGTCGTCCTACGAGAACGCACCCGTGCCCACCATCGTGCGTGGCGAGGGCACCTACATCTACGACGACAAGGGCAAGCGCTATCTCGACGGTCTGTCCGGGCTGTTCGTGGTGAACGCCGGCCACGGCCGCCACGAGCTGGCCGAGACCGCCTACAAGCAGGGCCAGGAGCTGGCGTTCTTCCCGGTGTGGTCCTACGCCCACCCGAAGGCGGTCGAGCTGGCCGAACGGCTCGCCCACTACGCGCCCGGCGATCTCAACAAGGTCTTCTTCACCACCGGTGGCGGCGAGGCGGTCGAGACCGCCTGGAAGCTCGCCAAGCAGTACTTCAAGCTGACCGGCAAGCCGACCAAGTACAAGGTGATCTCACGCGCCGTCGCCTATCACGGCACACCGCAGGGCGCCCTGTCCATCACCGGTCTGCCGGCCTTGAAGGCGCCGTTCGAGCCGCTCGTCCCGGGTGCGCACAAGGTCCCGAACACCAATATCTACCGCGCGCCGATCTACGGCGACGATCCCGAGGCCTTCGGCCGCTGGGCCGCCGACCAGATCGAGCAGGAGATTCTCTTCGAGGGCCCGGAGACGGTCGCGGCGGTCTTCCTGGAGCCGGTGCAGAACGCGGGCGGCTGTTTCCCGCCGCCGCCCGGCTACTTCCGGCGCGTCCGTGAGATCTGCGACCAGTACGACGTGCTGCTCGTCTCCGACGAGGTCATCTGCGCCTTCGGCCGGCTCGGCACGATGTTCGCGTGCGACAAGTTCGACTACGTACCGGACATGATCACCTGCGCCAAGGGCATGACGTCGGGCTACTCGCCGATCGGCGCCTGCATCGTCTCCGACCGGCTCGCCGAGCCGTTCTACCAGGGCGACAACATCTTCCTGCACGGCTACACCTTCGGCGGCCATCCGGTCTCCGCCGCGGTCGGTCTCGCCAACCTCGACATCTTCGAGCGCGAGGGCCTCAACCAGCATGTCCTCGACAACGAGGGCGCGTTCTTCGACACCCTGAAGAAGCTGCACGATCTGCCGATCGTCGGCGATGTGCGCGGCAACGGCTTCTTCTACGGCATCGAGCTGGTCAAGGACAAGGCCACCAAGGAGACGTTCACGGACGAGGAGACCGAGCGCGTGCTGTACGGCTTCCTCTCCAAGGAGCTGTACGAGAACGGGCTGTACTGCCGCGCCGACGACCGTGGCGATCCGGTCGTCCAGCTCGCGCCGCCGCTGATCTCCGATCAGTCGACCTTCGACGAGATCGAGGGCATCCTGCGGTCGGTGCTGACGGAGGCCTGGACCAAGCTGTGACGGCGGGCCGGACTCCGCCGGGCGCGCCTACCATGCTCCGGCGGTCCGGTGGACCGGGCCGCGACTGACCGGACCACCCGCATGACGGCCCGGGTGCCGCCTTTCGAGTGAGAAGGGCGGCACCCGGGCCGTGTGCTGTCCGCACACTCCGTTCCGAATACCTAGCGTGCCCTGTGACCGATCGTCGCCGCCTTCGTTCACCCGGACGGCGGAGGTAAGTCCGATCAGAACCGAGGTGTACGCCATGGTGGCCCCGCCTGACAACGACGTGCTCTGGGCGCGTTCCCTGACCTACTCCCACAATGGATCGCCCGCGCTCGACGGTGTCTCGCTCGGCGTGCGCGAGGGCGAGATCCTCGCCGTGTACGGCCCGCGCGGCAGCGGAAAAACGACTCTTCTGCGCTGTCTGTCGGGTCAGCTCGTCCCGCAGGAGGGCGAGGTCTGGTTCAACGACTCGCCCGTCCACACCATGAGCGCGGTGCTGCGCGAGCGGCTCCGCAGGGACCGCTTCAGCTGGATCGATCCCGAGCCCGCACTGGTGCCCGAGCTGAGCGCGTGGGAGAACGCGGCGCTGCCGCTGCTGCTGCGCGGCTCCACGCACCGCGCCGCCAAGACCGCCGCAATGGAGTGGCTGGACCGCCTCGACATCGGTGACTGCGCCAGGAAGCGTCCGTACGCCCTGCTCCAGGCCCAGCGGCAGCGGATCGCGGTCGCCCGCGCCCTGGTCACCACGCCCGCGGTGCTCTTCGCCGACGAGCCGACGGCGCCGCTGCACCGTACGGACCGGGCCCAGGTGATCCGTACGCTGACCACCGCGGCCCGTTCGCACAACATCACCGTCGTCCTGGCCACTCTGGACGAGGAGGTCGCGGCGCTCGCGGACCGTACGGTCCCACTGGTGGACGGCCGCCGCGTCAGCTCCCTCGGGCCCTCCGAAGCGGAAGGTCAGGCCGCGTGCTCGCTCTCCGTCTAGGCCGTGGCGCCCATCCCCTGGCCCTGCTGCGCCGGCTGCTGGTCGTGGCGGCGTCCGCCGGTGTCGGTTTTCTGCTGCTGTGCACCCTGGGCTGGGCGATGAACCATCCCGTCGGCTCCCTGCCACGGCTGCTCTGGTGTCTGATCCCGCTGGCGGCGACGGTGCAGTTCGCGGTCGCGGTGGCCCGTACCGATCCGGGCACCCGGCCACGTACCGGACTGTCGGCCGTAGGTCTCGGCCCGGCCCGGCTGACCACGCTGGCCGCCACCTCGACCGCCGTCTCCTGCACCGTGGGGAGCGCGGTGGCGCTGCTCTTCTTCATGTATCTCCGTCGCGATCTGACCGGGACGCTCTTCGCCGGCCAGGCGGCGGACCTCCTCGCCAGGAACCAGCCGCTCCCGCTGGCCGCGGTGCTGACGCTGCTGGCGCTGGTGCCGACGTTCGCGACGGCGGCGACCGGGCTGGTGATGCGGCAGCACACCCGTAGGACCGCACGTCCTCCGGAGAGTACGGATCCGGCGCCCGCGCCGACCGGACTGCCGTGGGGAGTCGCTCTCACCACGGCGGGCCTGGCGATCGAGACCTATGCGAGCCGAGGCGGCAGCGGCAACGGATCCACTCCGCCGTTGCCGGGCCGCTTCGACGGCAGTTCGGCCGGTGTGCTGGCGGGCTGGTCGCTGACAGCCGTCGGGCTGGCCCTGGCCGGTCCCGGCATCACGTATCTCTGCGGCCGGCTGCTCCAGACCATGCGTCCCGGTGCGATCCGGCTGCTGGCGGGCCGCACGCTGATGGCCGAGGCCCGTGGGATCGGCCGTCCGCTGGGCGTCGTGTGCGCGGTGCTCTCGGGCGTGTTCGCCGCCAACTCCCTCTACGGACCACGTGACGAGCCTCCCTTCGGCCCGCTCACCAGCCTCGGCGCGGCCCTGGTCATCGGCTGTACGGCGGCCACACTGCTGACGGCCGCGGTGGAGACGCGCCAGGCCCGGCTGCCCACCACCACGACGCTGCACCATCTGGGCGCCCACGCCGGGCTGCTGCGTACGGCGGCGGCGGTACGGGCGACCGCGATCCTGGCGATCTTCGCGCCGCTGACCTGGATGGTGGCGGCCCTGGCGGCGGTCCCGCTGACGACATAGGCCAGGAGTCCGCCCTCTGTTCGGGAGTGGGCGGGACTGTGGGCCGGGAATGTGCGGGGCCAGGGATGTACGGGGCCGGGAATGTGCGGGGCCGGGGATCAACTCCTCGGCCCCGCAGCCGTTTTCACTCCGCGTCGTCGCATGCTCGGGCCGATCGGGCGTACAGCGTCACCTGTGCTCCTCGGACCTGCTCCCGCGAGCACGCGTGAAAGTACGTACGGAGCACCGCGCGTTTCACCGCTTCCTGTGCCACGGCGTCCTCCGGCTCGCCCTGCGGATCGCTCAGCACCACGATGCGCGGTGTGGACAGCATCCGTGCGCGGATACGCGCGGCAGACATCTCCTCGCCCTGGAGAGAACCGGACGCGGCCGGGCTCTCTTCGAGGGCCAGATCGTCCAGGGAGTCGAAGGGACCGGTGGAGGAGAGCTTCCACTCACGGCGTCGCGCGGGTGTGAATATCAGCCCGTCACCATCGGCGGAGACTTCTTCGACCGCCTTCCCTATGGCCGTCAGATCGTCCTTACGGCTCTCGGGCGTCCGCAACTGCGAGCTGACAGGGACAAGAACGAGCGCGAGTACGGCGATCAGCCCGGCCACGGCGGCGACACGGGCGGTGGGACGGTGGGTGCTTTCGGCGCCGGTCCACCGATTCGACCTCAACAGCCGGTCCAGCGTGGTGCCGAGCAGCAGCGCGATGCCCAGATTGGTGAAGAGCACATACCGGTCGACGTACATGGACGCGTAGAGGGAGCCGAGCAGCAGAACGGCGGTCGGGAGCACGGCAAGAGGAAGCCCGACGCGCAGCACGGCGGTATTTCCCGTGTCCGTGCCCGTGTCCGTGCGCGTGTCCCTGCTCCTGCCCGTGCCTCCGCCCGTACCCCTGCCCCTGCCCAGATATCCGGCGCAGGCCAGGGAGACAAGCGCCCAGCCCGCGATCTCCCACCACTCCCACGCCTTGGGCCAGCCGATCCAGGAGACCTGGTCGGACTGCCCCATGCTGAAGAGGATCAGCGGAAGCGATCCCACGAACGCGAGGCCGGCGGCGATGCGCCAGGCCCGTACGTTCCTCGGCGCGGGACGGATCACAGCGACCGAGACACCGTGCGCGAGCAGTGCGAGTACGGCGAACTCATGCAGCCAGATCGCGGTCAGGCTCACCAGCGAGTAGAGCGCCCAGTGCGTGCCGGACGGTCTGCCGAGCGACCGGACCAGAAGGTAGGTGGAACACGCGACGAGCGCACACACCATCGCATAGGAGCGCCCTTCCTGCGCGTACATCTGGATGTCCGGAACAAAAGCGAAGACCACTCCGCTGAGCACTCCCGCCCGTACTCCGGCCAGCCGGTGGGCGATGAGCCCGACAAAGGCCGCCGCCAGCGCTATGGCGAGTACGGAGGGCATCCGTAGCGTGAGCAGACCGCCGTCCCAGATCCCGTACAGAGCGTGCATGAAGAAGTAGTAGAGCCCGTGTACGGCGTCGGCGTGATGCAGCAGCCGCCAGATCTCGGAAAAACTCCTGTGCGCCACCTGATAGGTCACGGACTCGTCGCGCCACATGGTGCCGTCGCGCGTGATGCCCCATATGCCAAGGGCGAAGGCGGCTGCCGCGGGTATCAGCCCGGCGGCCGGCCGGTCGCGTCCGGGATGCCCGGATATCCGCGAGGGCGATTCGCCGTCGGGGCTCTCTGCTGCCGTGGTCTCGGCCACGGCCGTCTCCTGCAGTTCGATGCCTGACCCCCTCAGCGGATGGAGCGGCCCTTGAGGGCAGCTCCGGACCGTCCCGGCACGGAGGAGCCACGCTACTCGACGCGCCACTGCCGCACCCGGAAAGCCCGGTGCCGCGCGCTCCGGCACCTCGCCCTCACACGCTCCGGCACCTCGCCCTACGACGGCCGCTGAAGCTCCGTGTCACGGTCGGGCAGCACCACCACTTCCTCCGCGGCGAACACCACTCCCACCACCGCGCCCTCCCGTGGCGCGTCCCTGAGCCCGCACTCGGCCTCAAGAACCGGTCCGCCGCCGGAGGACTCGTCGGGCCGCAGCAGCACCGCGACCCGGCTGCCACGGAACGTACGCGCCTCGACCGTGCAGCGCAGTCCGTCGCCGGGCTCGACCAGCCGTACGCCGGCCGGCCTCACCAGCACCGACCGCTCTCCTGGCGCCGATCCTTCAGGCACCGGGATCTTTCCCCAGACCGTATCGGCGGCCTCGCCGCTCACCGTCGCGTCCACGACATTGTCGAAGCCCAGGAAGCGCGCCACGAACGCCGAGGCGGGCCGCTGCCAGACCGCCACCGGTGTGCCGGTCTGGGCGACGCGTCCGTCCCGCATCACCACGACGCGGTCGGCGAGCGCGAACGCCTCGCCCTGGTCATGGGTGACGGCGAGCACGGTCGTACCCAACCGTCCGAAGAGACCGCGCAGTTCGACCACCAGCCGCTCGCGCAGACTCCGGTCGAGCTGGCCGAGCGGCTCGTCCAGCATCAGCAGCCGTGGCCGTGGAGCCAGCGCCCGCGCCAATGCGACGCGCTGCTGCTCACCACCGGACAGCTCGGCGACGGCCCGCCGCTCCGCGCCCGGCAGTCCGACGAGATCGAGCAACTCCGCGACGCGGCCGGTCCGTTCGCCGCGCGAGGCGCCGCGCATCCGCAGCCCGAAGGCGACATTGCCGCCCACGTCCCGCTGCGGAAAGAGCTGATGGTCCTGGAACATCAGCCCGACTCCGCGCCGGTGCACGGGCACGCCCGACTGGTCGGCGCCGTCCAGCCGTACCCGCCCGCCGTCCGGCGGCGTCAGTCCGGCCACCACGCGCAGCAGTGTCGACTTGCCGCTTCCGCTCGGCCCCAGCACGCATACGGTCTCGTGCTCGGCGATCTCCAGATCCACCGCGTCGAGCGCGGTACGGTCGCCGAACCGTACGGTCACGTCCGACAAGGTCAGCAGGGCCATCAGAACTCTCCGGAGCGGTCGGTACGGATACGTTCCAGCGCCAGCAGCGACACCGCGCACACCACCATCAGTACGGTGGACAGGGCCATGGCCTGCCCGTAGTTGAGTTCGCCGGGCCGCCCGAGCAGCCGTGCCACGGCCACCGGCAGCGTCGGCCGGTCCGGGCGCGCGATGAACACCGTCGCACCGAACTCACCGAGCGAGACCGCGAACGCGAAACCGGCCGCGACCAGCAACGCCCGCCGTACCAGCGGCAGATCGACATCCCGCCAGACACGCAGCGGCGACGCTCCGAGGACGGCCGCCGCCTCGCGCAGCCGTCCGTCCACCGCCCGCAGCACCGGCAGCATGGTCCGTACGACGAACGGGACGCCCACCAGGGCCTGTGCGAGCGGCACCAGAATCCAGGAGGCCCGCAGATCGAGCGGCGGCTTGTCGAGTGTGATCAGAAAGCCGAAGCCGACGGTCACCGCGGAGACTCCGAGCGGCAGCATCAGCAGCGCGTCGAAGCCGCGTACGAGCCGGCCCGCGCGCCGGGTCAGCGCGGCGGCGGCGAGTCCGCCCACCACCAGCGCCACGGCCGTCGCGACCAGCGCGTAACGGAGGGAGTTCCAGACGGCTTCCAGCGGAGGTACGAGAAAGGTCCCGCCGCTCGCGTCCACCGAGCCGAGCGCCCGGTAGAAGCCGAAACCGTACCCGCCGGGCCCGTCGAGGGAGCGCTCGACCAGTACGCCCAGCGGCAGCAGGACCAGCAGCAGCACGGTGCCGAGCACTCCGCCGAGCAGCGCCCACTGCCCGGCGCCGCGCGGTCTGCGCGCGGTCAGCGCGGGATCGACCAGTTTCAGCGCGCCCTCGCGTCTGCGTACGGTCCACGCGTGCACGGCCAGCACACCGCCGACCGCCGCGAACTGTACGAGTGTGAGCACGGCCGCGGTGGGCAGGTCGAGCAGTTGCGCGGTCTGCCGGTAGATCTCCACCTCCAGGGTGGAGTAGGCGGGGCCGCCCAGGATCTGTACGACGCCGAAGGAGGTGAAGGTGAAGAGGAAGACCATCAGCGCGGCGGCGGCCACGGCGGGCGCGAGGGCCGGCAGCGTCACTCGCCACCAGGCCATGAGCCGGCCCGCGCCCAGCACTCGCGCGGCCTCCTCCTGGCGCGGATCGAGCTGCGCCCACAGACCGCCCACGGTCCTGATGACCACGGCGTAGTTGAAGAAGACATGGGCGAGGAGGATCGCCCAGACGGTGGTGTCGAGCCGTACGCCCCACAGCTCGTCCAGCAGTCCGCCGCGCCCGAGCAGCGCGAGGAAAGCCGTACCGACGACGACCGTGGGCAGGACGAACGGGACGGTGACCACCGCGCGCAGGAGTTGTCTGCCGGGGAAGTCGAAGCGTGCGAAAACGTACGCGCCGGGCAGTGCGATCAGCAGAGTGAGCGCGGTGGAGGCGAGCGCCTGCCAGGTGGTGAACCACAGGACGTCGAGGATGTCGGGACGGCTCAGTACGTCACCGACGCGGCCGAACCGCCAGGCACCGTCGGCCTTGAGCCCACGGCCGACGATCGCGGCCACGGGATAGGCGAAGAAGACTGCGAAGAACGCGACGGGCACGGCCATGAGGGCGAGCCGGACGGCGTTCGCGCGCCCGGCCCGCCTTCTCTCCGGAGTACGACGGGTCTGCCGGTCCCGGCTCGCCGCTTTGCCGGCTACTTCACCACGAGTGAGGTCCACGACTGGATCCACTGCTCACGGTTGGCGGCGATCTTGTCGGGTGCCACGGTCTCGGGCTCGCTGACCGTCGCGCCGAACTTCGTGAACAGCTCGGGCAGCTCCACACTCTTGACGACCGGGTTGACGAACATATTGAGCGGCATGTCCGCCTGGAAGGTCTCGCTGATCAGAAAGTCCAGCAGGGCCTTGCCGCCCGCCTCGTTCCTCGCGCCCGTGAGCAGCCCGGCGAACTCGATCTGCCGGAAGCAGGTGCCGGTGGAGACTCCGGTCGGGGCCTCCTTCGGCTGCGGTTCGGCGTACAGCACCTCGACGGGCGGGCTGGAGGCGTACGAGACGACGAGCGGACGGTCGGCCTTGGCCTTCTTGCCTCCGGCCGAGCCCGAGAAGCTCTCGTTGTAGGCCTGCTCCCAGCTGTCCACGACCTGGACGCCGTTGGCCTTCAGCTTCTTCCAGTACTCCTGCCAGCCGTTGTCGCCGTACCGCGCGGCCGTGCCGAGGAGGAAGCCGAGACCGGGCGAGGAGGTCGCGGCGTTCTCGGTGACCAGCAGATTCTTGTACTGCGGCTTGATCAGATCGTCAAAAGACTGCGGAGGTGCGAGCTTCTTGTCCGCGAAATACTTCTTGTCGTAGTTGACACAGATATCGCCGGTGTCGATCGGTGTGACGCGGTTCTTGCTCCCGTCGAGCCGGGTGACCGCGTCGACCTGGTCGAGGCCCTTCGCCTCGTACGGCGTGAAGAGACCGTTGTCGAGGGCGCGGGAGAGCAGGGTGTTGTCGACGCCGAAGAAGACATCGCCCTGAGGCGAACCTTTGGTCAGGATCTCCTTGTTGAGGGCCTCGCCCGCGTCTCCGCTCTTGAGCACCTTGACCGTGTAGCCGGTCCGCGCGGTGAACTCCTTGAGCACGGCGGGAGTGGCGTTGAACGAGTCGTGGCTGACCAGAGTGACGGTCTTCGACGCCGTCCCGCCACCGCCCGTACCGGCGCTGTCGCCGGACGACGCGGAGCCGTCGGAGCCGCCGCAGGCGGCGAGCGAGGAGACACCGAGCGCGGCGGCGACCGCGGCGACCGCCATTCTTCTGACGCTGATGGTGCTCACTGATGTGGTGCTCACTGATTTTCCTCCTGGGATGTCCAGGAGAAGACGCGGCCCTGCCCGGAGTCCGGACGGACCGGACTCCGGGCAGGGCGCAACAGCTTGAGTGGTGACCGAACTTCCTACCCAGAATGACCTGGGCGAGGTTCAGAGGGTCTGTGGCCGCTGCCCGCTCTCACGGACATATGCCACACTCTCAGCGCTGTGGCGCTCCCCTGTCGGAAAATATGCAATGCGTTCGCGCCAAGGTTACATGCACCGCATATCCAGGCCCGGTTCACCTCCGAGACAGCCTGCTCACGGGCAGGTCCGTCGGCCGCGCGGCCCGCCCGCCAGGAGCCACGACGCCCTACCGCTCCGACGCGGCCAACTGCCCACACGCTCCGTCGATCTCCTGGCCGCGGGTGTCCCGTACGGTCACGGGCACTCCATGGGCCGCGATCGCCTCGACAAAGGCCTTTTCGTCCTCGGGCCGCGAGGCCGTCCACTTCGATCCCGGTGTCGGGTTGAGCGGGATCAGATTGACGTGCACCCGCTTGCCCTTGAGCAGCCGGCCCAGCCGGTCGCCGCGCCACGCCTGGTCGTTGATGTCACGGATCAGCGCGTACTCGATGGAGACCCGGCGGCCCGACTTCTCCGCGTACTCCCACGCCGCGTCCAGCACTTCCCGTACCTTCCAGCGCGTATTGACCGGGACGAGGGTGTCGCGCAGCTCGTCGTCGGGCGCGTGCAGGGAGACCGCGAGCCGGCACTTGAAGCCCTCGTCGGCGAAGCGCAGCATCGCGGGCACCAGACCGACCGTCGAGACGGTGATCCCGCGCTGCGACAGTCCCAGACCGTCGGGCTCGGGATCGGTCAGCCGGCGGATCGCGCCGACCACCCGCCTGTAGTTGGCGAGCGGTTCGCCCATGCCCATGAAGACGATGTTCGACAGCCGGGAGGGCCCGCCCGGCACATCGCCGTCGCGCAGGGCACGCATCCCGTCCACGATCTGGTGCACGATCTCGGCGGTGGACAGATTGCGGTCGAGACCGGCCTGTCCTGTGGCGCAGAACGGGCAGTTCATCCCGCAGCCCGCCTGCGACGAGATACACATCGTGACCCTGTCCGGATAGCGCATCAGCACGGACTCGACCAGAGTGCCGTCGTGCAGCCGCCAGAGCGTCTTACGGGTGGTGTCGTCGTCGCAGGAGATATGCCGCACCACCGACATCAGCTCGGGCAGCAGCTCCGCCGCGAGCTTCTGACGCGCGGCGGCCGGGATGTCGGTCCACTGCTCGGGATCGTGTGCGAACCGCGCGAAGTAGTGCTGCGAAAGCTGCTTGGCACGGAACGCCTTCTCGCCCATCGCGGCGACGGCCTCGCGGCGCTCGGCGGGAGTGAGGTCGGCGAGATGCCGCGGGGGCTTCTTGGCTCCGCGGGGCGCGACAAAGGTGAGTTCTCCAGGTACAGGCATGGTGGATCCAGTGTCGCAGACATACGAAGGAGGCCCGCTGTCCTGTGGACAACGGGCCTCCGTACGGTATCGGGCCTGGTCACAAGCGTGACCGAAGGCGCCCGGTCAGGATCCGACGAAGATCACCAGCAGCAGCCAGAACACCGGCGCCGTGGGCAGCAGCGAGTCGAGCCGGTCCATGATGCCGCCGTGTCCCGGCAGCAGGGTGCCCATGTCCTTGATGCCGAGATCGCGCTTGATCATGGACTCGCCGAGATCGCCGAGTGTGGCGGTGGCCGCGACCGCCAGTCCCAGCAGCAGGCCCTGCCACCAGATCCCGTCGTTGATCAGGAACTGCATACAGAGCGCGCCCGCCACCATGGCGAAGACGATGGCTCCGGCCAGCCCTTCCCTGGTCTTGCCAGGGCTGATGCGCGGCGCGAGCTTGTGCGTACCGAAGCGCCAGCCGACCGCGTACGCGCCCGTGTCGCTGACGACCGTGAGCACCATGAACATCAGGACCCGCCACGGACCGTCGTCCGCCGTGAGCATCATCGTCACGAAGGTGGCCAGGAACGGTACGTAGAACGCGGCGAAGATCCCGGCCGTGACGTCCTTCAGATAGCCCTCGGGCGGTTCCGTCATCCGCCAGACCAGCACCGCGAGCGCCGTCAGGGCCATCGCGACCCAGGCGCCCTCGGCACCGCGCAGATAGCCGGCGACGACCATCGCGGCGCCGCCGATCGCCAGCGGTACCAGCGGGGCCTTGATGCCCTTCTTCTCGTCCAGCCGCGAGGTCAGCTCCCACAGCCCGACGACCACCGCGACCGCGACGACACCCACGAACACGGCCTTGACGATGAAGAGCGACGCCACGACGACCACACCGAGGCCGAGGCCCACTCCTATGGCCGCGCGCAGATCACGGCCCGCCCGCTTCCTCGGTGGCGGTGGTGACTGTGCTCCCATGGGCTCCTGTGGCGTCTCGTCACGGAACAGAGGGCCGCCCGGCCGAGCACCCTCCCGGTCGTCATCCTGGTCCCCGCCGTTCGCGGGTCCGTCGGGCACGATGGGCATGGGCCGAGTCTGCTGTGTGTCCAGCGCGTCGTATGCGGGACCCGCCGGGGCGGCCCCGTGGTCGGTCGGTCCCCAGTAGTCGGTGTAACCGGAGTAACCGGCCGTCGGCGGGGCTCCCCGGGAAGAGTCGTTCATCAGACCTCGAGCAGCTCGGCTTCCTTGTGCTTGAGCAGCTCGTCCACCTGCGCGACATACTTCGCGGTGGTGTCGTCGAGCTCCTTCTCCGCGCGGCGTCCCTCGTCCTCGCCGACCTCGCCGTCCTTGACCAGTTTGTCGATGGTCTCCTTGGCCTTGCGGCGGACCGCGCGGATCGAGATCTTCGAGTCCTCGGCCTTGGTCTTGGCGACCTTGATGAACTCCTTGCGGCGGTCCTGGGTCAGCTCCGGGAACACCACCCGGATGATATTGCCGTCGTTGCTCGGGTTGACGCCGAGGTCGGAGTCACGGATCGCCTGCTCGATATTGCGCAGGGCGCTCTTGTCGAACGGGGTCACCACGGCCATCCGCGCCTCGGGCACGGCGAACGAGGCGAGCTGGTTGATCGGGGTCAGGGCACCGTAGTAGTCCGCCACGATCTTGTTGAACATCGCCGGATGTGCCCGCCCTGTGCGGATCGCGGCGAAGTCGTCTTTGGCGACCAGGACGGCCTTCTCCATCTTCTCCTCGGCCTCGAGGAGGGTCTCTTCGATCACCACTTGCTCCTGCGTGTCTTGAGTGGGCCCGGCGTGCGCGTGGGCCGGCGGAACCTGCGTCGCGTCTTCTCCTGCACGGTGTCCGACCGGCAGGGCTCTGTCCATCCCGTACGGGGCCGGCCCGGATCAGGTCCGGGTGCCCTGGTCGCTCACGAGCGTGCCGATCTTCTCACCCTTGACCGCACGCGCGATATTGCCTTCCTTCAGCAATTCGAAGACAAGAATCGGCAGTTTGTTGTCCTGGCACAGCGTGATCGCGGTCATGTCGGCGACGCGCAGATCACCCGCAATCACCTCGCTGTACTCCAGCGCGTCGAACTTGACCGCGTCGGGGTTGGTCTTGGGGTCCGAGTCGTACACCCCGTCCACACCGTTCTTACCCATCAGCAGCGCCTGGGCGTCGATCTCCAGCGCACGCTGGGCGGCGGTGGTGTCGGTGGAGAAGTACGGCATGCCCATACCGGCGCCGAAGATGACCACACGGCCCTTCTCCATATGGCGCACGGCGCGCAGCGGGATGTACGGCTCCGCGACCTGGCCCATGGTGATGGCGGTCTGGACGCGGGAGTCGATGCCTTCCTTCTCCAGGAAGTCCTGGAGGGCCAGGCAGTTCATCACCGTGCCGAGCATGCCCATGTAGTCGGAGCGTGCCCGGTCCATACCGCGCTGCTGGAGTTCCGCGCCGCGGAAGAAGTTGCCACCGCCGATGACGACCGCGATCTGGGCGCCGTCCCGGACGACGGCGGCGATCTCGCGGGCGATGGCGTGTACGACGTCGGGGTCGACGCCGAGCGCTCCCCGGCCGGCGAACGCCTCACCGGACAGCTTCAGCATGAAGCGGCCGTGCTTCGTGCCGTCGTCGCTCTTGTCGGCTTTGTCGGCCTGTTCCATGGAGATCTCCTCGTGCACATACGAAGAAGGCCATTGCCCGGGGGTCCTCGCGGTTCCCAGTGCGGCAATGGCCTCCTCGTCAGATCTGCGGTCGCCCGGCGCGTACGCGGACGACTGCGTCAGACCCTATCGGGGTCTTCGGTCGATCGCGTACGGACTCAGATGCCGACCTTGATGCGCGCGAAGCGCTTCAGGGTGACACCGGCCTCGTCCAGCACCTTCTGGACGGTCTTCTTGCTGTCCTTCGCGAACGCCTGCTCCAGGACGACGACCTCCTTGAAGAAGCCGTTGACGCGACCTTCGACGATCTTGGGCAGGGCGGCCTCGGGCTTGCCCTCCTCACGCGAGGTGGCCTCGGCGACACGGCGCTCGTTCTCGACCGTCTCGGCCGGGACCTCGTCGCGGTTGAGGTACTTCGGGGCGAAGGCGGCGATGTGCTGCGCGACGTCCTTGGCGACCTGCGCGTCTTCCTTGTCCAGCTCGACCAGCACACCGACCTGCGGCGGGAGGTCGGGCATGGTGCGGTGCATGTAGGCGGCCACATAACCGCCGGTGAACTGCGCGAAGCGGTCCAGGACGATCTTCTCGCCGAGGTTGGCGTTCGCCTCGTCCACATACGCCTGGACGGTCTTGCCGGCCTCGATCTCGGAGGCGAGGAGCGCCTCCAGGTCGGCCGGGGAGGTCGCGGCGACATGGGCGGCGAGCGTGTTGGCCACGCTCTGGAACTTCTCGCCCTTGGCCACGAAGTCCGTCTCGCACTTCAGCTCGACCAGTACGCCGGAGGTCTTGTCCTCGGAGATGAGGGAGACGACGGCGCCGTTCTCGGCCGAACGGCCCTCGCGCTTGGCGACGCCCTTCTGGCCCTTGACGCGGAGGAACTCGACGGCGCTGTCGACGTTGCCGTCGGCCTCGTCCAGTGCCTTCTTGCAGTCCATCATGCCGGCGCCGGTGAGCTCACGGAGCTTCTTGACGTCGGCGGCGGTGTAATTCGCCATGATCTGTAATTCTCTCTCGAAGGTCTGAAAGATCTACGGGTGAACGGCGGGGGCCGTCGGCCCCCGCCGTCAACTGCCGAACCGATGAAAGGTCAGGCCTGCTCGGCGTCCGCGGCCGGGGCCTCGGCCTCCGCGTCGGCGACCTTCTCCGTCTCGGCGGACGTCTGGACCTCTGCCTCTGCCTCGGGCTTGGCGGCCTCGACAACCGTCTCGTCGGTCTTCTTCT
The DNA here is from genome assembly GCF_042732975.1 of Streptomyces sp. NPDC059743. Classification (NCBI taxonomy): domain Bacteria; kingdom Bacillati; phylum Actinomycetota; class Actinomycetes; order Kitasatosporales; family Streptomycetaceae; genus Streptomyces; species Streptomyces sp. NPDC059743. The sequence continues at coordinate 636,482 of NZ_JBHWGS010000001.1, read as the reverse complement.
CGCCTTCGAGCAGGTCGCGCTCCCACTCGGCGAGGGGCTCGCCGGCGGCCTTCTCGCCCGGCTTGGAGTCACCGGTGGCGACACCGGAGCGGGCGATGAGGCCCTCGGCGACGGCGTCGGCGATCACACGGGTGAGCAGGGTGACGGAGCGGATCGCGTCGTCGTTGCCCGGAATCTTGTAGTCGACCTCGTCGGGGTCGCAGTTGGTGTCGAGGATCGCGACGACCGGGATGTGGAGCTTGCGCGCCTCACCGACGGCGATGTGCTCCTTCTTGGTGTCGACGATCCAGACGGCGCTGGGCACCTTCTGCATTTCGCGGATACCGCCGAGGGTCTTCTCCAGCTTGGCCTTCTCGCGGGAGAGGACCAGTAGCTCCTTCTTGGTGAGACCGGAGGCGGCCACATCCTCGAAGTCGATCTGCTCAAGCTCCTTCAGACGCTGGAGGCGCTTGTAGACGGTGGAGAAGTTGGTGAGCATGCCGCCCAGCCAGCGCTGATTGACATAGGGCATGCCGACGCGCGTCGCCTGCTCGGCGATGGCCTCCTGGGCCTGCTTCTTCGTACCGACGAACATGATGGAGCCGCCGTGCGCGACGGTCTCCTTGACGAACTCGTAGGCGCGGTCGATGTACGACAGCGACTGAAGCAGGTCGATGATGTAGATGCCGTTGCGCTCGGTGAAGATGAAGCGCTTCATCTTCGGGTTCCAACGACGGGTCTGGTGACCGAAGTGGACGCCGCTTTCCAGCAGCTCCCGCATCGTGACGACGGCCATGGCCGTACTCCTTGAGATACTCGGTTGTCGCGTCCACCGGACGGCGGACACGCCTGACGTCCCGGTGCGCTGTGCCACGGAGGACCGAGAAGCGCTGACATCGGCGCGAAGAGGGCCGATGGCGGGGCGTGCGAAGTCGACCCGGTGACCCGGATCGCCACAAGAAGTGTACGGGACCTTCGCACCCACGGGTGACGGCGCTGTCCACAACCGCTCGGTTGTCCACAGAACCGGTTCATGATCAGCGCGATCGCGTCGTTCCGGGCCACGCTGGGTACCATGATCACTGTCCGTATCGATGCACGTTCCGCTGTCCGGTCTGTCCTCTCAGTCCTCGCGCTCGTTCTCGCTCTCGTCGTCCCGCTGTTCCCACTGTTCTGTCACTCCGCCGTCGCGGCCACCGGGACGCAGGGCGAGGACGGTGGCCGGGTCTGGCCGGTCGGGCCGCGGCCCGTGGTGCTGCGCGGCTGGGAACCGCCCGCGTCCGCGTACGGTCCAGGTCACCGTGGGGTGGATCTCGCCGCCGCGCCGGGGGCCGTGGTACGGGCCGCTGCCGGAGGCCGCGTCTCCTTCGCGGGCCGGGTGGCGGGCCGTGGAGTGCTGGCGATCACGCTGACCGGCTCGGGCGTCCCGCCGCTGCGGATCACCTATGAGCCGGTGGAACCGCTGGTCTCCAAGGGCGACGAGGTGACCGCGGGCCGGCCGGTGGCCACCGTGTCCACCGGCTTGTCGCACTGCGCCGCGAGCTGTCTGCACTGGGGGCTGCTGAGAGACACCGTCTATCTGGATCCGCTGTCGCTGCTGCCACCGGAGCTGCTCCGCCCGGGCCCGTCCCGGCTGCTCCCGGTCCTCGGTGTCCCGGAGACCGCCACAAGCGCGATGCCTCTGCCGTCTCTCTCGTTGGCGCCGGCGTCCATGGCGTCGACGGCATACGGCGTACCGCATGCGGTCGTCCTGTTGGCCCTGGCGGTGTGGGCGCACCGTGCGGGGCGCCGCCGGGCGTGTGCGCGGCGGCTCAGCCCCGTACGCCGCGCAGCGCCATGGACACTGCCGCCTCGGCGATCTCCGGTGGAGCCTCGGCCACGCCGAGTTCGATACGGCGGACCGCCGCGTCCACCACGCCCTGGAGCAGCATCGCGGCGAGCCGTGGCTGGTCATGGCCGAGTTCGCCGAGGGCCTCCACGATCATGGCGATCAGACCGCCGTGCGCGGCGCGGATCTTCTCCCGGGCTCCCGCGTCGAGTTCACTCGCGGAGATGGCGACGACGGCGCGGTGCCTGCGGTCGCCGACCAGCGCGAGCTGCTGCCGTACATAGGCCTCGATCTTGCCCTCGGGCGTCTCCGCGCCGGCCATGGCCGCCTCGACCTCCGCCGCCCAGACCGGGAAGTCGACGGCGCACAGCTCTTCGACGACGGCGGCGCGCGAGCGGAAGTACTCGTAGACGGAGGACCTGGCGAGGCCCGTGCGCTCGGCGAGGGCGGGGAAGGTCAGCGCGTCCGTGCCGCCTTCGGACAGCAGGGAGCGCGCGGCGTCCAACAGGGCGCCACGTTGCATGGTCCGGTGCTCGGCCACCGAGGCCGCTCGAATCCTGGGCACGCCACCACTTTACGGATGAGGCGTCTCCGGTACAGCGTCAGCGTCCGACGTCGGCCAGCTTGGCCCGCAGTTGCAGTACGGACTTTGTGTGGATCTGACTGACCCTGCTCTCCGTCACGCCGAGGACATGGCCGATCTCGGCGAGCGTGAGGCCCTCGTAGTAGTAGAGCGTGACCACGGTCTTCTCCCGCTCGGGGAGCGTATTGATGGCGCGCGCCAGCAGCCGCCGCAGTTCGCGGTCCTCGGCGACCTCCACCGGATCGTCGGCGGCGGTGTCCTCCAGGGTGTCCATCAGGCTGAGCCGGTCGCCGCCCTCGCCGCCGACATGCAGCAGTTCCTCCAGCGCCACGACATTCGCCAGGGACAACTGGCTGAAAACCGCGTGCAGCTCCTCCAGCGCGATTCCCATCTCCGCGGCGACCTCGGCCTCGGAGGGCGTGCGTCTGAGCTGCGCCTCCAGCGTGGCGTAGGCGCGCTCAACGGCTCTGGCCTTCTGCCGTACGGAGCGCGGGATCCAGTCCAGGGCCCTGAGCTCATCGATCATCGCGCCACGGATCCGGGTGATCGCGTAGGTCTCGAACTTGATGGAGCGTTCGATGTCGAACTTCTCGATCGCGTCGATCAGTCCGAAGACGCCGGAGGAGACGAAATCGGCCTGCTCGACATTGGACGGCAGTCCCACACTGACGCGGCCCGCCACATACTTCACCAGCGGTGAGTAGTGCAGGATCAACTGCTCACGCAGCCGCTCGTCGCCCGTGGTCTTGTACGACCGCCACAGCTCGTCGAGCGACGAGGGCGCCGGGGGCCGTACGGCGCTCCGGGCAGCCGGGGGCGCTGCCGCGCGGTCAGACCCGGAGGTGTGCTGGGGCATGCGTTGCCTTGAGCCGTTCTGCAGTCGAATGCGGGGGACGTCGTCTGTCTGGGGCCGGAATGCAGGTGAGCGTAGCGTGAGTGGAGCGTCGCTCCACGCGTGCAACAGGCGACCGCGCCCGCTCCGGTGGACGCCTTCGACCACACCTTCGATCCGCGGCCGACACCGCTCGCGCCGGTCCGTCAGGCATCGCTGATGGAGTTGCAGAGATCATCGCTCTCACCCTTTCACCCGAATGCCCCAGGTCAAGTACCGCCTCGCCGCGCGGTGGCCGTCGGAGTCGGCCGGGAGGCCAGCCGCCAGCCGTCTCCGTGCCGCTCGACAAATCCCAGGGAATGGAGTTCGTACAACCTGCCGAGCGTCTCGTCGGAGCTCGTTCCGGCGCTTCGCGCGATCTCCGGCCCGGCGGCGGTGCCCCGGGCCGGCAGCGCCTCCAGGACTCGTGCGCTGACGGGATCGAGCAGATCCCTGGGCAGTACAGGTCCTCGGCGCGGCGGTGCCAGCTCACCCATGTCGCCGACCAGCTCGGCCACCTCCGCGGCGTCCGTGACCAGTACTCCCTCGCCGCGCAGCAGCTCGTGCACACCGGCCGAGAGCCCGCTGGTGACCGGTCCCGGCACGCCCATCGTGAAGCGGCCGAGCCGCTGTGCGTCGCGCGCGGTGACCAGGGAGCCGCTGCGGTACTCCGCCTCCACCACGACCGTGCCACGGGTGAGCGCGGCGATCACCCGGTTGCGCAGAACGAATCTGCTGCGCGTGGGATGGTCGCCCGGTGCCAGCTCCGCGATGACCAGGCCCTGCTGGACAATGCGTCCGATCAGCTCGGTGTGACCACGCGGATAGACCACATCCACGCCGCAGGCCAGCACGGCCACGGTCGCACCGCCGGCCGCAAGCGCGCCCCGGTGTGCCGCGCCGTCCACGCCGAACGCGGCGCCGGAAGTCACCACCCAGCCTCGCTCGGCGAGCCCCGAGCCGAGGCTCGCCGCCATATGTGCCCCATATGAGGTACACGCGCGGGCGCCCACCACGGCGACGGAGCGCAGCGACCAGATCCGCAGGTCCGGATGGCCCCGCACCCAGAGCCCGATGGGCCTGGCCTCGCCGAGATCGTCGAGCTGGCTGGGCCACTCGCTGTCGCCCGGGCAGACGAACCGTCCGCCGAGCGCGGTGACCGCCGCCAGATCGCGCTCCGGCCGGGCCGCCTCGGCCCGTATCCGATAGCCGTCGAGCCGCTGCTCGCGGACCCCGGTGAGCCGGCCGCGCCCGGCGTCCGGCGAGGTGAGCAGCGCCAGCACCTCGGCGGCGCCGAACTCGCGCAGCCACCGTCCACCGTGCTCGTCGCCGGGCTCCAGCACCCGGGTGAGCGCCGCGCGCGCCAGCCGCTCCTCCGAGCTGACTCCCGGCGTCATGACGGCCCTCCGGCCGCGACCACCGCGCCTCGGGCGATACCGGTGCGCAGCTCCAGCGCGAGGGCGACATCGCGTGCCTCCGGTCTGCCGTGCCCGGCGAGATCCGCGACCGTCCAGGCCACCCGCAGCACTCGGTCGAGGCCGCGCGCGGTGAGCAGTCCGCGCTCCAGATCGCGTTCGGCAGCCGCGAGCGCGCCGGGCACGACCGGCCAGCGGGTACGCAGCTCATGGCCGGGCACCTCGCTGTTGACCGTCCACGGAGTGCCCTCCAGACGGGCCGCCGACCGGGCCCTGGCGTCCCGTACCCGTGCGGCGACCGCCGCCGTGGGCTCGCCTCTGCCGCCTTGTCCCATCAGATCCTCGCGGTGCACGGGCTGGACGTCGACCCGCAGATCGACGCGGTCGAGCAGCGGCCCGGACAGCCTCGACTGATAGCGGCGGATCACCGAGGGCGGGCACTCGCATCCGGCGCCATGCAGGGTGTGCCGCCCGCACGGACAGGGATTGGCCGCGAGAACCATCAGAAAGCGGGCCGGGAGCCGCACCACTCCCGCGCTGCGCGCCACCACCACATGTCCCGACTCCAGCGGCTGCCGCAGTGCGTCCAGCGCGCGCCCGGAGAACTCGGGCGCCTCGTCCAGGAAGAGCACGCCACGGTGTGCCAGCGACACCGCGCCCGGTCTGGGCAGTCCGTTCCCACCGCCGACCAGGGACTGCATGGTGGCCGAGTGATGCGGCGCGCAGTAGGGCACCGTACGAACCAGCGGCTCGCCGGGCGGCAGAATGCCCGCCACCGAGTGCACCGCCGTGACCTCCAGCGACTCCTGTGCGGTGAGCGGCGGCATGATCCCGGGCAGCCGCTCGGCCAGCATGGTCTTGCCCGCTCCCGGCGGGCCCTGGAGCAGCAGATGGTGTCCGCCCGCCGCGGCCACCTCCAGTGCCTTGCGTACCGGTGCCTGACCGGCCACATCCGCCAGATCGGGCCGGTGTCCCTCGCTCTCCCCGACCCCGGCCGCCAGACCGGTGCCGACGCCCGCGCCCGGCACCATCAGCCCGGCCGTCATCGCGTCCGGGCGCCCCCTCACGGTGTCCCGTGGCTCCTCGGGCACCGGCTCATCGGTCAGTACGGCGATGAGCTGCCGCAGGCTCCGTACTCCGAGGACCGACACCCCGGGCACCAGGGACGCCTCGCCCGCGGTCTGCTCGGGAACGACCACCTGGCGATAGCCGGCCTCGGCCGCCGCGAGCACCGCCGGCAGCACCCCGCGCACCGGTCTGACCCGCCCGTCGAGGCCCAGCTCCCCGATCAGCACCAGATCGGCGATGGCAGCGGCGTCAAGGCGCTCGGCCGCACCGAGCACCGCAGCGGCGACCGCGAGATCGAACCCGCTGCCGCCCTTGGGCACGGACGCCGGGCTCAACCCCACCGTGAGCTTCTTCTGCGGCCACTCGGCGCCGGAGTTCACCACCGCCGCCCTGACCCGGTCCCGGCTCTCCACCAGGCTCTTGTCCGGCAGCCCGACCAGTGTGAACGCGGCCACGCCCGGCTCCAGATCCGCCTGGACCTCGACCACCACACCCTCGACACCCACCAGCGCCACCGAACACGCTCGCGCGAATCCCATCAGGCCACCCCCCGCGCATGCTCGACCTCGGGCGCGCCCCGTCGGGGCACCACCACTCCGATCAGATCGATCCGCACTCCGCCGGGCGGCGGGCCGCCGCACCGCTCCAGCCAGCAGCCCGCGAGCCGTCTCAGCCGGTCCGCCTTCTCCTGGGTGACCGCGGCCATCGGATGCTCGAACGAGCCGGCCCTGCGGGTCTTCACCTCACAGACGACCAGCACATCACTGCCCCGGGCATCGCTGTCCCGGGCCACGATGTCGATCTCGCCCGTCCTGCCGCACCGCCAATTGCGTGCCAGCACGGTCATCCCGGACTCGGCCAGCCGACGCGCCGCCAGCTCCTCGCCGTACCGTCCTAGTGCCCCCGTCGCGTTCATCTCGGCACCACCTCCGGCACCGACTCTGACGCGACCGCCCGTAGCAAGTGGATCTTGGTGGACAACTCACCCGTTGTGGATAACTCGGTCACCCTCACGAGCGGGCCGGGCGCCTCCCAAGACGGTCACAGCGGCCCCTCACAGGACGAGCCCGCAGGCCCGGCTCATGTCCTTCAGCCGCCGGGCAGTTCGAGGTCGCTCTTGTTCAGCTCCTCGATATTCACGTCCTTGAATGTAAGGACACGCACCTGCTTGACGAACCTGGCCGGCCTGTACATGTCCCAGACCCAGGCGTCCGCCATCGTGACCTCGAAGAAGACCTCACCCTGCACCGAGTGCACCTGCATCTCGTAATCATTGGTGAGATAGAAACGTCGCTCGGTCTCGATCACGTATTTGAACAGACCGACGACATCGCGGTACTCCCGGTAGAGCTTCAGCTCCATCTCGGTCTCGTACTTCTCGAGGTCCTCGGCGCTCATGGCATGTTCCCCTTCAGCCGTACGTCCCCCCATTGTGCTCCGGAGCCGCGCACCCTCAGACGATTTCGGGGGCGAGGACCACCGGCGGATCCGGAGGACCCTCGTCGAGCAGCGTACGCAGCAGCTCGGCGAGCCTGGTCGGGTACACCGTCTCACGCGCCGCCGAGAGTTCGGCGGAGGTCCACCACCTCAGCCCCGCGACGCTGCGCAGCTCCAGCTCCGTCAGCCCGTCCGGCGAGGTCTCGGTCTGCGCCGTACGTGCCAGGAAGTACCACTCGTCCTGATCCCAGCGTCGCCCATCGAACGGAAAGGAGCACATCCGGCGCCAGAGCACGGGCCCCAGCTCCACCTGTGTGATCCCCGTCTCCTCCGCCAGCTCGCGCAGCGCGGCCTCTTCCCGGGTCTCGTCGCCCTCCAGACCGCCGCCGGGCGTGAACCACCAGTCCTTGTCCGGATCGTCCGGCTCGAATCCGTGCAGCAGCAGAATCCGGTCCTGCGGATCCAGCAGCACCACCCGGGCCACCTTGCGAAGCCCGCCCTGCCCGCCCAGCCCGGCCCGCTCGCCCTGCTCAGCCAGCCCGCCCTGCCCGCCCCGCTCACCCTGCGCTGCCTCGGGCTCTTCCTCAGCGGACACCGGTGGACACCTCCCCGGTCCTCCGGGCCCGTCGCGACCGCGACAGCCACCGGGCGACAGGTCCGTACGCAGCACCGCCCAGGATCAGCGCCGTGCCGCCCACGATCGCCGCGGCCATCAGCCGTACCGGCCCTGCCTCGGACACCCCGCCCGGCAGCGCCGCGAAGCCCTCGGGCCGGTCGATCAGACGGCCGAGCGGCCAGACCACGGCATCGACCCGTGCGTCCACGGCGGAGAGCGGTACGGAGCCCTGGCCCGGGTCCTGGAGATGGACGCGGGAGTCCAGCGAGCCGCTGCGCTCATCGCCGAGCAGAAAGAGCTGTCCCGCGGGCACCGTCGCGTCGAATTCGGTCATGGACGCCGTCCCGCCGAGCATCCCGCGCACATACGGCTCCTGGATCGGTGTGCCGTTCACGGTCAGCCGGAGGTCCTTGTCGCAGCAGGCGACCTTGTCGCCGCCGACCCCGACCACCCGCTTGACCATCGGCAGATCGCCCCAGTCCGCGTCGGTGAAGACCACCACATCACCGCGCCGTACCTCGTCGCCGGATATCCGCTGGGCCAGTACCCGGTCCCCCGCCCGCACGGTCGGGTCCATCGAGTCCGTCGGCACGGTGTACGGCAGATACTCCACGGCTCCCCACGCGAAGCCCCCGAGGAAGAGCACACAGCCGACGGCCACGGCCAGCCCCGACAGCACACTGCCGAGGCGGCCGTGGCCGTCCGTCCCACGTCCCGCTTCCGTAGGCGCCGCCTGCCCAGGCGACTCCGTACGTCCTGCTTCCGTACGTCCCGTTCCGCTCATCCCAGCACTTCCCCCACTCCGGAGAATGACCGCTCCGGGAACGATCCTCGGAGACCCGCGATCCGGGACGGCACCCTACCCGGCGGTACCGCCGGCGGTCAGCCTCCTCCTGCGCCAGAGCACAAGAGGCACCGCGCCGGCCAGGCCCAGCGCTCCGGGAGCCACCGCCGAGGCCGCCGCCACATGGGTGCCGAGCCCGGACTGGTCGAAGGTGTCGGGCACCGGCAGGAAGGACCAGCGGTTGACCGGCCAGGCGACGACAAAGGCGCGGCCGACCACCTCGTCCGTGGAGACCGTGCCACGGCCGGGCAGCTCCTGGTGGTAGCGCGAGTCCAGCGAGTTCTGCCGGTGGTCGCCCATCACCCAGATCCGGCCCTCGGGAACCTTGATCGGCCCGAACGGCTCGTCGTCACACGGAGTGTTGCCGGGGTAGATGTACCCCTCCTCGTTCAGCGGGTGCCCATTGACCTTGACCTTGCCGCCCTTCTCACACGCCACCGTGTCGCCGCCGACCGCGATGACCCGCTTGATCAGGTCCTTCTCCTCGGCGGACGGCATCAGCCCGATAAAGCTCAGGAACTTCTGCACCACGTTCGGGTCGGGCGTGGGGGTGCCCTCCAGCCAGCCGCCCGGATCGTGGAAGACCACGACCTCACCGCGGTCGGGCTCGGAGCCGAACCAGGGAGTGAGCTTGTCCACCAGGACGCGGTCACCGCGCTGGAGGGTGTCCTGCATCGAGTCCGACGGAATCGAGAACGCCTGCACCAGGAAGGTCTTGATCAGAAGCGCCAGCAGCAGCGCGATACCGATCAGCAGAGGCAGTTCCTTCCAGAAGGAACGCTGCTTCCGCAGGTTCGTGGATTCGCCGTCCTCGGCCCCGGATCCGTCGCCGTCCAGGCCGACGTCCAGGCCGTCGTTCCGGCTGTCGTTCCGCTGTTCCGTCGCGTCCGTCACAATCTCGGGCGACTCGGCGAGCTGCTCGTGTCCCTCCTCGGGACCATCGTGTCCGGATCGTGCGCCGACCGCCACATCCCCCACATCCACTCCTCACTCCGTGCGGGTGCTCCGCGCGATTACGCGGTGCCATCGCCTGCCGCCGATACGGGACAGGCCCACCACTCCCATAACGAGCGGGAGTTCCGCAGGGCTCGGGAGCCGGATCAATCCGTTGAGATCCTGGGAGGACACACTATTCGACGCGCCCCGGGCCGTCGTCGGCGCGGCTCGCGCGTCCGAGGCCGAACCGTCCGGCACCGAGGCATCCGGAGTCGAAGCGTCCGGCACCGAAGCGTACGTCGCCCGCTCCTCCAGCCCGCGCCAGTGGTCGAACGGCCAGGCGATGACGACGGCCCGGCCCACGACCTCGTCCTCCGAGACCGTGCCCCGGAACTCCTCGTCGAGATGGAAGCGCGAGTCGGCCGAGTTGGACCGGTGGTCGCCCATCACGAAAATGCGCCCCGTCGGCACCTTGACCTCGAAGGTCAGCTCCGAGGGCACATTGCCCGGATGCAGATACGGCTCGTCCAGAGGCACGCCGTTGACGGAGACCTTCCCGTCCTCGCCGCAGCACTTGACGGTGTCGCCGCCGACCGCCACGACTCGCTTGATCAGATCCTGCTCGTCGGCCGACGGCAGCAGTCCGATGAAGGTCAGCGCCTGTTTGATCTGTTTGACGACAACCGGCGAATCGTCCGGCGGCGGCTTCTCGTCCTGGAGCCAGCCGCCGGGATCCTTGAAGACCACGACATCGCCGCGCTCGGGCCTGGAGCCGAACCACGGTGTGAGTTTGTCCACCAGCACGCGGTCGCTGATCCTGATCGTCTGCTCCATGGATCCGGACGGGATCACAAAGGCCTGCACCAGAAAGGTCTTGAGGACGAGCGCGATCAGCAGCGCCACGGTGATCAGGATCGGTATCTCGGCGACGGCGGACCTGCGGCGTCGCCGCTTGACCCTTCGGGCGAGTTTGCGCCGCTCGGCACGGCCCGGCAGCGTCCGGCCCGTGGTGGGCCGTGAGCCGGTCGGGAGCCTGGTGTCGGCGCCATGGGCCGCGGGCCGTCCGCGCTTACCCATGGGCCCCGTCCGGGCTCCGTACGTCCCTGAAGGCGCCGGTCGGCTCCAGCCCGGACCAGCGCACCGGCGGCCAGCCGATCCAGTCCGCCCGGCCGATGACCTTGCCGACGGGCACCATGCCGCCGCCCGGCTCGCCGAGATGGTCCCGGGAGTCGCGTGAATTGCTCCGGTGGTCGCCCATGACCCACAGAGTGCCCTGCGGTACGACGATGTCGAAGGGAACCCGGGAGGGCGCGTCACCGAAGTGGAGATACCGCTCGTCCACCGCCCGGCCGTTCACCTCGACCCTGCCCCCTTTGTCGCAGCAGACCACCCGGTCGCCTCCGACTCCGATCACACGCTTGACGAAATCGGTCTCGGCGGGCTCGGCGAGCCCCAGAGCCGCGGCGGCCCCGTGCAGCAGTCCGGTGACGGGATTCTCCCGCGGCGGCTGCTGGACGAAGGATCCGGTGCCGTCGAAGACGACCACATCGCCGCGCTCCGGCTCGGCATCGAAACGGTACGCCAACTTGTTGACCAGCACCCGGTCCCCCACCTGGAGGGTGGGCTCCATCGAGCCACTGGGAATCCGGAAGGGCTGCACCACGAAGGCGCTGAAGAGCAGTACGGCGACGGCGCATCCGACACCGAGCAGTCCCGCTCTGCCCAGGGAGAGCCTGCCCAAGGAGAGCCTGCCGGGAGAAAACCCCGGGACCCGTCGCGCCGGGGCCGTGGAAAGATGCCCGACGGAACGTGCGGAGCGCGACCGCTCTTCCGTCCCCGTAGGGCTCGTCCCCGCAGGGAATCCGGAAGAGCGGTCGCGCTCCGTGTGCTCCGCTTCGGTGTCCATCGGGGCCAGAGCTTATCCGGCCCTCCTGTGCACCCGGGTGCGACGTGACGAACGCCGACCCGGCCGACGACTCAGTTGTCGCGCTTCTCCTTGATCTTGGCGGCCTTGCCGCGCAGCTCACGCAGGTAGTAGAGCTTGGCGCGACGGACGTCACCACGGCTCACGAGCTCGATCTTCTCGAAGATCGGGCTGTGGACCGGGAAGGTGCGCTCGACACCGACGGAGAAGGAGACCTTGCGGACCGTGAAGGTCTCGCGGACGCCCGAGCCCTGGCGGCGGATGACCACGCCCTTGAACTGCTGGATACGGGAGCGGTTGCCCTCGATGACCCGTACGTGCACGTTGACCGTGTCACCGGGACGGAAGGCGGGGAGGTCGCTGCGGAGCGACGAGGCGTCGACTGTGTCGAGCAGGCTGGACATGTGGATCTGCTTCCTCGCTGATGCCACAGGTCATCAGCGGATGTCGAGAGGAGAGTTCGGGGTGCCGTTCGCGTCGGGCGGGCGTCGTTCCCCCTGTGGCAGGGGCGCACACCGGACGTACGGCAGCGGCCTATTCTTCCATGTCATCCGGCCTGCGCCAAAATCGGCCGCCCGGCTCCGGCGACCAGCCCAGGATCGAGAGCGTCTCGCGGTCCTTCTTGTCGAAGGCCGCCGCGTCGCAGCGCTCGATCAGATCGGGCCGGTTGAGTGCCGTACGGCGGAACGCCTCGTCCCGGCGCCAGCGCGCGATCCTGCCGTGGTGGCCGCTCAGCAGTACGTCCGGAATCCCGCGCCCGCGCCACTCGGGCGGCTTGGTGTAGACGGGCCCTTCCAGCAGATTGGCCATCTCTCCGGGCGCGAAGGAGTCGTCGCGGTGCGATTCGGCATTGCCGAGGACACCGGGCAGCAGCCGCGCGACGGCCTCGGTGATGACCAGTACAGCCGCCTCGCCGCCGGCCAGCACATAGTCGCCGATGGACACCTCGACAACCGGGATCCGGGTCGCGTACTCCTCCACGACCCGGCGGTCGATGCCCTCGTACCGCGCGGGCGCGAAGAGCAGCCAGGGCCGCTCGGACAGTTCGACGGCCACTTCCTGGGTGAAAGGGCGCCCGCTGGGTGTGGGGACGACCAGGACCGGTCCGTGCGCGCCCGTCTCGTAGCCGCTCGCCAGGATGTCGTCCAGTGCCTCGCCCCAGGGCTCGGTCTTCATGACCATGCCAGGTCCACCGCCGTAGGGAGTGTCATCGACGGTGTTGTGCCGGTCGTACGTCCACTCCCGCAGATCGTGCACATGGACATCGAGCCGGCCGCGCGCACGGGCCTTGCCGACCAGCGAGACGTTCAGCGGCTCCAGATACTCCGGGAAGATCGTGACGACATCGAGTCGCATCAGTGGTCATCCCCAACGGATTCACCTTGTCCGCCGGATTCATCGTGTCCGCCGGACTCGCTCCGTCCGCCGGCGACTTCCGCCCGGTCGTCGATCAGGCCGGGCGGCGGATCGATGACGGCCCGCTGCTCCTCCAGATCGATCTCCGTGACGATCTCCTCGACGAACGGGATCATCACTTCGCTGCCGTCGGGCCGTTCCACGATGAACAGGTCCTGCGAGGGCAGATGGGAGATCTCGGTGATCCTGCCGATCTCCGTGCCGTCGGCCAGGACGACATCCAGATCCATGAGCTGATGGTCGTAGAACTCGTCCGGGTCCTCGGGAAGTTCCTCCGGATCGATCTCGGCGATCAGGAGCACGTTACGGAGCGCCTCGGCGCCCGTACGGTCCCGTACGCCCTCGAAGCGCAGCAGCAGTCTGCCGCTGTGCACCCGGCCCGACTCGATCGTCAGCGGTCCGGCCGAGGCCGGGTCCGTGGCGAGTACGGCGCCGGGCCCGAGCCGCAGTTCCGGCTCGTCCGTACGCACCTCTACGGTGACGTCGCCCTTGATCCCATGAGCGCGGCCCACCCGCCCGACCACCAACTGCACTACAGGCACCTTCTTTTCCGGCATGACGGCAATGAAATGACACGGCGATGGAAGCAGCGAAGGCCGGAGAAGGCGGTGGCCCTCCCCGGCCCGTGCCGGTGTTCCAGCTCTGTCAGCGAACCTGGTCCACATCGACAAGGTCGACACGGATGCCGCGGCCACCGATGGCGCCCACGACGGTCCGCAGAGCACGTGCGGTGCGGCCGTTGCGGCCGATCACCTTGCCGAGGTCGTCCGGGTGGACCCGGACCTCCAGCACACGGCCACGGCGCAGGTTGCGCGAGGCAACCTGCACGTCGTCCGGATTGTCGACGATGCCCTTCACGAGGTGCTCGAGAGCCTCCTCGAGCATGCTCAGGCCTCGGTCGACTCGGCGGTGGCCGAGGACTCGGCTTCGTCGGCCTTCTTGTCGGACTTCTTGGCCTTCTGGGTGATGGCCTCGCCCTTGGGCTCGTCGCCGGCGTCCTTGGCGGCGGCCTCGAAGAGGGCGCGCTTGTCGGCCTTCGGCTCCGGCTGGAGCAGCGGCGCCGGGGCCGGGAGGCCCTTGTGCGCCTGCCAGTCACCGGTGAGCTTGAGGATCGCGAGAACCGGCTCGGTCGGCTGGGCGCCGACGGACAGCCAGTAACGCGCGCGATCCGAGTCGACCTCGATGCGCGACGGGTTCTGCACCGGGTGGTACAGACCGATCTCCTCGATGGCCCGGCCGTCACGGCGGGTGCGGGAGTCGGCGACGATGATGCGGTAGTGAGGCGAACGGATCTTGCCCAGACGCTTCAGCTTGATCTTGACTGCCACTGGAGTGGTGTCTCCTGGTCTTGACGTGGTTGGGCACAACGGGATGCCGCGTGGGGTTGCGGTACCCGATCCGCCCGATGGACGCGTCAGCCGGAGGAGAGAGGGGTCCTGTGCGACTGTCGAGTACAGCTGGCCATTCTGCCACACTTACACACCGCTACATGCCCCGGCGTCCGCGGCCCGCTGTCGCGCACCTGGCCCCGCACCAGGTCGCGCACCGGGCCCCGCCGCGGATCTCGCCGCGGGTCCCGCTCCGGTGCCGGTGATCAGCTCGCGGCTCCCACCACTTCCGGGATACGGAAGGGCTTCCCGCAGCCTCCGCAGACGATCGGCGCCTGGGCGAGGACCGAGGGAACGACCCGTACGTTCCGCCCGCAGTCGCAGACCGCCTTCACGCGGACTCCGCCGCCGGACGAGCCGTGCCGGGCGGCCGGACCGCGGAAGCTGCGCTTGGTGTCGGCGGCCGTCGCGACCGTGTGCGCCTTCAGCGCGCGCTGGAGGCGCTCGATGGTGGGCCGATATCGGCGCTTGGCCTCGGGGCTGAGCGAGACCAGCGAGAAACCGCTGCTGGGATGCGGCTCCTCGGGATGGTCGAGGCCCATCTCCTCGGCGATGGCCAGGAATCGGCGGTTGTGATAGCGGCCCGCGCGCGAGGTGTCGCGGACACCTCTGGCAGCGGCGATGCCATGGACCGCTTCATGAAGCAGTCGTTCGAAGGAGAGCTCGGCGCCGCAGGCGGACGAGGACTCTCCGATCAGGGACTCTGGCGCGGCAAGATCCGGCAGCTCGGGGTGGGACCTTTGAATGTCGGCCCACGCCTGCGCCAGCTCTGCGGCGAGAACAGGTGGTGTCGTGCTCACGTCGTGAACAACGAGCCTGAGCCCTCGCGGGTTCCATTACGGGGCATCCCAAATAATTTGCACGTACCCGTCAGTTGCCATTGATGCGTCCTGACGAGGGCGGGTGCGTCGATCTGCGGAGAAGCCTCACAGCTCGTCCCAAGGTGGTACGTAGCGCCGCGTACGCAGGGACGCGTAGACGATCTACGTCTGCCGGTCGTCTTCCCAGCTCACCGGGCGGGTGTGCGGCGGGCGGGAACGCCGGGCCGGGCGGCGCCGTGCGGGCGCCCTCGGTCGGTGGGCGTCAGGAGGCGCGGGCCACGACGGCGACAGTACCGGGAGTGCCGTCCGCCTCGGGAACCGCCCCGCCCTCGCTCCCGCCCTCGGTGACAAGGCATCGTACGGACACTTCGCGCTCGGCCGGCGCGGCCTCGCCGGCGGTGCCCGGCGCCGCCCAGGCGTATCCGTACGGTCCGATCATCATCGTGCGGCGGGCAGTGAATGGCACTGAGATCCAGCCATGTGCGCCGGGCGCACGCCCGGTGCACTCACGCTTTGCCGACCACCCACTGGACGTGCGTGCGGATCGGGAGTTCCCTGGCATTCAGGGGGACCTCGACGGATTGGGGCGCTGCCCATGGCACCTACGCTCGGCCGGCACCGGCTTCCTCCAGGGCGCGCGGACACGCGCACGGTCGTGAGCACACGCGCCCGCGACTGGGCCGAGATCCAGGAACGGATGCTGGTGCCGCTCTACGAGGCGGTGTACGAGCGGCTGGAGGTACGCGCCGGGACACGGGTGCTCGGTCTGGGCTGCGGCTCGGGACTCGCGCTGCTGCTCGCCGCCGCGCGAGGCGCGCGGGTGACCGGAGTCGACGCCGACCAGGAGCGGCTGGCGCTGGCCCGTGAGCGGCTTCTCGCCGACCGGGAGCGGGACGGCGAGGACCGGCCGGCCGGCACCGGGACGGTCCTGCCCGCGGACCGGATCGCCGAAGCCGCCGCAGCCGCCGCAGCCGCCGAGGCCGCCACGGAGCCCGGTCGGCCGCCGTACGACCTGATCACCGCCTTCCAGCCGATCGGCACGGTGGCGGGCGACGCGAAGGGACTGGCGCCCGCCCTCGACTCGGCGATACCGCTGGTGGAGCATGGCGCGCCGGTGGTACTGGCCGGCTGGGGACCGCCGGAGCGCTGTGCCACGTACGCCCTGCTGCGGGTCGCGGGCCGGCCGGCGGACCGGCTGCGCGAGGACGCCCGGCGTCCGGTGCGCCGGGACGATCTGGAGGATGTGGCGGCGCGGGCCGGGCTGGAACCGGACGGCTCGGGACGGGTGGCCTGTCCGTTCGGCTACGCGGACACGGAGAGCGCGGTGCGCGGGTTGCTGTCGACCGGAGTGTTCGACAAGGCGATCCGGGCGACGGACCGGCAGCAGGTGGAGAAGGAGATCGGCGAGGCGCTCCAGCCGCATCTGCGGCCCGACGGCACGGTGTGGATGCCGAATGTCTTCCGCTATCTGATCGCCCGTACGCCCTGAACTGCGACGATCCGGTCCGAGCAACCGCAGGCACCGTTCCGGTACGGGATCGGCCCGGCAATGAACCGGTGCGCGCCTCTTGAATGGGCCGGTGCGCGCCTCTTGTCACTATCCAGAATCCTGTTTACTGTCTCTTCCGTGACCGGCTTTGACGAACGTTTTCTGACCCGTAACGGCCTCGCGGCCCGGCAGCTCGCCGTTCTGCTGCTGAACCACGAGCCGGACACCCGGCTGCCGCGTGTCCGCGACTTCGCCGTGGAGCTGGGCGTCGGAAACGGAACCGTCCAGGCCGCGCTCCAGCTTCTGGAGAGCGCCCAGGCCATCGAGACCACGGCCCGGGGCCATCTCGGCACCTTCCTCGTCCGCTCCGACCGCTCGATACTGTGGCGGCTCTCCGGGCTCGGCACCCTGCTGGCCGCGATGCCGCTGCCGTACTCCCGCCGCTACGAAGGGCTCGCCACCGGGCTGCGCGCGGCCTTCGAGCAGGCGGGCGCGCCCTTCGCGATCACCTTTATGCGCGGCGCCGGTGCCCGTACCACCGCGCTGCTCGAAGGCAAGGTCGATCTCGTGGTGCTCTCGCGCTTCGCCGCCGACCGGCTGATCGAGGAGCATCCGGTCGAACTCATCGCGGATCTCGGTCCCGCCACCTATGTGGGCGCGCACGGACTGCTGCTGCGGCACGGCACCACGCCCGAGACGCAGGGACTGCGCGTCGCCGTCGACCATGCCTCCGAGGACCAGCGCATGCTCGCCGAGCGGGCGTTCGCCGGGCGCGCCGACATCAAGTGGGTCGAGGCCTCGTACATGCAGCTCCGCGAGCTGTTCGAGCACGATCTGGCCGACGCGACCGTCTGGAATCTGGACGAGGTACAGGGCCGGCTCGGTCCCGGAGTGGACGTCCTGCCGCTGGGCGACGAGGTCTCCCGGGAGCTGGCCCTGCGCAACTCCCGGGCGGCGATCATCGGCAGGACCGAGGGCGCGAAGGCTCTCGGTGCCGTACGGGACTCGCTCGATCTGTCCGTCGTCACCACGCTCCAGTCCGAGGTACTGAACGGTGAACGCGCGCCCTCGTACTGACCGCCGCGACAAGGACCGGCCCACCGAAGGAGATCAAGGAGATCTACGGGACACCGGGCGCGGCCCAAAATACAAAATCCTGGTTACTGTCTGATCGTTACCGGAAGGACCCGGAAAGAAGGGAGCACTATGGACGACCAGCTCGCCCTGCGCATCACGCTGTTCCGTGAGAGCGGCCAGGTCAGGCCCGAGGTCGCCACGTTCGTCGGGGACGAGCTGGACGCACTGGCCGACGAGGGCAACACCGTCACCGAGGACACGGCGGCCATGCTGACCAGCCATCTCATGATGGCGCTGGACCGGCTGCTCGACGGAACGCCGATCGAGGAGTTCCGTACCGACGAGCAGGTGGCGGCCGAGCTCATGGGACATCCCGAGGCCGTGGCACGGGCGCGCGCCGTCTCCGTACGGGCCCGGCGCGAGCTGGGCGCCGAGCTGCCGGAGTCCGAGATCAACTTCCTGGCGCTGCATCTCGCCGTACTCGGCCGGCACTCCGCCGGCTGACGGACATCGCCCTCGACTCGACTGAAGGAAAAGGACTGAGCCATGACAAAGATCCTCACCGGTGGCGTCGGCAAGACCGAGGTCGCGCACACCGTGAGCGCCCTCGCCCTCGACGGACTGGAGATCACGGTCTCCAACGACATGGACGCCGCGATGAAACTCCGCGTCGGCCAGGCCGACTACTACCTCGGCACCTGCCACACCGGCGCCGGTGCGTCGCTCGGCGTCCTCGTCGGGCTGCTGGGACAGCCGCTCTGCCACACCTTCGGCCGGTCCGTGCCCACCGAGGACCAGGTCGCCGGGCTGCTGGCGGACGGCAAGAAGGTCTTCGGTTTCGCCATCGACCAGATCGATGTGATCGCCCCGATCATGGCCCGCGCGATCGCCGCCCGTAGCTGACCGCCCGTAGGCACCGCCCGCCCGTAGCCGACCACCCGTAGATCCATGAGCCAGGGCCCGGAGGAGACATCCCTGTGAACACCGTCCTCGCAGCGAGCACCAGTCTGGACTTCTCGCTGACCCAGAAACTGTTCGTCATAGCCCTGTGCGCGCTGACCGCCTTCATCTCGCATCTGGCCCTGGCCGTGTTCAACGACGGCGTACGGCCGTTCATGCTCGACTTCATCCAGGGACGCTCCAAGCGCTCCGGCACCACGGCGGTGTCCTTCGGGCTCTCGGCGGGCTTCATCTTCGGGCTCGGCGCGCCGATGGCCCTCTCCAGCGGTGTGCTCAATCCATGGCTGCTCTTCCTGCCCACCGACATCCTCGGCATCCTCGCGCCCAGGAAGTGGCTCGCGCCGCTGCTCGGCGGCGCCTGGGGCGCGGTGGTGGTCTTCGGTCTGAGCGGCGCCAATGATGTGGCGCACAATCTGCCCGTCGACTTCCTGACCGCGATGCAGCAGATGTCGACACCGATCCTCTTTCTCTTCACGCTCTTTCCGGTGCTCGCGATCACCAGGCAGTTCGGCCGACTGCGCGGCGGTCTGGCCGCCGTGCTGGAGCTGGCGCTCGTCATCCTGACGATGAAGCTCTGGCCCAATGTCTTCGCCGGCTCACTGGCCATGGCCGCCGGTGTGCTGCTGCTCATCGGCTTCGCGGTCAGGAAGGACCTGGTCCAGCGCTCGGCGGACCGGGCCGCCGCGCTCGCGGCCGGCGAGCAGACCTCCGGTACGGGACAGACGGACCAGGAGGACGCGGACGATCCGATGGCCTCCCTTTTCAGCTCCAGCGCGCTGCGGCTGCGCCGCCATCTGCCGCTGTTCATGGTGCTGGGCGCCGGAGTCTGTGTCCTGGCGCAGATGCATATATTCGGCGGAGGCGAGGCCACCAGCTTTCTGATCGCCAAAGGCCAGTACAGCGAGGCGGCCCAGGTCGACTTCTACCGGGTCTTCGGCTTCGTCCCGCTGATCGCGACGACCGCGCTCGCCTCCGGCGCGTACGGCATCGCCGGCTTCACGCTCGTCTATCCCATCGGTTATCTGCTGCCGAACCCGCTGCTCGCGGCGGTCATCGGCGCCGTGGTTTTCGCTCTCGAAGTGCTGGCCCTGTCCTCCATAGGCAAGGTCCTCGGCAAGCTGCCGAGCGTCCGGGACTCCTCCGAGCATCTGCGCGCCGCGATCACCGAGACGCTGGCGCTGGCGATTCTCTTCGGCTCCCTGCTCGCGGCCAATGTCATGGGCGGCGGTCTCGGCATCCTCGTCGTCGGCGGGCTCTATCTCCTCAACGAGGCGATGGGCAGGCCCGTGGTGCGGATGGCGGCGGCGCCCGCGGCAGTCCTGGCCGGTGGCGTTCTGCTCAACATCCTCCACTGGCTGGATCTGTTCACGCCGCTGAAGGGCTGACACCAGGCCACTGCCCGGCCAACCCGGCAGGCGCTTCCTCCCTCCGGTCCGCCCGATTCTGATCCGTCCGACTCCGATCCGTCCGATCCAGGCACGTCCCGACCAGGCGCGCCGGGAAGGCACCCGCACCATGCAGCACCACCCCGGGGCACACTCCCCGGTCCCCCACACCCGTGACCAACTGCTCACCGTCGCCGGGCCGCTGCCCGTCTCCGCCGTACGCGGCCCGGCGCTCGCCCATGAACATCTCGTCCTCGATCTGGACCGGGCGGGCGACGGCGCCGCCATCCTGGACACCGCGCGCCACCGCTCCGCCGTCACCGCCGAACTGGCCGCCCTACGTGCCGAGTTCGGGCTCGGCCTGGTCATCGAGCTGACCTGTCGTGGCATGGGCCGCGACCCGCGCGCCCTGGCCCGTATCGCCGAGGAGTCCGGAGTCGCGGTCGTCGCGGGCACCGGCTGGTACTACGAACCGTTCCACCCGGACGAGATCCACGGCGCGAGCGTGGAACAGCTCACGGAGACACTGGTCCGGGAGATCACCGACGGATTCGCTGATGAGCTCACCGCCGAGTCCGACGGGTCCGGTGGGACCCCGATCAGGCCCGGTGTCCTCGGTGAGATCGGCAGCCACGGCGAGCGCCCGAGCGAGCCCGAGACCCGCGCGCTCCTCGCCTCCGCCCATGCCGCCCTCGCCACCGGACTCTCCGTCGCCACCCATGCCCAGCTCGGCCGCGGCGCGCTCGCCCAGCTCGATCTGCTCACCGGTACGGGCCTGGCACCGCACCGGATCTCCCTCGGCCACCAGGATCTGCTCGACGCTCCGGCCGTCCACCGTGAACTGGCCGCGAGCGGCGCGTACGTCGCCTTCGACACCGTCGGCAAGGAGAGCTACCAGAGCGACGACACCCGGCTGCGGCTGCTGCTCGCGCTGCTGGAGGCCGGACACGCGGACCGGATCCTGCTCAGCGGTGACATCTCACGCCACGGCTATCTGGAGTCGGAGGGCGGCCAGGGATACGGGCATCTCTTCCGCTCCTTCCTGCCGAAGGCGCGCGCGGCGGGCGTGGACGGTTCGCTGATCGACCTGATGACGCGCCGCAATCCGCTGCGCTTTCTGACCGGCACAGGAACAGCCCCAAGCACCGGCACCGGCACCGACGCGGAGGAAATCTGAGATGTCCGTACAACTTTCCCCGGCCCAGCTTCCTCCCACCTTCCCGCTGCCGACGGTGTCACTGGAGGACGCGGTCCGACTCCAGTACCGGCTGCTGGAGTGTGTCGCCGCCCACTTCGAGGGCCCTCAGCTCTTCGAGGCCGACGCCGGTGTCGTACCGGGACTCGGCCGGCCTCGTACCACCGCGCGCGTCGAGGCCGTACTCGCCGACCACTTCGGCGCCGAGGACGCCGCGCTCGTCCAGGGCGCGGGAACGGGCGCCATCCGGGCCGCGCTCCAGGCCGCCGTCTCTCCCGGCGCTCCGCTGCTGATCCACCGGGCGCCCGTCTACAAGTCGACCGCCACCACCCTGCGCGGACTCGGTGTCCGCACCACAGAGGCCGACTTCAACGATCCGACGGCGCTACGGCAGGCCCTGGAGTCCGGCGCGTTCGGCTGGGCGTACGTCCAGCACAGCAGACAGCGGCTCGCCGACTCCTACGAACCGGGCGAGATCCTCGCGCTCTGCCGCGCCGCCGGAGTCCGTACCGTCGTGGACGACAACTACGCGGTGATGCGCGTCCCGGCCTCCGGAGCCGAACTCGGCGCGGACGCCTCCTGCTTCTCCCTCTTCAAGCTGCACGGCCCCGAGGGCGTCGGCGCGATCGTCGGCGCCCGCGATCTCGTCGCGCGCGTGCGCGCCGACAACTACTCGGGCGGCGGCCAGGTCCAGGGCCACCAGGCGCTCGACGCGCTGCGCGCCCTCACCCATGTCCCGGTCATGTGGGCGCTCCAGTCCCAGGTGGGCGAGGAGGTCGCCGCCCGGCTCAGCGCCGGTGAGGTGCCCGGTGTCGCGGAGGTACGGATCGCCAACGCGCAGGACCGCTGTCTGCTGGTACGGCTCGACCGGCCGGCGGCCCGTGAACTGCCCGCCGTCGCCGCCCGGCACGGCGCGGCGCCCTATCCGGTGGGCTCCAACTCCCGCTACGAGATCGCGCCGCTCGTCTACCGGCTCTCCGCCTCGTCGCTGGAGGACGCTCCCGAACTCGCCGACTGGACCGTACGGATCAACCCGATGCGGGCCGGCGCCGATCTCGTCATCGAGATCCTGCGCCGTTCGCTGCGCGAGCTGAACGAGCCGCACGAGTTGCACGAGCCGCACGAGCTGAAGGGCTGACCGTGTTCCTGGACACCGTCCTCACCCGCAATCCCGGGCTCGTCGACGCGGCGACCGCGCTGCACCGGTCCGGCGCCGTCCCGCCCGACACGTATGTCATCGACGCCGACGCCGTCGAGGTCAACGCGGCGCTGCTGGCCGCCGAGGCCGAACGGCTCGGGCTCTCGCTCTGGTTCGTCGTCAAACAGCTCGGCCGCAATCCGGCGCTGATCCGGGCGATCGCCCGGCACATCCCGCGCTCCGCCGCGATCGATCCGTCCGAGGCGCGGATCCTGCACGCCAACGGCGCGCGGGCGGGCAACCTCGGCCATCTCGTACAGATCCCGCACCGCGAACTGCCGGAGCTGCTCGGGTGGCGGCCCGAGGCCGTGACGGTCTTCGACCTCGCCAACGCACGGGCCGTCTCGGACGCCGCCCGTGGACTGGGCTTCGTCCAGGACGTGTTCGTACGGATCGAGGGCGCCTCGGGATCGGTCTATCCCGGTCAGGAGGGCGGTGTACCGCTCGATGCCGTGGACGGATTCGCCGCAGCCGCAGAGGAGCTTCCTGGCATCAGAATCGCCGGTGTCACCGCGTTCCCGTGTGTGCTCTGCGATCCGGTGACCGGTGCTCCTGTCCCGACCGCCACCTTCGAACTGGCCCTCAAGGCACGGGAGTCGCTCGCCGCGCGCGGCCATGAAGGACTGAAGCTCAGCGCGCCCAGCGCCACCTCCATGGCGAGTCTGCCGCTGCTGGCGGAGCTGGGCGCCACCCATGGCGAGCCCGGCCACTCCCTGACCGGCACCACTCCGCTGCACGCGATCGACGCGGACCAGCCGGAGCGGCCCGCCTATGTCTATGTCAGCGAGGTCGCGCACACCCTCGCGGACGGTCGGCCCGCGCTCCACGGCGGCGGTTTCTACCCGCGCGCGGGCATCCGTGACGCTCTGCTGCCGCGCGCCGGAGTGCGCCTCGCGGTACAGGACGCGCCCGCCGAGAACATCGACTACTACCGGCTGCTGGAGGCGCCCGCCTCGCCCGGCGCGGTCCGGGCCGGCGACACCGCCGTACTCGCCTTCCGCACCCAGATCTTCGTCACACGCTCGACCGTCGCGGTCGTCTCCGGTCTCTCGGCCGGCGAGCCGCGGCTGACCGGCCTGTACGACAGCCGGGGCCGGGCCCTGTGAGGCGCCGTCAGCAAGGAGCCAACCGCCATGAGCAAGACCGTCGTCCTCGTCATCGACGGATTCGGGATCGGCGCCATGCCGGACGCCGGAGTCCTGCGGCCGGGCGATCTCGCGGCCGACACCTGCGGCCATGTACTCGACCACGGGCGGACGGCGCTCGGCCGGCCGCTGCGGCTGCCCGCCCTCGGATCGCTCGGGCTCGGGCTCGTCCGTCCGCACCGGGGTCTGGCCCGGGACACGGTGCTTCCGGTGGCCGTGGGCCGGGCCGCGCTCGGCTATCCGGGCGCGGACACCTTCGCCGGGCACCAGACCATGATGGGCGCGGACTTCAGCCGGGTGACGGTGGCGCGGCTCGGTGAGCATCTGGACGAGGTCGCCTCGGCGCTCGAAGCCGCCGGACATCGGGTGGAGCTGCCGGACGGGCGTCAGCTGCTGCTTGTCGACGGCTCCGCACTGGTCCATGACAATCTGGAGGCCGATCCCGGCATCAACTGGAATGTGTCAGGCCGGCTGACGGATCTGCCCTTCGACCGGATCCTCGCCATCGCCCGTACGGTACGGACGGTGGCGCCCGTCGCCCGCGTGATCGCCGTCGGCGGCCACGCGGACGGGCCGCTCGGCGCGTACGTACGGGACGGAGACGGCGGTACGGTCGGTCTCGACACACCGGCCAGCGGCTTCTACCGCAACGGCGGGCTGGAGGTCCGGCATCTGGGCGCGGATCTCGACCACACCCGGCAACTGCCCGAATTGGCGGCCCGCGCGGGCATCCCGGTCACGCTGGTCGGCAAGGCGGCGGACATCCTCGTCTGCGGGACGGCGGTACGGCGGCCGGCCGTCGGCACCGCGGACGTCCTCGCGTACACGCTGGAGTCGGTGCGCACGCCGGGCGCCGGGCTGGTCGTCGCCAATGTCCAGGAGACCGATCTCGCGGGACATCAGCAGGACACCGAGCGCTACGGCCGGATCCTGGAGCGGGCCGACGCGGGACTGGCCGCGCTGATCGGACTGCTGGACCGGCCGGGCGACCGGCTGATCGTGACCGGCGACCACGGCAACGATCCGACGATCGGCCATGCCCATCACACGCGTGAGTACGTACCTGTGCTGATGTACCGGCCGGGCACGGCCGGGACCGAACTGCTCCCGGACGCGCCGACACTGGCGGACGTCAGCGCCATGGCAGCACGGTCGCTGGGCCTGGACACCAGAGCCCTGGCGAACGGTGCCGTACGGACGGGAGCGCGCGTCGGCTCGTGAACCCTTCGTGAGCCCCGAGAAGCCCCGCCGCTCCGCCCGGCCGACCCCGTCAGCCCATGAACTTCTTGAACTCGTCGGGCAGTTCGAAGTTCTTGTCCTGATCTCCGGCCGGCAGCCCGAACGCGCCGCCCGGCTGCGCCGCGGCCTCCTCGCGCCGCGCCGCCGCGGCCTGCTCCTCGGCCTTCCGCTTCATCGGGTTGCCGGAGCGCTGCTTGCCCTTGGCCTGCTTCTGCTTCTTCTTCGCACGGCCGGGCCCGCCGCCCATCCCGGGCATGCCCGGCATCCCGGGCATTCCGCCGCCCTGCGCCATCCTCGACATCATCTTGCGGGCCTCGAAGAACCGCTCCACGAGGTTCTTCACCGCGCTGACCTCGACTCCGGAGCCACGGGCGATACGGGCCCGGCGCGAGCCGTTGATGATGACCGGGTCGGTGCGCTCGCCGGGAGTCATCGACTTGATGATCGCGGCGGTACGGTCCACATCGCGCTCGTCGATGTTGTTGATCTGGTCCTTGATCTGTCCCATACCGGGCAGCATCCCGAGCAGCTTGCTGATGCTGCCCATCTTCCTGACCTGTTCCATCTGCGCCAGGAAGTCGTCCAGCGTGAAGTCCTTGCCGCCCTTGCTGCTCGCCAGCTTGGAGGCCATCTTCTCGGCCTCGGCCTGGCTGAACGTCTTCTCCGCCTGCTCGATCAGGGTGAGCAGATCACCCATGTCGAGGATGCGGGACGCCATACGGTCCGGGTGGAAGGCGTCGAAGTCCTCCAGCTTCTCGCCGTTGGACGCGAACATGATCTGCTTGCCGGTGACATGCGCGACGGAGAGAGCCGCGCCGCCTCGGGCGTCGCCGTCCAGCTTGGAGAGCACGACACCGTCGAAGCCGACACCGTCGCGGAAGGCCTCGGCGGTGTTGACCGCGTCCTGGCCGATCATCGCGTCGACCACGAAGAGCGTCTCGTCGGGGCTGACGGCGTCGCGGATGTCCGCGGCCTGCTTCATCATCTCCTGGTCGATACCGAGGCGGCCCGCGGTGTCGACGACGACGACGTCGTACTGCTTGGTCTTCGCGTAGTCGATGGAGTCCCTGGCGACCTTGACCGGATCGCCGACGCCGTTGCCCGGCTCCGGCGCGTACAC
The DNA here is from genome assembly GCF_042732975.1 of Streptomyces sp. NPDC059743. Lineage (NCBI taxonomy): Bacteria > Bacillati > Actinomycetota > Actinomycetes > Kitasatosporales > Streptomycetaceae > Streptomyces > Streptomyces sp. NPDC059743. The sequence continues at coordinate 610,548 of NZ_JBHWGS010000001.1, read as the reverse complement.
CGCGACGCCCGCGCGGTCCGCGACGACGGCGAGCTGGTTGACGGCGTTGGGACGCTGGAGGTCACAGGCGACGAGCAGCGGTGTGTGGCCCTGGCCCTTGAGCCAGAGGCCGAGCTTTCCGGCCAGTGTGGTCTTGCCCGCGCCCTGGAGACCCGCGAGCATGATCACGGTCGGCGGCTGCTTGGCGAAGCGCAGGACCCGGGTCTCACCGCCGAGGATGCCGACCAGTTCCTCGTTGACGATCTTGAGGATCTGCTGGCTCGGATTGAGCGCCCGGGAGACCTCGGCGCCGCGTGCCCGCTCCTTGAGATTCGCGGTGAAGGCGCGCACGACGGGCAGCGCGACATCCGCTTCGAGGAGCGCGATACGGATCTCGCGCGCGGTGGCGTCGATGTCCGCCTCGGACAGCCGTCCCTTGCCGCGGAGGTTCTTGAACGTCGCTGAGAGGCGGTCGGAGAGAGTGTCGAACACGGTGGTCGCGGATCCTCAGGTCGGGAGCGGATGAGGGGGCCGTCCCCGCGCGGTGAAGGACAGACCGTCCCCCAGGGTATCCGGCCGCGTGCGGTGAGGTCTGCCCCGCGGCGGGCACGGCCGTACGGGTGGCACGCTCCACCGTACGGCCGGTGCCCCGGCGTCCGTCGTCCCCGGGCGACACCGGCGACACCACAAGCCCGGCGCCCGTTGTCCCGGGCGTCAGCTCAGGGCCGCCTCCAGGCCCTTCGCCAGGGCCACCGCGTCCGCCTCCGGCAGCGGCGAGCCGTCCGCGCGCGTGACATAGACCGTGTCCACCGCGTTCGCGCCCAGCGTCGAGACATGGGCGCTGCGCACCCGTACCGCCGCCTCCTCCAGGGCGTGCCCGATCCGGTGCAGCAGTCCCGGCGCGTCCTGGGCGCGGACCTCGATGACCGTCGCGAGCTGTGAGGCGGTCGGCGCGACCGTCACCCGTGGCGGCGGCGCCTGCACACCGCGGCGGCGCGGATAGGCCGCCTCGCGCTCGGCGAGCCTGGCGGGGATGTCCAGCGAGCCGTCCAGGGCCCGTACGAGATCGGCGCGGAGCCGGGCGGCCTGCGGGAGCGAGCCGTACTCGGCGGCGACGCGCCAGCTCAGCAGCAGCACCTCCGTGGTGCCGCCGGGCCCGGTGGTCCCGCCCAGCTCCGTGGGCAGTTCGATGGCGCGCAGATCGGCGGCCCGTACGGTGAGCCGGTGCAGGGCCAGCACTCCGGCCGCGGCGGGCAGGACGCCAGGCTGGTCGGGCAGGGCGATGAGCAGTTCGACGCCGACGGGCTCGGGTGTGCCGTCCTCCTCCTGCCTGGTCTCGGCCTGGGCGCGCAGCGAGAGCACCGGATCGCCGGTGCGCAGCGCCTCGACGGCCAGCCGTTCCTGTTCGGCGCTGGGCGCGGTGGGCTCGGGCTCGGCGGGCGCGTCGCCCGCGAGGACGGCGGCGACGCGTGCGACGAGGTCGTCGACGAGCGAGGCGCGCCAGGACGACCAGGCCGCGGGCCCGGTGGCGAGCGCGTCGGCCTCGGTGAGCGCGTGCAGCAGTTCGAGTGTGCTGACGGAGCCGATCCGGGCGGCGACCGAGGCGACGGTCGCGGGATCGTCCAGATCGCGCCGGGTCGCGGTGTCGATGAGCAGGAGATGGTGGCGTACGACCGTGGCGATAACGGCCATGTCCTCCTGGTCGAAGCCGATCCGGGCGGCCACGTCCCGGGCGATGACCTCACCGGCCACGGAGTGGTCGCCGGGCCAGCCCTTGCCGATGTCGTGCAGCAGCGCGCAGACGAGCAGCAGGTCGGGACGGCTCACCCGGCGGGTGAGCGAGGAGGCCTGGACGGCGGTCTCCACGAGATGGCGGTCGACGGTCCAGGTGTGGACGGCGTTGCGCTGGGGCCGGCAGCGGACCCGCTCCCAGTCGGGCAGCAGCCGGGTGATCAGGCCCTCGGCTTCGAGCGCCTCCCAGACCGGGACGGTGGACTCTCCGGCGCCGAGCAGGGTGACGAGCTCCTCGCGGGCCTCGGCCGGCCAGGGCACTGGCAGCGGTTTCGCGGCGGTGCCCAGGAGCCGTACGGCGTGCAGCGAGATCGGCAGTCCGGCCTGAGCGGCGGCGGCAGCAGCCCGCAGAGGCAGTACGGGATCCCGTTCGGGACGCGCGGCACGGGCGAGCACGGCCTCGCCGTCCATCTCCACGACGCCGTCGGCGAGCGGAGTGCGCTCGGGAGCGGGCCTGCCGCCCAGCATGGCCCGCAGCCGAGGGCGTACGGACCGGGAGCGCAGCACCCGGTTGACCTCGCGCCAGGTGACGTCCGAGGCGTACGAGACCGTGCGCGCGGCCTCGTACACCTGCCGCAGCAGGACATCGGCGTCGAGCAGGGCGAGTTCCTTGGCGACGGGATCCTGTTCCTGGAGGGCCAGCCGGTCGGTGGCGCGTCCCGTCGTGAGATGGAGGGCGTCCCGTACGTCGAGGAGCGCGCGGCGGGCGTCGGCGAGCCCTTCGCGAGGCGCGTCGGCGAGCCAGGACGCGGCGACGGCGCGCAGCGCGGTGGCGTCGCGCAGACCGCCTCTGGCCTCCTTGAGGTCGGGCTCCAGCAGGAATTGCAGTTCGCCGTGGCGCTCGGCGCGCTCCCGGCACAGTTCGTCCAGGGCGGGAAGGCGCTTGACGGCGGTGTTGCGCCAGTCGGCGAGGATCGCGGTCCGTACTCCGGTGACCAGGCCCAGATCGCCCGCGACATGCCGGGCGTCGAGGAGTCCGAGCTGCACCTTGAGGTCCTCGGCCGCCGTTCTGCGGGCCTCTCCGGGCGTGCGTACGGAGTGGTCGAGGGCGAGTCCGAGGTCCCAGACCGGATACCAGACCCGGTCGGCGAGGGCGGCGATGGCGCCCGCGCCGGACTTACCGTCGTGCAGGAGGAGCAGATCGAGATCGCTGCGCGGCGACAGCTCTCCTCGTCCGTAGCCGCCGACGGCCACGAGGGCCGCGCCGCGTACTCCGGCCTCCTGGGCGGCGGTGGTGAACAGCGCGTTCAGCCAGCCGTCGGTCAGCCGGGCCAGGGCGGCACGGCGCGGCGGCCCTGGCCGCGTCTTCTCCTGGAGAAGGCGCAGCCGGGCCGCCGCATAGCCGCTGGGTCCCGAGTCTGCCTGTTCGGTCGTCTCTTCGAGGCTCGTCACCCAGTCGTTCCCGTCTCTAGTGCCGCGACCGGCAATGTTTGCCCGTCAAGGAGCGGCGTCCGGTGCGTGCGATCGCAAGGCGGCCGGAAGTCCTTGTAGCGGAGCTACCAGGGCTTTTGGCCAACGCCGCGAGCGCGCGTGCAGGGCGCCGCGACAGGGCAAACGCGGCCGGGAGGGGCATTAGAGTGCGTCCGGGCCGCGCTCGCCGGTCCGGACCCGGACCGCCGTGTCGACCGGTACGCTCCATACCTTCCCGTCACCGATCTTGCCGGTGCGGGCGGCCTTCACCACCACATCGATGAGCTCTTCCGCGTCGCCGTCCTCGACCAGCACCTCTATGCGGATCTTCGGTACGAGGTCGACGGTGTACTCCGCACCCCGGTAGACCTCGGTGTGACCGCGCTGCCGGCCGTATCCGCTGGCCTCCGTGACCGTGAGCCCATGGACACCGAAGGCCTGGAGGGCCTCCTTGATCTCGTCCAGCCTGTGTGGCTTCACGACTGCGGTGATGAGCTTCATGCGTCCACCTTCTTGTTCGTCGCCGCGGCGATACCGTCCTGGTTGGCGGCGGGCACGCTACTACGGCCCGACGGCGACCCTCCCACCGCGCTGTAGTCGTACGCAGTCTCGGCGTGGAAGGCCATGTCGACACCGCTGGTCTCGTCGTCCTCGGAGGCCCGGAAGCCGATGGTGACATCGACGATCTTCGCGAGGATCCAGGAGACCACGAAGGAGTACGCCATCACCGAGAACGCACCGACGGCCTGCTTGCCGAGCTGCGAACCGCCGCCGACGCCGTCGATCGCGAGGATGCCGACGAGCAGGGTGCCGATCACACCGCCGACGAGGTGGACACCGACCACGTCGAGGGAGTCGTCGTAACCGAGCTTGAACTTGAGGCTGACGGCCCAGGAGCAGACCGCACCGGCCACGACACCGATGAGCAGGGCGCCGAAGGGATTGACGGCGGCACCGGACGGAGTGATGGCGACCAGGCCGGCGATGGCGCCGGAGGCGGCACCCAGGGTGGTGAACGCGCCGTGGCGGATGCGCTCGTAGATCAGCCAGCCGAGCATCGCGGCGCCGGTGGCGATCTGGGTGTTGAAGGCCATCAGGGCGGCGGTGCCATTGGCGGCCAGGGCGGAACCGGCGTTGAAGCCGAACCAGCCGAACCACAGCAGAGCGGCGCCGAGGACGACGAGCGGCAGGTTGTGCGGGCGCATCGGGTCCTTCTTGAATCCGATGCGCTTGCCGACGACGAGAACGGCCGCGAGCGCGCCGATACCGGCGTTGATATGCACGGCGGTACCACCGGCGAAGTCGATGACGCCGAGCTTGAACAGCCAGCCGTCGGACTGCCAGACCCAGTGGGCGATCGGGAAGTACACCACGGAGACCCAGAGCGTGATGAACAGCGCCCAGGCGCTGAACTTCACGCGGTCGGCCAGCGCACCGCTTATCAGTGCCGGGGTGAGCACGGCGAACATGAGCTGGAAGAGGGCGAAGGCGAAGACGGGAATGCCTTCCTTGCCTCCGGTCAGCGTCTCCGCCGAAATGCCCTTCAGACCGATGTGGTCGAAGTTGCCCAGGAGCCCGCCGCCGATGTCGTCACCAAAGGTGAGCGAGTACCCGTACAGCACCCACAGCACACTGACGATACCGAGCGAGATCAAGGACATCATGAGCATGTTGAGGGCGCTCTTCACCCGCACCATGCCGCCGTAGAAAAATGCCAGGCCGGGCGTCATCAGCATGACGAGCGCGGCACTGATCAGTACGAATGCGGTATCTGCGCCATTCAAGGCCAGCGTCTCCTCGCGGTCGGAACGGCCCGTGCGGATGCTCAAGGTATGGGCCGACTTGTGCTGAGGAGATTGGCGCAACGCGGTTTCCGTCAGTGCCGCTCGATGTTTCACACCCGTGACGAAGGCTACCTGCGTGTTACGAGCCGGTGAACCGGCGGATCGCCGCGGCGGTCCCGGATACCCTCTGCGGACATCGGAAACCGGCCGCGGCCCTCACCCTGCTGACCTGGCGGCGGGGGAGCCGTGTCGGGCGGTACGGGGTGAGCGCCGCGGCCGGGGCTTCGGTGTCCGGCGCGCGGGCCGGCCGCTTCAGACGGCTTCGGCGGATTCGGGCAGCTGAGCGGTGAGCAGATCCGTGAGATCGGTGACCTCGGCGACATCGGCGAAGTCCCTGGCCGCGGTGTCCACGGTCTTGCGCAGCCGGGTGTTGACGCGCTCGGAGCGCACCTTGCGCGCCACCTTCAGGGCCTCCTGGGCCAGGGCGGTGGACTGCTCGGGCTCCTTCTTGAGGAGATGGACGGTGGCCATGCCGATCAGGTTCAGCGCATACGAACGCTGGTGCTCATCGTCCTTCTCGAACAGGTCGACGGCGCGCTGCATCAGCGGTTCGGCGAGGGAGGCGTAGGTGGGGCTGCGGCCCGCGACATAGGCGAGATCGCGGTAGGAGTGGGCGTTCTCCGCGTTGAGCTCGGCCTCGGAGAAGAAGCGGATCCAGTCGGGCTCGGCCTCGCCGTCGAGCCCGGCGTCGGAGAAGGTGTCCTCGGCCATTCTGGTGGCCCGCTTGCACTTGCCGGGCTGTCCCATGTTTGCGTACGCGCGCGCCTCCATCGCATACAGCATCGCCTGGGTCCTGGGCGTGGCGCAGTCACGGCTGCCGTACTGCGCGAGATGGATCAGCTCCAGCGCGTCATCGGGCCGGCCCAGATGAATCATCTGACGGCTCATCGAGGAAAGGATGTACGAGCCGAGCGGTTTGTCGCCGGCCTCCTTGGCCGCGTGCAGGGCGAGGACGAAGTATTTCTGCGCATTGGGCTGGAGACCGACGTCATAACTCATCCAGCCGGCCAGCTCGGCCAGCTCGGCCGCGCACCGGAAGAGCCGCCGCGCGGTGGCCTCGGGCTGCGGCTCCTGAAGGAGATCCGTGACCTCGTGGAGCTGCCCGACGACCGCCTTGCGCCGCAGACCGCCGCCGCACTGCGCGTCCCACTGGCGGAACATCGCGGTGGTCGACTCCAGCAGCTCCAGCTCGGGCCCGGAGAGCTTGGAGGGCCGGTGCGAGGGAACGGACTCGATCCGCGGTCCGCCCGGATCTCCGGCCGGAATGGGCACCAGCCAGCGCTGCATGGGCTCGACCAGGGCCGGGCCCGCGGCGAGCGCCAGCGAGGTGCCGAGAAAACCGCGCCGTGCCAGCATCAGATCACTCCGGGAGAATTCACTGATCAGGGCGACCGTCTGCGGTCCCGCCCAGGGCAGATCGACACCGGACACCGAAGGCGACTGGTGCGCGGTGCGCAGTCCGAGTTCCTCGATGCCGACAACGGTGCCGAAGCGCTCGGAGAAGAGTTCGGAGAGAATACGAGGGATCGGCTCGCGCGGCTGCTCGCCGTCGAGCCAGCGGCGCACGCGCGAGGTGTCCGTGCTGATGTGGTGCGCGCCCATCTGCCGTGCTCTGCGGTTGACCTGACGCGCCAGTTCGCCTTTCGACCAGCCGCTGCGCAAGAACCACGAGCCGAGTTGCCCATTCGGACGCTTGCCGGTATTCGTACCGCCTGCGCCGCTGCCGCCCACTGGAACGCCCCCATCCGCTGAAGCCCTGTCGCGCGAACCGGTACCAGAATGCCGTGAATCATGGCCGGCTGTCCTGAGGTCGCGCCCCTTCGAACAGGAAACCGAGTTGCCCCCGGCATACCCGCGCGTGCGCTTTTCCCCACGGTTCGTGCACTGAAAGTAATCCTACGATCACCCGTCCAGCGAGGGTGATTCCACAAACGCCACCATTCGCCACCCCTTCGAATGAACTCACCTCCCACCGAGCGCGATTGACTTGACACACATTGACCAGCGGCCCGCGCAGCGTTGTGCGCCGGGGCGCGCACATCGGGTCGCACTACCCCAAGTGCCACTTCACGCCGTCCGAACCGCCCCGGTGGCGACGGAGTGTCACGGGCAGACTGCGAGACGTAACCACCGGTGAGTTCAACCCGTTGGAGGGGGCATGGGCTTCACGATCGGCGGCATCCGGGAGATACGGTCCGGCTCACGGCGCCGCGGCCGGACGACAGAGTGCACCGCGGTGGCGGAGTACACCGGACTCTGGGGCTGGGACGTCGTTCCCGGCGCGCGGGCCACGGGCGGTGTGTGCTCCTGCGGCTCGGCGGACTGCGCGTCGCCGGGCGCCCATCCGCTGGACTTCCGCCCGGAGGTGCCGGCGGGCGCCACGCTCGACGAGGTCACCCGGCTCTGGTCGGCGGTGCCGGACGCGGCGGTGCTGCTCCCGGTGGGCCGCGGCTTCGACATCATCGAGGTGGCCGAGCAGGCGGGCAGCCGCGCTCTCGTACGGCTCGAACGGATGGGACTGCCGCTGGGCCCGGTCATGGCGACTCCGGCCGGCCGCGCCCACTTCTTCGTCGCGCGGGGCGCCGCGGCCGAACTGCCCGAGCTGCTCTATCGGATGGGCTGGGACGACGCGGATCTGGATCTGCGCGGTCTGAGCTCGGGCAGCCATGTCATGGCCCCGCCCTCGGAGGTGCCGGGCCTGGGCCCGGTCCGCTGGCTGCGTCCGCCGTCGCTGGACAACGCGGCCGATCCGCCGCAGGCCCGGCTGCTGCTGGGCACCCTGGCGTATGTCTGCCATCGCTCGTCAACACACTGACTCGTCAACACACTCAAACGCGGGCGTCAGCACTCCGAAACGCGGGCGGGAGGCGAGGGCACCTCAGCTGCCCCTGCCTCCCGCTCCCGGTGTGTCGCGCCCGGTGTGTCGCCGCCGCGAGGAGTCAGTCCCCGATCAGCGCGTCCACGAACGCCTCGGGCTCGAACGGCGCCAGATCGTCCGCGCCCTCGCCCAGCCCCACCAGCTTCACCGGTACGCCCAGCTCCCGCTGCACCGCGATCACGATGCCGCCCTTCGCCGTACCGTCCAGCTTTGTCAGCACGATGCCGGTGATGTCCACGACCTCCGCGAACACCCGCGCCTGGACCAGCCCGTTCTGTCCGGTCGTCGCGTCCAGGACCAGCAGCACCTCGTCCAGCGGCCCGTGCTTCTCCACGACGCGCTTGACCTTGCCCAGCTCGTCCATCAGCCCGGTCTTGGTGTGCAGCCGGCCCGCGGTGTCGATCAGTACGACATCCGCGCCCTCCGCGATGCCCTCCTTGACCGCGTCGAAGGCGACCGACGCCGGATCGCCGCCCTCGGGACCGCGTACCGTACGCGCGCCGACCCGCTCGCCCCAGGTCTGGAGCTGATCGGCCGCCGCGGCGCGGAATGTGTCGGCGGCGCCGAGCACCACCGACCGCCCGTCCGCGACCAGCACGCGCGCCAGCTTGCCGGTCGTGGTCGTCTTGCCGGTGCCGTTGACACCGACGACCATCACCACGGCCGGAGTGTCCAGCAGGCTCTCGGTCTTCACCGCGCGGTCGAAGTCCGTACCGAGAAGCTGGACGAGCTCCTCCCTGAGCAGATTACGGAGCCCTTCCGGCGTACGCGTGCCGAGCACCCGTACCCGCTCCCGCAGCCGCTCGACCAGTTCCTGGGTGGGCGCGACACCGACATCGGCGGTGAGGAGAGTGTCCTCGATCTCCTCCCAGGTCTCCTCGTCCAGATGCTCCCGGGACAGCAGCGTCAGCAGTCCCTTGCCGAGGGAGCTCTGCGAGCGCGCGAGCCGGGCGCGCAGCCGGATCAGCCGGCCCGCCGTCGGCTCGGGAATCTCGATCGCCGGCGCGAGCGGCTCGGCGACGGGCGGCTCCTCGACGACGACCTGGGTGCCGGTGGAGTCGGGGAGGCCGACCTCCTCGATCGTGCGGCGCGACTCGTCGCGCGGTTCCTCCGCCTCGTCGCCGATATGCGGTTCGGCGGGCGGGGCTGTGATGGTCGGCGTACTCGACGGTGGCCCGGTCGGCGGCTTCTTCTTTCTGCGGCTGCCGACCACGAGCCCGCCGATCGCGACGACCGCGACCAGGGCGATGACTACAACAAGGATGACGAGTTCCATAACGCTCCCAGTATCAGCCACGGCCGGTCCCGGCCCTGGTCTGGCCCACCGGACCGGCCCGTCCGATCAACCGGCCGGTCAGCCCATCTCCTCCAGCGTCTTGCCCTTGGTCTCCTTGACGAACACCAGCATGAACGGGATGGAGAGCACCGCGAAGCAGGTGTAGATGACATACGTGCCGGAGAGATTCCAGTCGGCCAGACTCGGGAAGCTCGCCGTGACCGCCCAGTTGGCGATCCACTGGGCCGCGGCGGCGACACCGAGCGCCGCCGCCCGGATCCGGTTCGGGAACATCTCGCCGAGGAAGACCCAGACGATGACGCCCCAGGAGAGCGCGAAGAAGAGGACGAACACATGGGCCGCGACCAGCGCGACGGTGGCCTCGGTGGCGGGCAGCTTGCCGTTGACGAGAGGCGCGGAGAACGCCCAGGCCTCGAAGGCGAGCGCGACCGCCATACCGGCCGAGCCGGTGAGCGCGAGCGGTTTACGGCCGACCCGGTCGACCAGCACCATCGCGATCACGGTGCCGATGATGTTCACGATCGACGTCGTGAACGAGTAGAAGAACGAGCCGGACGGATTGATGCCGACCGACTGCCAGAGCGTCGCCGAGTAGTAGAAGGCGACATTGATGCCGACGAGCTGCTGGAACATCGAGAGCCCGATACCCACCCACACGATGGGCAGGAAATAGAACCGGCTGCCCTTGAGATCCCTGAACCGCGATGTGTGCTCACGGCGCATCGCGTGCTCGATCTCGGCGACCCGAGCGTCCAGATCGACGTCCCTGTTCTCGACCTCGGCGAGCACCTCCTTGGCGCACCGTGTGCGGCCCACGGAGATCAGATAGCGCGGCGACTCGGGGATGGCGAGCGTGAGCATCCCGTACAGCAGCGCGGGAACGACCATCACACCGAGCATCCACTGCCAGGCCTCCAGACCGAGGAGCCTGCCGCGCTGGTCGCCGCCGGCGAGCTGGAGAATGCCGAAGTTCACCAGCTGGGAGACGGCGATACCGACGACGATCGCCGCCTGCTGGAAGGAGCCGAGCCGGCCGCGGTAGGCGGCCGGCGAGACCTCGGCGATATACGCGGGACCGACCACCGACGCCATACCGATCGCGAAGCCGCCGATGATCCGCCAGACCGCGAGGTCGTAGATGTCGAAGGGCAGCGCCGAGCCGACCGCGCTGACGGTGAAGAGGGCCGCGGAGATCTGCATACAGCGGATACGGCCGATACGGTCGGCGATCCGGCCCGCCGTCGCCGCGCCGATCGCACAGCCGATCAGCGCGATCGCGATGACCTGGGCGAGGGCCGCGGAGCCGATGGCGTACCGGCTGCGGATCGCCTCGACGGCGCCGTTGATGACCGAGCTGTCGTAGCCGAAGAGGAAGCCGCCCATCGCGGCCGACGCCGTGATGAAGATGACATGGCCGAGGTGTTCCGGGTGAGGGGCCCGGCCTCCGGTCGGCGGCGGCGGCTTCGCTGTGCTGGTCACATGGGCTCCTGGAGCCGCCCGGCCGTGCCGCGCCGGACGTGAGGGTGTGGCAAACCCTTCCAGTGGGGCACAACTCCCGGCTGCCCACCACCGGGAGACGGAAACGGTCCGGCCGGCGCCTGGGCCCGGCCCGTACGGAGACGCTACGGAGGCGCGCGAGGTCAGCGCAGCCGCTGGCTGATCACCTTGGAGACGCCGTCGCCCTGCATGGAGACTCCGTACAGCGCGTCCGCGACCTCCATCGTCCGCTTCTGATGGGTGATCACAATGAGCTGGGAGCTCTCCTGGAGCTCCTGCATGATCCGGATCAGCCGCTGGAGATTGGTGTCGTCCAGCGCCGCCTCGACCTCGTCCATCACATAGAACGGACTCGGCCGCGCCTTGAAGATCGACACGAGCAACGCCACGGCCGTCAGGGACCGTTCACCGCCGGAGAGCAGGGACAGCCGCTTGACCTTCTTGCCCGGAGGCCTGGCCTCCACATCCACCCCGGTGGTGAGCATGTTCTCCGGGTCGGTGAGGATCAGCCGTCCCTCGCCCCCCGGGAAGAGCCGGGAGAAGACGCCCTCGAACTGGACGGCCGTGTCCCGGTAGGCCTCGGTGAAGACCTGCTCGACGCGCTCGTCCACCTGCTTGACCACAAGGAGCAGATCGGCACGGGTCTTCTTGAGGTCTTCGAGCTGCTCGGAGAGGAACTTGTGCCGCTCCTCCAGCGCCGCGAACTCCTCAAGGGCGAGCGGATTCACCTTGCCGAGCTGCTGATAGGCCCGTTCGGCCGACTTGAGCCGCTTCTCCTGCTCCGCCCGTAGGTACGGCTTCGGCTGATTGCGCGGATGGTCGGGATCGTCGGGCAGCTCCTCGCCCTCGGCGGGCGGTGACGGAGGGACGAGCTGGTCGGGGCCGTACTCGGCGATCAGCCCGGCCGGTTCGACACCCAGCTCCTCCAGTGCCCTGGTCTCCAGTTGCTCGATCCGCAGCCGCTTCTCGGCGCCGAGCACCTCGCCCCGATGAACCGAGTCGGTGAGCTTGTCCAGCTCGCTCTTGAGGTCGCGGCCCTGGTTCCGCTCGGCGACCAGCTCCCTCTCGCGCTCGGCCTTGGCCGCCTCGGCCGCGACGCGCTCGGCCTCGGCCCGTACGACCGACACCTCCACATGCGCCAGCAGTTGCCGGGCGCCGGCCGCGACCGCGCCGGCGACCTCGGCCTCGTGGCGCAGCCGGGCGCGCCGCTCCTCGGCGCGCGCCCGCGCGGCGCGCTCGGCGCGCGCGCCACGGTCGAGCGCGTCGGCCCGGCCCGCGAGCCCCTTCACCCGCTCCTCATGGGTACGGACCTGAAGCCGGGCCTCCATCTCGGTCTGGCGGGCGTTGGCGCCGTCGGCGGCGAGCCGGTCCCGTACGGAGGTGTCGGGCTCCTCCTGCACCGGCGCCTCCTCGGCGACGAGCAGCCGCTCCGCCAGCTCCTCCACCTCGGCGGTGGCGCGCTCCAGCGCGTCCTGGGCCTTGGCGACGGCGGCGGCGGTCCGCTCGGCCTCACCGACGGCGCCACGGGCCTGCCCGGAGAGCCGGCCGAGCCGTCCGGACACGGCGGACTTCTCCCGGTCGGCGGCGCGGCGCCGCTCGCCCAGCTCCTCCACGAGCGCGGCGCACCCGGCCCGCCGCTCGACGGCCAGCCGCTGCTCCTCGGCCAGCTCCTCGCACCGTACGGCCAGCTCCGCCAGCTCGGCGGCGGCCTCGTCCACGGACGCCTGCACCTCCAGCAGACTGGGCGCGCCCGCGGATCCGCCCTGCGCGAAGTGCGCGCCGAGGACATCGCCCTCGGCGGTCACGGCGGTCAGCTCGGGCCGCGCGGCGACAAGGTCCTCGGCCTCTTCGAGCGTGCCGACGACGACGGTGTCCCGCACGAGCCGCCGCACGGCCTCCATCAGCGCGGCGGGCCCTCGCACCAGATCGACCACATACGGCCCGCCCACGGCGACGGCGGTACGGACGGGCGCGTCGGTACGGGCCGCGCTCTCCGCGCCGGGGGCCGGGCCCGTACCGCCCTCGGCCCGACCGGGCGCGCCGGGCGCGGCGGTAGGAGGGATCTCACCCGCGGGACCGCCACCGACCGGACCGTCCTCTCCTGGCGGCCTGCCGGACGGTCCGGCGCCGTCACCGTCGGCGGAGGCCTCGCCCGGCTGGGCGGGTACTCCACCGTGCGGGCGCGGGCGGGACTCCGGCCCGGCATCGCCGCGGCCCGGCACCGTACCGCCCGCCTGGCCGGGCAGCACGCCTGCGGCCGTACCGGCCGCGCTGGTCCCGCCCCTGGCCTCGTCGCCGGCCTGGCCCGGCACACCGACGGTCGTGCCGACAGGAGCCGTCGGCGCGGCGGACTCGTCCCCGCCAGGCGGTGCCACGGCACCGCGAGTGTCCTCGCCCGCCTGCCCGGGGACACCGACCGCCTCGGCCCTGCTCGCCAGCAGCAGGGACGCGCGGCCCGCGTCCTGTTTGCGGAGCAGACGGATCGCCTCCGCCGCCGTGGCGGGATCGGCGACCGCGATCGCGTCGGCGGCGGCGCCGAGGGCCGCGGCCACCGGGATCTCGTAGCCGGAGGTGACAGCGAGCAGTTCGGCGGCCGGGCCGAGCAGTCCGGTGAGCCGGTCGCGCGCGGCGAGCAGGGCGCCGGTGCCGTCCTTGCGGCGCAGCCCGAGGGCGAGCGCGTCATGGCGGGCGGCGACGGCCGCGCGCGTGCGCTCCGCCGTGGTGGCGGCCTCGCGCGCCGCCGTCAGCGCGGCCTCCGCCTCGGCCAGCGCGCCGCGTGCCGTCTCGTACCGTCCGGCCAGTTCATGGTCGTCGGCGTCCAGGCCGTCCACCTCGGCCTTGAGCTGCTCGTACTCCTCCTGCGCGGCGACGGCGCGCTCCCGCGCCTCGTCCCGGGCCGCCGCGAGCCGGCCGATCTCCGCCTGGGCCGAGGCGGCCCTGCTGCGCGCCGCGTTGACCTGGCCGGTCAGCCGGGCGAGGCCCTCGCGCCGGTCGGCGATCGCCCGCGCGGCGTCCTTGAGCCTGCGCTCCTCCGCCGCCAGCTCGCGTTCCAGCTCGGCGCGGTGCGCGACGGTGTCCTCCCGCGCGTGCTCCGCCGCCTCCAGCGCGGCCTCCAGCTCCGCCTCCTGCTCACGGATCCGGGCGGCCTCGCGCTCCATGTCCTCGGGATCGCGCCCACGCGGCTCCTCCGTGGGCGCCGTGGTCGCGCTCTTCACCCGGGCGTCGGCCAGCGAGACCGTACCGCGCACCCGCTCCGCGAGCTGCGACAGCTCGTACCAGGTCTGCTGGGCCCGCTGGAGCCGTGGCGCCAGCCGCCGTACCTCCTCCTCCAGCTCCGCCTCCCGTGTGAGCGCCGCTCTGAGCCTGCGCTCCGCGTCCTCCTTGCGCTGCTTCAGCTCGGCCTCGTCCGCGATCTCCGTACGGAGTGCCTCGCGCAGCCGCACCAGATCGTCGGCGAGCAGCCGCAGCCGCGCGTCGCGCAGATCGGCCTGTATGACGGCGGCCCTGCGGGCGACCGCGGCCTGCCGCCCGAGCGGTTTGAGCTGACGGCGCAGCTCGTCGGTGAGGTCCTGGACCCTGGCGAGATTCGCCTGCATCGCGTCCAGCTTCCGCAGCGCCTTCTCCTTGCGCTTGCGGTGCTTGAGAACGCCGGCCGCCTCCTCGATAAAGGCCCGGCGCCCGGTCGGATCGGCGTGCAGTACGGAGTCGAGCTGGCCCTGTCCGACGATCACATGCATCTCACGGCCGATACCGGAGTCGGAGAGCAGTTCCTGGATGTCGAGCAGCCGACAGGTGTCGCCGTTGAGCTGGTACTCACTGCCTCCGTTGCGGAACATGATCCGCGTGATCGTGACTTCCGCGTAGTCGATGGGCAGCGCACCGTCGGAATTGTCGATGGTGAGCGAGACCTCCGCGCGCCCGAGCGGCGGCCGGCCGGTCGTCCCGGCGAAGATCACGTCTTCCATCTTGCCGCCGCGCAGCGACTTGGCCCCCTGCTCGCCCATGACCCAGGAGAGCGCGTCCACCACATTGGACTTGCCGGAGCCGTTCGGCCCGACGACACAGGTGATTCCGGGCTCGAAGCGCAGCGTCGTGGCGGAGGCGAAGGATTTGAACCCGCGCAGGGTCATGGCCTTGAGATGCACGCCGCTGGACTCTACCCCGCCCCGATCGTCCGCTGCCGGTTTCACCGCGGAACGCGCAGGGCACATCAGACGTTAAGAAAGTCGTTGCGGCGCCAACCATGGTTTGTACAGCGGAAGATGGAAAGAAAGAAGGGACGCCGAAGCGTCCCTTGCATATTCTTGCGAGAGTGTTTCTCACCCGACCCCGAGGGGGGCTGTCGTCAGGTGAGCGCAGGCTCCGCCTGATGAACATCAATGTCGATGCCGTCGAGCAGCGACTCTCGAGGGTGCTGTGCGACGGCGTCGTTCAGCGCGTCGTTCTCGGACTGGATCCGTACGAGTTCGGATTCGAGGTCCTGTACGCGCTGCTGAAGCCGTCGCATCTCGGCGAGGAGTCGCGGGTCGGAACCGCCGACATAACCGAGAAGCGCCTTTGCCATGATGGATGGTCCTCCACACTGAGTGACCGACCGGATGCGGTGTGGGTCGTGAGGGAAATCGCACCCGCGGTGCCTGGCAGTGCTTGTTCTTCACTGCGGTTCTTTACTGCCAAACAGCTGAGGTGCGCGGGGATTCCAGACTCTCACCAAAAAGTTTGACGGTCAACACGATCACAGCCCGTGCCGACGGGCCGCCCGGGGCACACGGCCGCGGCATGCGCGGCACCGGCTCTCCCGCGGCGCCCGGAGGGCTGGGGGATCATCGTTAATCGGGCAGCCTGACACGGTCCGCCGTTCTTGGCAACCACCAGGTCATCGCGGGCTTGGGCGGGTGCCCCGGGTCTGTGGAGGGCTCGCGGACGGCTCCTCGGAGCGGGACGCTCAGCGGATCGCGAAGCTCTCGTAGCCACCGCGCGGGGTGTCCCAGATCTCAGTCACTCCGTCTACGCGCCCGGGTGTGTCGGGCGAGCGCAGCCACTCCAGCAGACGGTGGCAATTCTCACGTGGTCCCTCGGCGACGATCTGGACCCGGCCGTCGTCCAGATTCACCGCGAAACCGCTGAGTCCACCGATCTCCAGCGCGTTCGCCCTGGTGAACCAGCGGAATCCCACTCCCTGTACCCGGCCGCGCACCCAGGCCGTCAGTCGTACCTCTTCGGTCACGCGCTCTGTCATGCGTTCTGTCATGCGCGTAAGCCAACCAGCCAATTGCTCACTAGCCCCGGCGGCCCCAGACGTCATGCCGTACAGTCCCGTCGCAATGAGCCTCACTCGAACGGGTGAGACACGTTGCCGTCGAGAAGCATGAGGAAGGCACAGCAGATGGGACGCCATCGACGCTCCGCCGCACCCGCCGCCGCACCGGCGGCCAGGCCCGCCGCCGAGGAGTACGACGGTACGGCGGCCAGGCACCGGGGCGCTCCGCGCAGGAAGGGACGGGTCGTCGCTCCCATCCGTACGGGCCTGCTGGGCGCCTCCGCGGCGATGGCCGTGGGCGCGGTCGCCGTGGCGTCCGGACTGCTGCCGGGCGGCGGCGTGTACACCGTGGGCGGCAGCGCTCCCGACGGGCAGATACGCACCGAGGGCGCTCCGGAGCTGGAGGAGCAGGGCGGCTCGTCCGCCGAGCCGACGCGCGAGGCTCCGGCCTCTCCGGCCGCGTCCGCCGGACAGCCGAAGTCCGCCTCCAAGCAGGCCTCTCCCACCGGCGCCGCGAAGCCGTCCGGTGTGCCGAAGCAGCGTACGAAGACCACCGCGCCCGCGCCGCCGAAGACCGAGGCCGACGAGCCCGTGGAGCAGAGCGCCTCGCCGTTCGTCAGCCTGACTCCGGCGCCCGAGCAGACCACGGAACGCGCCGTCGAGACGCCCGCGGCGCCCACGTCCACCGCGGCGGCCGTGCTCGGTCTGGTCAACCAGGAGCGCGCGAAGGCCGGATGCGCTCCGGTACGGGCCGACGCGAGTCTGGGCGCGCTGGCGCAGGACTTCAGCGAGGACATGGCGGCGCGCGGCTTCTTCGACCACACCGATCCGGACGGCCGGACGCCCTGGGACCGCGCCGACGCGGCGGGGGTCAAGGGCCTGGGCGGCGAGAACATAGCCCGCGGGCAGGCCACGGCCCAGGCGGTGATGGACTCCTGGATGAACAGCGAGGGCCATCGCGCGAACATACTGAACTGCGACTACACCAGGCTCGGCGTCGGTGTCCACAACGGCTCCGGCGGCCCTTGGTGGACACAGGACTTCGGCTTCTAGAACGCGTCCGGACGCCCGGGACTCCCAGGACGCCCGGGAAGTCACTAACCATCAGAAAGCGCCACCTGTCAGGCAGCGCTTTCGGTTGTAGGGTGACCGCCATGGACGGTCCCGCCTTCGATGCGTTCTCCCGGCAGTGCCCTTCGCGCTCCACGCTGGAGCATGCGACGGGCCGCTGGGGCAGTCTGACGCTCGGCGCCCTGTACGAGAGCGGCTGCCGCTTCAACGAACTGCGGCGGCGCGTCGACGGCGTGAGCGAGAAGATGCTCTCGCAGACGCTGCACGCCCTGGAGCGGGACGGTCTGGTGCGCCGTGACGCACGGCCGGTCAATCCACCGCGGGTGGACTACGCGCTGACACCGCTGGGACGGGAGATCGCCGGGCGGCTGCTCGGTCTCATCCGGCTGGTCGAGGAGCGTATGCCCGAGGTGCTCGCGGCCCGGGAGCGGTACGACACGCCGCGCGAGCGTGACGAGACACCGCCCGAGCGCTACGAAACGGCGCGCGGCGGCCTCTGACAGCGCGGGCAGAAGTAGCTGGAACGGTTCATCCACGGCCGGCGGCGGATCGGCGTCCCGCAGCGCCGGCACGGCTCGCCCTCACGTCCGTACGCGTCCAGCGACCGGTCGAAGTAGCCCGATTCGCCGTTCACATTGACGTACAGACTGTCGAAGCTGGTGCCGCCGACCGCGAGCGCCTCGTTCATCACATCCCGTACATGACCGAGCAGCTCGGCGGAGCGCGGCCGGGTGAAGGTGGCCGTGGGCCGTTCGTAGTGGACCTTGGCGCGCCAGAGCGCCTCGTCGGCGTAGATATTGCCGACGCCGCTGATCAGTGACTGGTCGAGCAGCGCGCGCTTGACCGTGGTACGGCGCAGCCGCAGCGCGGTGTGGAAGTCGCCGTCCACGAAGTCCGGGTCGAGCGGATCCCTGGCGATATGCGCGATGACGTCCGGCAGTCCGTCGGGAGTGGTCTCGTGGAGCGAGAGACCGCCGAAGGTCCGCTGGTCGACGAAGCGCAGCTCCGTGCCGAGCGTGTCGGCGAAGCGGACACGGATCCGCAGATGCTTCTCGTCGGGCGCGTCCTCGGGCCGGACGAGAAGCTGACCGCTCATCCCGAGATGGCCGAGGACGGCGGTGTCCGTGTCGGCGAGCGGCAGCCAGAGGTACTTGCCACGGCGGCGGGCCGTACCGATGGTGTGTCCCTTGAGACGGGCCGCGAAGTCCTCGGCGCCGGCGAGATGCCGCCGTACCGCGCGCGGGTGCAGCACCTCGGTCTCGGCGACCGTCCTGCCGCTCACCCAGCGTTCGAGTCCACGCCGGACGACTTCGACCTCGGGCAGCTCGGGCACGGGACTCCTCCATGGAAGATCAGGACGCCCCTCACGCCGAACGGCGGCGGGAGGGGCGTACCGGGAAGGGAGCAGAACGGTCAGGCACCGGCCGGTTCGGCGGGCGGCTGCTCCTCCGATGCCAGAGAAGGCGCAGGTGCAGGTGCAGGTGCCGGAGCAGATGCGGACGGCGAGGTCGAAGGGCTCTCGGCAGCCCCTTCACCATCGGCTTCCCCACCGACGCCTGCTTCGACGCCTGCCTCGGCGTCGGTATCAGCTTCTGCCTCGGCTTCGCTGTCGGCCCGGGCCCGTACCTGGGCCACGGCTTCCGCGTCGGAGCCGGCTTCGTCCGGAGCACCGACGGCCGTACGCTCCGCCGTCGCCCGCTCCTCCGCCGCGGCCTTGATGGCCCGCCACGCGGACTCCGCCGCCTGCTGCTCCGCCTCCTTCTTGCTGCGGCCGGTGCCGGTGCCGTACGAGACACCACCGACGCGGGCGGCAGCAGTGAAGGTCTTCTCGTGATCGGGACCTGTTTCCGTGACGAGATACTCGGGAACACCGAGACTCTCCGCCGCGGTCAGCTCCTGGAGACTGGTCTTCCAGTCCAGGCCGGCCCCGAGGTTGGAGGACTTCTCGATCAGCGGATCGAAGAGCCGGTGCACCAGCTCGGACGCCGCGTCGAGGCCCTGGTCGAGATAGACCGCGCCGATCACCGCTTCAAGGGTGTCGGCGAGGATGGACGCCTTGTCCCGGCCGCCCGTGCCCTCTTCACCACGGCCGAGCCGGATGAAGGAGCCGAGTTCGAGGCCGCGGCCCACTTCCGCCAGTGCGCGTGAGTTGACCACCGCGGCCCGCAATTTGGCCAGTTGGCCTTCAGGCAGATCCGGGTGGGTGCGGTACAGCGTGTCCGTGACCACCAGTCCGAGCACCGAATCCCCGAGGAATTCGAGCCGCTCGTTGGTGGGCAGACCGCCGTTCTCGTACGCGTACGAACGATGGGTCAGCGCACGCACCAGAAGGGCGGTCTCGAGCTGATACCCGAGCCGCCCTTCCAGAAGCGTGTGGGACGAGGCCGAACTGCCATTGTCTGGCTGCTTCTTGTCAGGGGACAGTTCAGACATCGAGCCTCTCACCAGCCGCTCAGACCTCGAGGACCTGGCGCTTGTTATAGGTGCCGCAGCTCGGGCACGCGATGTGCTGAAGCTTCGGCTCCTGGCAGCGCTCGCACGCAACCAGGGTGGGGACCGCAGCCTTCCACTGCGACCGGCGGTGGCGCGTGTTGCTGCGCGACATCTTCCGCTTCGGAACAGCCACGGCTACTTCTCCTGCTTCTCGTCGACGCCCGCATCGGCGCCGCCCATGTTGTCCTTCTCGCCGTCCTTGACGGTCTCGGCGAGTCCCTGCAGTGCCGCCCAACGGATGTCGACGGCGTCATGGTGGTGGCCCGGATCCCCGTCCAGCCTGATGCCGCATTCGGCACACAGACCGGCGCAGTTCTCCCGGCACACCGGCTGCATCGGCAGTGCGAGCACCACCGCGTCACGCAGCACGGGTTCGAGGTCGAACAGTCCGTCCTCGATGAAGAGCCTGTCCTCGTCGTCCTCGTCCACATCCGGCTCCGCGCGCAGGCGGCCCCGGTCGTCGGCGTCGTGGTACGAGAACAGCTCCTGGAAGTCCGCTGTCACCTCTTGGCGCAACGGCTCCAGACACCTTACGCACTCGCCCTCGGCCATGGCACGGGAGGTGCCCGTGACGAGCACTCCCTCCATGACCGATTCGAGGCGGAGATCCAGCTCCACCGGAGCGCCCTCGGGCGCTCCGATCACCCCCGCGATACCGAGGTCCTTGGGGGCGGGCACCGGGCGGGTCAGCCTCTGGAGCGCACCAGGGCGCCGCCCCAGCTCGTGTGTGTCGAACACGAGGGGGTTGCGGTGGTCGAGACGCGCGTTCAGGGCTTTTCCCGCTTTCGGATCGTGTGGGGGCCGCTACCGTCGCGGAAGCGGACCGGGCAGCCGGGCCCGCAGACATACGCGCATACACGCGGCCGAAGAGCCAGGGTACTGGACCGGCCGCCATAGGCCCAATCCGGTGCGTTCCGGCCCGTGCGGTCCGCCGGAGTCAGCGGCCCTGTTCGTAGCGGCGGAGCTGATCCATGTCGATCATGCTGGTGTCGAAGAGGCTGGTCTCGTCGAGGGCACTCTGCGGCTCGGGAGCCGGGGGCAGTGCGGGCAGCGCCGGGAGCTGGGCCTGAGGCGCGGCCGGCTGCTGCCAGCCGTAGTTCGGGTCGTATCCCTGGTTCTGCACCTGGCCGTAGTCCTGCTGCTGGTACGCGTACGGGTCCTGCTGATAGGCGTACGCGTCCTGCTGCTGGTAGCCGCCGTAACCGCCGTCGGCGGCGTACACCGGCTCCTGGTAGCCGGTCGCGGCGTACGCGTCGGCGGGCTGGGCGTAGCCGGGCGCGGGTACGGGGGCGGCATCGGCGTACGACGGCTCGGGATCGGTGTACGACGGCTGCTGGGCCGGTACGGGCGGCGCGGCCGCGACGCGTGGCGTCTCCGCGAGGTCCGCCAGATAGTCCGCGTCGCTGGTGCGTCCCTGCGGTCCCGCCGCGTCCTGGGCCGCCATGTGCGCGCCGAGATCGTCCGAGGCGATACGGCCGTGGAGCTTCTGCCGGCCGCGTCCGACGGCTTCGAGAGTCTTGGACAGTACGGCCTCGAAGGCGCCGAGCTTGGCGTCCACATAGTCGTCGGCACGCCGGATCAGGGTGTCGGGATCGGCGCTGTACTCGGGTGCGTCGTCGGCGTCGTCCGCCTCGCCGGTGCCGTATCCGTGGTCCTCGGCGCCGGGCCCGCGGCCGAGCAGCTTCTCCCTGCCGCGGTCGACGGAGCCGATGGTCTTGGTGAGAACGACCTCGAAGTTGGCGAGCTTGGAGTCGACGTAGTCGTCCGCCTCGGCGCGGATCTCCTCGGCCTCCCTGCGGGCCTCGTCGAGGATACGGGCGGCCTCGTCCTGGGACTGGCGGGCGACGGCGGTGTCGGAGATCAGCGCGGTGCGCTGGGCGTGGGCCGCCGCGATGATGCGATCGGCCTCCTGCCGGGCCTGCTCGGCGAGCTGTTCATGGCCGCCGAGCAGCTCCTGGGCCTGCGCCAGCGAGCTGGGCAGCGCCTCCCGTACCTCTTCGAGCATCGCGAGCAGCTCGGCGCGGTTCACCACGCAGGACGCCGACATGGGCATGGAGCGGGCACTGCCCACCGTGTCGACGATCTCGTCGAGCTTCTTCTGCACGTCCACCGGTGCTCGCCACTCTCTCAGACTGGTTGGAAGACGGACGCAACGACTGTAAGGCCACCGCGAGCCCGTCCGACACCGGATGACGGACAGTCGGTGCGTCAGCGCTTGCCGAGGCGTTCCATCAGGGCCGTGTGGACGGCCGGAGGCAGCAGATGGGAGACGTCTCCGCCCCAGGTCGCGACCTCTTTGACCAGGGAGGACGAGAGAAAGCTGTAGGTGGGATTCGTGGGCACGAACAAGGTCTCGACGCCCGAGAGGCCATTGTTCATCTGGGCCATCTGCAACTCGTAGTCGAAGTCGCTGACGGCCCGCAGGCCCTTCACGATCGCGGGGATGTCGCGCTCCTTGCAGAAGTCGACCAGCAGACCGTGGAAGGACTCGACCTCGACATTGCCGAACTCCGCGGTGACCTCGCGGATCAGGGCGATCCGCTCCTCGATCGTGAACAGTCCCTTTTTGGACTGGTTGATCATCACCGCGACATGTACGACGTCGTACAGCTTGGAGGCGCGGGCGATGATGTCGAGATGTCCATTGGTGATGGGGTCGAAGGACCCCGGACAGACGGCGCGGCGCAACTGAACTCCCTCGCTCTCCGGTCCGGTCATGGTGCGTCTTCGCACGTAGAGGCGGCGCGACCGTACCAAAGCGTTCCCTCGCCGTAGCGACGGGACCGCAGTGGCGCGAAACCCTCCGGCCAGCCGAACTCCCCACCCCGGGTGCTGCGTTCCACGGTGGCGACGGCATCGCCGCTGAGCCAGCCCTTCGTCCGTAGTGTGAGCAGAATCTCCCGAAGATCGTCATCCGTGACGGCATAGGGCGGATCGAGAAACACCAGGTCGTACGGCGTGTCCGGGACCGGGCCCTGCACGATCTGCTCGGCCTTGCCTGGCCGGACCTCCGCGCCGGGCAGGCCGAGCGCGGCAACATTCTCGCGGACGGTACGGACGGCGCGGCTGTCGGACTCGACCAGCAGGGCGTGTGCGGCGCCGCGCGAGAGCGCCTCCAGTCCTACGGCGCCGGAGCCGGCGTACAGATCGGCGATCCGGATGCCGTCGAGCGTGCCGAGGAGCGACTGCCAGCTGGAGAAGAGGCCCTCGCGCGCACGGTCGGAGGTGGGGCGGGTGCCGTGGCCGGGCGGGACGGCGAGGCGGCGTCCGCCGGCGGCACCGGCGATCACGCGGGTCATGGGTGTCGGGTCCTCGGGTCGTGTCGTGGGCAGGAGGGTCCGGGAGGTCCAGTAGGTCCGGGAGGTCTCGCCCCCACGATATGGCGTACGCACCGGGCGGGCCCGGCCGGTGCCGGTGGCTGCCTCAAGCCCTTGGCCGCGTCAGCCCTTGTCAGCCCTTGTCGAGGAACTGCTCGCGTTCCGTGTCCAGCAGCGCGTCCAGCGCCGTACGCAGCTCGGGCGAGTCCGTCAGCTCCGGATCCCGGGCGACCACCGCGACGGCCTCCTCGCGTGCCGCCGCGATGACCTCCTCGTCCTCGATGACCGCGAGCATCCGCAGCGAGGAGCGCGCACCGGACTGGGCCTGGCCGAGGACATCGCCCTCACGGCGCTGTTCGAGATCGATACGGGACAGCTCGAAGCCGTCGAGAGTGGCGGCGACCGCGCCGAGCCTGGCCCTGGCGGGACTCGCCTCCGGCATGTCCGTCACCAGCAGACAGAGTCCGGGCGCCGAGCCGCGGCCGACGCGCCCGCGCAGCTGATGGAGCTGGGAGACACCGAACCGGTCCGCGTCCATGATCACCATCGCGGTGGCGTTGGGCACGTTCACACCGACCTCGATGACCGTGGTCGCGACCAGTACGTCCACCTCGCCCGCGGCGAAGCGGCGCATCACGGCGTCCTTGTCGTCCGGCTGCATCCGTCCGTGCAGAACCTCGATACGCAGCCCGGCCAGCGGTCCCTTGGTGAGCTGCTCGGCCACGTCGACCACGGCCAGCGGTGGCCGCTTCTCGGCGTCGTCGGCGGCGGTCTTCTTGGCCTTCTGTGTCTTGCCGTTCCCGCCGTTCCCGCCGTTCTTGCCGTTCCCGCCGTTCTTGCCGTTCTCGTCCTCGTCATCACCGATGCGCGGGCAGACCACATACGCCTGATGGCCCTTGCCGACCTCCTCGCGCACCCGCTCCCAGGCGCGGGCGAGGAAGTGCGGCTTGTCCTGGGCCGGTACGACATGGCTGGCGATCGGCGAGCGCCCGGCCGGGAGCTGGTCCAGGACCGAGGTCTCCAGATCACCGAAGACGGTCATCGCGACCGTACGGGGAATGGGCGTGGCGGTCATGACCAGCAGATGCGGCGGCTGCTTGCCCTTGGAGCGGAGCGCGTCGCGCTGCTCCACTCCGAAGCGGTGCTGCTCGTCCACGACGACCAGACCGAGATCGTGGAAGCGCACCTTGTCCTCGATCAGGGCATGCGTACCGATCACGATCCCGGCCTCGCCGGTAATCAGATCGAGCAGCGCCTGACGGCGCGCGGCGGCGCCCATGGAGCCGGTGAGCAGCACGACCTTGGTGCCGTGCTCGGCGCCGCCCAGCATCCCGCCCTGGGCCAGCTCGCCCATCATCTCCGTGATCGAGCGATGGTGCTGCTGGGCGAGCACCTCGGTGGGCGCCAGCATGGCGGCCTGGCCGCCCGCGTCGACGACCGCGAGCATCGCCCGCAGCGCGACCAGTGTCTTGCCCGAGCCGACCTCTCCCTGGAGCAGCCGGTGCATGGGATGTTCGGTGGCGAGGTCCGCGAAGATCTCGGCGGTGACCTTCCGCTGGCCGTCGGTGAGAGTGAAGGGCAGCTCGGCGTCGAAGGCGTCGAGCACGCCGTCCGCCACGGGCTTGCGCGCCACGGCGGGCAGTTGCGCGTCGGCGTGGCGCCGCCGGGCGAGCGCGACCTGGAGCACGAAGGCCTCGTCCCACTTCAGCCGCTGCCTGGCGTCCTCGATGTCCGCCTTGGTCTCGGGCCGGTGGACCTTGTACAACGCCTCGGGCAGCGGGACGAAGCCACGGCCCTCCCGCAGTGCGGACGGCAGCGGATCGGCGGCCTCCACGGCCCTCGGCAGCACCGCGTCGACCGCTTTGGTGATCTTCCAGGACTCCAGTCCCTTGCAGGCCGGATAGATCGGGATCAGCTTGCCCGCGAAGTCGTCCACGGCGCTCGCCGTGTCCTCCACCGACTCGCCGCCGTCCCTGCCCAGCGGCACATAGGTGGGATGCGCGAGCTGGAGCTTACGGTTGAAGACGGACACCTTGCCGGCGAACATCCCGCGGCTGCCCGGCGGGAGTTCCTTGTGCGGCTTGTGGATTCCTCTGCCGAAGAAGACCAGTTGGAGCCGGCCGCTGCCGTCGGTGAGCGTGATCTCCAGCCGCTGGCCTCTGCCGTGGTTGAACGTCAGGATCCGGGAGTCGGCGACCTGGGCGACGACGGTGACGTCCTCGTCCAGCGGCAGATCGGCGAGCGTGGTGAGCTGGCCGCGCTCCTCGTACCGCCGGGGGTAGTGGTGCAGGAGATCACCGACCGTGTGCAGGTCGAGCTGTTCGGCCATCACCTTCGCGGTGGCGGGGCCGAGCGTCTTCT
The DNA here is from genome assembly GCF_042732975.1 of Streptomyces sp. NPDC059743. Classification (NCBI taxonomy): domain Bacteria; kingdom Bacillati; phylum Actinomycetota; class Actinomycetes; order Kitasatosporales; family Streptomycetaceae; genus Streptomyces; species Streptomyces sp. NPDC059743. Next base: position 585,350 of record NZ_JBHWGS010000001.1, on the reverse strand, counting down.
TGAGAGGTTCATCCAGCGCGGACACGCGATCCATTGCACACCACTCCACTGACACACGTCGCGCACCTAGGGCCTCTCGTTTGGATCTGGCTGGGCTCGCGTGCCCTGGCACCGCGCCTCGCCGCGTTGTCGTCAGTCGCCTACGCTCCGCGTGGGCTCCCTCCTCCGCCTTGCGATCCACGGCACCAACGCCGACATCAGCCGCTACCGCGGCGGGCACTCCCTGATCCAGCCAGACCCAAACGAAAGACCCTAGACGTTTGCGCAGGTCGTGGCCGTGCCGAGGGCGTCGCTACTCCACGCCCACCAGCAGCGGCGCGGACTGCCGGCCGCCTCTGTAGACCACCGTGTCGACGGCAAGATGCCCGTCCCGTACGTATCGCTCCAGACGGTCGGCGAGGGCGTCGGGCACATCCTCGCCGAGCACCAGCGTCACCAGTTCACCGCCGGCCGCCAGCATCCGCGAGAGCACCGCCTCGGCCGTGGCGGCGAGATCGGCGCCGATGACCGCCACATCGCCGTCGATCAGCCCGAGGACATCACCGGCCTGGCAGATCCCGGCCATGGTCCAGGACTGCCGTTCGGCGAAGGCCAGTTCGGCGTAGCGGGTGGCACCGGCGGCCGTGGTCATCGCGACCACATCCTCGTCAAAACGGCGGTCGGGCTGGTGGACGGCGAGCGCGGCGAGGCCCTGGACGGCGGCCCTGGTCGGGATGAGGGCGACACGTACTCCTTCGGTACGCACCTGTTCCGCGGCGGCGGCAGCGGTGTGGCGCAGCTCCGTGTCGTTGGGCAGCAGCACCACCTCACGGGCGTGCGCGCGACGGATCGCCTCGACCAGTTCACCGCTGGCGGGCGGCTCCCCGGGGCGCGCGAGCACGGTCGTCGCGCCGGCCTCGGCGCACAGTCCGGCGAGCCCTTCGCCCGGGACGACCGCGACGACGGCCCGCTGGATCCGCTCGGGCGGCTCCTCGGCGGCGGCGCCGAAGTGGCTGATACGGATGCGGTACGGGCGTCCCGCCTCGACACCGGCCTCCACGGCGGCGCCCGCGTCATCGACATGCACATGGACGTTCCACAGCCCGTCGCCGCCGACGACGACCAGCGAGTCCCCGAGCCGGTCGAGCCGCTTCCGCAGCCGGGCCACGGCGGTGTCGTCCGCCTCCAGCAGATAGATCACCTCGAAGGCGGGCCCGTCCTCGGCGGCACAGGACTCGGCCGAGGCAAGCGCCGCGGGCTCTTCGTAGCGGCGGTGGCGCACCGGGAAGGCGGCCGGTGCCTCGCCCGTGAGGGACTGCACCAGCGCGCCGAGGACCGCGAGCAGTCCGCGCCCGCCTGCGTCCACGACGCCCGCGCGACGGAGTACGGCGAGCTGGCCGGGAGTCGCGTCGAGCGCGGCGCGCGCTCCGGCGTACGCGGCTCGTACGGTGGCGGCGCCGTCGTCGGCCGCGCCGTCGAGCGCGGCCCGTTCCGCCGCGTCCGCCGCGGCGGAGGCCACGCTGAGGATGGTGCCCTCGACGGGATGGGCGACGGCCTCCCGGGCCAGCGCGGCGGCCCGCCGCAGCGCAGGCGCGAGCCGGTTCCCGCCGTCGCCGCCGCCCTTCACGTCACCGTTCTTCCCGCCGCTGCTCGTCCCGTCGCCGCCCTTCCCGCCGTCGGACGCCGGGGCTGCCAGCACCTCGGCCATCCCGCGCAGCAACTGCGCCAGGATCGTGCCCGAATTCCCGCGGGCGCCGAGCAGCGCGCCATGCGCCATGGCCCGCACGGCATCGGCTGGGCCGGGCTCGGACATACCGGTCTCGTGCGCGGCGAAGACCGCCTCGACCGCCTGTGCCGCGGACTCCACGGTCAGATAGAGATTCGTACCGGTGTCACCGTCCGCGACCGGATAGACATTGATCGCGTCGATCTCCTCACGCTCGCGGCCGAGGGCCTCCAGCGCCAGTGAGCACCAGTTCCGCACCTCTGCGGCGTCGAGGGTCTGCGGCACCTGATGCTCCTCCTTGAGCGGCCTGGAAGCGGGCTGCACGCAGGGTAGCCCGCGCGCCGAGGGCGGACCGCGCGGCGACCGTGGAGCGGCCCTGGGGCGGCCATGAGGCCGGGGCCGGGCGGGGGCCGGTCCCGCTCATGGTAGTTTCGTTGTACCGAGGCAGGCGTTGTATGCTGCTGCGGTTGCCCGATGAGAGTCGGGCCATTCCCCCGGCAACGCCACATCAGTCACTGAATCCGGAGTCACTGATTTCGGTACGCCGGATATCTCTGTACGTGCATCTGAAGTCTTTGGAGTGACCCGTGGCTGCCAACTGCGACGTCTGCGGCAAGGGGCCGGGCTTCGGCAACAACATTTCGCACTCGCACCGCCGTACGTCCCGTCGCTGGAACCCGAACATCCAGCGCGTGCGTGCCGTGGTCGGTCGGACGCCGAAGCGGCTCAACGTCTGCACCTCGTGCATCAAGGCCGGCAAGGTCTCGCGCTGACGCCTGCGTCGTAGCGCAGCCCCTGCGGTTGCCTTGAAAGCCGGTCCGCCTCGGTGGACCGGCTTTTTGCCGTCCCTGCCCACGGTCGTCCTTCGGTACGCGCGGTACGCGGCCGGCCTCCGGCTCACGGCCTGCGGAAGCGCCACGCGTGGTCCACAGGACCGATGCCCGCGCCCAGCGGGAAGCCGTGCTCGATCGCGCCCGTCACATACTCCTTGGCCGCCACGACGGCCTCCACCACGCCCTGCCCGCCCGCGAGCCCGGCGGCGATCGCCGACGCGAGAGTGCAGCCCGTCCCATGCGTATGACGGTTGTCCTGGCGCGGTGCCCGCAGCCAGTGCTCCTCATGGCCGTCGGTCAGCAGATCCACGGCGTCGCCCGGCAGATGTCCGCCCTTGATCAGCGCCCAGCCGGGCCCGAACGCGAGAACGGCGTCGGCCGCGCGCCGCAGTCCCGTCTCGTCCTCCACGCGTACGCCGGTGAGCTGGGCCACCTCGTCCAGATTGGGCGTGGCGACGGTCGCCACCGGCAGCAGCAGGTTCCGTACACCGTCCAGGGCTGAGGCGGCCAGCAGCGGATCGCCGTGCTTGGAGACACCGACCGGATCGACCACCACGGGCGCGTCGGTGTCCGCGAGCAGCTCCGCGACGGCCGCGACCAGTTCGGCGGAGGAGAGCATGCCGGTCTTGACGGCCTGTACACCGATGTCGTCCACCACCGCGCGGTACTGGGCCCGTACGGCTTCGACGGGCAGTTCCCAGGCGCCCCGCACACCGAGCGAGTTCTGTGCGGTGACGGCGGTGAGCACGCTCATGCCATGGACACCGAACGCCAGCATGGTCTTCAGATCCGCCTGGATACCGGCGCCGCCGCCGGAGTCGGATCCGGCGACGGTCAGCACACGAGGAGGTACGGACGCGGCCGGAGACACGGGTATCGCCATGGAGCGAATCTACCGCCGGCCGCCCGGTCGGTGATTCCCGGTCTTCGGTGATCACCGGTCCACTGGTGGCCGGTCTACTGGTGGTCCTCGATGTCCCCGAAGTGGTCCCAGCCGCCCTTGCTGGTCCAGGGCGCTCCGTCGACCGTCACCTGAGGCAGCGCCGAGAGACCGAGGACCTCGCCGATCACCTTCCAGCGGGCGGGCAGCTTCGTGTCGGCCGGGAAGGTGGCGACGATCGCGTGGTCCTCGCCTCCGGTCAGCACCCACTGGAGCGGATCGATCCCGACCGCCTGGCCGATGTCGTTCATCTGCGAGGGAATGTCGATCAGTCCGGAGCGCAGATCGATACGGACCTTGCTGGCGTCCGCGATATGCCCGAGGTCGGCGACGAGTCCGTCGCTGACATCGGTCATGGCGGTGGCGCCGAGCCCGGCCGCCGCAGGGCCCGCGTGGTACGGCGGTTCCGGTCTGCGGTGCGCCTCGACAAAGGCGCGCGGCGAGCGGAAGCCCCGGGAGAGCACCGCGTGTCCGGCCGCCGACCAGCCCAACCAGCCGGTGTAGGCGACGACATCGCCGGGCCGGGCGCCGGATCTGGTCACCGGCTCGTGGTTGCGCAGATCGCCGAGGGCGGTGATGGCGATGGTGATCGTGTCACCGCGTACGACATCGCCGCCGACCACCGCCGCGCCCGCGACCTGGCACTCGTCACGGATGCCGTCCATCAGCTCGGTGGCCCAGGTGACCGGGAGTTCGGCCGGGACGACCAGCCCGAGCAGCAGCGCGGTGGGGACGGCGCCCATCGCCGCGATGTCGGCGAGGTTCTGCGCGGCGGCCTTGCGGCCCACGTCGTACGCCGTCGACCAGTCGCGGCGGAAGTGCCGCCCTTCCAGCAGCAGGTCCGTACTCGCCACGACCCGACGGTCGGGCGCGGCCACGACCGCGGCGTCGTCGCCCGGCCCGAGCCGGACCGCCGGGGTGGTGGTGAGCCGGGACGTGAGCTCTCTGATGAGTCCGAACTCCCCCAACTCGCCCACGGTTCCCTTCACCGGGACTCCCCTCTCCTCGTCGGGCCGCGTCTGCGGTCGCGGTCCCTCGCTGCTGTCCGTAGCGTCATGAGATACGTCAACTTCTGTCTGCCGCACGCCACCCCGTGCGCGCCACCGGACACCCGGGTCTCCCCGTGGCCCGCGACGACGCGATACCGTGGCGTCTCTTCTCCCCACATGATCCTCGTGGCCGCCCTGGAGGTTCCGTGGTACAGGCGTACATCCTTATTCAGACCGAGGTGGGCAAGGCGACGACCGTCGCCGAGACCATCGCCAAGATTCCGGGAGTGACCCAGGCCGAGGACGTCACCGGTCCCTACGATGTGATCGTGCGCGCTCAGGCGGACACCGTCGATGAGCTGGGACGCATGGTGGTGGCCAAGATCCAGCAAGTGGACGGCATCACCCGCACCCTGACCTGCCCGGTCGTGCACCTCTAGCCCCCGCTTACCCTTGGCCGGTGATACGTTCCCGCCGCAGGCTATCCGGCCGTCTGCTCGCCCGCCTGTCCGCCGTCGTCCTGTTGTCGGCAGCGGCGGGCTGTTCCGCCACGTACGCGGCGGTGTCGGCCGCGGTTCCCAGCCCGTCCCCGGGAGAGGCCGCGCTGTGCCGTGCGCTGCACAAGGAGCTGCCGGAGAGCATCGGTGACCTCGGCAGGAACGATCCCCAGCCGCGTTCCGAACTGACCGCCGGGTGGGGGGACGCCGCGATCGTGCTGCGCTGCGGCGTCCCCCGGCCCGACGGAATGAGTGATCCGCAGGCGAAGGCGGTGGAGGCGGACGGCGTCAACTGGATGCTGGAGGAACGCGACTCGGGCCCGCGCTTCACCACCACATACCGCGAGACCTATGTGGAGGTCACTCTGGACGAGCGGTTCGCGCATGACTCCACACCGCTCGCCCGGCTCGCCGCGCCGATCGCGAAGACGATTCCGTCGAGCCTCTAGGACGTGCCGTAAGACGTGTCGTAACAGAACAGGGCGTGGGAGCCGCTCAGCGCAGACCGGTCGGGCGGCGCAGCGCCGCCTGGATCAGCCGGTCGATCAGCTCCGCGTATCCCACACCGCTCTCCTGCCACATCCGCGGATACATGGAGATCGGAGTGAAGCCGGGCATCGTGTTGATCTCGTTGATGACGAACTCGCCGTCCTCGGTGAGGAAGAAGTCCGCGCGGACCAGTCCCTCGCAGGACGCGGCCTCGAACGCCTCGACCGCGAGCCGCCGTACCTCGGCCGTCTGCTCCTCGGTGAGCGGCGCGGGCACCAGCCCGGTGGCCGAGTCGATGTACTTGGCCTCGAAGTCGTAGAAGTCGTGCGCGGTGACCGGCGGGATCTCGGCGGGCACACTGGCCCGCGGCCCGTCCTCGAACTCCAGCACTCCGCACTCGATCTCGCGCCCGCGCAGCAGCGACTCGATCAGGATCTTGGGGTCGTGGCGCCGTGCCTCGGCGATCGCCTCGTCCAGACCCGAGGGACCGTCGACCTTGGTGATGCCCATGGAGGAGCCGGCGCGGGCGGGCTTCACGAAGAGCGGCCAGCCGTGCTCGGCGGCGAAGTCCACGATCTTCCTGCGGGCACCGGCGCCCTGGGAACCTTCGGGTCCCTGCTCCCATTCGCGGGGCCTGATCACCAGATACGGGCCGACGGGCAGCCCGAAGGAGGTGAACACCCGCTTCATGTACTCCTTGTCCTGCCCGACGGCCGAGGCGAGGACACCCGCGCCGACATACGGCACACCGGAGAGTTCCAGCAGGCCCTGGAGGGTGCCGTCCTCACCGTAGGGACCGTGCAGTACGGGGAAGACGACATCGACCTCGCCCAGCGCCTTGGGCACGGAGCCCGGCTCGCTGTAGACGACCTCGCGGTTGCCCGGGTCGACGGAGAGGACGACACCGCCGTCGGTGGATTCGGCGATCTGCTCGACGCTCGGCAGTGTCCGGTCGGCGATGGCCATCCGCTCGGGATCGTCGGCGGTCAGCGCCCAGCGGCCGTCGGTGGTGATACCGATGGGCAGGACGTCGTACTTCGTACGGTCGATGGACCGCAGTACGGCTCCGGCCGTGACCACCGAAATGGCGTGCTCGGAGCTACGGCCGCCGAAGACGACGGCCACGCGCGGCTTGCGGAGCTGCTGCTCAGGGCTCTGGGAGGAGTTCTCGCTGCTCATATCGCGATGAGCGTACCTGTTGGTAGCGCCCGAGTCAGCGTCCGTCGCACCCGAGTCAGCGTCGGTCGCGGCCGAGTCAGCTGCGCTCGGGCTTGGCGCTGCGCGACATCAGCTCCTTCAGCGCGACAAGCGGCGGTTTCCCGTTGTGGACGATGTCCACGACCGTTTCGGTGAGCGGCATGTCGACGGCGTGGCGCCGGGCCAGATCGAGCACGGACTCGCAGGACTTGACGCCTTCCGCGGTCTGCTTGGTGACCGCGATGGTCTCCTGGAGAGTCATCCCGCGGCCGAGGTTGGTGCCGAAGGTGTGGTTGCGGGAGAGCGGCGAGGAGCAGGTGGCAATCAGATCGCCCATGCCGGCGAGACCGGAGAAGGTGTGCGGATCGGCGCCCATGACAAGGCCGAGCCGGGTGGTCTCGGCGAGGCCTCGCGTCATCAGCGAGGCCTTGGTGTTGTCGCCGAGTCCCATGCCGTCGGCGATCCCGACGGCGAGCCCGATCACATTCTTGACGGCGCCGCCGAGTTCGCAGCCGACGACATCGGTGTTGGTGTACGGGCGGAAGTACGGGGTGTGGCAAGCGGACTGAAGCCGCTGGGCAACGGTCTCGTCCTGGCAGGCGACCACGGCCGCGGCCGGCATACGACCGGCGATCTCCTTGGCGAGATTGGGTCCGGTGACCACGGCGACGCGCTCGGCCGGTGCCTTGGCGACCTCCTCGATCACCTCGCTCATCCGCTTCGCCGTGCCGAGTTCGATGCCCTTCATCAGGGAGACGAGCACGGTGTCGGAGGGCAGGACGGGCGCCCACACGGCGAGATTCGCGCGCAGTGTCTGCGAGGGCACGGTGAGTACGGTGAACTCGGCGCCGTCGGCGGCCTCGGCGGGATCGGTCGTCGCCCGTACTCCCGCCGGGAGTTCGATGCCCGGCAGATAGTCCGGGTTGGTCCGGGTGGTGTTGATCGCGTCCACGACTTCACGGCGGCGGCCCCAGATTGTCACCTCGCATCCCGCGTCGGCGAGGATCATGGCGAACGCCGTGCCCCACGAACCCGCTGCGAAGACCGCGACCCGCGTCACTTGGACCCCTCTTCCGCGGCCTTGCGCCGCTGTTCCGCCCTGGCCTTGCGATGGTCGTACAAGGCCGTGGGCACCGGCTCTCCGCGTACCTCGGAGAGCAGTTCCGTGATGGCGGCCATGATGACCTCGGTCGCCTCGCGGAGCAGTTCAGGGGTGGGCTCCTGGCCTTCGAACCGGGAGAGATCGACCGGCGGTCCGGCCAGCACCTTCAGCGTCTTGCGCGGAAAGAACTGGAAGCGGTTCTCCTTCGCGTACGGCGGCATCGCCAGATTGGCGCCCCACTGCGCGACGGGAATGACCGGCGCCTTGGTGAGCAGCGCGACACGGGCGGCACCGGTCTTGCCGGTCATCGGCCACATGTCGGGATCACGGGTGAGGGTGCCCTCGGGATAGAACGCGACGCATTCACCGCGCTCGATGGCGTCGACGGCGGCCCGGAACGCGTCGAGCGCGTCGGTCGTCTCGCGGTAGACGGGAATCTGTCCGGTGCCACGGAGCATCATGCCGACAAAGGAGCCCTGGAAGAGGCCCGCCTTCGCCAGGAATCGTGGGACGCGTCCGGTGTTGTACTGGAAGTGCGCGTAGGAGAGGGGGTCCAGATAGGAGTTGTGGTTGACCGCGGTGATGAATCCGCCGTCGGCCGGAATGTGCTCCAGGCCCTGCCAGTCCCGCTTGAACAGAACAATCAGCGGCGGCTTTGCGATGACGGCCGCCAGGCGGTACCAGAAGCCGATTCTGCGGCGGGACACTCGGACACCTTCCTTTTCGCGCCTGGCTCTTTGCCCGGCTGCCGGGGGTCAAGTGTCGCCCCGGGCCCCTGCTCTGTCGAGGACACCGTACGCCCCGGTTCCCGGAGCGGCCCTGTGGGCCGTCACGGTGCCGGGCCACAATAGAGGGCCGATACACATGGACGGAGAGTTCGCCACGGACACCGACCCGACCGGGCGCTGGTCCCTGGTCGTTCCGCTGAAACCGCTGCGGCTGGCCAAGAGCAGGCTCGCCGGGACCGCGGGCGAGGCGCTGCGGCCCCGGCTCGCTCTCGCCTTCGCGCAGGACACCGTGGCCTCGGCGCTGGCCTGTCCGGCTGTTCGGGATGTGGCGGTCGTCACGGACGATCCGACGGCGGCGGCCGAGCTGGCGGCGCTGGGCGCGCGTATTGTGCCGGATTCGCCGGGAGACGGTCTCAACGCGGCGCTGGCGCATGGCGCGCGGGCGGTCAGGGCGCACAGACCGAGGGCCGCGGTGGCCGCGCTCAACGCGGATCTGCCGGCGCTGCGCCCGGCGGAGCTGGGCCTGGTGCTGGCGGCGGCGGAAGCATTTCCACGTGCTTTTCTGGCGGATGCCGCCGAAATCGGTACGACATTGCTGGCGGCGGCGCCGGGCACGGAATTGAATCCGGCTTTCGGCGGTCCGTCCCGGCTTCGGCATTTGTCCTCGGGCGCGGTGGAAATTGTCCTGGCCGGGGTGGATTCCGTACGGCGGGATGTGGATACGGGTGCCGATCTGCGGGTGGCCGCGGAGCTGGGGCTCGGTCCGTACACGGCCCTGCGGTACGCGGCGCACGGACCGCTTCCCGCGCGGCGGCCGGGGCTCTGAGCGGCGCCGGCGACCGATACGCTGCCGCCATGCAGGCCACTTCGTACACCTACGACTCCGAAACCCGCAGCGGGAGCGTGCTGCTGGACGACGGCACTCCGCTGGAGTTCGACGCCGCGGCGTTCGACGCGGGCGGGCTGCGGATGCTCCGTGTCGGTCAGCGCGTACGGATCGAGACGGAGGGCGAGGGCGCGGGCCGCCGCGTCACGCTGGTGACGCTGTATACGTTCTGAACGTTCCGGCCGAACGGCCCGTGTATCTCAGTGATCTTGCGCAATGATCTTGTACAACGCCGCGGGCCGGGCTCCCCGGAAGGAGCCCGGCCCGGCGCGTGTGGCCCTGTACTGCTTACTGCCCCCTGGCGACGGTCTTCTTCGCGGTGGTGGTCCGCGAGGTGGCCTTCCTGGCAGGGGCCTTCTTGGCCGTCGCCTTCTTGGCGGGCGCGGTCTTCTTCGCGGTGGCCTTCTTCGCCGTGGCGGTGGCCTTCTTGGCGGTCTTCTTCGCCGCCGTGGTCTTCTTCGCGGCCGTCTTCCTTGCGGCCGTGGTCTTCTTCACGGCGGTCTTCTTCGCCGCCGTGGCCTTCTTGACCGCGGTCTTGCGTGCCGCGGTGGTCTTGGCGGCGGCCTTCTTGGCCGCGGCCTTCACGGTCGGACGGGCGGAAACACCGCCCGAGAGGCTGCCCTTGGGGGCCTTCTTGACGGCCACCTCGCCCTTGGGGAGCTTCTTCGAGCCGCTGACCAGGTCCTTGAAGCCCTGGCCGGCGCGGAAGCGCGGCACCGAGGTCTTCTTGACCCGCACGCGCTCACCCGTCTGCGGGTTACGGGCGTAGCGCGCCGGACGGTCCACCTTCTCGAACGAGCCGAATCCGGTGACCGAGACCCGGTCTCCTGCCACAACCGCGCGGACGATGGCGTCCAGTACCGCGTCGACCGCGTCCGCGGCCTGCTGACGGCCGCCGACCTTGTCCGCAATCGCTTCTACGAGCTGCGCCTTGTTCACGTCTTCCCCTTCGGAGACATTGCCAGAACGAAAGTGTTCAAGCTTTTTCGCACGTTAGGCAGATATATACCGCAAATCAAACACGAAACGGGCTAATCACCCTAGTGCCGCAACGAAGTCGACCTGGCGGAGATCCGCGGAGGTCACTCACCTTCGGGGAAACGACCCTCGTCGAGGTCCTTCATCAAGCGGTCCAGACGCCTTGCCGCGTCCGGGAGATCGTGTTTCGCCGCAGCCGTGATGACCAGCAGCTTCCGGGAGAGCGCCATCCGTACGCCCTCCGGGACTTGCAGCTCGCGCACTCTTGCGTGCGCTTCCTTCAGTTGTTCGGCGACTAACCCGTAGAGCTTGAGTTGGCTGTCGCGTTCCATGCACCGATTGTGCCATCTGGGGCGAGTTGTCGCCCGAGGGGGGCTCAACAAGCAACTGCACCCCCTGCCGGGAGGCAGGGGGTGCAGTAGGGGAAACGCGCTGTTCAGACGGTAATTGTGCGTGGTTTGAAGGACGGCCTGGCGGCCTCGTAGGCGGCGATGTCCGCTTCGTTCTGAAGGGTGAGACCGATGTCGTCAAGGCCGTTCAGCAGCCGCCAGCGGGCGTTCTCGTCCAGCTCGAAATCGGCCGTCAGTCCGGCTCCGTCGGCACCGGCCGCCCTGACCTGGCGCGCCTCAAGATCCACCGTGATCGCGGCCTGGGGATCGCTCTCCACGATCTCCCAGAGGGCGTCGACGACGGACTGCTCCAGAACCACGGTGAGCAGGCCGTTCTTGAGCGAGTTGCCGCGGAAGATATCGGCGAACCGGGAGGAGATGACGGCCTTGAAACCGTAGTTCTGGAGCGCCCAGACGGCATGCTCACGGGAGGAGCCGGTACCGAAGTCGGGGCCCGCTACCAGCACCGTCGCGCCGGTGTACACGGACTGGTTGAGGACGAACGCCGGGTCCTTGCGCCAGGCCTCGAACAGCCCGTCCTCGAATCCGTCGCGGGTGACCTTCTTGAGCCAGTGCGCCGGGATGATCTGGTCGGTGTCGACATTGCTGCGGCGCAGCGGTGCGGCGCGGCCGGTGTGGGTGGTGAAGGCTTCCATGGTTATCGCGCTCCGGCGGGCGTAGGGGCGTCGGCGTCGGCGTCGGCGTCGGTGAGATCGGCGGGTGAGGCGAGGTGGCCGAGGACGGCGGTGGCGGCGGCGACCTGGGGGGAGACGAGATGGGTGCGTCCGCCCTTGCCCTGCCTGCCTTCGAAGTTGCGGTTGGAGGTGGATGCCGAGCGTTCGCCGGGAGCGAGTTGGTCGGGGTTCATGCCCAGGCACATCGAGCAGCCGGCGTGCCGCCACTGCGCGCCGGCTGTGGTGAAGACCTTGTCCAGGCCCTCCTCGACGGCCTGGAGCGCGACCCGTACCGAGCCGGGAACGACCAGCATCCGTACGCCGTCGGCGACTTTGCGGCCGTCCAGGACGGAGGCCGCCGAGCGCAGGTCCTCGATACGGCCGTTGGTGCAGGAGCCTACGAAGACGGTGTCGACGCTGATGTCGCGCAGTGCCTGCCCGGCGGTCAACCCCATGTACTCCAGGGCCTTTTCGGCGGCGTGGCGCTCCGAGGCGTCCTCGTACGAAGCCGGGTCGGGGACCTGTGCGGAGAGCGGTGCGCCCTGGCCCGGGTTGGTGCCCCAGGTGACGAACGGGGCCAGTTCGGCGGCCTCGATGAAGACCTCGGCGTCGAAGACCGCGTCGTCGTCGGTGCGCAGCGTCTTCCAGTACGCGAGCGCCGCGTCCCAGTCCTCGCCCCGGGGCGCGTGGTCGCGGCCTTTGAGATAGGCGAAGGTGGTCTCGTCGGGGGCGATCATGCCCGCCCTGGCGCCGGCCTCGATGGACATGTTGCAGATGGTCATCCGGGCCTCCATCGAGAGCTTCTCGATGGCCGGGCCGCGGTATTCGAGGATGTAGCCCTGGCCGCCGCCGGTGCCGATCCTGGCGATGATGGCGAGGATCAGGTCCTTGGCGGTGACGCCGTCGGGGAGTTCGCCCTCGATCGTGATGGCCATGGTCCTGGGACGGGCCAGCGGCAGCGTCTGGGTGGCGAGGACATGCTCGACCTGGCTGGTGCCGATCCCGAACGCCAGCGCGCCGAACGCGCCGTGCGTGGAGGTGTGGCTGTCACCGCAGACGACGGTGGTGCCCGGCTGGGTCAGCCCGAGCTGCGGGCCCACGACATGGACGACGCCCTGCTCGACATCGCCCAGCGGATGCAGCCGCACACCGAAGTCGGCGCAGTTCTTGCGGAGCGTCTCCAGCTGGATCCGGGAGACCGGATCGGCGATGGGCTTGTCGATGTCGATGGTCGGGGTGTTGTGGTCCTCGGTCGCGATGGTGAGGTCGAGCCGCCGGACCGGCCGGCCGCTCTTCCGCAGACCGTCGAAGGCCTGGGGACTGGTCACCTCGTGCAGCAGGTGCAGATCGATGAAGAGAAGGTCGGGCTCGCCCTCCGCGCGCCGGACGACATGATCGTCCCAGACCTTCTCCGCGAGTGTCCTACCCATCGCTTTCCCTCCGGCCGGTCCGTCGTGTCCGGCACTCCTAGAGACATATGGGCCCGCGTCCGCTCCCCACGTATCCGAACGCCGGCTGAAGGCCCGTGGTCCGCGGGCCGTACATACAGGTTGGCAAGTTCCTTGGGAAATTGAACTTGCGTTTCACAGAGTGAGACGCAAGTATCGTTTCATGGACAACTCTAGCGGCGTCGGCGTTCTCGACAAGGCTGCTCTGGTACTGAGCGCTCTGGAGTCCGGTCCGGCCACCCTCGCCGGGCTGGTCGCGGCGACCGGGCTCGCACGTCCCACGGCCCACCGGCTGGCCGTGGCACTGGAACACCACCGGATGGTGGCGAGGGACATGCAGGGCAGGTTCATTCTCGGACCGCGGCTGGCGGAGCTGGCCGCCGCCGCCGGCGAGGACCGGCTGCTGGCCACGGCGGGACCTGTGCTCACCCATCTACGGGATGTGACCGGCGAGAGCGCGCAGCTCTACCGCAGGCAGGGCGACATGCGGATATGCGTGGCCGCCGCGGAGCGACTCTCGGGGCTGCGGGACACGGTCCCGGTCGGCTCCACGCTGACGATGAAGGCCGGTTCCTCCGCGCAGATCCTGATGGCCTGGGAGGAACCGGAGCGGCTGCACCGCGGTCTTCAGGGAGCCCGTTTCACGGCGACGGCGCTCTCGGGCGTACGGCGCAGAGGCTGGGCCCAGTCGATCGGTGAGCGCGAGCCGGGCGTGGCCTCGGTCTCGGCGCCCGTGCGCGGACCGTCGAACCGTGTGGTCGCGGCGGTCTCGGTATCCGGACCGATCGAGCGGCTCACCCGGCATCCGGGCCGTATGCACGCGCAGGCCGTGATCGACGCCGCGGGACGGCTGAGCGAGGCGCTGCGGCGCTCGGGCTGAAGCCCCTCCCCCGTCGCGCGGCGGCCGTCAGGCCTTCCAGCGGCGGCAGTTGGGGATGTACATATGAGAAGGCCCTTCGCGTACGAAGGGCCTTCCCTGTGTGGTACCCCCGACCGGATTCGAACCGGCGCTACTGCCGTGAGAGGGCAGCGTGCTAGGCCGCTACACAACGGGGGCATTGCAGAAAATCCTGCGCTGGGCTACCAGGACTCGAACCTAGAACAACGGAACCAGAAACCGTCGTGTTGCCAATTACACCATAGCCCATGGTCGTTCGGTCCTTCCGGACCCGTACCCCCGACCGGATTCGAACCGGCGCTACCGCCTTGAGAGGGCGGCGTGCTAGGCCGCTACACAACGGGGGCCCTAGCGATCCTGCATCGACGTGTCCGGGTGCGACCCGAAGGCGTCGGAGAGAAGGATCTGTACCCCCGACCGGATTCGAACCGGCGCTACTGCCGTGAGAGGGCAGCGTGCTGGGCCGCTACACAACGGGGGCGTTGCAGAGAACATCTGCGCTGGGCTACCAGGACTCGAACCTAGACTAACGGAACCAGAAACCGTCGTGCTGCCAATTACACCATAGCCCACCAAAACTCAACCCCCGTACGGGGGCTTATTTGGCTTGCGCTTTCCGGCCGGACCTCTCGGCCCTCCCGGGCGGCGCAGGAAGAACATTACCCGATCGCGGACATGGCTCCAAAACGGGTATCGCCGCGCAGCAGGCCCGGAAGCTGGCCGAGATCGGTGATCCGTACCAGCTCAGGACGCCCGCCGAGGCCGTCCCTGTCCAGCCAGACCCCGGCGAGTCCTGCGGCGACGGCGCCGCCCGCGTCGATGTCCGGCTCGTTGCCCACATACGCCACCTCGTGCGGATCCAGCGCGAGCGCGTCGCAGGCGGCATGGAAGGCGGCGGCATCGGGCTTGGAAACGCCCAGCTCAGCGGCGCACAGGACGGCCTCGAAGTGATCGCGTACACCCAGGATGCGGAGCTTCCGGTCCTGGTTGCGGAGGCTGGAGTTCGACAGGACGGCCTGCCGGTAGTCGGGCGCGAGCCGGTCGAGCACGGCGACGCTGTCGGGAAAGAGCGTCCAGGCGGCTTCGAAGTGAACGATGTACCGGTCGAACCAGCCGTCCGCCTCGGCGTCGCTCAGCTCCGCGCCCACAAAGGAACGGACGCGGTCGCGCCGCTGTCCCTGGAAGTCCGTCTCCCCGGCGGCGAACCGCGCCCAGTGCTGATCGGTGATCTCCCGCCAGCGCGCGAGCGCGTGATCGACGGAGCCGTAACGGCCGGCCAGCCCTTCGGCAGCCAGATGCTCCCGCAGGCCCGCGCGGTCAGCACTGCTGTAGTCGAAGAGCGTGTCGTCGATGTCCCAGACCACGGCGCGAATCGGCATACCGCCGACGCTACCCCGGACCGGCCCCCTGCTGGGGGTTCGGGGGGCGTCCCCCGATGGACACAGCATCGAAGAGCGTGTCATCGATGTCCCGGAGCACGGCGCGAATCGGCATACCGCACTCGGCACCCGCCGGGCCGGGGGCCCGGAGCGTTTCCGCTCCCGGCCCCCTGGCGGTTACGCCCTCAGTTCGGCCAGGGCCCTGTCGATACGGGACAGCGTGCGCTCGCGGCCCAGGAGTTCCAGGGACTCGAAGAGCGGCAGGCCCACCGTGCGGCCCGTGACCGCGACACGGACCGGGGCCTGGGCCTTGCCTAGTTTGAGGCCGTGCTCCTCACCGGCCGCGAGCACCGCGTTCTTCAGGGACTCCGTGTTCCACTCCGCCTCGGCGATCTTCGTACGGGCGGTCTCCAGCAGCGCGTCCGTGCCCGGCTTCATCGCCTTCGCCCAGGACGCCTCGTCCGTCACCGGCTCGTCCAGGAAGAGGAAGTCGACATTGGCGGTGATGTCCGAGAGCACCGTGAGCCGCGTCTGGGCCAGCGGAGCCAGCGCCTCGAAGGCCGCAGCGTCGAAGGACTCCGCCGGCCAGGGCGCGTACGGCGCCTTCAGCCAGGGCCCGCACGCCTCGATGAAGGTCTTCACATCCAGCAGCCGGACATGGTCCGCGTTGATCGCCTCGGCCTTCTTCAGGTCGAAGCGGGCCGGGTTGGCGTTGACGTCCGCGATGTCGAACGCGGCGACCATTTCGTCCATCGTGAAGATGTCGCGGTCCGCGGCGAGCGACCAGCCCAGCAGGGACAGATAGTTGAGCAGGCCCTCGGGCAGGAAGCCGCGCTCCCGGTAGAGGTTCAGCGACGCCTGCGGATCGCGCTTGGAGAGCTTCTTGTTGCCCTCGCCCATGACATACGGGAGATGTCCGAACGCCGGGATGTCCTTGGCGATGCCCAGCTCGATCAGCGCCTTGTAGAGCGCGATCTGGCGCGGTGTGGAGGAGAGCAGGTCCTCGCCGCGCAGCACATGCGTGATCTCCATCAGCGCGTCGTCGACCGGGTTGACGAGCGTGTAGAGCGGCGCGCCGTTGGCGCGGACGATGCCGTAGTCCGGCACGTTCTCCGGTGTGAAGGTGAGCTCGCCACGGACCAGGTCCGTGAAGGTGATCGGCTCGTCCGGCATCCGGAAGCGGACGATGGAGGTGCGTCCCTCCGCCTCGTACGCCGCCTTGCGCTCCTCGGTCAGATCGCGGCAGTGGCCGTCGTATCCCGACGGGCGCCCGGCCGCGCGGGCCGCCTCGCGACGGGCGTCCAGCTCCTCGGTGGTGCAGTAGCAGTGGTACGCGTGCCCGGCCGCGAGCAGCTTCCGCGCGGTGTCGCGGTAGAGGTCCATCCGCTGCGACTGACGGTACGGCGCGTGCGGCCCGCCCACCTCGGGGCCCTCGTCCCAGTCGAGCCCGAGCCAGCGCATCGAGTCGAGGAGCTGTCCGTACGACTCCTCGGAGTCGCGCGCCGCGTCGGTGTCCTCGATACGGAAGACCAGGGTGCCGCCGCTGTGCCGGGCGAAGGCCCAGTTGAACAGGGCGGTGCGGACCAGGCCCACATGGGGGTTGCCGGTCGGCGAGGGACAGAAACGTACACGGACGGGTCCGTTAGCCACGCTTGATCACCTTGTTGGTGAGAGTGCCGATGCCTTCGATGGTGACGGCGACCTCGTCGCCGACGCCGAGTGGGCCGACCCCGGCGGGGGTGCCCGTGAGGATGACATCGCCCGGGAGCAGCGTCATGGCCTCGGTGATGTGCACGATCATGTCCTCGATGGAGCGGATCATGTCGCTCGTACGGCCGAGTTGGCGCTGTTCGCCGTTGACCGTGCACTGGATGGTCAGGTCCGAGGGATCGAGGTCGGTCTCCACCCAGGGACCGAGCGGGCACGAGGTGTCGAAGCCCTTGGCCCGGGACCACTGGTTCTCGGCGCGCTGGGCGTCGCGGGCCGTGATGTCGTTGGCGCAGGTGTAGCCGAAGATCACGTCCTTGACGCGCTCGCGCGGGACCTCGCGGCACATCCGGCCGATGACGACGGCCAGTTCGGCCTCGTAGTGGACCTCGTCGGAGAAGGTGGGGTACTCGATCGCGTCGCCGGTGCCGATCAGCGCGGTCGTGGGCTTGAGGAAGACCACGGGCACCTCGGGGACCGCGTTGCCCATTTCCTTCGCGTGGTCCGCGTAGTTACGGCCGATCCCCAGGATCTTGTTGCCGATCACGGGCGGCAGAAGGCGGACCTTGCTCAGCGGGACCTTGGTGCCGGAGAGTTCGAAGTCGGCGTACGGAATGCCCTTGATGATGTCGAGGACAAGGCCGGCGGGGTCGCTGCCTTCGCCCTCGACCGCGCCGAAGGCGACATTGCCGTCGATGGAGAATCTGGCGATGCGCACGGGATGCTGCCGCCCCTCTGGTTGTTGCCGGCTGTGCCGGAGACTGACGCTCCAGGCTAGCGCGGGGCGCGCGGTGGCCGTCCCAGGCGCCGTCCCGGCCCGCTCACCCGGCCCGCTCACACATGAGGTGGCCGCCTCGGGTACCGAGAACGGCCACCTCACGTACTACAGTGCGGGCAGAAGTGGATCAACGAACGGCGCCGGGCGGGACCTTCGGGAACTTACGGCGCGGTCGGTGCGTCCATGAGGGTCGTACGGCGGGGATTGGCAGTCCGGTTCGGCAGGGCGACGGGGTGTTCCTGCTGCTCCGCGGGAGCCAGTTCCTCGGCGTCCTTGAGATGCGCCAGCGTGGTGCGCCGTGGATTGGCGGTGGTGCGGAACATCATCGTCGTCTTCATCTGTGGTGTCAGACCTTGTCGGGAGTACGGGCGCCGGAGCGCCGCTTGTCGGATGTGCCGTCTCTGTAAAGCGCCAGGCTAAACATCCGATTCCCCGCCGAAGCCGGGATCCATCGGCGATCTCCATGTGAGTTTGCTCACGACTCGCCGGGCATTTCCCCCATTACGGTCAGCGATCGACGGTCATATGATGGTCATGGAAACGGACATTGCGCTACTGAACGTTACATTCCGCTCCTGATCATCAGTACTGGGACACCCCCCACCCGTAAGTGGCTCGTCAATAAAAGTCCGTTTCCTCCGTGAACCATTTCTACGGCTGGTGATACGGCGCTCACACCGTGTCATTCAGGCCACTCGCCACCCCATGGCCCTTGTTGGAGATCCTGCACTGTGCTGGAATTCCCCCCACCGCCGCGGGTTTACAAGCCGGCGCGCAGGGGCGCAACGCAGCGCCGAGTGGCGGCGGGGAAGGGGAGCAGCGCCGGTCACTCACGACCACCATGGGGAGCGTTCTGCGCCCCAAGACGCCGACACCGTCCCGCCGTTCGCGGAGGGGCGCCTGGTCCAGAGGTTGCGACGCTAGTGCAGGGACGTTTCAAGAGGGATAGCAGTGCTGCGGCGGAGCAGGAGCCCCGCGGCGGAACCGACCGCGGCTCCTCGCCCCAGCACACCCAGAACCCGGGCCCGGCACCCTCGGGTGAGAGTGGCGGCAGAGGCGGGTCCACGGGCACGGCACAGGGCGGCAGCGGCGCTTCGGCCGTGACTCCGTCACTGTCCACCAACTCGGTGCCGGGCGACGCCGGTTCACGGATAGCCCTGCGCAACTGGCGCATCAGCACTCGCCTGGTGGCGCTGCTGACGCTGCCGGTGGTCGCGGCGACCTCGCTGGGCGGGCTCCGTATCAACCAGTCGCTCAACGACATGCAGCAGCTGGAGCACATGCAGCTGCTGACGAAGATGACCAAGGAGGCGACCAACCTCGCCGCCGCGCTCCAGGCGGAACGTGACGAGTCGGCAGGTCCGCTCACCAACGGCACACCGCCGAGCAACTACAAGGTCAAGGACCGCCGGGACAAGACCACACGCGCGAAGAACGCATTCCTCGCCGCGACGGTCGACATCGGCAACACGGACGGCGACGAGGCGCTGGAGAGCATCCGCTCCAACGTCAACCAGATCGCCACCCAGGTCAACAAGATCAACGACATCCGCAAGGGCGCCTACACGTCGGCGTCGGACTCGCTGACCGTCGACGCGTACAGCGTACTGATCGACTCGCTGCTGAGCCTCTCGCAGGACATGGCGCAGGCGACCAGCAACCCGGACATGATCAAGCGGACCCGTGCGCTGGCCGCCTTCTCGTCCGCCAAGGAGTACGCCTCGATCCAGCGGGCGATCATCGCCGCCGCGCTGCCGGCCGACCTGAGGACCAAGGGCAAGCTCACCGACAGCGACCGGCTCTACGGTCTGGCCGCGGCGACCAAGGAGCAGAACGCCCTCGCCTCGTTCAGCTCGCTGTACGAGTCCATGGGCGGCGACGCCGAGGAGCTGATGGCTCCGCTCAACGGCAACGGCAACCCGGAGATCGGAGCGGCCGAGAAGTACGCCGAGCGGGTGCTGGGCACTCCGGACGGTATGGCGCAGCAGCCGAACCGCTCGTATCTGGACTGGACCGACCAGGCGTCCACCCGGATCAACGCGATGAAGACCATCGAGGCCACGCTGCTGGGCGAGATGGAGGGCAAGGCCCGCGAACTGCGCGACCAGTCGCAGCGCGACGCGTTCATCAACGGTCTGGTCATCCTGCTGGTGCTGGGTGTCTCGCTGGTCGGTGCCTTCGTGGTGGCCCGCTCCATGATCCGCTCGCTGCGCCGGCTCCAGGACACGGCGACCAGGGTCGCCCAGGACCGGCTGCCCGAACTGGTCAAGCAGCTCTCCGAGTCGGACCCGCAGGATGTCGACACCTCCGTCGAGTCGGTCGGTGTGCACTCCCGGGACGAGATCGGAAAGGTCGCCGCGGCCTTCGACGACGTGCACCGCGAGGCGGTCCGTCTCGCCGCCGAGCAGGCTCTGCTGCGAGGCAACGTCAACGCGATGTTCACCAACCTCTCGCGCCGCAGCCAGGGCCTGATCCAGCGTCAGCTCTCGCTGATCTCGGAGCTGGAGTCCCGTGAGGCCGACCCGGACCAGCTCTCCTCGCTCTTCAAGCTGGACCACCTCGCGACCCGTATGCGCCGTAACGGCGAGAACCTTCTCGTCCTCGCGGGCGAGGAGCCGGGCCGCCGGTGGACCAGGCCCGTACCGCTGGTCGACGTCCTGCGTGCCGCCGCCTCCGAGGTGGAGCAGTACGAGCGCATCGAACTGGCCTCGGTCCCGGCGACCGAGGTCGCCGGACGTGTCGTCAACGACCTCGTGCACCTGCTCGCCGAGCTGCTGGAGAACGCGACGTCGTTCTCCTCGCCGCAGACGAAGGTCCGCGTCACCGGTCACGCGCTGCCGGACGGACGGGTGCTCGTCGAGATCCATGACACCGGTATCGGTCTCTCGCCCGAGGACCTCGCGGCGATCAACGAGCGGCTCGCCTCGCCGCCCACCGTGGATGTCTCGGTCTCGCGCCGCATGGGTCTGTTCGTGGTCGGCCGGCTGTCCCTGCGTCACGGCATCAGGATTCAGCTCCGTCCCTCCGACTCCGGTGGTACGACCGCGCTGGTCATGCTGCCGGTCGATGTCGCGCACGGCGGCAAGAAGGCTCCTGCGGGCAGGCCCGGAGCGCCCGGCGCTCCCGGCGGCCAGAACGGCGTGGGCCAGGCGCCCGCCGCCGGCGGCCAGTTGACCGGCGCTCCCGGTGCGGCCGGTGGCGGCCGTCCCGGTATCGGCGCCGCACCCGGCGGCGGCCCCGGGCTGCTCACGGGTGCGAGCCCGCGTGCCGCGCTGCCGTCCCGTGACGGCTCGGGCGGCCCGCAGGGCGGACCGCAGGACCCGCAGCGCCAGGGCCAGGGCGCGGGACAGTCCAGCATTTTCAGCCAGAACGCCTTCAACGGTCCGAACCAGGGCCAAGCTCAGAGTCAGGGCGGCGGCCAGCCTCAGGGCGGCCAGGGCCAGGGCCGGATGGACCATCCCGGTGCTCCGGCCGGCCAGAACGGCTTCAGCGGACGCGCCCAGAACGCCTTCCAGCAGGGCGGCGCTCCCGACCGCGGCCGGCAGCTTCCGCCGCCCGGCGGACCGCGCGCCGAGCTGCCCGGTGGCAATCCGCAGCCGCAGCGCCCGCAGACCACGAGCTGGGGCAGCGACCAGCAGCCCGGTCAGCGCCCTTCGCCGGACGCCCCGCGCGGCCACGAGGAGCACGACACCGGCGGTCAGTACGCCCGGCCGGCGGACGGGCAAGGTCCCGGCTCCACGTCCGAGTTCCAGCGTCCCGACTTCAACGGGCCGCGGCCCGACATGAACGCGGGACGCGGCGGACCTCAGGACGCGGCGGCCACGGCCCAGTTCCCCCGTCCGGACTTCAACGCTCCCGCGGGCTACAACTCCCCGCAGAACTACGGCGCGCAGTCCGACTTCCGTACGCCGTCGGAGTACAACGCTCCGCAGCGGGACTACGACTACAACGCCCAGCAGGACTTCAACGCGCCGCGGACCCCGGCATCCGGTCCGCAGGGCGGCTACCGTCCGCAGAGCCTGCCGCCGCAGCAGCAGCCCGAGGCGCTGCCGCCGGCCGGTCCCGGTGACGGCCGCACTCCGCTGTACGACAACCTGGAGACCAACTGGTTCCACGGTCACGGCTCGCAGCAGGGCGGCGGCCAGCAGTACCAGGCACCGCACTCCCCGCAGCAGCCCCACTCCCAGCAGCCTCAGCAGTCGCGGCGGGATCCGATCCCGCGGCGCGAGCCCGCCCAGGGC
The DNA here is from genome assembly GCF_042732975.1 of Streptomyces sp. NPDC059743. Lineage (NCBI taxonomy): Bacteria > Bacillati > Actinomycetota > Actinomycetes > Kitasatosporales > Streptomycetaceae > Streptomyces > Streptomyces sp. NPDC059743. The sequence goes on along the minus strand of NZ_JBHWGS010000001.1, from coordinate 563,492 downwards.
TCAGGCACCAACGGCTCGGGCTTCCCGGGTCTCGGCAGTGCCAACGGTTCGGGCGCGGGCGGCGCGGGCGTCACCTCTTCCTGGCGCACGTCGCCCAACGACGAGCTGGTACGCCAGGCCGAGCGGGTCAAGAAGCCCCAGGCCGGCGGTATCACCACCTCCGGCCTGCCGCGCCGGGTGCCGCGTGCCAACCTGGTGCCCGGTACCGCGCAGGAACAGAACAACCAGGCCGGTCCGCAGGTTTCGCGTGCGCCCGCTGACGTACGCGGCCGGCTGACCAATCTCCGTCGGGGTATCCAGCAAGGTCGTCAGGCGGGCAACACCGGCCCGGCGACCGGCAGCTTCAACCTCGGCACCTCTCACCAGCAGGAGCGTTAGTTGAGTCCGATGAGTCAGGCTGCGCAGAATCTGAACTGGTTGATCACCAACTTTGTGGACAACACCCCTGGGGTGTCCCACACGGTGGTGGTCTCCGCGGACGGACTTCTGCTGGCCATGTCCGAGGGCTTCCCCCGCGACCGCGCCGATCAGCTCGCGGCCGTGGCGTCCGGTCTGACCTCGCTGACCGCGGGGGCGTCCCGGATCTTCGAAGGCGGCCCGGTCAACCAGACCGTCGTCGAGATGGAGCGTGGTTTCCTCTTCCTCATGTCCGTCTCGGACGGTTCCTCCCTGGCCGTGCTCGCCCACCCCGAGTGCGACATCGGTCTGGTGGGGTACGAAATGGCCCTCCTGGTCGATCGCGCCGGTACGGTCCTCACGCCGGACCTGCGCGCCGAGCTTCAGGGAAGCCTGCTGCACTGAGGCTCCCCCAGGCACCGCCCCAGCTCCATCACCGTCAGGCCGCCAAACCGGCCCCCCACCGGCCAAGTCAGACGGCACGCAGACATCTTGCTGTCACGCCCGGAGGATTCATGACCCCGCCACCCGCCTCTCACGATCCGTACGGCGCCTCAATGGACGCGTCGTACGGATCTGAGGGCGACCAGCCGCTGGTCCGTCCGTACGCCATGACCGGCGGCCGGACGAGGCCGCGGTACCAGCTCGCCATCGAGGCGCTGGTCAGTACGACAGCAGACCCGGCGCATCTCGCCACCCTGCTCCCCGAGCACCAGCGGATCTGCCACCTGTGCCGTGAGGTCAAGTCGGTGGCGGAGGTGTCGGCCCTGCTGACGATGCCGCTCGGCGTCGCCCGCATTCTGGTGGCCGACCTGGCGGAGGCGGGCATGGTGGCGATCCACCAGCCGGGCAACGGAGAGGCCGGCGGCACGCCGGATGTGACACTGCTCGAAAGGGTGCTCAGTGGACTTCGCAAGCTCTAGCGGCGGTGCAGCCCGCTCAACCACCAGCGCGAAGATCGTGGTGGCGGGCGGCTTCGGCGTGGGCAAGACCACGTTCGTCGGCGCCGTCTCGGAGATCAACCCGCTGCGTACCGAAGCCGTCATGACCAGCGCCTCCGCAGGCATCGACGACCTCACCCACACCGGAGACAAAACCACCACCACCGTGGCCATGGACTTCGGACGCATCACCCTCGACCAAGACCTCATCCTCTACCTCTTCGGCACCCCCGGACAGGACCGCTTCTGGTTCATGTGGGACGACCTCGTCCGCGGCGCCATCGGCGCCGTCGTCCTCGTCGACACCCGCCGCCTCGCCGACTGCTTCCCCGCCGTCGACTACTTCGAAAACTCAGGACTCCCCTTCGTCATCGCCCTCAACGGCTTCGACGGACACCAGCCCTACACCCCCGACGAAGTACGCGAAGCACTCCAGATCGGCCCCGACACCCCCATCATCACCACCGACGCACGCCACCGCGCCGACGCCAAAAGCGGACTCATCACCCTCGTCGAACACGCCCTCATGGCACGACTCAAGTAGACGTCCGCGTACGGCAGTTGCCGTAGACACCAGTGGAGGTGGGCTATGTCCTTCGACACAGCCCGCCTCCATGTTCATAACATTTCGACAGAGAATTCACGGACTCCGGACACCCGACGCACTCGTCCGGTGCCGCTGCGCTCACATCAGCCCCGCCTTTTGACGGGGCTCGTTCTTTATGCCCGTTTTACGTGAGGCCTGGACCACTCGGAATGGCTGATTCCTGCTGTTTGGAATGGGACCTGTCCTCGTGCTGCAATTCGACAACTCCCGAAGTACGGCCCTGAACAGAACACGGCACAAACGTAGGTGCCGACGCCGAGAGGTTGTTGGTCGAGTGAGGCGAAGCAAGACGAGCTCCGCGGAGCAGCAGGCGCGGGGCAACTTCACCCCGCCGCCGCGCGCAGCGGTGCCGCCTGTGGCCGCGACGTCCGGCTCACCGCCGGCGCCCGGCGCCGCCGGCAGCACGAGCCCGCTCTCGCCGCGCAACTGGCGGGTGCCGACCCGGCTGAACGCCATTCTCCTCATCCCTGTGCTGGTCGGTCTGGTGATGGGCGGCTTCCAGGTCAAGGGCTCCATCGACACCTGGCAGGAAGCACAGGACGCCGAGCGCACGGCGCTTGTCGTCAGGGCCGCCTCGGAGTACGGCCAGGCACTGCTCAACGAGCGTGATCTCACCGCTCAGCCGCTGCTGACCGGCGACGCGGAGGCACCGGTCGTCGGCCGGGCCCGCGCCGCCACGGACGCCGCGAAGAAGAAGTTCGACCTGGCGGTCCGGGACATGCCCGCCAAGCAAGGTCTGGAGCGCCGTCTCAGCCTGTTCAGGGCCGAGGAGCCGAAGCTCGTGGCCCTCAGGAAGAGCGCGTACATCGAGGCCGTCGAGACCGCCGACAAGAGCGGCGGCAAGGGCGGTCCCGTGGCGACCGAGGAGGGCTATGTGCTGGTCCAGCACTCCCTCATGGAGTTCGCCAACGAACTGGGCCTCGGCACCGGCAACATCACCAGCTACGGCCGTACCGTCTACGCGATCCAGCTCGCCAAGGCCGCCGAGTCGCTCCAGCGCTCCATCGGGACGCATCTGCTGGTCAGGCCGAGCCAGAAGAACGATGTCAGGAACGGCCAGACCATCGCGTTCTCCTCGTACGCCTATCTGGAGGACATCGCCGTCGGCGAGTATGTCTCCGGCGGTACGTCGGAGGACACGGTCAGGCTCCAGGACGTGATGACGCAGAAGGCGGCCGAGGGAGCCAAGAAGCTCACGGCGGCCCAGCAGCAGGCCGCCGCCGCGGGCGAGGACTTCGTCGCACCGCCGAGCCTGGAGGGCTCCGTCCTGGACGGCATGGTGGCGGCGATCGCCACCGGTGCCAGCCCCGAGCAGCTCGCGCGGCGCGGAGTCACACCCGAGGCCTGGATGGCCGCCTCCACCGCCAAGTTCGACGGCTATACGGTCCTGGAGAAGGACCTCGTCGACAAGGCCGTGGCGGACGCGGCCCAGATCTCGGACAACGCCAGGAACGACGCGATCACCAACGGCGCCATCGTGGTGATCGCCCTGCTGGCCGCCTTCATCCTGGCCGGGATGATGGCCAGGCAGATGAGCCGCTCGATGCGGGAGCTGCGCACGGCCGCGTTCGGTATCGCCGAGCAGCGGCTGCCGATGCTGGTCGACCAGCTCTCCCGTACCGAGCCCGGCCGGGTCGACACCCGGGTACAGCCCATCCCGATCGATTCGCGTGACGAGATCGGCGAGGTCGCCCGCGCCTTCGACCAGGTCCACCGCGAGGCGGTCAGGCTCGCCGCCGAGCAGGCGATGCTGCGCGGAAACGTCAATGCGATCTTCACCAATCTCTCCCGCCGCAACCAGTCGCTGATCGAGGGCCAGTTGACCCTCATCTCCGAGCTGGAGAACAACGAGGGCGATCCGGACCAGCTCGAAAACCTCTTCAGGCTGGACCATCTCGCGACCCGTATGCGCCGCAACGGCGAGAACCTCCTCGTCCTCGCGGGCGAGGAGCCGGGCCGCCGCTGGAACCAGCCGGTGCCGCTGGTGGATGTGCTCCGCGCCGCCACCTCCGAGGTGGAGTCCTACGCGCGTATCGAGCTGACCGGTGTCCCCGAGACCGAGATCCACGGCCAGTCGGTGACCGACCTGGTCCATCTGCTCGCCGAGCTGCTGGAGAACGCCACCACGTTCTCCTCGCCGCAGACCAAGGTCCGGGTCACCGCGACCAGGCTGCCCGACGGCCGAGTCATGATCGAGATCCATGACAAGGGCATCGGGCTCACCGCCGAGGACTTCGCGGACATCAACCACAAGCTGGCCAATCCGCCGACCGTGGACGCCACCGTCTCCCAGCGCATGGGACTCTTCGTGGTCGGCCGGCTGTCCGACCGGCACGGTATCCGTGTCCAGTTGCGTCCCTCGGGCGAGCAGGCCGGTACGACCTCGCTGGTGATGCTCCCCGACGCGATCACGCACGGCGGTGGCGGCGAACCGCTCCCGGCCGACGACTTCACCGTCTCGCAGCTCATCCCGGACCAGCCGGACCCGGCCGACGAGCCGGTCTTCCAGAGCGCTCCGATGCTGACCGCGGCCGAACTGGGCTTCGACGACTCGCGGTACGAAAACCAGGCGGCCCAGGACGCGGCGGACAACGGCTCCCGCACGCTCGATCCCGTCAACCGCACGCTCAGGCGCGAGGAGCGCCGGGCCGAGGTGGGCACCTCCACGGGCGAGGGACAGCCCGTCTTCGGCGACGGGACCGACAGCCACTACCGCGAGGAGGTCGACGGCCGGTACGTGCCGCAGCAGGCCTCGTACGAGCAGGGCTACGCGCCCCAGCAGCCCGTCGATCCCGCCGTCGGATTCCCGGCACCCGATTCCGGCTACAACGCATACCAGGAGCCTCTGGCCCAGCCGTATGCGGAAGCCGTCCACCCGGAGCCGCAGAGCCCGGAGACGCCCTACGAGAGCGCCTTCGCCGCCCAGCCCCAGCAGGACGAGTGGGCCGGTCAGAGCACGTATCAGGACACCTACGAAGCCCACCGGCCAACGGAAGCGGAATCTGTCCCCGACGCTCCCGAGATCGCTCAGGACCGCGTAGGCTTCGACCGTCCGGGCCCGTCCCCAAGCAGCAGCCACACGCTGACGGACGCGGGGCTGCCGCGCCGGGGCGGCGGCCAGCCGCAGCAGCAGTGGCAGCCGACGGGACAGGACGGCGGACCTGCCGCACCGACCGCACCGGTGACCCCGGCGCCGTCGAACGGTCTCGGCAACGGCCAGGGCGGCGCGCACAGCGGCGGCCAGGGCAACGGGCAGAGCGAGGCGGCCGGTTCGGACGACTGGCGTTCGAGGAACGACGAGCGCTGGCACCGGGCCGAGAAGCTCCGCGAGCCCAAGGCGGGCGGAATCACCTCGTCCGGTCTCCCTCGCCGGGTGCCCAAGGCCAATCTGATCGAGGGAGCTGCGGAGCAGACCTCGCAGGGCGGCACCCAGGTCTCCCGGGCCCCCGAGGACATCCGCGGCAGGTTGAGCAACCTGCGGCGGGGCGTCCAGCGGGGCCGTAACGCGGGAGCGGACACGAACGGACCGGGCCATGGCCCGGGCAGTACCTACAACCAGGAGCGTTAGTGTGAGCCCGATGAGCCAGGCGGCGCAGAATCTGAACTGGTTGATCACCAACTTTGTGGACAACACCCCCGGGGTGTCCCACACGGTGGTGGTCTCCGCCGACGGACTCCTGCTGGCCATGTCCGAAGGTTTCCCGCGCGACCGCGCCGATCAGCTCGCGGCCGTGGCGTCCGGTCTGACCTCGCTGACCGCGGGGGCGTCCCGGATCTTCGAAGGCGGTGCCGTCAACCAGACCGTCGTCGAGATGGAGCGGGGCTTCCTCTTCATCATGTCCATCTCGGACGGTTCTTCCCTGGCCGTCCTGGCCCACCCGGAGGCCGACATCGGTCTGGTGGGATACGAGATGGCACTTCTGGTCGACCGAGCGGGTACGGTCCTCACCCCGGATCTCCGGGCCGAGCTCCAGGGAAGTCTGCTCAACTGACAGACAGTGCGCTGCCTGCCACCGCACCATTAAGGTGCGGTGGCGCGGATCCACAGGTCCGTCAGCATCGGCCCGGCGACCGGCAGTCGGAGGAGGAAACGTGGCTACACCCCCAGGCGGACATCCCTATGACTACGACGGTGTACAGCGGTCCCCGGGCGAGCATGCGCGGAACCGCTTCAACTTCCCCTCCGCGCCCAGCGGTCAGGTGGCCGGCCAGGGCGCCGGACGCCCGCAGCAGCCTTACCATTCCCAGCAGCAGCCGTACGAACCGCCTCAGCGGCAGCCGTACGACCGGCCGCGGCGGCCCCGTATCCAGCCGGTACCGCCGCGGCGCGCCGAGGAGCAGCCCGCTCCCATGAATACGCACAACCCGCTGGTCCGTCCGTACGCCATGACCGGCGGCCGGACAAGGCCGCGGTACCAGCTCGCCATCGAGGCACTGGTCAGCACGACGGCCGATCCGTCCCAGCTCCATGGGCAACTGCCCGAGCACCAGCGGATCTGCCGGCTCTGTTTCGAGATCAAATCGGTCGCCGAGATCTCGGCGCTCCTCTCCATTCCTCTCGGCGTGGCCCGGATCCTCGTAGCCGACCTGGCGGAGGCCGGACTTGTCGCCATCCATCAGCCCGGCGGCGACGAGGCCGTCGGTGGCCAGCCAGACGTGACACTGCTCGAAAGGGTGCTCAGTGGACTTCGCAAGCTCTAGCGGCGGTGCAGCCCGCTCAACCACCAGCGCGAAGATCGTGGTGGCGGGCGGCTTCGGCGTGGGCAAGACCACGTTCGTCGGCGCCGTCTCGGAGATCAACCCGCTGCGTACCGAAGCCGTCATGACCAGCGCCTCCGCAGGCATCGACGACCTCACCCACACCGGAGACAAAACCACCACCACCGTGGCCATGGACTTCGGACGCATCACCCTCGACCAAGACCTCATCCTCTACCTCTTCGGCACCCCCGGACAGGACCGCTTCTGGTTCATGTGGGACGACCTCGTCCGCGGCGCCATCGGCGCCGTCGTCCTCGTCGACACCCGCCGCCTCGCCGACTGCTTCCCCGCAGTCGACTACTTCGAAAACTCAGGACTCCCCTTCGTCATCGCCCTCAACGGCTTCGACGGACACCAGCCCTACACCCCCGACGAAGTACGCGAAGCACTCCAGATCGGCCCCGACACCCCCATCATCACCACCGACGCACGCCACCGCGCCGACGCCAAAAGCGGACTCATCACCCTCGTCGAACACGCCCTCATGGCACGACTCCGGTAATTCCGCACGGCTGCGGCCAGATGCACGTAGGCACGACGAAGGCCCCCGCGCTCCGAGGAGTGCGGGGGCCTTCGTCGTACAGGCGGAGTGAGTCCTTGGGAATCAGCCCTGCCAGCTGTGCGGGGCGCGGAAGCCGGGCGTGCGCTCAAGACGGCGCCAGCCGGCCGTGGAGCGGCCGTGGTGGGCCGGGGCGTCCTGACGGGCCGCGGCGCGGGCCATCAGAACGGCGGTGATGGCGGCCAGCTCCTCGGGGCCGGCCTGGCCCTTCTCGACGCGCAGCAGGGATTCGTTCGTGGATTCGCTCATGGAGGTCGTATCTCCGTCTTCTCGGCGGGAGGGCGCGGGACGCAGGGTCACTGCGGGGGGTTGCCGTGCTTGCGCGACGGCAGGTCTGCGTGCTTGGTACGGAGCATCGCGAGCGCACTCGCGAGCACCTCACGGGTCTCGACGGGATCGATGACGTCATCGACCAGTCCGCGCTCCGCCGCGTAGTAGGGATGCATCAGCTCGGCCTTGTACTCCTTGACCATCCGAGCGCGCGTGGCCTCCGAGTCCGCGGCTTCCGCGATCTGCTTGCGGAAGATGACATTGGCGGCACCCTCGGCGCCCATGACCGCGATCTCGTTCGTGGGCCAGGCATAGGTGAGGTCGGCTCCGATGGACTGGGAGTCCATCACGATGTAGGCGCCTCCGTACGCCTTGCGCAGGATCAAGGAGATCCGTGGCACGGTGGCGTTGCAGTATGCGTACAGGAGTTTGGCACCGTGCCGGATGATCCCGCCGTGCTCCTGGTCGACCCCCGGCAGGAAGCCGGGCACGTCCAGCAGCGTCACGATCGGGACATTGAAAGCGTCGCACATCTGGACGAAGCGCGCAGCTTTCTCGGATGCCTCGATGTCCAGCACACCGGCGAGGGACTGCGGCTGATTGGCGACGATGCCGATGACCTGGCCGTCCAGCCGGGCCAGGGCGCAGATGATGTTCCGCGCCCAGCGCTCATGGACCTCAAGGAAGTCGCCCTCGTCAACCAGTTCCTCGATCACCTTGTGCATGTCGTACGGGCGGTTGCCGTCCGCGGGCACCAGATCGAGCAGCACGTCGGAGCGGCGGTCCACCGGGTCCTGGGAGACGACCGTGGGCGGGTTCTCGCGGTTGTTCTGCGGCAGCATCGACAGCAGATACCGCACCTCGGCGATGCAGGTCTCCTCGTCGTCGTACGCGAAGTGCGCGACGCCGGAGGTCTCGGCGTGCACATCGGCGCCGCCGAGGCCGTTCTGGCTGATCTCCTCGCCGGTGACGGCCTTGACCACATCGGGACCGGTGATGAACATCTGCGAGGTCTCACGGACCATGAAGACGAAGTCCGTGAGGGCCGGGCTGTAGGCGGCGCCGCCCGCGCACGGGCCGAGCATCACGCTGATCTGCGGGATCACTCCGGAGGCGCGTGTGTTGCGCTGGAAGATTCCGCCGTAGCCGGCGAGCGCGGAGACGCCCTCCTGGATCCGGGCGCCGGCGCCGTCGTTGAGCGAGACCAGCGGAGCACCGGCCGAGATGGCCATGTCCATGATCTTGTGGATCTTGGTGGCATGGGCCTCGCCGAGGGCGCCGCCGAAGATCCGGAAGTCATGCGCGTAGACGAAGACCGTACGGCCCTCCACCGTGCCCCAGCCGGTGATCACACCGTCCGTGTACGGCCTCTTGGCCTCCAGGCCGAAGCCGGTGGCGCGGTGCCTGCGGAGCTGCTCGACCTCCTTGAACGATCCTTCGTCGAGCAGCAGTTCGATGCGCTCACGCGCGGTCAGCTTGCCCTTGGCCTTCTGGGCCTCGGTCGCGCGGTCGCTGGGCCCTCGGCGGGCCGTCTCGCGCAGGGCGTGCAGTTCGGCCACACGCCCCCGGGCATCGGTGGGCTCGCTCGGCGTCTCGTCCACTACGGTCATGTGCCAACCCTACGAAGAGCACCGGTGAAAACACGCCGTAGACTCCACACAGTCTCCTGGCGGTATTCCTGGTGGGCCTGGACAGAACCCGGCCGGATGCGGGGCTCCCGGACAGCAACGTACCCCCGGCTCTTGTGGGATTCCCCTAGATGTCAGATGAACGACATCTGACAGCGATGGGTCGCGCCGGCCGTCCCCGGAGTGATCCTCAGCCGTAGCGTACGCCCGGCCGAGAGCACCTCGACCGAAGGGTCGTGGGCCGTGACACGCCGCACTCTCCGGTCCCAGTGGACCTCCAGCGGCCTTCCTGAGCGCAGAGGTTCACCGACACAGAGCGTCGCGGTACGGCCGCGGACCACGGCGAGCACACTCGCGGGCGCGGTCGCGGTGAGCGGACCTGCCGTACCGGGCCGCCAGAAATTGACGGCGGTACAGCCGAGCGGGTGGACCGCGACCGCCTGGCAGCCGTCCGTGTTGGCGAGGATCTCCAGCCAGTGGCGGTCGGCGGCGCGGGCCGCCAGGGCCCGCCGGGAGGCGCCGGGCATCAGCACATAGGCATAGCCCGCGCATGTCGGATCGATGCCGTGGTCGAACCAGAGAGTCCGGTAGTGGCGTGTACGCCGTTCGGGCGAACCGGAGGTGTTGATGTCGTTCCATGAGCCGGCGCGCTCCTCGGCGAGGGTGACGAGCCGGGCGCCGCCCGGGAAGAGCCAGCCGCCATGGCCGTCGAGATGGGCCCAGCGCGGGCGCGGGCCGCCGTCGAGCGTAAAGGCATGGGCGGAGTGCTCCCCCAGGTTGCGGTTGTCGACAACCGTCTCGACCGGCACTCCGTCGGTGCAGGAGATCCCGGCGCCCAGACAGACGACGGCGTCGGTGAGGAAAAACCAGGATTTACGGGCTTCGAGGCTGGAGCCGAGGCCCTTGAGATGCTGTCCGACGGCCGCGAACGTCCCGTCGGTCGTGCCGCCCACCCACCGTACGGCGGGCCTCGGCGCGCCCCACTCGCCCCCGGCCCGGTCCGCGAGCCGCTTGGTGGAGACGGTCGTGCCGGGCAGCCGGTACGGGTCCACGGTGGGCCAGAACCAGTCGGTGTACTGGTCGTTGTTCCGGTCCGCGCACCACCAGGAGAGCATCCCGGCTCCGGTGTGCCAGCCGCGTGGATTCTCGCCGTTGCCGCACTCGTAGTGCGCGATCCGCTCGGAGGCCATCGAGAGCGCGGCGGCCCATCCCGGCCCCCGGTGCACGGCCCGGTCCATCGAGGCGAAGAGCCGGTGGCCGACCGGCTCGGGAAGCGCGGGCACGTCCGAGGCGGCGAGCGTGTGCAGCCGGGCGAGATCGGCGATGTCGAACTGCCGGGCGGTGAGGACCGGAGACACCGTGTCCCGCTCGATCCAGCCCTTGACCAGGCCCGTCCAGCGCTCGCGCTCGCCTGTGGACGCGCCGCCCGCGAGCAGCGCGACGGCCGCGATGAGTCCCTGGCCGTGGAAGTGGTCGCCGCGCAGCACGGGCAGCTCGTCGCTCATGAGGTAACCGCGGCTGATGGCACGCCCGTTGACGCAGTCCATCACCAGCCCGTTGTAGATCAGCGGCGCGTAGGCGTGCTCCACGCTGTCGAGTACGGTCCGCCGGCCGGGATCGGTGACGGCCCAGGCGGATCCGGCGAGCAGCGAGAAGAGCCGGCCCAGACCGTCCAGCAGGACCTGTCCGTACGTACCCGAGTAGGCGACCCAGGTGTGCTGGACGAACGAGCCGTCGGCGTAGAGCCCGTCTCCCTCGGTGACATACGGGAAGACGGGCGAGAGCGCGTCGCGGGCGAGGGCGATCTTGGCGGGCGTCCGGCCGAGGATCCCGCGCAGGACGACGGAGCGGCAGAGGTCGACGCGGTTGGCGCCGGTGCTGACGCCTGCGTACGAGCCGAGGAGCGCGTCCGGCACGAAGTGGTCGACGGCCGCGCAGGCCGCGGCGCGCAGCTCCTCGGGAAGGTGGTCGTAGAGGACGGCGGTGATGTCCATGAGCAGCCGCGGGCTGCCGATCCGCCACTCCCACCAGTTGCCGTAGGGCGTGGTCGAGGGCCGGTAGACGGTGGCGGAGAGATGGCCGAGACCGCGCACGACATCGGCGAGGAGCGCCGTGTCACCGGTGAGACCGGTGCCGGGCCGGGTGTACGCCTGGGCCATGGTCCAGAGCCTGCTGTAGCTCCGGGTGATTCCGGCGGGCGGATCGAAGCCGATCCCGGGCCAGAGATGGGTGGCGGCCGGAGCCATCGACCGCTGGAAGCCGGCGGCGAGTTCGGCGGTCTCGGCGAGCCGGGAGGCATAGGGCTCGGCGGCGGAATCGTAGCCGGTACCGAGCTGGAGGTCCGCCCAGCGCAGCAGCAGCGCTTCGAACTCATCGGCGGAGGCGGGCTGTTCGGCGGCGAGCTGTTCGGCGGCGGCCGGTCGGGCGAGGCCGAGGGCGCCCGCTCCGGTTAAGGCCAGAAAGGCTCGGCGGGACCAGGAGGACAGCGGCGACACGGAGACCTCCGCGCTCGGGACGGGCGGTACAGACCGGTCTAGCACAGGGCCCCGCGTCCTCCGCACAGAACGGCGCTGCCCTGCCCTCCGGTCGGTCGAGGAGAGCGGGGCAGCGCGTGTCCAGGGACAGCCGGTCAGCAGCCGCCGCAGTTGTAGTACGTGACGTCCCAGTGGTTGCCCTCGTCCGCGTAGAGGTTGCCGGCGCCGGACTGCCACTGCGGATAGCCGTCACCGCGCGGGCCGATGTAGGTGAAGTTGTTCTTGATGTAGTTGGTGAGGCAGGTGCCCTTGGCAAAGTCGAGCTTGTAGCCGTTCCAGTGCGAGTACGTGCCGCTCGCGTGGCCCGTCTCCGTACCGCCCGTGATGTTCAGGGCACAGCCGCTGGCGCTCTTCAGGGTCTGCGCGCCCTGGGCCGACATCAGGTTGAGCTGCTCGAACGACGTACAGGTCGGGTTGTTGCGGTCGGAACAGCCGCCGGACGAGGACCAGGTGATGCCGCGTGAGCTGAACATCGAGGTCGCCGTGGCGTGGGTGACCTTCGTGGCCGCCTGGGCGTCGCCGGCCGAGCTGAGGACGCCGAAACCGGGCGCGAAGAGCGCGCCGAGGACCAGGGCGAGCGCGGTGAGTACCGAGCGGAGCTTCATGGGGGGATTGCCTCCTGCTGAGGGCCGTTGGTGTCGATGGGGCAGCGGTGCAGGTGGTAGCAGAGGAGATGGTGCCCGATATCTACGCGCGTCGCCAGGGTGCGGCGAACTCGATCGGGTGACATTGTTGAAGCTTGAACGAGATAGGTCTAAGGTGGCGGCGATTGAAGGTTTGAACAAGTCAGTCGTATCTCAGGAGGAACCATGGCCCTCTTCGGCCGCAAGAACGACAGCGCCACCACCGCCACCGTCGAGGCCGATCCGGCCCTGGCGGCGCTGACCGGCGAATACACCATCGACCCGGCGCACAGCACCATCAGCTTCACCGTCCGCCACGCGATGGTCACCAATGTCCGCGGCTCGTTCACCGAGCACGAGGGCACGCTGAACCTGGACGGCTCGAACCCGGCGGCCTCCACGGCCACCATCGATGTCTCGATCGCCAGCGTCGACACCGGGATGCCCGACCGCGACGGCCACCTCCGCAGCGCCGACTTCTTCGACGCGGAGACGTTCCCGAAGATGTCGTTCCGCTCCACCTCGGCCGAGCAGATCGACGCCGAGACCTACCGTGTCACCGGCGATCTGACCATCAAGGACGTCACCCGGCCGGTCACCATCGACCTGGAGTTCCACGGCTCCGCCACCGATGTGTACGGCAACGAGCGGGTCGGCTTCGAGGGCAGCGCCTCGATCCTGCGCTCCGAGTGGGGCCTGACCTGGAACGCGGCGCTGGAGACCGGCGGTGTGATGGTCAGCGACAAGGTCAAGCTGAACTTCGACATCTCCGCGATCAAGAAGGCCCCCGAGGCCGCCTGAGGCCCGCGTGGGCTGTACAGGGAAGACCGGCGACCGGCGGAGGCGCGCTTCAGACCCCGTAAGGCATCAGGTCCGTAAGGGCTTGGGCCTCGGGTCAGAAGCCGCCTCCGCCGTCGAATCCGCCGCCACCGCCGAAGTCCCCGCCGCCGCCGAATCCTCCGCCGCCGAAGTCGCCCGGATCGTAGTCGGCGCCCGAGTGGTCGCCACCGCCGTAACCGGTGTGGTCGTCACCGCCGAAGTCGGCCGCGTAGGCGGGCGTCGCCATCACCGAGCCGAGCATCGTGCCCACCAGCAGTCCCGGCAGCAGTCCGCCGCCGAAGTAGCCGCCGGCCCACGGTCCGTACGCGGGTCCGGCCTCCCAGTAGGGACGAGGGCCGTTCGCGGTCTGCACCGTACGGCTCATCGGATCGTCGCCGTCGGCCAGCCGCGCCGCGTCGGCGGCGCAGACCGGCACGGTCCGCCGTACACCGGCGGGCGGAGCCCACTCCGCGTCGGCCGTCGAAGGGCCGTGGCGCGGATCGAAGAAGCACGGTGAACGGCGCTCGGGCAGCGGTGCGCCCTTTCTGCGCGCGTCCAGCACCGCCAGTGAGAACCGGCCGTCCTCCAGCGCCTGCGTCACTCCGCGTACGTCGTCGGGCCGCCCGGCCGAGCCCATCAGGGACTTGGCCTTCTCGTACGCGTCGAGGGAGCGCTCGTACTCCGCGCGCATCGCGTCGTCGGCGCCCGCCTCCGCGGGATGGAAGTCGAGCCGGTCCAGCTCCTCGCCGAACGCGGTGATGTCCTCGTCCACGACGACGCGCAGCTTGTCCAGCGCCTCGCGCTCCCGCTCGATCCGCCTGCCGCGATTGCGCCGCGCCACGGCGTACGCGCCCGCGCCGCCCGCCGCGAGCACCGAGCCGAGCACGATCAGCCCGGTGGTCGAGCTGCCGGAATCGTCCGAGCCCGTGGTGTCCCAGGACGCCGGGGCCTGGCCGCGGATCTGCGGGAGCGCCTGGTCGACGAAGTTGTTGAGCTCGGTCGACGCGTCCACCGGGCCGCCCGCCTTGACCGCGTCGGTCAGATTGCGGACCGCCTGCTGGGAGAGCACGGCGGAGTCGGCGCCCGCGTCGAAGCGGTCACCGAGCCGGATGGCGTACAGACCGGTGATCCCGGTCTCGGCCCGTACCGTGTTCAGCACGGAGGCGGCCGGGAACTGCGCCGTATCGGGCAGGACGGCCACGAAGAGCGGCTTGTCCGCGTCTTTGATCTTCTTCGCCAGGGCCTCGGCCTCGGACGTCGAGAGCCGGCTCGCGGCCCCGGGATCCACATACACGGGCCCGTTCTTGAGAGCCTCGGCCACGGTCCCTGGACCGGTGGCGGCCTCCGCGGCGGGCGCCATCCCCAGGACGGCGGCCGAGCCGGCGAGCAGCAGCCCGGAGAGTGCGGAATACAGCCTCGTCCTCATACATTGACGCTACCCGAAATGCGCCAAGATGGGGCAGGGATGAGCAAAAGCGAAAGCCTGGCGACAGACGCGGAAGAAAGCCTGGCGACAAGCGCGGAAAGACAGGCGCGGAAAGGGTGAGGCACCCGGACCTGTCGCGGCCCGGGTGCCTCACCCATGAGGTCCTTCGGTTCCCTCGCCGATCAGGCCGCCTTGTACGCCGCCGTCAGCTTGGCCACCGCACCGGTCAGATCACCGGTGAGCAGCAGATGGTCCGCGTCCGCGAAGGGCTTCGCCGAGGCGGGAGTGATGTGCTCGCCGATCTTCTGCTGGACGAGCAGCCTGGCCTGGCCGACCAGCTCCCTGCCCTGCGCCGACTTGCCCAGCCCGGCCTTCTCCAGCACCTGGGCCGCGACACCGAGGGCGGCGAGAGTCAACTGCCCGCCGCCGGGCGGCGCCTTGAGCGTCGTCAGGCCCCAGCCGTACGGGAACTGCGGATCGTAGACGGCGTCACCGACATTGATCGGCAGTGACTCGACCGACTTGGGCCAGGTCAGCGGAAGCTGACCGGTGAACGCCTTCTTGCCGTAGAGGACATCGGCCACACCGTCGCCCTCGCTGCCCGGCAGCCAGGACGCCACCAGCGCGTCGATGTCACCGAGCTGGTCGCCGATGAGCTGCGGCCGGCCGGAGACGATCAGTACGGCGCACTTCATGGCGGCGCAGACCGTGTCCACCGCCTGCCTGTCCTCGTCGGACAGATTCAGATCATGGCCGTTGCCGACATCGCCCTGGCCCTCGGCGTACGGCTTCTCGCCGACGACGACCACTCCGACGTCATGGCCCGCGGTCGGCGCCGTGGCGTCCTTGGAGTAGGTGAGGGAGGCGTTCGGAGCCGCCTTGCGCATGCCTTCCAGGATGGTCGTCCCGGTGGTGGTGCGTCCGGAGCCGCCCTGCCAGGTGATGGTCCAGCCGCCCATCTGGTTGCCCAGATCGTCGGCGTTGGAGCCGGCCACGTACACCTTCTGCGACGGCTTGAGCGGCAGGACCGCGCCCTTGTTCTTTAGCAGCACCTGCGACTCGGCCGCCGCCTGACGGGCCACCGCCCGGTGCCCGGGTGAGCCGATCTTCGGCTGGTTGGTGGTGTCCGCGTACGGCTTCTCGAACAGACCGAGCCTGAACTTCTGCTCCAGGATGCGGGATACGGCGTCGTCGATCCGCGCCTGGCTGATCCGGCCGGCCGTGACCTCGGCCTGAAGCGTCCGGGTGAAGTCCTTGTATGCCGTCGGGACCATGATCATGTCGAGTCCGGCGTTGATGGAGGTACGGACATCGCTCGCGTAGTCGCCCGGGATCTGGTCGATCGCCTGCCAGTCGCTGATGACGAAGCCCTTGAAGCCCATCCGGTCCTTCAGCACACCGTTGATCATGGCGCCGTCGGCGTGCATCTTCACCGCGGGCCGGTTCTCGTCGGTGATCTCCAGCGAGGAGTACGAGGGCATGACCGTGCCCACGCCTCGCTTCACGGCGTCCTTGTAGGGCGCGAGATGGATGGTCTCCAGCTCCTTGCGGGTGACCTTGGTGACGCCCTGGTCGATGGTGTACGAGCCGGTCGTGGACGAGCCGTACTCGGTGCCGCCGTCACCGACGAAGTGCTTGGCCGTCGCCAGCACCTTGTCGTTGCGGTCCAGACCGCTGCCGTCCGCCGGGCCCTGGAGACCGTTGACGACGGTGTCCATGGCGATGACCAGCGCGGGATCCTCGCCGAAGGACTCGTACGTACGGCCCCAGCGCTCGTCCCTGGCGACACAGACGCAGGGCGCGAAGTCCCACGGGACGCCGGTGGCCCGTACCTCGTTCGCCGTCACCGCGCCGGTCCGCTCCGCCAGCGCCGGATCACGCGTCGCGCCGATACCGATGTTGTGCGGCATGATCGTCGCGCCGATGACGTTGTTGTGGCCGTGCACCGCGTCCACGCCGTAGATCAGCGGGATCTGGAAGCGGGTCGCCTGCGCCCTGAGCTGGAAGGCGTCGACCATCTTCGCCCAGGCCTGCGGGGTGTTGGGAGTCGGTACGGATCCGCCGCCGGAGAGCAGCGAGCCGAGATCGTAGGCGGCGATGTCGCCCTGGGCCGTGAGCGCGTTGCGCTCGGCCTGTGTCATCTGGCCGGCCTTCTCCGCGAGGGAGAGCCGGGAGACAAGGTCGGCCACCCGCTTCTTCACCGGCAGTTTCGCGTCGAGATACGGCAGACCGTGCGCGTCGATCACGATCTGCGGGTTCTCGGCCGGGGCCTTGGCGCCGGTGACGGTGAGCTTGAGCGGTACGGTCTCGGCGCTCTCGGCGGCCCTGTCCTTGAGCGTGGCGACCTCGACGGTCCGCGAGGTGCCCGAGGCGCTGCCGGCCGGGAAGGTGACCGAGCCGGAGACGGCCGTGTAGTCCTTGCCCGCCTCCGCGGTACCGCCCTCGGTGGTGCCGCCCTCGGTGGTGTAGTCGACCGTCACGGGCTCCTCGATCGGGCCGGAACCGGTCGTCGCGACCGAGATCCGCACCTTGGCCGCGGCGCCCTCGGTGACGGGATATACGGCCGCGTCGGTGATGACGCTCGCCGTCAGACTCGGGTCGGCCTTGCCGTACAGCTCCACTCCGTCCAGGGCGAAGCGGCCCGGCGCGCCCGTCGGCAGCGTGAGGGCATAGCCCCACATCTCCGTCAGACCGAGAACCTGGTCGATTCCGCCGACCGGCTGATAGTCGGTGCGGTACTGGAAGTCGGCGAAGGGTATCTCGACCTGGTGCCAGCCCTCCCAGTCGTCGGTGAAGGACGTCGTCCACAGCTCGGAGGCCTCGCCGTTGGCGCCGCCGTCCTTGATCTCGAAGTTGATCCTCTTGCCGGAACCGGGCGGCAGAGGCGCGGTGTTCTGGCCGTACCACCAGAAGCGGATGCCACGGTGGGCCGACCAGTCGTGCGACGGCTCGTCGAAGGCGAAGTCATGGCTGAAGCCGCCGTATCCGCTGATGTCGTAGCTGCCTTCGAGGACCTTGGCGCCCTCGGGCGCGTCGGCACGCTCCACCAGGCTCAGGGCCGGCGGATCGTCGGCGTCGCCGCCCCAGGTGAAGATGCCCTCCTCGGGCGGTCCCGCGAACGGGACCTCGCCCTCGAAGCGGTCCACGGCCACCGGGGCCGGTTCGTCCGCGGCTGCGGAGGGACCGGCTCCCGCCAGGGGCAGCAGCCCCGCCAGGACGGCGGCGGCGAGAAGCGCCGCCGTCCTGGTGCCCGGCCGCGGTCTGACACGTATGCCTCGCATCGTGCTCGTTGCTCCTTGTGTCGCTGGTGTCCCCGGCGGCTCTGCTGCCGCCGGGGACGCTGACGCCGTTGCTTCTGCTGGACGTTGGCCTTGGTTCTGCTACTTCTGCTCGACCCGGACCCAGTCGATCTCGGCCTTGATGCCGCCCTGGGCTATCCGGTCGACGCTCGACTGCGGCAGGCCCCAGTACGGCTGGGTGACCTTGTTCCAGCCCGCCGGATAGGCCCCGCCGAGCGCGAGGTTGAGAATCACGTACTGGTTGTGGTCGAAGACCCACTTGCCCCGTGTGGACTCCAGCTTCTGGCGGGACGTCTCCTGCACCACCCGGTCGTCGACGGTGAAGCGCATGCCCTCCGGCTGCCACTCCACCGCGTAGGTGTGCCACTCGTCGGCACGCCCGCCGTTCGGGAAGGTCTGTGTCTTACCGATGTTGCCGTCGGCCGAGTAGCCGGGACCGTGCAGCGCGGTGCTGGTCCAGTCCCCGTAGCCGATGTTCTCCATGATGTCCGTCTCGCCCGAGCCCGGCCACGAGACGGCCGGGTTGTCGACATCGCTGCCCAGCAGCCAGAAGGCCGGCCAGAAGCCGTCGCCGACCGGCAGCCTCATCCGGCCGCTGACCTTGCCGTAGGTGAAGTCGAACTTGGTGTTGGTGTCGATACGGCCGGAGGTGAAGTCGTACGTCCCGCCGCCGGGCACGGTGGTGCAGCCCTTGCAGTACTTCGACTCCAGGACCAGGCTGCCGTTCTCGGTCCGGATGTTGTTCGGCGAGTCGACATACGCCTGGGACTCTCCGTTGACCGAGCCCATCTCCGTGCCGGTACGGACCACTCGCCACTTGCTGCGGTCCAGTCCCGAGCCGGTGAAGTCGTCGAAGAAGGTCGTACGGTAGGCCGCGCCGGAGTTCTTGGGCAGCGCCGGATAGGCCGCCGCCGCGCTGCCGCCGGTGCCCCAGACCTGGAACTCGTACAGCGAGTAACCGAACTGGGCGGTCGAGGGCGCCGGGTTGTAGAAGGAGCGGCGCTCCTTGCCCAGCATCCGGATGTAGCGCGCGGTGGCCGGCGTGGCGAGAGTGACGGTGTCGCGCCGGCCCGCGGCCTCCCCCGGCGGCTTGACATCGGCGCGGCGGGCGGCGACCTCGGCGGCGGAGGGGCGGTACACCGTGCGCCAGGTGCGGTTGTCGTCGGAGACCTGGAGTTCGTAGTCGACGGCGTAGGCCGCCTCCCAGTACAGATCGACCGCCTCGATCCGGGACGGTGTGCCCAGATCGACTCCGACCCAGCGGTCCGCGTTCCAGTCGCTGGCCCAGCGGGTCTGGTCGCCCTTGAGGTCGGCGGGCCAGCCGCCGTCGGTCACATAGGCGGGAGAGTTCCCGGCGTGCTGGTAGAGACTGCCGTACGCCGGATGGTTGAGGGCGAGATTGGTCCGGGTGGTGGAGGCGGGCGCGGGCTCGCCTCCGTACACCTGGAAGGAGAAGAGGGAGTAGCCCCAGGCGGTCGCCCGCTGCACACCGCGCATCCGGACATAGCGCGCGGTGACTTCCTGCGGATAGGTGTGCGCGGTGACGGTGCCGCCGGTGCCTTCGGTCTCGGTGTAGAAGCTCGTCCAGTTGGTGCCGTCCGTGGAGGCTTCCAGGACGTACTGCCTGCCGTAGGCGGCCTCCCATTCGAGCTTGACCTGGTTGACACGGATGACGCTGCCCAGGTCGATCCTGATCCAGGCGTTGTCCGTGAAGTCGCTCGCCCAGCGGGTGGCGCCGTTGCCGTCGACGGCTCCGGAGGGCGGGGTGCCGGGGTTCTCACTGCCGGACGCGGTGACGGAAGCGGGATTGGCGGCATAGGCCGCCGCCGCCCGGTCGGTGTTCCAGGCCGCCGCCACGGCCGCGGCCCGCGCGGGCGCCCGGTCGGACTGCTGAGGTACGGGCGCGCTGAACGCGAGCGGGGCCGACAGCGCCAGAAGCGCCGCGGTGGCGGCCACCAGGGTCGTACGTGAGGGCATCGGTGCCTCCTGTGGGGGGAGTGCGGGTGTGTGGAGCGATGTCCGTACGGAGTGGCGCTGTCCTTGAGAGTCCTGACCGGGTGTCGTGCCGTGGCGTGCCGTGTCAAGCCATGGCGTGGCGTTCGTGGCGTTCGTTCTACGGAGCCGACTACGGGGCCGACTTCCGCACGATCAGTTCGGTGGGCAGCACGACCGGTTCGTCCGGCGCGGACGCGCCGCCCAGATGTCCGAGCAGCATCGTCGCCGCCGTCTCGCCCATCTCGCGCGCGGGCTGGTGGACGGTGGTCAGCGGCGGCTCGGTGTGCCGGGCCATCGGGATGTTGTCGAAGCCGACCACCGCGATGTCGTCGGGCACGCTCCGCCCGGCGGCCCGCAGGGCCCGCATCGCACCGGCCGCGCTGATGTCGTTGTGCGCGAAGACGGCGTCGAAGGCGACCTGGCCGGCGAGGAGTTTCTCCACCGCGAGCCGTCCCGACAACTCGGTGAAGTCGCCCACCACGACCAGATCGGTCGGCAGCACCTCCCGGAAGCCGCTGAGCCGGTCGCGTACACAGCCGAAGTGCGAGGGCCCGGTGATGACCAGAGGCCTGCGGCGGCCGTCGGCCAGCAGATGGCGGGCCGCGGACGCGCCTCCCTCGCGATTGGTGGTCACGACGGAGGGAAAGTCCTCGGGATGGCTGCCGCGGTCGTCTATCAGCACGACGGGCAGGCCCTTGTGGTGCAGTCCGATGATGGTGTCGAGCGTGTTCTCGGGCTCGACCACGAGCAGTCCGTCGAAGGCGCGGGCCGAGACCTGTGTGGTGAAGTGCTCCACCGACTCGGCGCCGCGGTTGCAGGTGAAGAGCAGCAGACCGTAGCCGGCGGCCTCGATGGTGTCGACAACTCCCTGGAGGACCTCGCCCATCCACGGCCAGGTGAGCGAGGGCACCAGCATGCCGACCGTACGGCTGCTGCCACGGGCCAGTCCGACGGCGCCCGAACTGGGCACATAGCCGAGCTGGGCGATCACGGCCCGAACGCGGGCCGCCGTACTGCGGTCGACTTCACCTTTGGTGTTGATCACCCGGGACACGGTCGTCTTGCTGACGCCTGCCTGGCGGGCGACGTCCGCGATCGTGACACGCATCGGTGCCTCCGCTTCGAGGTGTGGAACCGGTACCGCAACCGCTTCCGGAACCGGTACCGGCGTTGGGCGGTGAGTTAACCGGCACGCAACACAGCCGTCAATACTTCACGTCGAGATTGGTCCGAACCTTTGTTACGTACCAGGCCGGCAGCAGGTCAGAGGCGTAATGCGTTCAGTTCATGAACACGCTGAACGCGCCGTCTCTTGACGGGAGTTCGTAACAGCAGTTCACTCACGCCGCAGGGAGCGACAAGGCGACAAGGCACTGCCGCACCCGAACCCCCCACCCTCTGCCGAGAAGGGCAGCAGTTCTATGTCGAGATCGACCGGTACCGGGCGCCGGCTGACGAGGGTTCTCCTCGCCGGCGCCCTCGCCACCGCCGGGCTCACCGGCCTCTCCGCGGGTACGGCCCAGGCCGCGGGCGAACAGGTCAACATCTGGCTGACGACGACGGACGACGCGGCCGGACGCCATGTCACCCGCGGTCTCCAGCAGCAGACTCCCGTCACCTTCCAGCCGGGCAACGGCGGCAGCGGGACGAACATCACCGTTGACGAGGGCACCCGCTATCAGACCTTCACCGGCGGCGGCGCCTCCTTCACGGACACCGCGGCCTGGCTGATGAAGGGCAGCGGAGCGCTCTCCCAGGCGACGCGTGACGACACGATGAGAAAGCTGTTCTCGCCGACCGAGGGCATCGGGCTCTCCTTCATCCGTAACCCGATGGGCGGTTCCGACCTCGCCCGGTTCGGCTACACGTACAACGATCTGCCGGCCGGTCAGACCGACCCGACGCTCTCCCGGTTCTCCATCGCGCACGACCTCGCCGATGTGCTGCCGCTGACCAAGCAGGCCAAGCAGCTCAATCCGGCCCTGTCGACCATGGCCTCACCGTGGACGGCGCCGGCCTGGATGAAGGACAGCGGGCAGCTCAACGGCGGCTGGCTGAAGGCGGAGAACTACGGCACCTACGCCGACTACTTCGTCAAGTATCTCCAGGCCTACCGCGACCAGGGCATACCGGTCGACTATGTCTCGGCGCAGAACGAGCCCACCTGCTGCGGCGGTTATCCGTCGATGAGCTGGAACGGCTCGGGTCTGGCGTTCTTCACCAAGAGCAACCTGCTGCCGAAGCTCCAGGGCGCCGGTCTGTCCACCAAGGTCCTGGCGCACGACTGGAACTGGGACACCTACGACGCGTACGCGGCCGAGACCGTGAACGACGCGGCCGTACGCAACCATCCCAACTTCGGCGGCGTCGCCTGGCACGGCTACGGCGGGAACATCCAGAAGCAGACGGATGTCCACAACCAGTATCCGCAGCTGAACGCCTTCCAGACCGAGCACTCCGGCGGCACCTGGATCGCCAATCAGCAGCGCGAGGACATGGCGAACATCATCGACTACACCCGTCACTGGGCGAAGTCGGTGACCAAGTGGTCGCTGGCGGTGGACCAGAACCGCGGTCCGCACAACGGCGGCTGCGGCACCTGCGACGGTCTGATCACCGTCCACAACGGTGACGCGCGCCATGGCCAGGTCGACTACACCATCGAGTACTACACGATGGGTCATCTCACCAAGTTCGTGAAGCCGGGCGCGGAGCGCATCGCCTCCACCGCCAGCACCACGGTCTCCAATGTGGCCTGGCGCAATCCGGACGGTTCCAAGGCGCTGATCGCCTACAACGACGGCTCCGGCGCGCAGCAGGTACGGGTCAACTGGGGCGGGCAGAACTTCAGTTACTCCCTGCCCGGCAAGACCTCGGCCACCTTCACCTGGGCGGGCACGCCGTCCGGCGGCGGCTCGGACCGGACCGGCACGCTGGTCGGGCTCGGCGGCAAGTGCCTGGACGTGGCGGGCGGCGGCAACGCCAACGGAACGGCCGTGCAGCTCTACGACTGCAACGGCTCGACGGCCCAGCGCTGGACGCTCAAGGCGGACGGCTCCGTACAGGCGCTCGGCAAGTGCCTGGATGTCGCGGCGGCGTCGACGGCCAACGGCGCGAAGGTCCAGCTCTACGACTGCAACGGGTCCGGTGCCCAGCAGTGGAGATACGAGTCGGGCTCGGCCGATCTGGTGAACGTCCCGGCCGACAAGTGCCTTGATGTGACGGGCAATTCATCGGCGAACGGCACCGGCACCCAGATCTGGACCTGCACCGGAGCCGCCAATCAGAAGTGGCGGCTCCAGGGCTGAGTCCGGACCTGAGGCCGAGGCCCGTTGCCGACGTCCGCTGAGCAGGGCCGGCGTCGAACCGAGGGAGTGCTACTCCGCCGGTTCGACGCCGGCCCTCAGCAGGCCATAGGTGTACGCGTCCTCCAGGGCCTGCCAGGAGGCCGCGATCACATTCTCGGCGACACCCACCGTGGCCCAGTCGCCGGTGCCGTCCGAGGTGGTGATCAGTACGCGCGTGGTGGACTCCGTACCGTGCCGGCCCTCCAGGATGCGGACCTTGTAGTCCACCAGCTCCAGCTTGGCGAGCTGTGGATAGATCTGCTCCAGACCGACCCGCATCGCCCGGTCCAGCGCGTTGACCGGCCCGTTTCCCTCCGCGGTGGCGACGATCCGCTCGCCCTTGGCCCACAGCTTCACGGTGGCCTCGTTGGCGTGCGTACCGTCGGGCCGGTCCTCCACGATCGCGCGCCAGGACTCCGTACGGAAGTAGCTGCGCGGCCTGCCCTCCGCCTCCTCGCGCAACAGCAGTTCGAAGGAGGCGTCGGCGGCCTCGTACGTATAGCCCTTCAGCTCACGCTCCTTGACCCGGCCGACGACACGGCCGACCAGATCGCGGTCGCCGCTCAGATCGATGCCGAGTTCCTTGCCCTTGAGCTCGATGGAGGCGCGCCCGGCCATGTCGGAGACAAGCATCCGCATGGAGTTGCCGACCAGCTCGGGCGCGATGTGCTGGTACAGATCCGGATCGACCTTGATCGCGGAGGCATGCAGTCCGGCCTTGTGGGCGAAGGCGGAGACGCCGACATACGGCTGATGGGTGGAAGGCGCGAGATTGACAACCTCGGCGATGGCGTGCGAGATCCGCGTCATCTCGGCGAGCGCGCCCGCGGGCAGCACCCGCTTGTCGTACTTCAGCTCCAGCGCGGCGACGACCGGGAAGAGATTGGCGTTCCCGACGCGCTCACCGTATCCGTTGGCCGTGCACTGCACATGGGTGGCGCCCGCGTCGACGGCGGCAAGCGTGTTGGCGACGGCGCAGCCCGTGTCGTCCTGGGCATGGATGCCGAGCCGGGCTCCGGTGTCGGCCAGCACGGTGGAGACGACGGCCTGGATCTGCGCGGGCAGCATTCCGCCATTGGTGTCACAGAGGATGACCACATCGGCGCCGGCCTCGGCCGCGGCCCGTACGACGGCCTTGGCGTACTCCGGATTGGCGCGGTAGCCGTCGAAGAAGTGCTCGCAGTCGACAAAGACACGGCGGCCCTGCTCCCGCAGATGGGAGACAGTGTCGCGGATCATCTCGATGTTCTCGTCGAGAGTGGTGCGCAGGGCCAGTTCGACATGGCGGTCATGCGATTTGGCGACCAGCGTGACCACCGGCGCGCCGGACTCGATCAGCGCTCTGACCTGCGGGTCCTCCGACGCCTTGGCTCCGGGCCGCCGCGTGGAGCCGAAGGCGACGAGCTGGGCGTGCCGGAACTCGATCTCCTGCCGGGCGCGGGCGAAGAACTCGGTGTCGCGCGGGTTGGCACCGGGCCAGCCGCCCTCGATGAAGCCCACGCCGAACTCGTCCAGGTACCGGGCGATGGCCAGCTTGTCGGCGACGGTCAGATTGATGCCCTCGCGCTGCGCGCCGTCGCGCAGCGTGGTGTCGAAGACATGGAAGCTGTCGTCGCTCTCCGTGGACTCTGTGGTCATGGTGGGTTGCTCCTGTCGAGTGGATGGTCTGGCTCCACTTGCCCCCATCGTCGCGCGCCGTCCGCCTTCCGCCGGGGTGGGGCCGGAAAACGAAAAAACCTCTCGCGGGTGCGAGAGGTCTGCGCGCGGGTCTGAGGCACGATGGCCGCGCCGTACATGGTGGTACGAGGCGATCACTGCGGACCGGCGCGCTTGCTGCCGATAATCATGGCGAGCGAGAGCACGAGCCGATTTTCGCATGTCGCGCGCGGCTGGGCAGAACTGTCTCACCATACGGGCGCGCCCGGCTCAATCGCTGGTCACGGCGGTACGGGACCGCCGGCCCGCCCTGGTCAAGGGCGCGCCGACGGCGGTACGTCACAGGGACAGCGTCGAAGACAGAAGCGGAGTCGGAGCCAGGGTCAGGACCGGCCCAGCTCGTGCATCCAGCCATGGGTGTCGGGAGCCACGCCGCGCTGGATGTCCAGCAGAGCCGTACGCAGCTCCATGGTGACCTTGCCCGGCTCGCCGCCCGACTGGGTCCACTCACCGGCCGCCGACTTGACCGCGCCGACCGGCGTGATCACCGCGGCCGTACCGCAGGCGAAGACCTCGGTGAGGCTGCCGTTCTCGGTGTCGCGGCGCCACTGCTCCTTGGAGATCCGGCCCTCCTCCGCGGTGTAGCCGAGGTCGCGCGCCACGGCGAGCAGCGAGTCACGGGTGATGCCGGCGAGCAGCGAGCCGGTCAGCTCGGGCGTGACGATACGGTCGCCGTACACGAAGTACAGATTCATCCCGCCCAGTTCCTCGACCCAGCGGTGCTCCAGCGCGTCCAGATAGACCACCTGCTCGCAGCCCTTCTCCGCCGCCTCGGCCTGGGCGAGCAGGGACGCCGCGTAGTTGCCGCCGGTCTTGGCGAAGCCGATGCCGCCCGGCACCGCGCGGACGTAGTTCTCCGAGAGCCAGACGGAGACGGGCCGCACACCGCCGGGGAAGTACGCGCCAGCCGGCGAGGCGATGACCAGGAACAGATACTCGTTCGCGGGCCGCACCCCGAGACCGACCTCGGTCGCGATCATGAACGGACGCAGATAGAGGGAGTCCTCGCCGCCGTGCGCGGGCACCCATGCCTTGTCCTGCTCGACCAGCGCGTCGCACGCGGCGATGAAGGTCTCGACCGGCAGCTCGGGCATCGCGAGCCGGCGGGCGGAGAGCCGGAAGCGGTTCGCGTTGGCCTCGGGACGGAAGGTGGCGACCGTACCGTCGGGGCGGCGGTAGGCCTTGAGGCCCTCGAAGATCTCCTGCGCGTAGTGCAGCGTCATGGTGGCCGGGTCGATCGAGAGCGGCGCGTACGGGACGAGCGCCGCGTCGTGCCAGCCCCGTCCCTCCGTCCACTTGATCGTCACCATGTGATCGGTGAAGTGGCGGCCGAAACCCGGGTTGGCCAGAATCGCCTCGCGCTCCGCGTCGGAGAGCGGATGCGCGGAGGGCTTGAGCTCGATCGTGGGCGTGGTCATGAATACTCTCGTCCTTCACCGGTTGTGTATGACGGACCGCGCTCACGCCGCTACTGCTACTAGGACGTCCGAGCATTCCCGCATGCCGCGGCCCACGCAGATTATCGCGTGAACGGGCAGCGGAGGAAACGGGTGAATGCGGCCCAATGCCTGCCCAAGGGCTGCTCTTGGCTAAGGGCTGCTCTTGGGCCGAGGGGGTGCCGGGCGGGTGGTGCCCGGTGGCCGCACACAGCACAGCACAGCCGCCGGGTTCCGAGGACCCGGCGGCTGTGAGAAGTCGACGGGTCAGCTCGCTACGCGTACGGCGAGCGCGTCACCGATCTCGTCGGTCGTGCGCGCGGGAGCCGTCGTGTCGCGCTCGGCGAGATCGGCCGCGACGGCCTCCTCGATCCGTACGGCCTCGGCGTCGAAGCCGAGATGACGCAGCAGCAGCGCGACGGAGAGGACCGTGGCCATGGGATCGGCCTTGCCCTGGCCCGCGATGTCCGGCGCCGAGCCGTGGACCGGCTCGAACATGGACGGGAACGTACGGTCCGGATTGATGTTCGCGGACGCGGCCAGGCCGATACCGCCGGTCACGGCGGCGGCCAGGTCGGTGAGGATGTCACCGAAGAGGTTGTCGGTGACGATCACGTCGAAGCGCTCCGGCTGGGTGACGAAGAAGATCGTCGCGGCGTCGACATGCAGATAGTCGGTGGTGACCTCGGGATACTCACGGCCGACGCGGTCGAAGATGTTCTTCCACAGATGGCCCGCGTAGACGAGGACGTTGTTCTTGTGGACCAGCGTCAGCTTCTTGCGCGGACGGGCGTCGGCCCGCCGGTACGCGTCACGGACGACACGCTCCACGCCGTACGCCGTATTGAGACTCACTTCCGTGGCCACCTCGGCGGGCGTACCGGTGCGCAGCGAACCTCCGTTGCCCGTGTACGGGCCCTCCGTGCCCTCGCGGACGACGACGAAGTCGATCTCCGGCCGGCCCGCCAGCGGTGTGGCGGTGTGCGGGAAGAGCTTCGACGGACGGAGATTCACATAGTGGTCGAAGGCGAACCGCAGCCTGAGCAGCAGCCCGCGCTCCAGCACACCGGAGGGCACGGACGGATCACCGATCGCGCCGAGCAGGATCGCGTCATGGCCCTTGAGGGCCTCCAGCTCCGCGTCCGGGAGGGTCTCCCCGGTACGGTGCCAGCGGCCGGCGCCGAGGTCGTACTCCTTGGTCTCCAGCTTCACATCCTGAGGAAGGACGGAGCTCAGGACCTTCAGGCCCTGGGCCACGACCTCCTGGCCGATGCCGTCACCGGGGATCACTGCGAGATTGATGCTGCGAGACATGACGGCACCCTACTGCGCGTCCCAGCCCATGACACGGTAGGTCCATTCTGTGGACAGGTCGCGTCTCGCGGCCGAGCGCGGACGGCGTCCGTCGCCGCGCGCGGACGGCATCCGTCACCGATTGCCCGTCGTGTCGCATCCCGTCCCGTCACCGACTCGATGCCCAGGATCCACACGAACGCCATCCACTGGTGTCACGGTCTGTCCATGGATACCCCTCGTGTCGGGATCCCCGACCGTCTCGCCTCCCGTATGACCATGCCGGAACAGCATGAGTATCTGCGCGGCCGGATCGGCCGGCGCGGGCTGCTCAGAGGCGGCACGCTCCTCGCGGGCACGGTGGCCGGCGCCGGGCTGCTCGGCTCCAGCGCGGGGCCCGCCGGCGCCTCCGCGGACGCTTTCGCGGGTGCCGTCGGCACCGGCCCGGCGTTTCTGCCCTCCTCGGCCGCCGCCCGCGTCGACGGTTCGCTGGTGGCGCCCTTCGGCCGGCATCTCGCCTTCGGCTCCGACCCGAAGACCAGGATGACGGTCTCCTGGCAGGTGCCGTTCGCGGTCAAGAAGCCGTTTCTGCGGGTGGGACCGAAGCCCTGGGAGCTGAGCCGGCGGATCGAGGCGGAGGTACGGCCGCTGCACACTCCGTCCCTGTCGGCCGCGCTGCCCGCGGTGGACCAGTACTACCTGCATGTGGCACTGGAGCGGCTGCGGCCCGGCACCACGTACTACTACGGCGTGGGCCATGAGGGCTTCGACCCGGCCGACCCGCGCCACTTCTCCACCATCGGCACCTTCCGTACCGCGCCCGCCGCCGCCCGTACCGAGTCCTTCGTGTTCACCGCCTTCGGCGACCAGGGCGTCTCGTACGACGCGCTCGCCAACGACCAGGTGATCCTGGGCCAGAATCCGGCCTTCCATCTGCACGCGGGCGACATCTGTTACGCGGACGGCAGCGGCCAGGGCTCCTCGTCCGACACGTACGACGCCCGGGTCTGGGACCAGTTCCTCGCCCAGACCGAGACCGTGGCCTCGCGCGTGCCGTGGATGGTGACCACGGGCAATCACGACATGGAGGCGTGGTACTCGCCCGACGGCTACGGCGGCCAGAACGCGCGCTGGACTCTGCCGGACAGCGGTCCCGATCCCGTGAAATCGCCGGGCGCGTACTCCTTCACGTACGGCAATGTGGGCGTGGTGGCCCTGGACGCCAACGACGTCTCGCACGAGATCCGCGCCAACACCGGCTATACGGACGGCGCCCAGACGCGCTGGCTGGACCGGCGCCTCGGCGAACTGCGCGCGGACCGGGACATCGACTTCGTCGTGGTCTTCTTCCACCACTGCGCGTTCTCCACGACCAGCGCGCACGCTTCCGACGGCGGTGTGCGCGAGGCCTGGGTGCCGCTCTTCGACAAACACCGCGTCGATCTGGTCGTCAACGGCCACAACCACGTGTACGAACGCACCGACGCGCTCCGCGGCGGCGCGATCGGCCGCCGCGTGGAGATCGGCGGATCCGTCAACTCCACACGGGACGGCATCGTGTACGTCACGGCAGGCGGCGCGGGCAAGACGCTGTACAGCTTCCCGGTGCCGGACAGCTACGAGTCCCGTCCGGCCGAGCTGGAAAGCGTGCCCTCCTACCACTGGGAGCCCGGCGGCGCGAAGGCCGCCGAGACCGTGGAGTGGTCACGGGTGCGCTACACCGGATTCTCCTTCCTCGCCGTCGAGGTGACGACAGGACACCGCCCACAGCTGAAGGTCACGGCGCTGGCGGAGACCGGCGAGCGGGTGGACCACTTCACGGTGACCCGGGACGGACGGATGTGATCAGGGCGCCGGATCTTGGCGGCGGGACCGGGCGGCGGGACCCAGCGCGCGAAGGAGATGACCGATGAGCGACGAGATCATGCACGGGTGAGCATCATCATCGAGTTCTTCACCGCCCCTGACGACACCTCAGCGGCAGGCATCGCTGATCGCGGCCCGGTCGGCGTCTTCGACTCGCTGGCCTGCGGAAACTTCGATGCCTCCGAGGCAGTGATCGAGTGGGAGAGCCTGCTTACCGGGCAGAACTTCGAGGCGCTCGTCGCGTCCGACGAGCCGCGCATGGTTGCTGACCCGGAAAACGGAGACGGCCCCCTGCTGTTCGTCGCCTCGGGTGCGCTTCAAGGGGCACTGGCCGGCGCTTCGGCGAGTCGCCTTGCCGAGGTCGGCGAGCTGTGGATCCAGGAACGGGCCGCTGAGGGCGAGGTGTTCGACTCTGAGACAGTGCGCGAGCTACTGAGTGACCTGGCGGACCTGGCTCGTACCGCCGAGGGATGGGGTCATGGCCTGTACTGCTGGATGGCCTAGCGCCCCGGCCGCCGTGGTGCGGCGGTCCCGCAATCCGGAACCGTCCCGTCCCGGGCCCGGTCGGCCGCCGGGCTCGAAGAACCGTCGTCCGGCCACTCGTCACGACGTGGGCAGAGTCCTCGCCACGGGCGAGGCCTACAGGCGTCCCACCCGCCACGAGATCGGCAGCAAGCCGCGGCGCACGGAGTGACGGAGGCTTCAGGGCTCGTTCCGGTCCAGCACGCGATCGCGGTATGCACGCCATGCACCGAAGGCCGACCGGGCGGAGTCCGCGGTGAGGAAGTCGCCCGACCCGGTGTCGAAGGCCCGTGCCTTCAAAACATCCGCGACCGCGAGGGCTGCATGGGCGGCTGCCTCGCCATCGCCATGGATGAAGAGGCTTACTCCGGCGACCGGCACGTCGTCTGCCTCGTTGACCGGGGTGCTGATGGAGAAGTTCGGACCCTCGTAGCCGCCCCACCCACTTTCCGAGTACTCGATGCCCGGCAGTACTTCTGCAAGGGCCCTGCGAACGTCCCGGCCAGTGCCCAGGCCCGGCGGGTCCCAGTCATCGGGGATCTCGTCCACTGCCCCGGCCTCGGGCGGAAATCGCATGATGAAAACGTCCCAGCTCACCCGCCCAACCTACGCGTCAGCACTGACACTCAAGCCGTCGCCGAACCGGGGCACCTGGTTAAGCGCGGGGACTCCCCCGTAGTTCCAGGCCGTCCTGGACGGCATCCGAGTGTCCCGGCGCGGACCGGGACGCCCGCGTACCCGACCGGGTAAGGGCCGCGCGGACAAGGCGTACGGCTTCCGCGCCAACCGCGCCCACCTGCATCAACGTGTCACCCGCGAGGCATTCGGCACCGGCAGTCCTCTCACCGACAACTTTCCCCTCCTTGACAATTTATTTTGTCGGATGGATTCTGGAGCGGTGCTGGACGTCGCTGTGATCGAAGAACCCGCCGCGGCCGAGGCGTCCCTGGACCCGATACGGGCCCGGATCCTCGCCGCCCTGGCCGAGCCCGGCTCGGCCGCCATGCTGGCCGTCCGTCTCGGGCTGCCACGGCAGAAGGCCAACTACCACCTGAAGGAGCTGGAGCGGCATGGACTGGTCGAGCTGGCCGAGGAACGGCGCAAGGGCAACGTCACCGAGCGGGTGTACCGCGCCACCGCCGTCTCGTACGTGATCTCCCCCAGCGCCCTGGCCGCCGTGAGTCCGGATCCCTCCCGCTCTCCCGACCAGCTCTCCGCCCGCTGGCTGCTGGCGCTGGGCGCCCGGCTGGTCCAGGAGGTCGGGATGCTGCTGACCGCCGCCGCTCGGGCCGGGCGGCGGGTCGCCACCTTCGGCATCGATACGGAGGTACGGTTCGCCTCCGCCGCCGACCGGACGGCCTTCGCCGAGGAGCTGACCCGGGCCCTGGCGGCCCTCGTCGGCCACTACCACGACGATGCCGCCCCAGGCGGCCGGAGCCACCGCGTGGTCGTCGGACTCCACCAGATCCCGGCGGCGCGGCCCGGCTCCCGGGAGAGCCCGACCGGCCCGGAACACCGGTCTGGCCCGGATCACCGGTCCGAGGGACGCACGAGAACGCATCAGAAGCAGGACAGGAGAACCGACGATGACGCACCCGTTCGAGATCGAGCACGAGACGGCCCTGCCTGCGAGCCCGGAACAGGTCTGGCAGGCAATCGCGACAGGACCGGGAATCGATTCCTGGTTCATGGGGCGCAATGAGGTCGAGCCGCGCGAGGGCGGCATCGCCGCCATGGACACCTGCGGCCACCGGGAGGAGGCGGTGATCACCGCCTACGAACCCGGCAAGCGCTTCGCCGCCCGCACGCCCACCGCCGCCGACGGCCGGTTCATGGCCTTCGAGTACCTGATCGAGGGACGGGACGGCGGCAGCACCGTGCTCCGCGTCGTCCAGAGCGGCCTGCTCGGCGACAACTGGCAGGACGAGTACGACGCTCTGCGCCGCGGCTGGCCCTTCCACCTCCACACGCTCCGCGAGTACCTGACGCACTTCCCGGGACGCATCGGAGTTCCCGTCTCCGCCGTGGCGCCGTCGGACAGCCGGTCGGCGCAGGAGGTCCGGGCGGCATTCACCCATGGGCTGTCACTGCCGGAGCGGGCCGCCGTGGGCACACGGGCGCACGCCGAGCCGGCGGACCTGCCGCCGCTGGTCGGCGTGGTGGTCTGGTCGGACGACGAGCGCATCGAGGTCCGCACCACGGACGGGATCTACACCTTCCTCGACTTCGCTGGCACCGCGGTGATGTTCCACCACCTGTTCGGGCCGGACACGGACGGCGCCGAGACTGCCTGGCAGCAGTGGCTGACCGGTCTTCTCGGCTGAGATCCGCAGGCGCGCCCGGACTCCCGTCCGGACGGCCCACAAAGACTCCACATCAGGAGGCCGCCGCCTCGAACACGAGCCGAAGCGGCGGCGAGTAATCCCGAGTAATCGAAAACCGCACACACAAACCGCACACACAGAACACTCAAGGAAACCACCATGCGTACCCTGATCAGCTCTGCCTTCATCTCGCTCGACGGCGTCATGGAGGGCCCGGGCGGCGAGCCCGGCTACCGCAACTCCGGATGGACCGTCAAGGACGTCGAGTTCCTCCCCGAGGCGTTCGACATCAAGGGGCGGGAGCAGGAGGAGTCCACGGCGATCCTGCTGGGCCGGGCCAGCTACGAGGCGTTCAGCCCGGTGTGGCCGGACATGGAGGAGTTCGCCCGCTACAACATCCTGCCGAAGTACGTCGTCTCCACCACCCTCACCGAGGACAAGCTCGTCTCGAACTGGGGCGAGACCACCATCCTGCGCTCCCTCGACGAGGTCGCCGCCCTCAAGGAGACCGACGGAGGCCCGATCATCGTCCACGGCAGCGTCGGCCTGAACCACAGCCTCGCCGACGCCGGTCTGATCGACCGCTACCACCTGCTCGTCTTCCCGCTGCTGCTCGGCGCGGGCAAGCGCCTGTTCCCGGCCAGCGACAAGGACACCCAGAAGCTGAAACTGGTCGAGCACGCCGCGTACGCCAACGGCCTGCAGATGAACGTCCTCGACGTCGTCCGCTGACCAGGCCCCGGCGACCAGGCCGGTGGCGCTGCGGAAACGCCATGCCGCTCCCGCAGCGCCACCGCCGGCCGGCCAACAGGCCCTCGTACCAGTACCACTACCGCGCCCTGGCGTGGTGAGCACGGCACGTAGACTCCCCGACTCATGAACGTGTTGATCTCTGTTGACATGGAGGGCATCTCGGGGATCGTGCATCCCACCGAGACGAATCCGGATCGCTACGACTACGAGCGCGGCCGGGCGTTGATGACGGCCGAGGCGAACGCCGTGATCGCCGGCGTCCTGGATGCCGAACCCACCGCCACGGTCCTTGTCGCCGACGCACACGGGCCTTTCCGTAACCTGCTGCCGGAGGAACTCGACCGACGGGCACGCCTGGTACGCGGCAAGCCGCGCCCGCTGGGCATGCTCGGCGGGCTCGACGAACACACCGACGCCGCCATGTTCATCGGCTACCACGCCCGCGCTGGCGGCGGGCCCGCCGTGCTGGCGCACACCATGAGCGACAGCATCCTCGATGTGCGCGTGGCCGGACGTTCCCTGGGCGAGATCGGTCTGAACGCGGCCATGGCCGGGCACTTGGGCGTACCGGTCGTGCTGCTCAGCGGCGACGACACCGCCTGCGCCGAACTGTCCGATCTGGTCCCGTCCGCGCTCACCGTCGCGGTCAAACAGGCCCTCAGCCAGGCCGCCGCCATCGCCCTGCACCCCGAAGAAGCCCGGGAACGCCTGCGCCGGACGGCGGCGGAAGCCATCACGCGACGTGCCCAGGTTTCGCCACTGACCATCGCCGGACCGCTGGATGTCGAGATCGACCTTTCCGGGCCGTACATGGTTGATCTGGCGACACTCGTACCAGGAGTCTCACGCGCCGAGAGCGGCCGTACGATCGCCTTCACCGCCACCGACATCGCCGAGGCCTACCGGCTGGTCCTGCTGCTCGTACAACTCTCCGGCATCAAACCCGGCTAGGTCGTGTCTCAAAGTCAGCTTCCCGGACACTGCGATGAACGCAGAGCGCAAGAAGGGCGCACCCTCGTACGTGCATGAGACACGGCGCTGCGGCGTCCGGGGGCCGAGTAGAGAGAGCACCCAGGCGAGCACCAGGGCGCGCAGTAGACCCCGCCCATGCGCCACGGGGCAGCGCGCGGACAGGGTCGCCGAGAGACCGGCTAAGCAGTCAAGCCGGGCTCGAAGTACCCCGGCGTTCGGAACAGGCCCGTGAAGGTTCCGGGGCCGTGCCGTTCGTCCAGCCACGTTCCCAGCGCCGTCACGTCACCGCTGATGATGGCCGCGAGAAGGCGCGTGTGGCACTCGCTCTCTTCCCCAGGGGCAAACTCCTCAAGGAAGCGCGAGTACCGCCGGTTGACGCCCTTCTCGTAGCCGCTGAGGGCCGCCGCGTATCGCGTCTTCTCTTCGCTTTCCGGCACGATCTCCACGCGCCCGGCGTCCTCCTCCGTCAGCGTTCCCGTCACGTCCCGGAACGCGAGTCCGCCGAGAACGTCTGAGGGTGCCGTCACGCCGAAGCGTTCCGCCGTCTGCCGGGTGATGGAACGCGCCTCTTTGTCGCACGCGCCTTCCATGACGATTCCGAGATTCCGCGTGTGGTGGCTTCCGCGCTGGTCGGCTGCCGAGTAGGACTGTCCGCTTGTGCGGCGGTAGTTGATTCCGTACTGAGTGCGGACGGGCACGCCTGCCACTTCCACGTATCGCCGACGCGATCCGTAGTGAAGACAGTCATGCGCGTACGCGCGCAGCAGGTCGAGAAGGGCCAGCGCGGGGCGCTCGGGATTCCGGCGTTCCATAGGCCCGTACATGGTGATGACGGCCACCATTTGAAGGTGCCGGTATCCCTGGTCGGGGTGGTGAAATCCGCCGAAGGCACCAGCACGCGAGGATTCGCAGCCGACCAATACGCGGTTGAGCGGCAGCATCTTGGCCAGTCCGTACCCGGCGTACCGGCGTTTGGCGTTTTCCACGCCAGCATGGAAAGACGTGGTGCCGATTCCGTCCGCAGCCCACCGGCTGAGCATTTCCGAGAGGGGCCGGAACACGTGGGCAGGGTGCTTTCTCGTGAGCGATGACGCGTCGGCGCGCATGGCCGCGAGTGCCGCCATTGCCATAGCGCCGGTTACGGACTCGTTCGGGGCGAGTTCCGTCAAGTCGGGGTGTCCGACTTGATGAGTTGGACGTGAGACTCTTGCATCCCCTCCGGGAGCGCATCCGGGCTGAACCATTTCGCCTCCAGGATCTCGAAGCCGTCGAGCTTGAGAGTTCCACCCACGTGCAGAGCTTCGTACGCGATTTCCACGCGGAGCTTGTAGCCGCTGGTTACCTGAACCAGTCGCCCCGGAACGACTTCAAGGCCGGTTTCTTCCCGAACCTCTCGAACGATGGTCTTCGGGAATTCCTCGCTCTTGATTGCATAGCCGGTCGGAAGTCCCCATGGTCGGTCAGCGGGCCACATGCGGTGTTTAAGAAGCAGGACTTCCCCCGCCTCGTTACGCACCACTCCCGTCACGCCGATCATGAATTTGGCATGCGCGAACCACAGCACGCGCCATTGCAGGGGGCCACGAATGAGTTTCCACACCCGGGCAACGATTCGTTTCATGCGCACCCTTTCGATAGGGCAAGCGCGGGGGCGCCTGCGGTAGCTGATTCAACCTGAGCCGCGGGGAGCGGGTCACGTCCTGCCTCGCCGGCTCCGAACTGGAGGCGCCCGGTTGTGTCCAGGACTAGCAGCGCGCCAAAGCGCCGCGCATGCCTCATACGTCACCCCGTAGCGAAATGCAGTTGGGACAGTCGTCCCGGTGGAACGGCGACGGGGGGTGTGTCGGGCCGGGAGATGGACCACGCCGGAACTCACGTCCAGCGCACCGCCGTACTGCGTCCACCAGCCAGGCGGAGAGCGCGCGTAGGCCCCGTTGGCGTCATCTACGAGGCTGACCAACTCCGGGTGCGGGAGAGACAGCGTACGGCGTCGTGGCGACCGCACGGGGGCGCTCATCGGTGATCCGCCGACAGATGCCGACACAGCCGCACGTTACAGTCACTGCGCTTGCCGGCGTCACCGTTCGCCTGCGCCCGATCGTGCTCCATGGCGATGTTGTCGCAGTGCGCGCATCCCGGTACCGGCTTCGGCTCGGCGTCCAGCCTCAGCGGCAAGGTCACTGGTGCACCCGGGTAGGTTCGCGGCTCGTTCATGCCGACCCCTTCACGTCGTCTGGATCACGACAACGCTAGGAACGGCAGGACCTCAACTCACAGCCGATTGCACCTGATTGCGCATGAGTCAGGCGAGCGAGTCCCCCGCCTTGTAGATCAAGGCACGGGCTCGCGCACCGTAGACAGCCATGTCGGCGAGTTTGGCGAATGTATCCGAGTACGCCTTGACCTCGCTGGGCTGCGTGAGCGTCAAGTACCCCGACACCAACTCCACATTGACTTGCGCATTGTCATAGATCCAAAAGTTCTCGACTGGAAGTTGGGGGCGTCGCTGAGCAACCGGGACCACGCCGAGACTGACATTAGGCAGCCCACTCACAGTCAGCAGATGCTCCAGCTGTTCTTCCTGTGCCTCGCCAGCGCTGAGCGTGTTCCGGAGCACAGGCTCTTCAATCAGGAAAGCGAACACCCGTTGCCCCTCGCGCAGTACTCGCTGCCGCTCCATGCGGGCCGCTACAGCGTCGGCCACGTCATCCATTGGCACCCGCTGTTGTTGAATCGTCCGAAGCACGTCCTCGGTGTACTGGCAGGTCTGAAGAAGTCCTGGAAGCGCCCACACGCTGTACGAGCGGAATCGACGTGTGCGCTGGTACAGCGGTAGCCGTTCCTCTTGGGACCGTTTGAGTCCCGCACGCTCCAGCCGACGCCACGTCAGCCATGTACCTTCTGCGGCCCGAAGTGAGGCGATCAGGTCGCCTATTTGGTCCTCAGCGCCACACGCCCGGCACCATGACCGAATATCGTCCTCGCTCGGCTGCGTCTTCGCTGTCGAGATTCGAGAAACTTTGGAGGGGTGCCAGCCGCACCGCGCGGCGAGATCTTTTCCGTCCAGCCCGGCATCCTTGACCAATTCGCGTAGACGGTTGGCCAAGGCTTGCCGGGCCTCTTGGACGCTGGCTGATGCTGATTGCACTAGACCGGCTTGTACTCCTCGTGAGGCATGGCCCGTTCCCAGATGGCATCGAATGTGCCAGTGCACCAGGCGGCCAAGGTTGCGTCGGTGACGTACTCACGCTCCATCAGAACGCCGTCCCCGCTGAAGTGATGGAACAGCACCAACTCGCCGTCGAAGACCCAGAATTCCACGGCAGGCGCCGCAAGGTCTTTGGCTCGGCGCCGGGGAAGCCAACAAACGTCCTCACCGGCAGCGACGTTGGTCACGGCATAGTCGTATTCCCACCGCACATACTCAGTTAGGGGCTCGGAGACCACACGGGCACGACGAACCGAGACCCAGCGCGACGCGGCAGCGTGTACCACGTCGTGCCAACCCTCCCACCAGTCAGCGCGGTTGTCCGGCGTGAATGTGCGGCGGCCCTCACACCATTCGAGGAAATCAGGATCTGTACTCGCGTACTGATCGCGAACCTCTAGGTGGATCGCGGTTCGCCGCGCACGGGACAACGGCTCACGTGCCGGAGGCTTCATCGGCGGTGCCTCCATCCGGTCGGGGAATGTGCTGGATCATAACCTTGGGCAGGCGAATGATTGCTTCGTGATCCGGGACGTCCGTACCGTGACCGGGAATCGAACCGATCTCCTGGCAAGCCTTCATCTCCTCATCGGTGGCCCGGTACGACTGGATCAGCAGGTCTCCAATGTCCTCGTCCAGCCAGAGGTGGGCGAGTCGTTCTTGCCGGTGTTCGGGATGATCCCCAGAAAAGGCAAGCGCACGACCTCTTCCCGTGTCGATCCGATTGCAGCGGATTGCTTGGGCGTCACCCACTCGGCTCGCTTGGTCAAGAGGCCCTGGGGCCGGTTGCGAAGGTGTTGGACGAGGGCCCCGAGGCCATGCCCCGAGGCCATGCCCCGGGGCGCGCCAGGGTCCGGCCGGCCCGCCGTCCGGGGTCATGTTGCCCGGCCCCTGGGCCCTGGCGGCTCTCGTTTGCGGGCGTGTCTGTGCGCGTCACCCGGGATCGCTCTGTGCGGGGCAGTAGGGGAGAGCGAAGGGCAGACCGAGGTCGGCGGGCAGGAGGGCGCCGACCCAGGTGTCCCTCAGGCTGTTCCTGCTGGTCTGCGCCGCGCGCAGGGTGCCTTCCCTGACGAAGCCGACCTTCTCCGCCACGGCCCAGGAGGCCGTGTTCCCCGCCTCCGCTCTCCACTCCAGGCGCTGGACTCCCCGTTCGGTGAAGGACCACGTGGCCAGGGCGAGTACCGCCTCCGTCGCATAGCCCCGGCCCCGGTGCTCTGCCACGGTCCAGTACCCGATTCCCCATGTGCCAGCGTGGCGGTGCACATTGACGGATGCCACCAGCACTCCGCTTTCCCGGTCCTCCACCGCGAAGTGGTACATCGTTTCGTCGTTCCAGCCACGCGGCACCAGTTCGCGTAAGTAGAAGGCAGCGTGCCGACGTTCGTACGGCTCGGGAAAGTCCGTCCACCGCTGAATGTCGGCATCCTGGCAAGCGGCGAAGACCGCGTCCTCGTCGCTGGGATCATGCGGGCGCAGAAGCAGACGCTGTGTCGTCAGCGAGACAGGTTCCATGGCCAGTGATTCTGACGCTCCCTCACACGCTCGGCCATCGATTTGTGAACCGCCCGGAGGCATCGACGCCGAGCCGGCCGACCATGGACCTGGACGCTCGCGCGGCGGCCTGACCACCAAGATTCACCTCGCGGTCGAGCAGGGCCGGAAGCCCATGTCCGTCGTGATCACTGCCGGTCGGCGTGGGGACTCACCCCGGTTCGAACCGGTCCCGGAGAACATCCGGGTGCCCCGCCACGGCCTGGGGCGCCCACGCAAGCGCCCGGACAAGGTCCGCGCCGACAAGGCTTACGGCTCCCGGAAGAACCGCGCCTACCTGCGCAGACGCGGGGTCCGCTGCACGATTCCGGAGAAGAAGGACCAGATCCGCAACCGCAGGAAGCCCGGCTCCCGCGGCGGCCGGCCGCCGAAGTTCGACAAGACCGACTACCGCGAACGCCATGCGGCCGAGTGCGGCATCAATCGCCTCCAGAGACACCGGGCCGTGGCCACGAGCTACGACAAGTCGCCGTCCGCTACGAAGCCACCGCCCCCGTCGCAGCCATCAACGAGTGGCTGTGACTAGTACTTTCACAACAGGCCCTAGGCCGTGTCTGACAAATGGTCACCGGCGGGGATGTGCGTGCTTGGTCCAATTGCCTTGCCGTCCTGACGTAGGCCAGTGAGTCTGGACTGGTGCCAGGACAAGGGAAAAGAAGGCGGCGGCAAGAGGCCGAGACTCAGCGGCTTGCCGCTCGCACCGTGCCGGACGCGGGGCAGTGGGAAGTGATCGTTGAGACTCGGAACCAGGCGGAGATGCGTACGCAGTTGCGCCGCCTTCGGGAGGCAGGAGTCGACGGGTCGATGATCCGGATCGACACGCTGTGCGGGCGCCTGGCACTGCCGACCACCTACCAGCTGAGCCGGTTGGTGACGGACCCCGGGTGGGAGTCCGAGCACGAGCACTCTGATCATTGATCTTGTGGCAGGTCGAGGTGAGTTGACGGACGCGGCGTGGGAGCGAATAGAGCCCCTGTTGCCGCGGGTGGATGGGCGTGGTCGTCCGCGGCGTGATCACCGGCAGGTGATCGACGGGGTGCTGTGGCGGCTGCGGACCGGGGCTCCATGGCGCGATCTGCCCGGTCGTTACACGTCCAGGTCCGCGACGACGCGGTAGGCCGGGTGCAGTGGACCGTCTCCGTCGACTCCACAGTCAACCGGGCCCACCAACACGCGGCCGGTGCCCGCAAAAAGGGGCCGCAGACAAGGACGAACTGGAAGATCCGGGCCGCTCACAAGTGCGCCAGGCCCTCGGCCGGTCCCGGGGCGGGCTGACAACCAAGGTCCACCTCGCCGTCGATGGCCGGGGCCTCCCGCTGTCCATCGTGCTCACGCCCGGCAACGTCAACGACGCCGCCGCCTTCGGCCAGGTCCTCGACAGCATCCGCATCCCGCGCGCCGTTGCGGGCCGACCTCGCACGACACCGGCGCGGGTGCTGGGCGACAAGGCGTACTCCAGTCGGGCGATACGCCACCTGTTGCGGCGCCGGGGCATCGTTGCCACGATCCCCGAACGCCGCGACCAGGTGGCCAACCGCCGACGACGTGGAGCCCACGGCGGCCGCCCACCCGCCTTCGACAGGGACATCTACCGCGACCGCAACGTGGTCGAACGATGCTTCGCCCGCCTCAAGCAGTTCCGTGCGATCGCGACCAGGTTCGACAAGCACGCCGATCGCTACCCGGCTGGAATCGTCCTGGCGGCTCTGGTCCTGTGGCTCCGGGAACCCGCTAGATGATCATTTGTCAGACAGGCTCTAGTAGCGGTGACGAGGCGGCTTGACCTGACCAATGAGCAGTGGGCGCGGCTGGAACCGCTGTTGCCTGTGCCCACGCGGCCGGCTCGGCCGTCGGCGTGGACGAAACGGCAGCTCATCGACGGGATCAGGTGGCGGGTGCGGGCCGGTGCGCCCTGGCGGGACGTCCCGGACTGCTAGGGCTCCTGGCGGGCGGTGTATGCGCTGTTCCGGCGGTGACAGCGGGCCGGAGCATGGGCGCAGATCGTCACCGCCCTGCAAACCCGGGCGGACGCGGCCGGACTGATCACCTGGGACGTCAGCGTGGACCGCACGCTGCGACGAGCGGATGTCACGCCCCACCCCGTTGTCGTAGTGGCAGGATTCAGTCACAAGGCGTCACCGCCCCGACCTGACAACGTGGTTGGGAATCCTTTCGCCGCAGGAAGGGTGAGCAGACGTGCGTGTCCTCGTCCGTACTCCCTCGGTCAGGAGCACGGTGCGATTACTTGACGGTGAAGCCCGCCGCCTTTGTGGCCAGGGTGGTGGTGCCGTCCTCGGCGGTGGCGAGGACGGCGACATGCCAGGGACCGCGAGGGGAAGACTCGGCCTCGGCTCCGGGCACCGCGATCGTGTAGACGCAGCGCGTGGTGTCCTCGCGGGCGGGCTCGCAGGTGGCCGACTCCGCAGCGGCCATGTCCTTGGCGGTCAGTTCCTGCTGGGCGAAGGCGGAGTCAGCCGGCCAGGCCAGGACCTTCAAGCTCTTGACGCCGGAGGACGCCGTGACATCGGTGGTGAAGGTGAACGAACCGTCGCGGTCGCCGTCGGGAGCGACATAGCGGGCGGTGCTGTGCGCCAAGGCGGGGGGCTGCTCTCCGGCATAGGCGATGGCGAAGGCTCCGGCGCCTCCGAGGACGACGACACCGGCGGCTACGGACACAGCGATACGTCGGGACATAAGAGGTTCTCCGCAACTGTCTCAGATGGATGAGATCGGCGCTCTCGGTTGCGCCGCTGCGACCATGCTCGCGGCGCGGGATGCGCCGGGCATGAGCACATGTGCTCAGCTCGACCTGAGTAGGCGGATCGGTTCGTCCCTCCTATACCTGTCACACAGCAGTCACTTGATCGACCGGACAGAACCCAGCACCACGACCGGGAACGTTCAGGCGACGGCCCTGATCGCCGTGCCGCCCAGCCGGATGCGCCCCGTTCCGTCCGGTCGGTCTTCGCGGATCAGCCCGTGAAGACCGACCGCATCCGGAACGGTGCGGATGCCTCAGGCGGGGAACTCACCGCTCTTGACGGCGCGGACGAACGCTGACCAACCACCGGCCGGGAAGACGACTGCCGGACCGTGCGGGACTTTGCTGTCGCGGACGGGGACGGCGGCGGGGTGTCCGTCCGACACCTCAAGACACGCACCCTCTCCGTTCTCGCTGTAACTCGACTTACGCCAGGCGGTGAGAACGGACGCGTCAGAAATCGCCTTCATCTTCGTACCCCTTCAGGTAACGGCCGCTACGGCTTCAGCCTTGGATGCTCATCGCATCGATGAACTGCGCCCATACCTGACCTCGGAAGATCAGGGCGGATCCGTGGGGGTTTCTTACTGTCCCGCACGGCGGCGATGTTGGGAAGTCCAGCAACCTCGACACAGTCGCCGCCGTTGGAACCTCCACCGCTATAGCTGCTCCTGCGCCAGGCAACCGGAGCTGACGCGTCAGGAATCCCGCTCATCCTCATGCCTTTTCGGCACAGCTGCACCACCTGCCTCAGGCGGGGAACTCGCCACTCTTGACGGCACTCACGAACGCCGACCAGCCAACCGCCGCAAAGACAAGCGCCGGACCATGTGGGGCCTTGCTGTCACGGACAGGGACACCGGCCGGGTGCCCGTCGGACACCTCAACACACCCACCCGCCGGGTTTTCGCTGTAACTGGACTTACGCCAGGTAGTCAGGACGGACGCGTCAGGAATCCTGTTCATCTTCATACTCTTTCAGGTAACGGCGAATCAGATCGAGCGATTCATCTTCCGGAAGAGCCTTTGTGCGAGCCACGTTGAAACGTTGCTGGAGCCCAACGATCCTCTTCGGTGAGTCTACTGGCTCGCCCGAATCAAAGCTCTCGACCAGGGCAATCGTCCCACCATCTGCCGAGGTGAGCAGGGTCAGGCTGCCGCCGGGCATGGGGTGCAACCCCGCCCGAAAGGGGACCGTTTGAACTGTGACGTGCGGGTTCTCTGCAACTCGCAATATATGCTCAAGTTGTTCCCGCATAGCGCTTTTGTTGCCTGTAGGACGCTTCAGAGCCGCTTCATCCATAATTGCCCAATAAAATGGCGGTTCCTGACGGGCCAGGATGCGCTTACGTTTCATTCGGATGGCGATGCGCGCATCGATCTCTTCCCCGGACTCCCCGGGGAGACCCTCCTGGAACATTTCTCGCGCATAGTGCTCGGTCTGAAGGAGCCCGGGGATCAGGCTACTGGTGAAGACCTCAATGCGAATCGCATGCTGCTCTTTGCTCAAGAAGTCCTGACTATAGCCAGGAATCGAAGCGTCCTGAGCCATCTCCAGCAATTCCACGAACAGGCCCTTGGTGCCGAAGTAGGTATCGAGCGCCCTGGCGAGATCGTCCGAGGGTAGCTGCTTTCCCCGCTCAACCCGACTGATGTACGAATGCGGGTAGCCCAACCGATCGGCGAGCGCCCGAAGCGACAGGCCGGCATCGTCCCGCTCGCGTCGCAACCTCCTGCCCAGCACAGTACGCGGAGTTGTCCTGTCATCGTCGTCGTTGAGTTCCATTTCTCGAACACTCCTTCAACTCGGCGGGCACTGGCGGCCTTTGGTCCCAGCTCAAGTATGTACGCGGTGCGCCCCGCAGTAGATGGTGATAGCAGAAGACCCCCGCAACCGCTGCATACGGTCCGGGGGCGTGGCCCTCAACTACACGGAGTTGATGACATGGTGAAGGATATCGCTCAGTTCTTCGAGCCGTTCCTGCGGCGCTTATTTCCGGTCGAGGCGGCCCGGAGAACGGGCGATTCCGTTGTGCTGCGGTG
Source organism: Streptomyces sp. NPDC059743 (assembly GCF_042732975.1). Classification (NCBI taxonomy): domain Bacteria; kingdom Bacillati; phylum Actinomycetota; class Actinomycetes; order Kitasatosporales; family Streptomycetaceae; genus Streptomyces; species Streptomyces sp. NPDC059743. The sequence goes on along the minus strand of NZ_JBHWGS010000001.1, from coordinate 519,842 downwards.
GAGTCCGCATCCGAGTTGTGTCGGGCTAGCGCGGATGGAACTGCGCAAGTTGTTGGCGGATTGGGGACTGGCCGAGCTGGAGGACTCCGCCTTGCTCGTCCTCTCCGAACTGGTCACCAACGCGGCCCGGCACGCTCGGGTGTCCCACGACTGGGAGATCGAGACCCGCTATCGGCCGGGCCCCGGCGCCGTACGGATCGAGGTGCACGACGCGTCGCCGAGTCGGCCCCAGGTGCGGGACGCGGATCCCGACTCCCTTGACGGTCGGGGGCTGATCCTCGTCGCCGCTCTGGCGGACGAGTGGGGAGTGGGCGAACGGGACGACGGCGCGGCCGGGAAGGTGGTCTGGGCGCGGTTGTCGCTCCCGGCCGCGACGGATACCGACGGCACCAACAGGGGTGCGCACTGATGGCGGCAACGGTGGCGCGGCCGGACATGGTGCCGTACGTCGCGTCCTGGAGCGGGGAGAAGAAGGTCCCCGGGCTGGTCGTGCCCAACCCCAGAGGCCCCGGTATCGGATACGCGGACGAGCAGCCGGTCGACCGCGATACCAACGGCGTGCTGTGGAAGCGCGTCGGCGCGGGCCGGGGGAAGGGGCGGCCGGAGTTCGGGAAGGTGCACGCACTGCGGCAGCACCGGGCGATGCGGAAGCTGCTGTGCCAGGTGTGCGGCGGGGCGGCCGATCGTGACGAGACAGGCGTGCTGTGGCTGGTGGGCGACTACCCGGGCGACGCGGGCACGGGACGCACAGCCGAGGACGAGTTCACCACCACCCATCCTCCGCTGTGCGTCCCCTGCGCCATGGCATCGGTACGGGCCTGCCCTCACCTGCGGAAACGCTATGTCGCCCTGCGGGCCGGGCTGGTCGTCACGGCCGGAGTACAGGGGATCGTGCACCGGCCCGGAGAACCCTTCCCCGAGCCGTATGACGCGGGCGGCGTGATGTACGACGACAGCCGCATCCACTGGACCGTCGCGGCGCAACTGATCGTCGCATTACGCCACTGCACCGTGGTCGACCTGGAGACCGAGTACGCGCGGTACGCGGCCCGGGCCGACCGGGTGACCTAGGGAACCGGGTGACCTAGGGAACCGGGTGACCTAGGGAACCGGGTGACCTAGAACGCGGCGGCGGGGCTGGTCAGTGGCCCGTCGAGCCGCCGTTGTCGCGGCGGTCCAGGGCGCGCTGGAGCGCCGCGGCGGCGTTCTTGCGGTCGGACTCGCTCGTACGGGGAGTGTGACGGACGCGACGGACTGTCGTCTCGGCCATGGTGATCGACTCCTTGAGATAGCTGAGCCACGCGGTGGGGTCGCATGATGCATCTACGAGGCGCCGGATGGGGCGGGGGGCGTGCGCCGCAGGGGTTGCCTGCTGGGGGCGTCGGCCCGCGACCGCCATTCGCTGGATGGAGCGAGACGTTCGGCTCTTCCACGCTAAGCGAGGTGCGCCGCTCTGTCTCTATATTTACTCGGACTTCCTACTATCTGAGACGGCACCCCATCCGACCTGCGGCTGCGCGGACCGTACGGACGACAAAGCCGACACGGGACCGACGCCGCGATCCCGCCATGACCGCATCTGTCTCATTTTCACATTCAGGTCGCCCGACCTCTCCACTTACGGTGCGTCAGGGCCTCATTACCGACTGCCCCGGCCCGATGGAAAATTCACCGGTCAAGCCCACCGGGTCAAACCCGGGGAAGGAGCACTCCTGGCATGGTCAACGTTCTCAGCAGCGGCGTCTGGACAGGTGTCGACGTGGACACATCGCAGTTCAGCGGTCTGCAAACCAAGCGCCTCGCCTGGGGCGCCGTCGCGGACGACGTGAAGAGCGCCTACGTCTTCGAGGGCGCCTCCACCCAGGTGGCACTCGACGGCACCCCGAGCATGATCGGCTCCTTCAAGCACTACAACCATGTGATCCCCATGCCGCCGAACCCGATCTTCACCGCGGAACTCACCATCACCGTGGCCTTCGGGAACAAGGACAGGCGCACGGTCGGCCCACTGAAATTCCAGCACCGCGAGACGCCCAACGTGGGCCCGTCACAGGAAGACACGGTCGAGCTGGAAGAGGTCAAGTTCGAGCAGGTCGTGGAAGTCGAAGGCCGCTGGTACGACATGCATATCCAGGGCTTCCTGCAGTTCGGCGAGATCACCAGGCACTTCGTCAGCATCGAGGACGCCAAAGAACCCAACACCGCCGAACTCAGGGCCTCCTTCACCCCCTACCAGGGCCCGTCGTAGCCACATCGCTCACATGGTGCGTTCGATGGTCCGGCTGTGCCGACCGGGCGGCTTCCAGTTCCAGAGGTGCTGGCCGGGCGGCTTCCGGCTCAATCGGCCGCCACGGCTCAATCGGCTGCCACGGCGCGGCGGACGCTCTCGTGGAGCATGGCGCGACGCCGTTCGTGCACCTCGGGAGGCTCCTCGGCGGTTGCCGCGTAGACGTTGCTGACCGGTGACCAGGCCATGGACATGGCGATGACCATGGCCATCACGTCGAACGGGTCTCCCTTGCGCACCAGGCCGGCGGCCTGAGCTTCGGCGATGGCGCGCAGCTTGCGGTCGTCGAGGCGCTGATGCTCCTCCACCAGGCGCCCGGCCGGGCGGCGCTCCAGGCGTACCCAGGCGGCCAGCCGGATGAGGTCGGGGCGGCGGAGGTACTCGTCGTACAGGCGTACGGCCCAGTCCGCGAGGTCGGTGGCGTCGATCGGGACGATGTTCACGATCCGCTCCAGCGAGCCGAAGAAGATGGCGTCGAAGAGCCCTTCCTTGTTGCCGAAGTAGGAGTAGAGCTGCGCCTTGTTGGTGCGTGCGGCGGCCACGATCCGCTCGACGCGCGCTCCGGCGATCCCGTGCTCGGCGAACTCCTGGGTCGCCACATCGAGGATGCGCCGGTACGTCGCCGCTCCACGCGGATTCAGGAGAACTTCTGCCACACCTACCCGACCCTGACCTACGGCGGCGTCGACCGGCACGACGGATCGACCACCTTGGGCGGCTACTCCAGCGAGTACGTCGTCCGTGACCGGTTCGCGTACCCGCTTCCCGCCGCTCTGGACCCGGCCGCCGCCGCTCCGCTGCTCTGCGCCGGGATAACCGTCTGGGAACCCCTGCACACTCTGGGCGTGGGGCCTCACAGCCGCGTCGCCGTCGCGGGACTGGGCGGCCTGGGGCATCTCGCGGTCAAGATCGCCGTGGCGCTCGGCGCCGACACCTCGGTCATCAGCCGCTCACCCGACAAGGCCGACGACGCCCGTCGTCTCGGCGCCCACGGCCTCGTCGTCTCCACGGACCCGGAACAGATGGCCGACGCCCGGGACCGGTTCGACGTCGTCATCGACACCATCTCCGCCCCGCACGACCTCGGCCCGTACCTGCGCCTGGTCGCCATGGACGGCACGCTCAGCCACCTCGGGCACATCGGACCCGTCACCGTGGAGACCATGGACCTGCTCGTGGGACGCAAGAAGCTCAGCTCCGCGGGCAGCGGCGGCAGGCCCGCGACCGCCGCCATGCTGGACTTCTGCGCCGAGCACGGCATCACCGCCGACATCGAACTGCTCCCATCGGCGCGTGTGAACGAGGCCCTCGACCGGCTCGGACGCAACGACGTCCGTTACCGCTTCGTACTCGACATGTCCGACCTGCGTTGACCGCGCGGCGCCCCAGAGGGCCCCTCTAGAGGGGCCCTAGAGCACGTCCCCCTCGCGCCAGTCGAAGACCAACGCGCCCGAAGGGCCGGGCAGCGGACGCCTCGCGGCCGGCCGGAGGTATGTGCAGTCCTCCTCCTCGGGAAGCCTGACCACGCCACCGGGCGCCAGGGTTTCGATCGTGCCCTGCCACAGGTGCCAGCCCCGCGCGCGGTACAGCCGGGCGCCGTCGTCGGAGGCTGAGAGCGCTCCCAGGTGGTACGCCCCGTCGATCACGTGCTCCAGCGCCGCCATGATCCGGCCGCCGAGTCCCTGCCGGTGGCGGTCGGGCCGTACCGCCACGGCCTCGACGTAACCGACGCGGTACGAGCGGCCCTCGTACAGCACCCGCCGCTGGATCACGCTGCCGTGCGCGAGGAACGTACCGTCCGGTGCGCGTACGTACGCGTGCACACCGCCGAGCCCGTGGTCCCAGTCCTCGTCGGTGAATCCGCCCTCGAAGGCCTCGTCCATCAGGGCGCGTATCCCGGCGAGGTCGGCCGGGGGCAACTCGAAGGTGTGGGCGGTACGCAGGGGTTCCGCGGTACGCAGGGGTTCGGGTTCCGTCATGCGCGCCACTCTCCCAGGGTGGGGCGCGCCGGACATGGGTCGCCCCCGTACCGGCGAGGGGGGCGCCGATACGGGGGCGGGTCTGTGGGACGGAAGCCGGGCGGGGCCGGAAGCGCCGGGCCTCAGCCCATGTGCGGGTAGCGGTAGTCGGTCGGCGGGACCAGCGTCTCCTTGATCGAACGGGTCAGCGTCCAGCGCATCAGGTTCTGCGGCGCGCCCGCCTTGTCGTTGGTGCCGGAGGCACGGCCGCCGCCGAAGGGCTGCTGGCCGACGACCGCGCCGGTCGACTTGTCGTTGATGTAGAAGTTGCCGGCCGCGTACCGCAGCTTCGCCATCGCGTCGGCCGCCGCGGCCCGGTCGTTGGCGATGACCGAGCCGGTCAGTGCGTACGCCGAGACGGACTCCATCTGGGCGAGCACCGACGCGTAGTCGGCGTCGTCGTAGACATGCACCGCGAGGATCGGGCCGAAGTACTCGGTCGTGAAGACCTCGTTCTCGGGATCGGTGCACACGATGACGGTGGGCCGTACGAAGTAGCCGACCGAGTCGTCGTACGTACCGCCCGCGACGATCGTGCAGGTCGGGTCCGCCGCGGCGCGGTCGATCGCGGCCTTGTTCTTGGCGAAGGCGCGCTCGTCGATGACGGCGCCGATGAAGTTGGTCAGATCGGTGACATCGCCCATGGCGATCCCGTCGACCTCGGCCGCGAACTCCTCCTGGAAGCCGTCGTTCCAGATCGACGCCGGCACGTACGCGCGCGAGGAGGCCGAGCACTTCTGGCCCTGGTACTCGAAGGAGCCACGCGTCAGCGCGGTCTTGAGGACGGCGCGGTCGGCGCTCGGGTGGGCGACGACGAAGTCCTTGCCGCCCGTCTCGCCGACGATCCGCGGGTACGAGCGGTACTTCTCGATGTTCTCGCCGACCGTCCTCCACAGATGCTGGAAGGTCCTGGTCGAGCCGGTGAAGTGGATACCGGCCAGGTCAGGATGGTTCAGGGCCACCTCGGAGACGGCGATACCGTCGCCCGTCACCAGATTGATGACGCCCTTGGGCAGCCCGGCCTCCTCCAGCAGCTCCATCAGCAGCACGGCGGCCAGCGTCTGCGTCGGCGACGGCTTCCAGACCACGACATTGCCCATCAGCGCGGGCGCGGTGGGCAGATTGCCCGCGATCGCGGTGAAGTTGAACGGCGTGATCGCGTAGACGAAACCTTCCAGCGGGCGGTGGTCGAGACGGTTCCAGACACCGGGCGAGTTGGCCACCGGCTGCTCGGCGAGCAGATCACGGGCGTACGAGACATTGAAGCGCCAGAAGTCGATCAGCTCGCAGGGCGCGTCGATCTCGGCCTGCTGGGCGGTCTTCGACTGGCCGAGCATGGTGGCGGCGGCGATCGTCTCGCGCCATGGCCCGGCGAGCAGTTCGGCGGCGCGCAGGATGATCGCGGCGCGGTCGTCGAAGGCGGTCGCGCGCCAGCCGGGAGCCGCGGCCAGGGCGGCGTCGACCGCGTCGCGCGCGTCCTGCTGGGTGGCGCCGGCGAAGGTACCGAGCCTGGCCCGGTGGTTGTGCGGCTGTACGACATCGATGCGTTCGCCGCCGCCCATCCGCTTCTCGCCGCCGATGGTCATCGGCAGGTCGACGGGATTCTCGGCCAGCTCCTTGAGCCTGACCTCCAGACGGGCCCGCTCGGGTGAGCCGGGCGCATAGCTGTGCACCGGCTCGTTGACCGGCACGGGAACCTGGGTCACAGCGTCCATGGTTGCCGAATCTCCTTCATCAGTAGGTCAGTTGGCAGTCGTGGGTTCAGCCGCGGCTGACCAGCGAACGCAGGAAGAACGCGAGGTTGGCGGGCCGCTCGGCGAGGCGGCGCATGAAGTATCCGTACCAGTCGGTGCCGTACGCGATGTAGACACGCATCCGGTGTCCCTCCACCGCGAGGCGGTTCTGCTCGGCCTCGCGGATGCCGTACAGCATCTGGAACTCGTACTCGTCCAGCTTGCGTCCCGCGCGGTGCGCGAGCTCCTGCGTGATCGCGATGATGCGCGGATCGTGGGTGCCGACCATCGGATAGCCCGAGCCGTCCATCAGGATCCGCAGACAGCGGATGTACGCCCGGTCGACCTCGGTCTTGTCCTGGTACGCGACGGAGGCCGGCTCCTTGTAGGCGCCCTTGACCAGCCGTACGCGCGAGCCTGCGGCGGCCAGCGCGCGGCAGTCGTCCTCGGTGCGGAAGAGATACGACTGTACGACCGCGCCGGTCTCCGGGAAGCGCTCCCGCAGCTCGGTGTGGATGGCGAGCGTCGAGTCGATGGTGGTGTGGTCCTCCATGTCGAGGGTGACCGTGGTGCCGATCGCGGCGGCGGCCTCCACGACGGCGGTGATGTTCTTCAGGGCGAGATCGTGTCCGCCGGGAAGCGCCTGGCCGAAGGAGGAGAGCTTGACGGACATCTCGGCGCGGGCGCCCAGTTCGAGCGGAGCGAGGGCGTCGATCAGCCGGAGGTAGGCGTCACGGGCGAGCAGGGCCTCGGCCGGATCGGTGATGTCCTCGCCGAGGACGTCGAGCGTGACCTCAAGCCCGCGGGCGGCCATGGTCTCGATGACCGGAGCCGTCTCCTCGATCGACTCACCCGCGATGAAACGGTTCACCACAGGCTTGGTGACCGGCGCGGCCGACACGACACGGCGCATTCTGTCGCTGCGCGAGGCGGCGAGGATCACGGGACCCAGCACAGGGCACCTCCATGGTGAGATCGAGCAGGGCCGCGGCGGAGCGGTCCGGGACGGAGCAGGCCGGGACGGGCCGGAGCACGCCGGGACGGAGCGACCGGACCGGACCGGATCCGCACGGCACGGAGAACCACTGTGAAACCTAAGGATCGCTCCGATCCTCTGCCATCGACAGGTGTCACGCATCCGTGGCCGGGATCTCAGACAACTGTCTGAAGGCGGTGCGAGAATGTCCGGATGAAGGGCGATTACCAGGAACTGGTGGACGAGATCACGGCGCTGCTCGGCGTTCCCGTGACGCTGGAGAACCGGGATTTCGGGCTGATCGCCTTCGGTGCGCACGACAGTGACGACGACACGGCGATGGATCCGGTCAGGACGCGCTCGATCCTGACCCGGAAGTCCACGCCGGCGGTGCGCGCGTGGTTCGAGGGCTTCGGCATCACCCGGGCGAAGGGCCCGGTCCGTATCCCGGCCGCGCCGGACGCGGGAGTCTTCCGCGGCCGGATCTGCCTGCCCGTACGGCATCGGGGCGTGGTGCTGGGTTACGTATGGCTGCTGGACGATTCCGAGCCGGGCCCGGGTCCGGGCTCGGGCTCGGGCGACTCCCGTTTGGGCGACTCCCGATTGGCGGCGGCCATGGAGGTGACGGCCCGGATCGGGGATCTGCTCGCCGAGGAGGCGAAGGCGGGCGCGGACCTGGCCCGCGAACTGCGCGCCGCGCTCACGGCGGAGCGCGGCTGGCAGCGCGACATGGCCCTGGCCACGCTCCGCACGGCCCTGGGCCCGAGCGCGGACGGTCTGCATGTCCTGCTGTGCGTGGCGCCCTGGCGGCAGGAGGAACCTGGTCTGCGGGCGGTCCCGGGCACGGCAGCCCTGTGCGCGCTGCCGTATCCGGATGGGCGCGCGGGGGCACCTTCGGGCGGCGGGTACGACCGGTCCGGCGGACCCAGCCGTACGGACCGGACCCACGGGTCCACGGCTCACGGGTCCACGACGCCCGCCCAGGTGACAGCGTACGAGCGAACCGGCGCATCGCGTCCGGGCGAGCCGACCGGCCGGACGTCCAAGGACGCGCGGGCCCGCTCGGCACCCGGCGAACCGCCACCGCCGCACGGCCAGGACCCGTCCGCCGATCCGACCGGGCACCGGACGCGAGAAGACGAAGAGGCGGCCGACCGGGCGGTGTCCGGCGTGGTGGCCGGATGGACGGGCGGCGGCGGGTCCGGCAGGTCCAGCGGGGCGGCGGGTCCGGCTGAGGAAGGTGCCCCGGAGGCCGTGGCGCTACTCGTACGGCTCCGCTCGGGCGACGCGCTCGCGCCCGTGCTCGCGGCCGTCGGACGGCTCTGCGAGAGCGCGGGCCCTGCGGTCGCCGCAGGCGCTTGCGTTCCGCGCCGAGGGCTGGCCGAGCTGGCCGACGCCTGGCAGGAGGCGGTCGCGGCGGCCCGCGCGGCCCTCGCCGAGCCCCGCTTCGGCCGGGTGGCCGAGTGGTCCGCGATAGGCCCGTACCGTCTACTCACCGCGCTTCCCACCGCGCCCGATCCTGCGGTCCGCCCTCTGCTGGCCCCGGCCCACGCCGAACTCGCCCATACCGCCGAGGTGTTCCTCGACCGCGCGGGCCAGGCGGGCCGTACCGCCTCCGCCCTCGGTATCCACCGCCAGACGCTCTACTACCGCCTGTCCCGCATCGAACAGCTCACCGGCCTCGACCTGGACTCCGGCGAGGACCGCCTGCTCCTCCACATGGCCCTGAAGGCGGCCCGCCTCTAACGCCCTCGTAGGGTCTGTCCGTTCGAGTGGGCCCAAGTAGGCGCGGCCGGAGGGCCGTTCAGGGGAGGGGACGTACATGAGTGACGCGAAGCCGGTGGACAGTTCATGGGCGCTGACCGACGAGGAGGGCGGGGTGCTGTCGGCCCGCTGGTGGAAGTGGGCGCTGTCGGCGCCTGACAGACGCAGCCCGGTCGCGGACGTGACCGGCGAGCACGCGGGCTGGAAACAGCCGAAGGATCTCTGGTTTCTCGCCGGGACGTACGGCGGCCGTGTCGAGCGGCGGTGCGATGTGCCCACCGACCGGCCGCTCTTCTTCCCCGTTCTCAACATCCAGCACACCCATCTGTATTCACGGGTGCCGCTGACCCTGCCGGTGGCGCGGGCGGACGCGTATCTGAACGGCGCCCCGCTCCCTCTGCGGGAGTTCACTGCGCCACCGTTCTGGGCGACACTGGTCCGCCGCAGCGCCTGGGGCATCTGGGCGGGTATCGCGCCCCTGGCCCCGGGACAGTACGTGCTGGAGATCAAGGCGGACACCGGAGACGGCTTCTGGGTCGACACGACCTACCACCTCAGAGCCACGAACCTCTGAGCACAGCGCGAATAGGCACAGTGCGAATAAGGGCAGTGCGAAGGGCCCGGCAAACATGCCGGGCCCTTCGACGTTCACTCGGGCCCGCGGCCCGGTATGGCTCAGTCCGTCAGGTTCACCGAGCGTGCCGACGTCGCGCCGATCTCCTCCGCGATCTCCGTGAGCACGGACTGCGGCACGGTGTCGTCGACGGTGAGCACGACCAGCGCCTCGCCGCCCTCCTCCACCCGGGAGACCTGCATGCCCGCGATGTTCTGCCCGGCCTCGCCGAGGATCCGGCCGACCGTACCGACCACGCCGGGACGGTCCTCGTAGCGCAGGACGACCATATGATCGGCCAGCGCCAGATCGATGTCGTAGTCGCCGATCGCGACGATCTTCTGAAGGTGCTTGGGACCCGCCAGCGTGCCGGAGACCGAGACCTCCTCGCCGTCGGAGAGCGTGCCGCGCACCGTCACCACATTGCGGTGGTTCGGCGACTCGCTCGACGTCGTGAGCCGGACCTCGACACCGCGCTCCTGCGCGAACAGCGGAGCGTTCACATACGAGACCGTCTCGGCGACGACATCCTCGAACACGCCCTTGAGCGCGGAGAGTTCGAGCACCTTCACATCGTGCTGCGTGATCTCGCCGTACACCTCGACATCGAGACGGACCGCGACCTCGCCCGCCAGCGCGGTGAAGATACGGCCGAGCTTCTCGGCGAGCGGCAGCCCGGGCCGTACGTCCTCGGCGATGACTCCGCCCTGGACATTGACCGCGTCCGGCACGAGCTCACCGGCGAGCGCGAGCCGTACGGACCTGGCGACCGCGATGCCCGCCTTCTCCTGCGCCTCGTCGGTGGACGCGCCGAGGTGCGGCGTGCAGACGACCTGGTCGAACTGGAACAGCGGCGAGTCCGTGCAGGGCTCCTTCGCGTACACGTCCAGACCGGCGCCGGCGACCCGGCCCTCCTTGAGCGCGGAGGCGAGCGCCTCCTCGTCCACGATCCCGCCGCGCGCGGCGTTGACGATCCGTACCGTCGGCTTCACCTTGTGCAACGCCTCGTCACCGATCAGCCCCAGCGTCTCGGGCGTCTTCGGCAGATGCACGGTGATGAAGTCCGACACCTCCAGCAGCTCGTCCAGCGTCAGCAGCTTGACGCCCATCTGGGCGGCGCGGGCCGGCTGTACATACGGGTCGTACGCGACGATCTTCATACCGAAGGCGGACATGCGCTGGGCGACCAGCACACCGATCCGGCCCAGGCCCACCACACCGAGCGTCTTCTCGCTCAGCTCCACGCCCGTGTACTTGGAGCGCTTCCACTCGCCGTTCTTGAGGGCCGCGTTCGCCTGCGGGATATTGCGCGCGGTGGCGACCAGCAGCCCGCAGGCCAGCTCGGCGGCGGTGACGATATTGGAGGTCGGCGCGTTGACGACCATCACACCGGCCTTGGTGGCGGCGGAGACATCGACATTGTCGAGACCGACACCGGCGCGGGCGACCACCCGGAGCTTCGGGGCCGCGGCGACCGCCTCCGCGTCGACCTTGGTCGCGGAACGGACGAGAATGGCGTCCACATCGGCGATGGCGGGCAGCAGCTCCGCGCGGTCGGCGCCGTTGCAGTGCCGGATCTCGAAGTCCGGACCGAGCGCGTCGACAGTGGCGGGCGAAAGCTCTTCGGCGATGAGTACGACAGGTTTCGAGCTCACGTGAGTCCTCACAAGTCCCATTGCGGACGGCCGTCCCGACGGCCGCAGGCGGTGGAGGGGTCCTAGGGCGTGCCCGGTCGGACAGGACAAGAACCTAGCCGCGTGGAAGACGCACAACGCTGTGGGCCTGACGCGTATGTGTTGAGCAGTGTAGTGCTGTCACGGGGCGTGTGATCCGCCCGAGCGACAGGATCACTCATACGCGCGACCCGGCGTCCACACGCATCCTGCGTCCGTCCACGCACATCCCGCGTCCGTCCACAGACGATCCGGCGTCGTGGTCCCGCGTCACGGTCCGGTGGGGACGGCCCCGGCCCGGAAGGACCGGGGCCGTCCCCGCGCGGTGTCACGCGTCGTCGTTGTCGACCCAGCTCATGAGCTTGCGCAGCTCGGCGCCGGTGGTCGCCAGCAGGCTGTCGCTGTCGGCCTTCTTGTACTCGTTGTACCTCTTCAGACCGCCGTGGTACTCGTCCATCCAGTTCTTGGCGAACGTACCGTCCTGGATCTCGCCCAGGATCTTCTTCATCTCGGCCTTGGTCTGGTCGTTGATGATGCGCGGGCCGCTCACGTAGTCGCCCCACTCGGCGGTCTCGGAGACCGACCAGCGCATCTTCTCCAGACCGCCCTCGTACATCAGGTCCACGATCAGCTTCAGCTCGTGGAGGCACTCGAAGTACGCGATCTCCGGCTGGTAGCCGGCCTCGGTCAGCGTCTCGAAGCCCGCCTTGACCAGCGCGGCGGTACCGCCGCAGAGCACGGCCTGCTCACCGAACAGGTCGGTCTCGGTCTCCTCTTTGAAAGTTGTCTTGATGACGCCGGCGCGGGTGCCGCCGATGCCCTTCGCGTACGAGAGGGCCAGCGCGAAGGCACCGCCCGAGGCGTCCTGCTCGACGGCCGCGATACACGGAACGCCGCGACCCTCCTCGTACTGGCGGCGGACGAGATGGCCGGGGCCCTTGGGCGCGACCATCGCGACATCGACATTGGCCGGCGGCTTGATGAAGCCGTAGCGGATGTTCAGGCCATGGCCGAAGAAGAGCGCGTCGCCGTCCTGGAGATTGTCCTTGATGGACTTCTCGTAGACCTCGGCCTGGATCGGGTCCGGCACCAGGATCATGATGACGTCGGCCTCGGCGGCGGCCTCGGCGGGCGTCACCACGCGCAGGCCCTGCTCCTCGGCCTTGGCCTTGGACGTGGAGCCCTCGTGCAGACCGACCCGGACGTCGACACCCGAGTCACGGAGCGACAGCGCGTGGGCGTGGCCCTGGCTGCCGTAACCGATGACCGCGACCTTGCGGTTCTGGATGATGGACAGGTCGGCATCGTCGTCGTAGAACAGCTCGGCCACTGGGTCTTCTCCTTGGTGTGCACTTCTGTGAATTCGCAGCTTGTCTGTGGTGATGCGCAGCTCGCGTCCCACCGTACGGCGGGACGGACGAGGGCGGGTGTCCGGTCTCGCCATACGGTCCCGGCTGCCCGGTCAGGGGCGGTCGGGCGGCTTACGCGCTGCGGTCGAGCGCCCGCAGGCTGCGGTCCGTGATGGACCGCGCGCCACGCCCTATGGCGATCGTCCCGGACTGCACCAGCTCCTTGATGCCGAACTGCTCCAGCATCTTGAGCATGGCGTCGAGCTTGTCACTCGATCCGGTGGCCTCGATCGTGACGGCCTCGGGCGAGACGTCGACGGTCTTGGCGCGGAAGAGCTGGACGATCTCGACGATCTGGGAGCGGGTCTCGTTGTCGGCGCGGACCTTCACCAGGACGAGCTCGCGCTGGATCGCGGCGCCGGGCTCGAGTTCGACGATCTTCAGGACGTTCAGCAGCTTGTTGAGCTGCTTCGTCACCTGCTCCAGCGGCAGTTCCTCGACATTGACCACGATGGTGATACGGGAGATGTCGGGATGTTCGGTGACACCGACGGCGAGGGAGTCGATGTTGAAGCCGCGGCGGGAGAACAGGGCGGCGATCCTGGCGAGGATGCCTGGAGTGTTCTCCACCAGAACGGAGAGCGTGTGCCTGGTCATGTGTCGGTCTCTTCTCTCTGGCTCTCGGTCACTCGGGCTCTCGGTCCCTGGTCAGTCGTCTTCGTTGTCGCCGAAGTCGGGGCGGACGCCCAGGGCCGCCATGACCTCGTCGTTGGAGGTGCCTGCGGCGACCATCGGCCACACCTGGGCGTCCTCGTGGACGATGAAGTCGACCACGACCGGGCGGTCGTTGATCGCGTTCGCCTTGGCGATGACCGCGTCCAGCTCCTCCGGCGACTCGCAGCGCATCGCGACACAGCCCATGGCCTCGGAGAGCTTCACGAAGTCCGGGACGCGCGTGCCGCCGCTGGGGCCGTCCGCCGTCTCCTGGCCCGAGTGCAGCACGGTGTTCGAGTAGCGCTGGTTGTAAAAGAGGGCCTGCCACTGGCGGACCATGCCCAGCGCGCCGTTGTTGATGATCGCGACCTTGATCGGGATGTTGTTGAGCGCGCAGGTGGTCAGTTCCTGGTTGGTCATCTGGAAGCAGCCGTCGCCGTCGATCGCCCAGACCGTACGGTCGGGCCGGCCGGCCTTGGCGCCCATGGCGGCCGGGACGGCGTATCCCATGGTCCCGGCGCCGCCCGAGTTCAGCCAGGTGGCGGGCTTCTCGTACTCGATGAAGTGCGCGGCCCACATCTGGTGCTGGCCGACGCCCGCCGCGTAGATGGTGTCCTCCGGCGCGAGCTGCCCGATCCGCTGGATGACCTGCTGCGGGGAGAGGCTGCCGTCCTCGGGCTGGTCGTAGCCGAGAGGATAGGTCTCGCGCCAGCGGTTGAGATCCGTCCACCAGGCGCTGTAGTCCCCGACCCGTCCTTCGGTGTGCTCGGCCTGGACCGCCTGGACCAGATCGGCGAGGACCTCACGCGCGTCACCGACGATCGGCACATCGGCGGCGCGGTTCTTGCCGATCTCGGCCGGGTCGATATCGGCGTGGACGATCTTGGCGTACGGCGCGAAGCTGTCCAGCTTGCCGGTGACACGGTCGTCGAAGCGGGCGCCGAGGGCGACGATCAGATCGGCCTTCTGGAGCGCGGTGACGGCGGTGACCGAACCGTGCATACCCGGCATTCCCACATGCAGCGGGTGGCTGTCGGGAAAGGAGCCCAGCGCCATCAGGGTGGTGGTCACGGGCGCGCCGGTCAGCTCGGCGAGGACCTTCAGCTCGGCGGTCGCGCCGGCCTTCATGACTCCGCCGCCGACATAGAGGACCGGCCGCTTGGCCTGGGTGATCAGCTTGGCGGCCTCACGGATCTGCTTGGCGTGCGGCTTGGTCACCGGGCGGTAGCCGGGCAGATCGTGGGTGGGCGGCCAGGAGAAGGTCGTACGGGCCTGGAGCGCGTCCTTGGCGATATCGACCAGCACCGGTCCCGGGCGGCCGGTGGAGGCGATGTGGAAGGCCTCCGCGATGATGCGCGGGATGTCCTCGGCCTTGGTGACAAGGAAGTTGTGCTTGGTGATCGGCATGGTGATGCCGCAGATGTCCGCCTCCTGGAAGGCGTCCGTACCGATGGCCTTGCTGGCCACCTGGCCGGTGATCGCGACCAGCGGCACGGAGTCCATGTGCGCGTCGGCGATCGGTGTGACCAGATTGGTGGCACCGGGGCCCGAAGTGGCCATGCAGACACCGACCTTGCCGGTGGCCTGCGCGTAACCGGTGGCCGCGTGGCCCGCTCCCTGCTCATGGCGGACCAGGACGTGCCGGACCCGGGTGGAGTCCATCATCGGGTCGTAGGCGGGAAGGATCGCGCCGCCGGGGATGCCGAATACCGTGTCGGCGCCCACTTCCTCAAGCGCACGGATGAGGGACTGCGCTCCCGTGACGTGCTCGACGGGGGCGGACGACGATCCGCCGTTACGGGCCCGCGGCTGCGGATGGTGGGCCCCGGTGGCCTGCTCGGTCATCGGCATTCTCTTCTCGAAGCTGAGGGTTTTTGCGAGGTTTGTGGTGTGCCGGTGCAACAAAAAACCCCTCGTGCCGTGAGGCAAGCGAGGGGAGCGCGTCGGTGCGGACTGCAGAGCGGATAACCGGACTCTGCTTCAACCGACGCGCTGTCCAAGTACGAGAATTCGGGTGCGCATGGCAGAGACAATCCCTCCGGCGCGCCCCGACTGTCAAGCGGGTGGGACGGGAGTCTCATTATTTGAGCGGATCGAGCGGGCGCGGAATCCGGTCGGAGACCGGCTGACGAGGCTGTCTGACCGGCAGTGAGCCTCCGGTCAGAACGGGCAGTACGGCACCGCCGCCGGGCAGTGCGTACGCGCCGCCCACCAGGGCCCGGCGCAGCCGGTACTCGTCGAGCGGCCCGGAGAAGGCCATGCCCTGGCCATGGGTGCATCCCATGGCGCGCAGCGCGAGCACCTGCTCCGGTACGTCCAGACCGTCGGCCACCGACTGCATGCCCAGATCGCCGGCGATCCGCAGCAGTCCCGCGGTGATCTTGTGCAGCCGGGCGGACTCCACGACGCCCTCCACCAGACCGCGGTCCAGCTTCAGTACGTCGACGGGAAGCCTGCGCAGCGCGTTTATCGCCGCGTAGCCGCTGCCGAAGCCGTCGAGCGCGATCCGTACGCCGAGCCGGCGCAGCGCGACGAGTCGGTGCTCCAGCTCGTCCAGGGAGGCGCGCGGATCGGTGTCGGCCAGTTCGATCACCAGGGCGCCGGAGGGCAGACCGTGGCGCGTCAGCAGGGCCTCGATGGAGCCGAGCGGCATGGACCGGTCGAGCAGTCTGCGGGCCGGGAGCCGGACCGCCACGGGTACGGCATGGCCCGTCCTGGCGCGTTCGGCGGCCTGTGCGACGGCTTCTTCGAGCAGCCAGCGGCCGAGTTCGGCGGTGCGGTCGCTGTCGTCGGCGACGCGCAGGAATTCGGCCGGAGTGAAGAGGATGCCCTGGGCCGAGCGCCAGCGGGCCTGGGCGGCCACGGAGGAGACGCGGCCGGTGGCGAGATGCACCACCGGCTGGTGGAGCAGCGCGAACTCGCCGTCGTGGAGCGCGGAGCGCAGCCGGGCGGCCAGCTCCGTCCTGCGCACGACATCGGCCTGCATCTGCGGCGCGTACAGCTCGACGCGGTCCTTGCCGCCCGCCTTGGCGCGGTACATGGCGAGATCGGCGTTGCGCATCAGATCCGTGGGCGTTATGCCCGGTTCGGCGAAGGCGACACCGATGGACGCGGCGACCCGGACATCGTTGCCGTCGATGCGGTACGGCTGGGAGAGCTTGAGCCGGAGCCGGTCGGCGATCTCATGGACCTGGTACTCCCGGGCGCGCTGGTCGCCGCCGCTGCCGTCGCCGAGGACGATCGCCGCGAATTCGTCGCCGCCGAGCCGGGCGGCGGTGTCCCCGGCCCGTACCGAGTCCTGGAGCCGCTGTGCGGCGAGGATCAGCAGCTCGTCCCCGGCCTGATGGCCCAGCCGGTCGTTGACGCCCTTGAAGCCGTCGAGGTCGATGAAGAGCACGGCGGTGCCGGGATCGGTCGTACGGCGGCCGGAGAGGGCCTGGCGCACGCGCTCGGTGAACAGGGCCCGGTTGGGCAGATCGGTCAGCGGGTCGTGCTCGGCGTTGTGCTGCAACTGCGCCTGTAGACGCACCCGTTCGGTGACATCCCGGCTGTTGAAGATCAGCCCGCCCTGGTGGCGGTTGACGGTGGACTCCACATTGAGCCACTCTCCGGCGCCGGACCTGAAGCGGCATTCGATCCGGGTGGTGGGCTCCTCGGAGGGCGGAGCGGCCAGAAACCGCCGCACTTCGTGGACGACCCGGCCGAGATCGTCCGGGTGGATGATCGAGGCCAGCTCGGCGCCGACCAGATCCTCGGCCTCACGTCCGTACACACCCGAGGCGGCGGGGCTGACATAGCGCAGTATGCCGGAGGGCGCGGCGATCATGATCACATCGCTGGATCCCTGGACCAGGGAGCGGAAGTGGTTCTCCGTCTGGGCCAGTTCATGGGTGAGCGCGATGTTGTCGACGAGCATGATGCCCTGGCGTACGACCAGGGCGAGCACGACCGTACAGCCGGTGAGGACCACCACCCGGTCGACCTGGCGGCCCTCGATGACGTTGTAGAGGATCCCGAGGGTGCAGACGGCCGCGGCGAGATACGGCGTGATCGCGGCCAGGGAGCCCGCGATCGGATGGCCGGAAGGACGGCTGTGCCGACTCTGGCGCGGATGCGGGACACTCTCGGGAGCCCGGCGCACGCCCCAGGGCGCGTACGCGAGGAGCAGCGAGCCGGCGAACCAGCCGGCGTCCAGGAGCTGGCCGGAGCGATAGGTCTCGCGCAGGAGCGGCGAGGTGAACAGGGCGTCGCACAGGACCGTCAGGGCGAGTGCGGCGATCGCGGTGTTCACCGCGGAGCGGCTGCCGGTGGCCCGCCGGAAGTGCAGGGCCAGGACCATGCTGACCAGAACGATGTCGAGCAGTGGATAGGCCAGGGAGAGCGCGGCCTGGGTGACGCTCTCGCCTCTGACCTGTGTGGTGCGCGCGAGGGCCAGGCTCCAGGAGAGCGTGAGCAGCGAGCCGCCGATCAGCCAGGAGTCCAGCGCGAGACAGACCCAGCCGGCCCTGCTGACCGGTCGTTTGGCGAGGACGAGCAGGCCCACGATGGCGGGCGGCGCGAAGCAGAGGAAGAAGAGATCGGCGAGGGAGGGACTGGGCACGGGCTCGTCCAGGATCACTTCGTACCAGCCCCAGACCGCGTTCCCGCCGGAGGCCATCGCCGAGGAGAACGAGAACAGCAGCCATGCCGGGCGGAAGGGGCCGCGTCGGACGCGTGCGTAGCAGAAGCAGGAGACGGCGGCGATCATGGCGGCGAGACTCAGCCCGAAATCGCCCATGAAAAGGGCCAGTCTCTCCGAGCCCCAGCCGAGCGCGGCCCCGGTCGCGTACCCTCCGCAGATCAGCGCGAGGAGAAGCTGGGCGAGCAGCCCTGTGCCGCTGCCGGGAACCGACCGCCGGCCGAGGACCATGCCCTCGGCGCTCACCGGATCGCTCCTGAAGTCTTCGCTGTCACCGCCGCCGGGGCCGGCGTGCGCACCGGGATGTCCGGAGGTCGCCGCCGGCGTCCCTGCCGCGTCGGATCGTTGGTCCATTGGCCGTACATCGCCCGTCGCCCCCCTCGGATTCTGATCGCTCCGCCGTGCCGCCCCAGGCGTGGCGCGGCCCCCAGATCGGGACGATACACCAGTCTCGTCACTCAGGGACATAGTTCTTCTACTCTCCGTGACGACCAGGGCGGATGTCAGCCACGAGGGTGTCCGGGCGGCTGCGGAGAGTGGCCGAGGACCGGCGGGCGCCGGACTACGGGATTCCGCCGGCGGGACAGGACCTGGCCGGACAGGGCCTAGTGCCGCGACCGGCAATGTTTGCCCGTCGAGGAGCGGCGTCCGGTGCGTGTGATCGCAAGGCGGCCGAAAGCCCTTGTAGCGGAGCTACCTGGGGTTTTGGCCAACGCGGCGAGCGCGCGTGCTGGGCGTCGCGACGGGGCAAACGTTGTCGGGAGGGGCACTAGGACGGCCGTCCGGTGACGAGGACGGTGTTGAGCGGCTCCTGCCCGGTGGCGAACCGGGTGAGCTGCTCGGCCAGCAGACGTCTGGCGCGCGGCAGGAATGCCGAGGTCGATCCTCCGACGTGGGGGCTGATGAGGACACCCGGAGCATGCCAGAGCGGATGGCCCGCCGGGAGTGGTTCCGGATCGGTGACATCGAGAGCGGCCGTGATCCTTCCGCTCTCCGCCTCCGCGAGCAGCGCCTTGGTGTCGACGACCGGGCCGCGCGCGACGTTCACCAGGAGCGCGCCGTCCTTCATCCGGGCCAGGAACTCGGCTCCCACCAGGCCTTTTGTGGTCCCGGTGAGCGGCGTCGAGAGGATCACGACATCGGCGTCGGGGAGAAGCGCGGGCAGCTCGGTGAACGCGTGCACCGGACCGCGCTCCGTAGTGCGTGCGGAGCGCGCGACGCGCGACACCCGCGCGCACTCGAAGGGCGCGAGCCGGTCCTCGATGGCGGCGCCGATCGACCCGTATCCGATGATCAGTACGGACTTGTCGGCGAGCGCGGGATAGAAGCCCGACCGCCACTCCTCCCGCTCCTGGCCCCGGACGAAGCCGGGAATGCCGCGCAGGGAGGCGAGGATCAGGGCGAGTGTGAGTTCGGCGGTACTGGCCTCGTGGACGCCCTTGGCGTTGCAGAGCCGGACTCCGGCGGGCAGCGAGCCGAGCCCGGGCGTCACATGGTCGATGCCCGCCGAGAGCGTCTGTACGACGCGTACCGATGTCATCGCGGAGAGCGGCCGTATGGCGATCTCCATGCCCTTCATGTACGGGACGACGTAGAAGGCGCAGTCGGCCGGATCGGCGGGAAAGTCCTGGGTGCCGTCCCAGAAGCGGAGGTCGAGCCCCGCGGGAAGCCCTTCGATCTCCTCGGCCGGAAACGGGATCCAAACGTCTGAAGTCATGGTCAGGAGGCTATGCGAAGCATGTCGGAGCGATGCGGTTAGCTTGAGGACTGCACAGGGAGGGGTACGGCGTTGGAGCGCAGGACAATCGGTGCGGCGGCGCTGGAAGTGGGAGCGGTCGGGCTCGGCTGTATGCCGATGCACTGGGCCTACACCGGCTCGCAGCAGCGCGGCGACCGTTCGCTCCGTACGGTCCACGCGGCGCTCGACGCCGGTACGACCCTGCTCGACACGGCCGACATGTACGGGCCGTTCACCAATGAGCTGCTGCTGGGACGGGTGCTCGGCCAGCGGCGGGCGGATGCCTTCGTCTCGACCAAGTGCGGGCTGCTCGTGGGCGATCAGCACATCGTCGCCAACGGCAGTCCCGGCTATGTACGGCGGGCCTGCGACGCCTCGCTGCGGCGGCTCCAGACCGATGTGATCGATCTGTACCAGTTGCACCGCGCGGACCCGGAGATCCCGGTCGAGGAGACCTGGGGCGCGATGGCGGAGCTGGTGGGCGCCGGGAAGGTACGGGCGCTCGGGCTCTGCGCGGTGGGCGCGCGTGCGTCCCGGCGCAGATCCGGCGCGCATCTGCACGAGGCGACGATCCGGCAGTTGGAGCGGGTGCAGCAGGTCTTTCCGGTGAGCGCGGTGGAGGCGGAGCTGTCGGTGTGGTCGCCGGAGGCGCTGGAGCGGCTGCTGCCGTGGTGCGAGGCGCGCGGCATCGGTTTTCTGGCGGCGATGCCGCTGGGCAACGGCTTTCTGACCGGCACGCTCACTCCTGGTCAGGGATTCGAACCGGACGATCTGCGGGCGCGGCATCCGCGGTTCACGGCGGAGATGATGGCCGCGAACCAGCCGCTGGTGGCCGGGTTGCGGCGGATCGCGGAGCGGCACGGCGCGACTCCGGCGCAGGTGGCGCTGGCGTGGGTGCTGGGCCGAGGGCGCCATGTGGTGCCGCTGCCGGGGACGAAGCGGGAGCGGTGGGCGGTGGAGAACGCGCGCGCGGCGGAGGTGGAGCTGACGGCGCGGGATCTGACGGAGATCGCGGCGCTGCCGCCGGCCCGGGGCTCATGGGACTGAGGTCCCGCGGAACGGCGGGCGGACGGGTGCGCGGGCGGGTGCGCGGACGGCCGGTGATTGGCCGGATCCGTATGTTCGCCGACGTATGCGCCGTCGGTGGGAACCTCAGCGTGGGCAGCGGTGTATGAACAGTGGAAACGCCGTCGTCGAAGGGATCGGAACCATGCGTCGTTCAGCAGTGACGGCTTTGTGGGCCACTGCGGCTCTTGTCGTGGTCACCGGATGCTCCTCCGGCGGTGACGGGTCCGTTCCCGGTGCTGTGCGGACCGCGTCGAGTCCGGCCGCCTCGCCCGAGGGCGGCGCGCCGAGCCCGTCGGCCGCGCCCGCGAAGGGCTCGGTGAAGGTGGTGTCGACCTTGACCGAGGGACTCAATTCGCCCTGGGGGCTGGCCGCTCTGCCCGACGGCGATCTGCTGGTCTCCTCGCGCGACGAAGGCACGATCACCCGTGTCGACGCGGAGAACGGCAAGAAGACCTTGGTCTCCACGGTGCCCGGGGTCTCCGCCTCGGGCGAGGGCGGGCTGCTCGGGATCGCCCTCTCCCCCACCTACGGCGCGGACCATCTTGTGTACGCGTACTTCACCACCGAATCGGACAACCGCATCGCCCGGATGCTCTACGACGAGAAGAAGCCCGTCGGGCAGCAGATGGGCGCGCCCGACACGGTGCTCCGCGGTATCCCGAAGGGCACCATTCACAACGGCGGACGGATCGCCTTCGGCCCGGACAAGATGCTGTACGCGGGCACGGGCGAGACGGGCGACGGACAGCTCGCCCAGGACCGGAAATCGCTGGCCGGCAAGATCCTCAGGATGACTCCGGACGGACAGCCCGTGCATGGAAATCCCGAGGCGGATTCGGTCGTCTATTCCTATGGTCACCGCAATGTGGAAGGTCTGGCCTGGGACTCCGGAAAACGGCTCTGGGCCTCGGAGTTCGGCCAGGACAAGTGGGACGAGCTGAATCTGATCGAGCCCGGGAAGAATTACGGCTGGCCGGACGTCGAGGGAAAGTCCGACAGGCCGGGCCTGGTGAATCCGGTCGCGGAGTGGCCGCCGAGCGAGGCGTCACCCAGCGGTATCGCCTTCGCGGAGGGCTCCATCTGGCTGGCGACACTGCGCGGTGAGCGGCTGTGGCGCGCTCCACTGGCCGGACGGGAATTGGCGGCACCGCCCGAGGCGTTCCTCGAAGGAAAGTACGGCCGCCTGCGCACGGTGCTTTCGGTGGGCGGCGGCAAGGTGTGGCTGGTGACCAACAATACGGACGGCCGTGGCACACCGAGGCCGGGCGACGACAGGATCCTCCAACTGGAGGTCGCGTAGCGGTATTTGCCGTGAGGACGGTGAGCAGTCTGTGTTCAATATGATCGAGGAGATCTTCGCTCCGGGCCGCAAGCACACCGACGACGAGCAGAAGCGGCTGGAGGTCAGCCGGGTGGATGTCGATGACAACGATCCGGGCCGGGGCCCGATAGATCTGGCCTCCGGAAAGGTCACGATACGAGTCCCGGCGCCGGCCGAGGACTGACCGAGACACCGAGGACCGGCTGATTCCTGACCGAGTCCTGACTGAGTTCTGCCTGCGTTCCGGCTCAGGAGTGCAGGGACGCGTCCGCCTGGTCGGGGAAGAGCTGGAGGCGGTGGGAGAGAGCCGCCGCTTCCGTGCGGCCCGAGACACCCAGTTTGGCCAGGATGTTGGAGACATGGACGCTCGCGGTCTTGGGCGAGATGTACAGCTCCTCGGCTATCCGGCGGTTGCTGTGACCGGCGGCGACAAGACGCAGGACATCCTGCTCCCGAGGCGTCAGCCCGAGTGACCGGGCGGCGTCCGGGCCGGGCTCGGTGAGGGCTCCGCGCTCCGTAGCACCGTCGGAGGCAGCAGAGAGGCTGATACGGGCGCGGCCCGCGACAAGCGCGATGTCCTCCGCGAGAGGCCGCGCGCCGAGCCGCCGAGCCGTGGTGTGGGCCAGGACGAGCAGATCGGCGGCTTCCGCGCGGTCCGCGTGGGCGTCCAGCAGGGCGGAGGCGCGGCGCAGCCGGGCGAGGGCCAGCTCATAGGGACGCCCGGTCTCCTCGAAGGCCGCGATGACACGTGCCCAGTGCTCCGGTGTCCCGGTGCCCGCCGCGCGGGCCAGCTCGGCGTCCAGCAGGAGACCGTACGCCCGCCAGACCGGCACCAGTGTGGGCAGCCGCTTGGCAAGGGAGCGTACGGTCGCGAGCACGGCCGCCCGGCCCGCCTCGCTGCCGGGCAGCCCTCTGGCGTCCGCCTCCATCGCCGCCGCGACGCACAGCAGCGGCAGCGCGTACCGCTGGGTGCCCGGCGGGAAGCCTTGCTCCGCGATCCGCTCGAACTCCGCTCTGGCATCGGCCAGTGCGCCGCGCCGTGCGGCGATGGTCATCATCAGCCGGGCTGGTGTGATGAAGTGCTGCGGCTGCGGATCATGTGTGCCCATGAGGGCCCGAGTCAGTTCGACCTGGCGCCGGGCCTCGTCGAAGTCACCACGGGTGAGGGCCAGCTCCGCCCGGCGTACGGCGACGACTCCGCGTGCTGTGTGGGCGTGGGCGAGCCCGTCCGCGATGTCGAGAGTGGCGTCCGCCTCGGACCAGCGGCCCAGCGAGTAGAGGGACTGGGCCTGGTTGCCACGGACCCACGCCTCCGTGTCGGCGAGACCGCGCCGATGCGTGACGGCGATGCCCCAGTCAGCCGTCGCCACCGCCTCCTCGGAGCGGCCCATGCTCTCCAGCGTGGACGGCAGATTGATGCTGGCGCGGCTCAGGACACCGGCCGCGCCCAGTTCGTCGGCGCGGTCGCGCACCTCGTACATCTCGGCTATGCCCTCCTCGACACCACCGGCGTCGGCGGTGAGCCAGCCTCGGGTCAGCCGGGCGTGCAGTTCGGTGTGTTCCGCGCCGACGAGCCGGGCGTACTCCACGGCGCGGTTGGCGGCGACCAGGCTGTCCGGTCCCGGCCGGTGCAGGGCGCCCCACGCGGCGACGCTGGAGAGGACCTCCGCGTGCACGGCGGACGGCTGGAGTCCTCGTACGAGCTCCTGGGCGGTGGCCAGTTCCTGCCAGCCGTCGCCGCGTGTGAGTTCCTGCATCATCTTGGAGCGCTGGATCCAGAACCACGCGGCGCGCAGCGGATCCTTCTCGTTGTCCTCGCCGTCCAGGGCCCGGACGGCCTTCTTGGCTATCGCATAGGCGCGCTCGCGCTCACCGCCGAGCCGGGCGGCGACCGTCGCCTCCGCCATCAGGTCCAGATAGGTCAGCGGCGCGGGATCGCGCCCGCAGAGCGGATAGACCTCGGTATCGGCGTCGTCCGGTGGCCGCAGCATGCCGCGCACGCTGCCCGGAGCGTCGTCCCACAGCTCCATGGCCCGTTCGAGCAGCCTCAGTTGCTCGGAGTAGGCATAACGCTGCCGTGCCTCCACGGAGGCCCGCAGAACCGCGGGAAGGGCCTTGGCGACCTCATGCGCGTGATACCAGTGGCTGGCCAGCCGGGTGGTGCGCTCATCGGCCCGTACGAGCGAGGGATCGGCCTCCAGCACCTCGGCGTAGCGGCGGTTGAGCCGGGACCGCTCACCCGGGAGCAGATCGTCGCTGACCGCCTCGCGGACCAGGGAGTGCCGGAAGCGGTACCCGTCGCCGTCCGCCGTGGGCAGCAGGATATTGGCGCCGACGGCGGCCCTCAGCGCCTCGATCAGATCGTCCTCGGTGAGCCGGCCGACGGCCAGCAGCAGCGGATACTCCACGGTGGTGCCGCCCTCGGCGACGATCCTGGCGACGCGCTGCGCGTCCTCGGGCAGCGCCTCGACCCGTACGAGCAGCAGATCGCGCAGCGAGTCGCTCAGCCCGGTGCCGCCGCAGCCGGTCCCGATCGAACAGGCCAGCTCCTCCACGAAGAAGGCGTTGCCGTCGGAGCGTTCGAAGATCTGGTCCAGCAGGGCCGGATCCGGTTCGGCCGCGAGGATGCCGGTGAGCTGGCGCCGTACCTCGGCGCGGGTGAAGCGGGAGAGCTCGATGCGCCGTACGGACCGCAGCCGGTCCAGCTCGGCCAGCAGCGGACGGAGCGGATGGCGGCGGTGGATGTCGTCGGCGCGGTAGGTGGCGAGCACGACGAGCCGGCCGCGGCGCAGCGCGCGGAAGAGATAGGCGAGGAGATGGCGGGTGGAGGCGTCCGCCCAGTGCAGATCCTCCAGGACGAGCACGACCGTACGGTCGGCCGCCAGCCGCTCCAGCAGCCGCGCGGTGAGCTCGAAGAGCCTGGCCGTGCCGTCCTCGCCCAGCGCGCCGCGGTCGGACTGTCCGAGCTCCGGCAGGATCCTGGCCAGCTCGGCCTCCTGGCCCTCGGCCGCGGCGGCCAGTTCGTCGGGCAACTGGCGGCGCAGGGAGCGCAGGGCGGTGGAGAAGGGCGCGAACGGCAGCCCGTCCGCGCCGATCTCGACGCATCCGCCGACCGCGACGACGGCCTTCCGCTCGCAGGCGAGCTGAAGCAGCTCCTCCACGAGCCGGGTCTTGCCGACGCCGGCCTCACCGGCGATGAGCAGCGCCTGCGGCTCGCCCGCGGTGGCGCGGGCGAGCGCTTGGGTGAGCGCGGTCAGTTCGCCGGCCCTGCCGACGAACACCGGGCTGAGGGACCTGGTCTCCACGTGCCCGAGCATCGCACAGGCCTCTGACAACGCGGCACTCGTTATCGGGGCGCCCGTGCCGGAGGCGCTCGTCATCGCGGCGCGCACGGACGGGTACCCGGCCGAGGCGCCCGTCATCGGAACACGCACGGCGTCATGCCGCGCGGACGAACCGGCTGCCGGGCCTCTTGTCCCGTTCCTCGCCCGCGTCCTTGGCGGCCCTGCGGGCCTGGCGGCGCGCCTCGCGGCCCGCCTCACGGACCTCGCGTACGAGCCGCTGGTTCTCGGCCCTGCGGATCAGCTCGGCGGTGTGGATCTTCTGGAGTTCGTACTCGAACATCGGGCTCCCCCTGGTGCGAAAGTGTTCCGGCGTCTTGTGGACGTCTCCACCTTCGTCTCCCAGGGGGTACCGGCACATCGGGAGAGTTCCGCATCCTGGCGGGGCCCCGGGCCTTAGAAAGAGGACCGGGGAGTATTAAGGGGCCTCAGAAGAGATGAGGTACGGACTAGGCGCGCGGCTCAGCCGGCGGGAGCGGGAGCAGGAGCGGGAGGGGCCGGCAGGGCCGCGAAGAGGTCGAAGTACATCCCGACGGAGACGAGCAGTCCGAGCAGTCCGAGAACGGCTCCGGCCATGGCGAAGGGCCGTACCCAGCCGGCCCGCTGAGGCAGGAGCAGCACGATCGCACCGATGACCAGCGCCAGCAGGGCCACCACACCGTTGGCCGCGGCCGTGGCGTGCCAGGCATCGCCGTAACCCTCGGAGATCTGCTGTTCCGGGGTGGCGGACTGGCCGAGCGTGATCTGTCCGATGAGTGCCTCGCGCTCGGAGATGACCCGGCCGGTCCAGGTGCCGGTCAGGGCGATGATGCCGAGGCAGACCGCCAGGACGGACGCGGCGGCGGCACCGAGACCGGACGGACGGCGCTCGTCGGCGGCGGCGTCGTCATCGTCCAGATCCTCGTCGTCGTCCAGGTCGTGGACGCCCTCCGGATCGTCGGATTCGCCGTCGGCGGCGGTGTCGGGACCGGCCTGGGAGTCGGCCTTGAGGAGGGACGGGCCCTCGGCCTCCGAGGCGGAGTCGGATATCGCCTCGGTCGCCTTGGCGGTGGAGGCCTCGGCCGTCTCCGGCTCGGGGGTCTTTGTCTCGGGGGTGGGGTTCATAACCCGCACGCTAGGGGCCTCGTCTGAGAACTTCCTGAGAACGGCGGAACGTCCCCGAACGAGGGAGTTCCACCGTTCCCGCACACCGCGTCCCGTACGGAAAGCACGGGCGCTCGACCAGCTCAGACCGCGTCGGCGGCCTTCTGTTCGCGCCACTCGGGCGCCAGGACCGACCAGACCTCGGTGTCCCGCCGTACGCCGTCGAAGAGATAGTTCTCGCGCAGCACGCCCTCCCGCGTCATACCGAGCCGCCGCGCGACCTTGATGCTCGGCTCGTTGGCCGTCGACACCTGCCACTCCACCCGGTGGATCCCACGCTTCTCGACCGCCCAGTCGATCAGCACGCGCGCGGCGCGCGTGACCAGCCCGCGTCCCGTCGCGGCGGGCTCCAGCCAGCAGCCGACCTCGCAGTTGCCCGCCTTGGCGTCGAAGACCCGGAAGAGCACACCACCGACCAGCGTGGAGCCGAGCCGGATCCCGTAGAGCCGTCCGCTGTCGGCGGCCTGCTTCTCCGCGTACGAGGTGAGCAGCGCCCGGGCCGACGCCAGATCCGCGGCGGCCCGGGCGAGCATGATGTGCCGATCGACCAGGTCCCTGGCCCGGTCCATATGGGCGACGAACTCCTCGGCCTGCCACGGCTCCAGTGGCCGCAGCTCCGCCTCGTCACCCAGTGATATCGCGAACATCGGGTCCTCCTTGTGCGCTTCGTACCGTACGAGCCTTCGTACCGTACGGGCGCGCTCAGCCGGAGACGCTCGGACGTCCGTTCTCGATGTGTCCCATGAGACGGCGGCGGAAGCGCACTCCGGTGTCAGCGGCTCCGCCATGCATGGACGGCTCCGCGGTGATCTCGACGTCGTACCAGCCGTGCGCGTCGGCCGCCGAGTGCACGACATTACGGCTGCGGCCCGGCTTGACCGTGATCCGGCGGGTCCAGCCGTGCAGATCGGCCTCGTCGACATAGCCCAGAGGCCGCACGGTGAAAGTGACCGGCAGCTCACCCTTGTTGCGCAGAGTGAGCTGGAGATCGCGGTCATGGTGGTCGACGGCGGAGGAGACCTCCGCGCCGAGGCCGGTCACCGGACCGGCGAACTCGCGGCGGAAGCCGTTCGGTCCGGTGATGGTGAAGCGGTACCCGTCACCGTTCAGCCCGGTAAGGGGCACCGTCCATTGCCCTGTGCCCCTTACATCCCGGTGCTGCGGGATCGCGAACTCACCGGCGTACGGATAGAGCGCGAAGTGCGCGCTCGCGCGGCCGGTGTTGCTGAGCGCGACGGTGAACGTCCGCCCGTCCGCGTCGAGATGGCCGTACGCGTCGGTCTGGTACGGCAGCGGTCGGGCCGGACGCACGCCCGGCTCCTGTACGGGCATCCGCTGCCGGTCCGGCGGTACGGGCAGCCAGCGGCCGGTGAACGGCGGTATCGCGCCCGGCTGTTCCACCTCGGGCTGGGTCCGGCCGCGCTGGAAGTCGAAGGCGGAGGTCAGATCGCCGGTGACATTGCGCCGCCACGCGGTGATGTTGGGCTCGTCCACTCCGGTCCACTTCTCCAGGAAGCGGATGACCGAGGTGTGGTCGAAGACCTGCGAGCAGACATGACCGCCGACGGTCCAGGGCGAGACGACCAGCAGCGGGACACGCATCCCGAGTCCGGTCGGCCGTCCCTGCCAGCGCTCGGCGGAGCCGGTGGGCCCTTCCGCGGGCGGTACGGGCGGCGGCACATGGTCGAAGAAGCCGTCGTTCTCGTCGTAGTTGATCAGTACGACGGTGTGCCGCCAGACATCGGGATGGGCGCCGAGCGCGTCGAGCACCTGGTAGACGAGGGTGGCGCTGGCGATCGGCGACGAGGAGCCGGGATGCTCGGAGTCGATCGCGGACGGCACCAGATACGACACCTCGGGCAGTGTCCCGGCGGCCACGTCCGCACGGAACCGCTCGGCCAGAGTGCCGCTCTCGACGCGCCGCAGCCCGCGCTCGAACAGCGACCGCTCCTCCTCGGGCAGCAGGGCGACGCCCTCGTCCAGCGCGGCGAGCAGCCGCGCGCGCTCGGCGGCGTCGTCCGTGTCGCGCACGGCGGCGTAGAAGGCCTCCATGTAGGTGAAGCCGGCCGCGCCCGGCAGTCCGGGCAGTGCACGTGCCTTGGTGAGCGCCTTGCGGGCGATGTCCTTGAAGGTGGTGAAGAACTCGATGTTGTTGTCGGTGAAGTTCTCCCACTCCGTGTACGTCTGCCAGCTCCGGCCTGCCCGTTCGAGCCGCTCGGCATAGGTCGGCCACGGATAGCCCGGGTGGGTGTCCTCCTCGTACGCGTCATTGCCCACGGCCCGCCGTCCGTCGGCCTCGTAGCCGGTCCAGCCGCTCCAGAGATGGTTGCGGTTGGGGCTCGTCGAGGTGTGGACGGACGAGTGGTACGCGTCGCAGACCGTGAACGTGTCCGCCAGCTCGTAGTGCAGCGGGATGTCACGCCGGTCGTAGTAGGCCATGGTGGCGGCGGTCTTGGCGGAGACCCAGCGGTCCATCCAGCCGTTGTTCCAGGCCTTGGCCCCGCCGTCCCAGGAGTGGTCGAGGGCGTCGATGTACTGGAGGTCCTTGTGCTGTGTCGCCGCCGCGTCCCGTACGGGGAACGGCAGGACGGCGGCCGACGGGCCGGGCTGTTCGAAGACGGGTCTGCCGGAGGGCAGTTCCACCGCGTTGCGGTCACCGAAGCCGCGTACGCCGCGCAGTGTGCCGAAGTAGTGGTCGAACGAGCGGTTCTCCTGCATCAGGATGACCACGTGCTTGATCGCCCGCATTCCGCCGGCGGCGGGCTCCGCCGCGAGGGCGGTCCGCAGGGACGGCGGCAGGACGGACCCGACCGCCGCCGCACCGAGGGCTCCTGTGCCGAGGGTGACCATTCTTCTCCGCGATATCTCCGGTGACATGCGACCGGACGGTAATGAGAGCGAATGGCAGAGAAGAGTCCCAGGTGCGACTACGAGGTGAACGTCCCCGGGAGCCGACACGGTGGCATCGAGGCGGTTCAAAGGGCGGGGCCAGGGTGACTCCCGGGACGGCGACGAGGCAGGTCCGAGGCAGGTCCGAGGCGGCTTTGGGGCAGGTCAGCCGGCGCACCGGGACCGGTCAGCCGGGCGCACCCGGGCGGATCAGCCGGCCCACCGAGACGACCACCGCATGGCGTCTGGCGGCGATCTCGGCGGCGCCCGTCAGTTCGCCGATCGGCTCGGGAGTGCCCTCGGCCCAGGTGCCCGCCAGCGCCACGAGCAGCGACAGCAGCAGATGAGGCTGCAGCCCGGCGTCGACCTTGCCCTCGCCCTGGGCCGCGGCCAGGGCCCGCAGCTTG
The DNA here is from genome assembly GCF_042732975.1 of Streptomyces sp. NPDC059743. NCBI lineage: Bacteria > Bacillati > Actinomycetota > Actinomycetes > Kitasatosporales > Streptomycetaceae > Streptomyces > Streptomyces sp. NPDC059743. The sequence goes on along the minus strand of NZ_JBHWGS010000001.1, from coordinate 490,130 downwards.
GCGCTGTTGGCCTTCTCCGCGACCGGCAGCAGGACTCCGCTGCGCTCCAGGCTGTGCCAGCGGCTCAGCCGCATGAGATGCGGGTGCGCGTAGTGGAAGTCGAAGAGCGCGCCCGCGTATCCGGGCAGATCGTCGGCGTCGAACGGCGCCGCTTCGAGGATCTCCTGGACGGCGGCCTCGTACACCGCGTCGAAGAGCTGTTCCTTGCTCCCGAAGTGCACATAGATCAGGTTTTTGTTGTAGCCGGCCGCGGCGGCGATGCGGTCGACGCGCGCGCCGGCGATGCCGTACGCGGCGAACTCGTCGGTCGCGGCGCGCAGCAGGCTGCTCTTGGTGGTTCGGGAGTCTCTGGCCACGCCCTCATCGTAGTCAGCGCCATGGGCGGCGGAACCGCTCGATCACCGTGTGCGGCAGCAAGTAACTGACCGTATGGTTACTTTCTTATAGGACGATTGACCTGCGAATTATTCACCACAGCCACCTCTTGCGCCTCTGCGAATGCCGACCTACAGTGAAGTAACTGGATGGTCAGTTACTTCATGGAAAGGCTCCACCATGTCACAGGTCTGGTTCATCACCGGCAGCTCGCGCGGTCTGGGCCGCGCCATCGCCGAGGCCGCTCTCGCCGCGGGCCATCGGGTTGTGGCGACGGCGCGCAAGCCCGACCAGCTCGACGATCTCGTCCATACCTACGGCGAGCAGGTGCGCGCCGTGGCGCTCGATGTCACCGACGCTGACGCCGCGCGCGCGGCGGTGAAGGGCGCGGTCGAGACCTTCGGGCGGCTGGACGTCGTCGTCAACAACGCCGGATACGGCGACATGGCGGCCATCGAGGACGTCACCGACGCCGATTTCCGCGCCCAGATCGACACCAACTTCTACGGCGTCTACTACGTCACCAAGGCGGCCGTACCGATCCTGCGCGAGCAGGGATCCGGGCATATCGTCCAGATCTCGTCCAGCGGCGGCCGGATGACCACTCCCGGCCTCGGTGCCTATCAGAGCGCCAAGTGGGCGGTGGCCGGCTTCTCCGAGGTGCTCTCCCGCGAACTGGCGCCGCTGGGTGTACGGGTCACCGTCATCGAGCCGGGCGGTCTGCGCACCGACTGGGCCGGATCGTCCATGACGATTCCCGAGATCAGCGAGCCGTACCGGCAGACGGTCGGCCCGATGGCCGAGATGGTGCGCTCCATGAACGGCCGGCAGACGGGCGATCCGGCCAAGGCGGCGCAGGTCATACTCGGTCTGCCGGATCTGGACGAGCCTCCGGTCCATCTGCTGCTGGGCAGCGACGCGTACCGGTATGTGACGGACTCCGACCGGGCCCGTACCGAAACCGACGCGAAGTGGCGCGAGCTGACCGAGTCGATCGACTACGACTCCACCAGCTGACCGGGCTCCTGACGGGCCCGCACACCGTCGGCCGGGATGACGGACCTGGTTACGGCCACACCAGCAGCACCGGGCACTCCGCGTGGTCGACCACGAAGCGGGTGGCGCGGCCGAGGCTGTGCGGTCCCGGGTGGCCGCGCTCGCCGTCCCGCGCGCAGATCAGCAGAGCCGCGTCCGCCGCGGCGCGCACGACCTCGTGCTCCGCGCGGCCATGGTGGTCGAGCAGTTCACAGGGCCGTCCGAGCCGGTGCGCGGCGGCCTCCAGCAGATCGGCCGCCGCCGTGCCCGACAGTGCTTCGAGACGGGCGCCGGGATCGCGCTCGGGCCGGTGGCCTCGGCCGAGGAGCCCTTCGTAGGCATGGTGCGCGGCGGCGGCGACCTCGTCGTCACTGACATGGAGCAGGACGACCGCGTCGTGCGGTGCGCGCTCGCGGGCCGCGTCCACACAGGCGGGCCAGGTGGATTCGGTGATCCAGACGAGAACGGTCCCTTTCGGATCCGTTCCGGGCGGACCGGTCCCGGTCTCCGACGGACCGGTCTCCGGGGAATCGGGCATCGGTACGGTCACGGCGTCAGCCTCCGACACGGGCTCATCGGCACGGGCTCGGCCGACATGGAGTCAGCCTTGGATCACTTGCAGCGTGCCCCACAGTGCCACGGTCGAAGCGACGAGCGCGGCAGGCACGGTCAGCAGCCCGAGCCGGGTGAAGTGCCCCAACTCCGGCTCGGTGGCGTGCTCGTGGAGGACGCGGCGCCACAGCAGAGTGGCCAGTGATCCGACGTAGGTCAGATTGGGCCCCAGGTTGACGCCGATCAGCGCGGCGAGCACCGGTCCCGGTCCGGCGGGCGCGACGACCGGCAGCAGCGCCAGGATCGCGGGCAGATTGTTGATCACATTGGCCAGTACGGCGGCGATCGCGGCGATCGCCAGCAGTGAGGGCAGCGACGAGCCGTCCGGCAGCAGCCGGTCGATCCCGGTGTCAAGACCGTTGTCGACCACCGCCTTGACGACCACGCCGAGCGCGAGGACGAAGAGACAGAACAGCGGTGACGCGGCCCGGACCAGCCCGGCCACCGTCGTACGGCGCTGCCGCAGCGCACGGACGGCGAGCACGGCCGCACCGGCGACGGCGGCCCACAGCGGTTCGATCCCGGCGAACGACGTCACCACGAATCCGGCCAGCGTCAACGCCAGTACCACCAGCGTGAACACCGGCACCTCGCGCGGCTCGTCCGTCCTCGGCGCATGCGCGCCGGCGGCCAGATCGGCGGCGAAAAAGCGTCGGAAGACGACGTACTCGACGGCGATCGCGGCCAGCCACGGCAGTGCCATCAGCGCGGCGAACCGGGTGAAGGAGAGTCCGCTGGCGGTGAAGGCCAGCAGATTGGTGAGATTGGAGACCGGCAGCAGCAGCGACGCGGAGTTCGCGAGATGCGTACAGGCGTAGACATGCGGCAGCGGGCGGGCGCCGACGCGGGCCGCGGTCGCAAAGACCACCGGAGTGAGCAGGACGACCGTGGCGTCCAGACTGAGCACGGCGGTGATCACGGCGGCGACCGCGAACACTCCGCCCAGCAGCCGCCGCGGCCGGCCGCCGCAGGCCCGTGCCACCAGATCGCCGGCCGCGGTGAACAGCCCTTCCTGGTCGCAGAGCTGAGCCAGCACCAGCACCGCCGCGAGAAACACCACCACGGGCAGCAGCGTGCGCGTCTGCTCACCGGCGTCCTGCGGCGAGACCGCACCGAAGGCGACGACCAGCAGCGCGGCGGGTACGGCGGCGACGGCCTCGGGCCAGCCGCGTGGCCGTACGACGGCGAACGCCAGCACGGCGAGCAGCAGACCGATCGAGAGTGCCTCGGCGGCGACGGTGTTCAGGCTGACGCTCCGGATTCCGTGCGAGGTTCATTCCGGGGGACGTTCAAGGGCGGCGCACCGGTCGATGCGCCGCCCCCATGACGCACGGACGAGCCTGACGTACGGACGAGCCGAAGCAGGCCCACGACGCCCGGCTCCTCCGCGCCCTTGCCTGTTACTCCGCCGGGGCGAGCCGCTCAAGGATCAGCTCGCGCACACGCGCCGCGTCGGCCTGGCCGCGCGTGGCCTTCATGACGGCGCCCACCAGCGCGCCCGCCGCGGCGACCTTGCCGGCCCGGATCTTGTCGGCGACAGCCGCGTTGGCCGTGATGGCCTCGTCCACGGCCGCACCGAGCGCGCTGTCGTCGGAGACGACCTTCAGACCGCGCTTCTCCACGACGGTGTCCGGATCGCCCTCGCCCGCGAGCACGCCCTCGATCACCTGACGGGCCAGCTTGTCGTTCAGATCGCCGGACGCCACGAGCGCGCCGACCCGGGCGACCTGCTCCGGAGTGATGGGCAGCTCGTCCAGCGGACGGCCCGACTCGTTGGCGTGCCGGGCCAGCTCGCCCATCCACCACTTACGGGCCTGGTCGGCCGGAGCACCCGCGTCCGTCGTGGCCACGATCAGATCGATCGCGCCCGCGTTGAGGATCGACTGCATGTCGTGCTCGGAGACGTCCCACTCCTCGCGCAGCCGGTTGCGGCGCACGCGCGGCAGCTCGGGCAGTCCGCGGCGCAGCTCCTCGACCCACTCACGGGAGGGCGCCACCGGCACGAGGTCGGGCTCCGGGAAGTACCGGTAGTCCTCGGCCTCCTCCTTCACCCGTCCCGAGGCGGTGGAACCGTCCTCCTCGTGGAAGTGCCTGGTCTCCTGGATGATCGTGCCACCGGAGTTCAGCACCGCGGCATGGCGCTGGATCTCGAAGCGCGCGGCGCGCTCGACGCTGCGCAGCGAGTTCACGTTCTTCGTCTCGGAGCGCGTACCGAACTTCTCGCGTCCGTGCGGGCGCAGCGAGAGGTTCACATCGCACCGCATCTGGCCCATCTCCATACGGGCCTCGGAGACACCGAGCGCCTTGATCAGCTCGCGCAGCTCGGCGACATACGCCTTGGCGACCTCCGGAGCACGCTCGCCGGCGCCCTGGATGGGCTTGGTGACGATCTCGATCAGCGGGATTCCGGCGCGGTTGTAGTCGAGCAGCGAGTGCGAGGCGCCGTGGATCCGGCCGGTGGCACCGCCGACATGCGTCGACTTGCCGGTGTCCTCCTCCATATGGGCGCGCTCGATCTCCACCCGGAAGATCTCGCCGTCCTCCAGCTGGACGTCCAGATAGCCGTTGAAGGCGATCGGCTCGTCGTACTGGGAGGTCTGGAAGTTCTTCGGCATGTCCGGATAGAAGTAGTTCTTCCGGGCGAAGCGGCACCACTCGGCGATCTCGCAGTTGAGCGCGAGACCGATCTTGATCGCCGACTCGACACCGATCGCGTTGACGACCGGCAGCGATCCCGGCAGGCCCAGACAGGTCGGGCAGGTCTGCGAGTTGGGCGCGGCGCCCAGCTCGGTCGAGCAGCCGCAGAACATCTTGGTCTTCGTGCCGAGCTCGACATGGACCTCCAGGCCCATGACGGGGTCGTACGTCGCGAGGGCGTCCTCGTACGACACGAGTTCAATGACGGTCACAGTGAAACTTTCCCTCTCAGCCCAGCAGGACGTCGTCGTCGCCCAGGCGCTTCAGCTCACGCAGGAGCAGAGCGACGCCCGTGACGATGGCGGCGGCGGAGACGACCGCGTCGACCAGCCGGAGCGTGTCATTGTCCTGGCGGGCCGTCCTGGCCTGCTTGACGACGCTGATCGCGCCGAAAGCGGTGGTCCCGATCGACAGGTACGTGCCGGCCTTGGACTTCTTGAAGCCCTTGGCCTTGCTCATTGCACTGGTCATAGTGACGGTGCCTCCTCCAGCAACGGGTGTCCCCACCTTTCCACGAAGGCCGCCTCGACGGCGGCACCGACCTTGTAGAGACGGTCGTCCTGCATGGCGGGAGCGATGATCTGGAGACCGACCGGGAGGCCGTCCTCCGGTGCGAGACCGCAGGGCAGCGACATCGCGGCGTTGCCGGCCAGATTGGCCGGGATGGTGCACAGGTCCGCCAGATACATCGCCATCGGGTCGTCGGCGCGCTCGCCGATCGGGAAGGCGGTGGTCGGTGTCGTCGGCGAGACGATCACATCGACCTGTTCGAAGGCCTTCTCGAAGTCCCGGGTGATGAGCGTGCGGACCTTCTGCGCCGAGCCGTAGTACGCGTCGTAGTAACCGGAGCTGAGCGCGTACGTACCGAGCATGATGCGGCGCTTGACCTCGTCGCCGAAGCCCGCCTCGCGCGTCAGGGCCGTGACGTCCTCGGCGGACTTCGTACCGTCGTCGCCCACCCGCAGTCCGTAGCGCATGGCGTCGAAGCGGGCGAGGTTGGAGGAGCACTCGGACGGCGCGATCAGGTAGTACGCGGCGAGCGCGAGGTCGAAGGACGGGCAGTCCAGCTCGACCACCTCGGCGCCGAGCTTCCTGAGCAGTTCCACCGACTCGTCGAAGCGCTGGACGACACCGGCCTGGTAGCCCTCACCGCGGAACTGCTTGACGACACCGACGCGCATCCCGGCGACCGAGCCGTTGCGCGCGGCCTCGACCACCGGCGGGACCGGTGCGTCGATGGAGGTCGAGTCCAGCGGATCGTGGCCGGCGATCACCTCGTGCAGCAGGGCCGCGTCCAGGACCGTACGGGCGCAGGGGCCGCCCTGGTCGAGGGAGGACGAGAAGGCGACCATGCCGTAGCGGGAGACACCGCCGTAGGTGGGCTTGACGCCGACCGTGCCCGTGACGGCGGCGGGCTGGCGGATGGAGCCGCCAGTGTCGGTACCGATGGCGAGCGGCGCCTGGTACGAGGCGAGCGAGGCGGACGAGCCGCCGCCGGAGCCGCCCGGGATCCGGGTCAGGTCCCACGGGTTGCCGGTCGGGCCGTACGCGCTGTTCTCGGTGGAGGAGCCCATGGCGAACTCGTCCATGTTGGTCTTGCCGAGGATGACGACGCCCGCGTCCTTGAGCTTCCTGGTGACGGTCGCGTCGTAGGGCGGGATCCAGCCTTCGAGGATCTTGGAGCCGACGGTGGTCGGGACGCCCTCGGTGGTGAAGATGTCCTTGAGCGCGAGAGGCACTCCGGCCAGCGGGCCGAGCTTCTCGCCGGCCGCGCGCCTGGCGTCCACGGCGCGGGCCTGGGCCAGCGCGCCCTCGCGGTCCACATGGAGGAAGGCGTGGACCTTCTCGTCCACCGCTTCGATACGGGCGAGATGGGCCTCGGTGACCTCGACGGCCGTGAGTTCGCCGGCGGCGATCTTCGCGGCGATCTCGGCGGCGGTGAGCCTGATACAGCTCTCGGTCCTGCTGATGTCCGTCATGGCTGTTAGTCCTCCCCCAGGATCTGCGGCACCTTGAAACGCTGCTGCTCCTGGGCAGGAGCGCCGGAGAGCGCCTGCTCGGGCGTGAGCGACGGACGGACCTCGTCCGCGCGCATGACATTGGTCAGCGGCAGCGGGTGGGACGTCGGCGGTACGTCTTGGTCGGCGACCTCGGACACGCGGGCGACCGCGCCGATGATGTCGTCGAGCTGTCCGGCGAAGTGGTCGAGCTCGGAGCCGGACAGCTCCAGACGCGCCAGCCGAGCGAGGTGGACGACCTCCTCGCGCGTGATGCCAGGCATTCAGCGATCCTCAGGGGTTGATGGCTTCTTTGAGCCCAATCCTAGAGGGCGCGGTCACCTCACCACGCAACACATAAATCGCCCGGGCCCACAGCACGCCGGCGCGTACGCGGACCACAACGGCGCGTGACCGGATACGAACCGGTCCCGCGCCCGGCCGGCGCCGCGAGGCCGACGGCAGCGGCACGGGCGCGGCCTGCGGCGGCACCGGCGGTCGATGGCCGCAGCAGCGGCCAGGGCCGTCGCGGCCTCGCGGCCGACAGGTCGGCTCGGCGCCTACTGGACCACTCGGCCGGACTGTTCCACCACCTGGCCCGACTGCTTGCGGCGGGCCGCTTCCAGCTCCGCCGGGCGCTGCCAGCCGCGCTCGCCTCTGGCCAGCAGCCAGGCCGTCGCCTCGGGCGGCGGCATCGCGGCGGCCACCAGCCAGCCCTGGACCGCGTCACAGCCGAGATCCCGCAGCCGCTCCCAGGTCTCGTCGTCCTCGACGCCCTCCGCGACGACCAGCAGGCCCAGCGAGTGCGCCAGGTCGACGGTGCAGCGGACGATCTCCGCGTCCTCGGTGTCGACGGCCAGCCGGGCCACGAAGGAGCGGTCGATCTTCAGCTCGCTCACCGGCAGCCGCCGCAGATGCACCAGCGACGAGTACCCGGTGCCGAAGTCGTCGAGCGACATCTTCACACCGTGCCCGGTCAGTCCCGCCAGGGTGTCGGCGGCGCGCTGCGGGTCCTCCAGCAGGACATGCTCCGTTATCTCCAGTTGGAGCGAGCCGGCCGGGACACCATGGCGGGCCAGCCGCGCCGCGACCGCTCCGGCGAAACCGGGAGTGTGGACGTCGCGCGGCGAGACATTGACGGCGACCGGCACCTTCAGCCCTTGCGAACGCCAGCGCGCGACCTGCGCGAGGGCGCTTTCGAGGACGTACTCGGTCAGATGCGGCATCAGGCCCGAGGACTCGGCGATCGCGATGAACTCGTCGGGAGGGACCCGGCCGCGCTCCGGATGCACCCAGCGCACCAGCGCCTCCAGGCCCGCGACCTGGCCGTCGAAGCGGACCTTGGGCTGGTAGTGCAGCTCCACCTCACCGGCGTCCAGCGCGCGTCTGAGGTCTCCCAGCAGACCGAGGCGGTCCGGGGTGTTGGAGTCCCGCTTGGACTCGTACACCTCCACACCCGTACGGTCCCGCTTCGCCTGGTACATCGCGACATCGGCCCGGCGCAGCAGCCCTTCCGCGTCGAGCGCGTGCTCGGGATAGACGGCGACTCCCGCGCTGGCCTCCAGGACCAGCGTCAGTCCGTCGAGATCCAGCGGCGAGGACAGCTCGGCCACGAGATGGCGGGCGACGCGCTGGGCGCTGGTCGTGGAGTCACAGGTCGGCAGAAGCACCGCGAACTCGTCGCCGCCCAGCCGCGCGGCCTCCGCACCGCGCGGCAGCGCCAGCCGTAGCCGGTCGGCTATCTGGAGCAGCAGCCGGTCACCCGCGAGATGACCGAGCGTGTCATTGACCGAGCGGAAACGGTCGAGGTCGATCAGGACCAGCGCGGACCGGGCGCCGAGGCCCTCCGCGTCCTCCAGCGCCGACCAGGTGCGCTCCAGCAGCCACTGCCGGTTCGGCAGGCCCGTCAGCGGATCGCGGAGCTGCTCCTCGGCGCGCGCCCTGGCGATCCAGAGCGTGGAGTCCAGGGCGATCAGCGGGATGGAGAAGAGCGGCAGCAGCACCGGCACGGTCATCGCGACCACACAGATCAGCGGAGCGATACCGAGCAGGGCGACCGCGACAAGTCCCTGGCGGTACAGGGCCGTACGGGCCACGGTCGGCAGCCCGCCGCCCTGCGGGGCCAGCGCGTACCACAACAGCAGCCGAGTGACGAGCAGATGGATCCCGGCCGCCAGCACGATCTCCGGGACGGCCTCGATCCCCCAGTCGAGCGGATCCCAGGGCTCCTCGACGGTGGGAAGCACATCGAAGAGCCTCAGGACGAGCGCGGCGGCGCCGATGCCCAGCATGTCGGCCGCGCCGTGCAGGACGCCCTGCCGCCAGCGGTGTCTGCGCGCCATGCCGACCAGCACCACGACGGACAGGCTGACGAGTACGGCGGGCACCCAGCCGTACAGCAGCAGGACCGCCAGGGTGAGCGCCGCGCCGGAGCCCGTGCCGCCCCACCAGCGGTCGCGGCCGAGCGCCACGAGATGGCCGACGATGATGCCGGTCAGCACGGCCATCGCCCAGCCCGTCGAGCCGCCCGGGAAGAGCGCATGGCCGTCCCGCACCGTACGGATGAGGCCGGTGACCAACAGGACCCCGGCGAGTCCCACCACAAGAACGGGCATTTTCGCCGCAGTGCCCGCAATTCCCGCGAAACCACGCGGGGGTGAGACCGGGGCGGCGCTCTCGGTCGGTTTCATTCCCGTCCCTCTCACAGCCGGCGGAGCCGATGCCACGCGATGGCACGTTGTCATGCCATCACGGCTGAAATCGCACCACGCAGCCGTGCACGACAGGCGCACATCCCAACAGTAGGCCGCGAAAGGCGTCAACGGGCAGCGCTCTACAGCTGTTGCCCGAATGCGACCTGCCCATCCTTATCCATCTGGTATGCGCCGAACGGGTGAGCTTTGCGGCCCGATTCCGACGGTCGCGCCCTACTCCCGAGGACTCTTCCCGGCAGGCTCCCCGGGCGTCTGTCCCGAGGTCTCCGCAGCCGTATCCCCGCTGGTCCCTTCGGGCGTCTCGTCGTCCGTCCCGCCGGTCGTCCCCGTCGTCCCGCCGGCCGTCTCATCAGCGGCTTCCTCGGCCGCCTCCTCGGCCGTGAGTGCGACCTCCCCGGCCGCGTCCGGGCCCTGTTCGAGCAGTACGGCGAAGCCCTGCTCGTCCAACACGGGCACCTTGAGCTGCATCGCCTTGTCGTATTTCGAACCCGGGTTCTCACCGACGACCACAAAGCCGGTCTTCTTCGAAACAGAGCCGGTCACTTTTGCGCCAAGGCTCTGGAGCGACTCTTTCGCGCCATCCCGGGTGTACCGCTCCAGGGTCCCGGTGACGACCACCGCCAGTCCCGCCAGCGGCCTCGGGCCTTCGTCCTCGCCCGCGCCCTCGTCCTCCATCCGGACTCCGGCCGCACGCCACTTGCGCAGAATCTCGCGGTGCCAGTCGACCTCGAACCACTGGATGACGGACGCGGCGATGGTCGGTCCGACTCCCTCGACGGCCGCCAGCTCCTCCTCCGTGGCCTGCTCGATCCGGTCGATCGAGCGGAACTCCCTGGCCAGCGCCTCGGCCGCGACGGGCCCCACATGGCGGATGGAGAGCCCGGCGATGATCCGCGCCAGCGGGCGCTCCTTGGCCGCCGCGATGTTCTCCAGCATCGCCACGGCGTTCTTCCTCGGCTCGCCCTCCTGGTTGGCGAAGACCGTGGCGATCTTCTCCTCGCCGGTCTTCGGATCGCGCTTGGGCAGTCCGCTGTCCTGGTCGAGGACATACGCCTTGATGGGCAGGAGCCGATCGATCGTCAGATCGAAGAGATCGCCCTCGTCCAGCAACGGCGGTGTCTCCGGCTCCAGCGGTTTCGTCAGCGCGGCGGCGGCCACATAGCCGAAGTTCTCGATGTCCAGGCACTTGCGGCCGACGAGATAGAACAGCCGCTCACGCAACTGGGCGGGGCAGCTACGCGCGTTGGGGCAGCGCAGATCGACATCGCCCTCCTTCATGGCCCGCAGCTCGGTGCCGCACTCCGGGCAGGCGGCCGGCATCACGAACTCGTACGCGTCGTCGGGCCGCAGATCGATGACCGGGCCGAGGATCTCCGGGATGACATCACCGGCCTTGCGCAGCACCACCGTGTCGCCGATCCAGACGCCCTTGGCCTTCACCACGTCCTGGTTGTGCAGGGTGGCGAACTCGACCTCGGAACCGGCCACGGTGACCGGCTCGACCTGCGCGTACGGCGTGACGCGTCCCGTACGGCCCACGCCCACCCGGATGTTGACCAGCTTGGTGTTGACCTCCTCCGGCGCGTACTTCCAGGCGATCGCCCAGCGCGGCGCGCGCGAGGTGGAGCCCAGCCGGCCCTGGAGCGGGATCTCGTCCAGCTTGACGACCACGCCGTCGATCTCGTGCTCCACCGAGTGGCGGTGCTCCCCGTAATACGCGATGAACTCCCGGACACCGTCCAGGCCGTCGACCACCTTGTTGTGCCGGGCCGTGGGCAGGCCCCACTCGCGCAGCAGCCCGTACGCGTGCGACAGACAGTCGATGTCGAATCCCTCGCGCGCGCCGATGCCGTGCACCACCATATGCAGCGGACGCGTCGCGGTGATCTTGGGATCCTTCTGGCGCAGGGAACCCGCCGCCGCGTTGCGCGGATTGGCGAAGGGCTTGTCGCCGGCCTCCACCAGCCGTGCGTTGAGCTCCTGGAAGGCCTCCATCGGGAAGTAGACCTCACCACGGATCTCCACCAGGGCCGGTACGCGCTCGCCCGCCAGGCGGTGCGGAATCTCCGCGATCGTACGGACATTGGGCGTGATGTCCTCGCCCGTGCGCCCGTCGCCACGGGTGGCCGCGCGGGTCAGTCTGCCGTGCTCATAGGTGAGATTGACCGCGAGCCCGTCGACCTTCAGCTCGCACAGGAAGTGGTAGTCGGTGGTGCCTACATCCTTGGCGATACGGTCGGCCCAGGAGGCCAGCTCCTCGTCATCGAAGGCATTGTCCAGGGAGAGCATCCGCTCGCGGTGCTGGACCGCGGCGAAGTCCGTCTCGTACGCGCCCGCGACCTTCTGGGTCGGCGAGTCGGGCGTACGCAGCTCCGGATAAGTCGCCTCCAGCGCCTCCAGCGACCTGAGCAGCCTGTCGAACTCGCCGTCGCTGATGACGGGCTGATCGTTCACGTAATACCGGAAGCGGTGTTCCTCGATCTGCTCGGCGAGCTGGGCATGCTGATCCCGCGCCTTCGCGGGCACGCCCGTGCGCGCCTGTGCCGGAACTCCGGTCCGCTCTTCGCCAGCCACCGTTTCGTCCTCCCGTTCACCATGACCCGTCACCCGGGATCGTCACTCAGGGTTGTCCGCAAGGGATCTCGCGGCCCTGACACAGTGCGCGAGCGCAGCGCGCGCGTACGCGGGAGAAGCACCCGCGAGCCCGCACGAGGGAGTGAGCACCACGGACTCGGCGAGAGTCCCCGGATTCAGCCCCAGCCTGCGCCACAACGTTCTGACACCCATGACGCTACCGGCCGGGTCTGACAATGGGCCGTCGGTGCCCGGCACGATTCCGGCGAAGAGTTTCGTACCGCCCTCCACCGCCTCACCGATCGGCTCCTCGTCACGCTCGGTGAGCAGGCCGAAATCGAACGAGACGGCGGCGGCGCCCGCCCGCCGCAGCAGTGCGAACGGCACGTCGGGCGCGCAGGAGTGCATGACCGCCGTACCCGCGCTCACCGCGGTCACCTCCCGCAGCGCGCTCTCCACCACCTGGCGGTCCACGGCGCGGTGGGTGCGGTAGCCGCTGGCCGTTCTGACCTCGCCGCGCAGGACGGCGGTGAGGGACGGCTCGTCGAGCTGGAGCACCGGTACGGCTCCAGGGATCCGGCGCCGTACCTCCGCGAGATGCGCGGTCAGTCCCTCCACCAGCGAGCCGGTCAGATCGCGGCAGGCGCCCCGATCGCCGATCGCCGACTGGCCGTTGCGCAGCTCCAGCGAGGCGGCGAGCGTCCACGGCCCGACGGCCTGGATCTTCAGCGGGCCCTCGTATCCCTGGGTGAACTCCTCCAGTGCGTCGAGGTCCTCGCCCAGCCAGGATCTGGCCCGCTTGGTGTCCCGGCCCGGCCGGTCGCCGATCCGCCAGCCGCTCGGCTCGACGCGCGCGTAGACCTCGGCCAGCAGTCCCACCGTACGGCCGATCATGTCGGCGCCCGGCCCTCGCGCGGGCAGTTCGGGCAGATACGGGAAGTCCTCGAAGGTGCCGGTGACGGCCTTGGCGGCCTCCCTGGCATCGCCGCCGGGCATCGAGCCGATACCGGTGGCGGATCCCCAGACGAGATCGCTCATCGGCCCGGCCGTACGGTCAGATCATCGATCCGCGCATCGCGCGGCAGATCGAGCGCGGCGAGGATCGTCGTCGCCACCGAGCCGGGATCGATCCAGCGCGACGCGTCGTACTCCTTGCCCTCCTGCTGATGGACCTTGACCTGCATGGGGCTCGCCGTACGGCCCGGATAGACGGAGGTCACCCGGAGACCGTTCTCCATCTCCTCGTGGCGCAGCGAGTCGGCGAGCGCCTTGAGGCCGTGCTTGGAGGCGGCGTACGCGCCCCACTGGGCGTGCGCGTTGAGTCCGGCGCCCGAGTTGACGAAGATCACCTGGCCCTGGGAGATCCTCAGTTGAGGCAGGAAGAGCCTGGTCAGCTCGGCCGGAGCGATCAGATTCACGGCGAGCTGGTGCTGCCAGACCTTGGGCGTCAGCTCGGTGATCGGACCGAGCTCGACCACGCCCGCGATATGCAGGAGCGAGTCGAGCCGGTCGGGCAGCGGCTGCTGGGCGAGCGCCCAGGAGAGCCTGTCGGGGACGGCGAGATCGCCGACGAGCGTACGGGCGCCTGGGAAGTCCGCGCCGAGCTCCTTGGCGCGGCCGGCGTCGCGGGCGAGAAGCAGCAGGTCGTCGCCGCGCTCGTGCAGCCGGCGCGCGACGGCGGCGCCGATGCCCGAGCCCGCACCGGTGATGAGATGGGTAGCCATGCGGTCATGGTCGCATCACCGCGGACCGCCCGGCGCACGCCCGCGCTCGTCTTCCCTACAGGTCAGCGCACGCCCGCGCTCTCCTCCAGATACGCGAGCGCGCCGACTCCGTCCTCCGCGAAGAAGACCAGGTCGGCGAGCGGGACGGGCAGAAAGCCCTCCTCGTCCATCCGCCGGAACTGCTGCTTCAGCCCGTCGTAGAAGCCCGCCGTGTTCAGCAGGACGACGGGCTTGGTGTGCAGAGCGTGCTTCTTCAGCTCCAGGATCTCCGTGGCCTCGTCCAGCGTGCCCGTACCACCGACCATGATCACCACCGCGTCGGACTTGGCGAGGAGCAGCGCCTTCCGCTCGGCGAGATCCTTGGCGATCACCATCTCGTCGGCGCCCGGCCGTACGAATTCGCCGAGGAAGTCCACCGAGACGCCGACCAGCCGGCCGCCGGTCTCCTGTACGCCGTCGGCGACGACCTTCATCAGCCCGCTGTCGGAGCCGCCCCAGACCAGGGTGTGGCCACCCTTGCCGATCAGCTCGGCGAATTCACGGGCCGGGCGGGTGTAGCGCTCGTCGAGATCGGCGGCGGAGAGGAAGACACAGATATTCATGGAGCAACCGTAAGGGCCGGTTCAACCGTAAGGGCCGGTTCGGTCCCGCCGGGAAGTCGGTCCCGCCGGGAAGACTGTGCGCCGGTTCGTTGCTGAAGAAAGTGGCACGAGCCGGGAAACGCATGAGCCTGAAACGTATGAGCCGGGAAACACCGAAGGGACCGATCACCATGGCCACGGGTCACACCATCACCGTCGAGCAGGGCACTGAGCATGTACGCGTCGTACGCGACGGACAGGTGCTCGCCGAGAGCCGCAGTCCACTGGTGCTGCGCGAGACCGGCTGCCCGGTGCGCTACTACTTCCCGCCGGAGGATGTGCGTACGGAGCTGCTGACGCCCTCGGCGACCACCACCCACTGCCCGTTCAAGGGCGACGCCTCCTACTGGTCGCTGCCCGACGCCGCGGATCTGGTCTGGGGCTATCCCACGCCCAAGGCCGAAGTCGCACAGATCAAGGGCCACTTCTGCTTCTACGACACCGAAGTCGTCGCGGCCTGAGCGAAAGTCGCAGCCTGGGAAACGCCGGGAAAACGCCGTCCAGGAAAAATCTTGGCTGTTGGGCGATGAGTCGTACGCGGCGCGCCGGTCTGCCTCACCATGGACCACGTGTGCACTGCCAAGTCGGGGGACGGCACCCCCATCGCTTACCGGCGAATGGGCGAGGGCCCACCGGTGATTCTGGTCGGTGGCGCGCTCGACACCGCGGAATCACAGGCTCCGCTGGCCGAGCTGCTCGCGCCGGTCTTCGAGGTGCTCATATACGACCGGCGCGGGCGCGGCGCGAGCGGTGACACCGCCCCGTATGCCGTGGAGAGAGAGATAGAGGATCTGGCGGCGCTGATCGCGGAGGCGGGCGGCAGCGCCTCCGTGTACGGCATCTCCTCGGGCGCGGCGCTCGTGCTGGAGGCGGCGGCGGCCGGACTGACGGTCACCCAGCTCGCCGTGTACGAACCGCCGTACGCCACCGGCCCGGCCGATCTGGCGGAGTACGCGACCTACGCCGAACGCCTCTCCGAGCTGCTGGCGCGAGGACAACGGGCCGAGGCGGTCGAGCTGTTCATGTCCGTCGTCGGTGTGGCGCCCGAGATGATCGCCGGAATACGGCGGTCGCCGATGTGGCCGGATCTGACGGCGCTCGCGGAGACACTCGCGTATGACAACGCGGTGCTGGGCCCAGGACTGGTCCCGGCGGAGCGGCTGAAGTCCATCAGGACCCGCGCCGTGGTCGTGGACGGCGGATGCAGCCCGGTCCTGCTGCGGAACGCGGCGAGGTCGGTGGCCAAGGCCCTGCCCCGAGGCCGCCATCGCACTCTGACGGGCCAGACCCACGATGTGGCGCCGCATGTGCTGGCGCCGGTGCTGAAGGAGTTCTTCGCCGCGTAGGTCCTGTCCGGCCGCCGCGCGAGCTGAGCCCTACAGCGCGAGCTGAGCCCGGCAGACCGAGAGACCGCGGCCGAAGGCCCACACATGGCAGGATGCGGGAATCGCCCAACTTCGGTACGGGCGTTGACAGTTGGATGCTTGACATGGGCATGACCCACCGATAGGTCTGGTCGTTCAACGGGCGTAGACCCGCCTCCGCTCGCGCGGAGACCGTCGAACCGACCGACCAGGAGGAAGCATGTACCGACGATCGACGCCATGGAGACGGACCGCACTGTCCGCGCTCGGCGGTCTGGTCACCGCGGTGCTCGTCGCCACGGCCCAGCCCGCCGCCGGTGCCGCGCCTGCTCCCGTCGGCGCGGCGGACCGCGACTCCATGAGCCGGGCCTTCGCGCGCGCCGCCTCGGAGTTCGGCGTGCCACGGGATCTGCTGGTGGCGGTCGGATACGGCGAGACGCACCTCGACGGACACCGCGGCGAACCGAGCCAGGCCAACGGCTACGGCGTCATGCACCTCGTGAGCAATCCGCGGAGCCGCACACTGGAGAAGGCCGCCGAGCTGACCGGTGAGCCGGGCGCCGAGCTGCGCGAGGACACCACGGCGAACATCCGTGGCGGCGCGGCCGTGCTGCGCTCCTACGCCGACGGGCTGGGACTGGACGCCACGGAGCGCCGCAGCGTGGACGAGTGGTATCCGGTGGTCGCCCGTTACGGCGGAGCCACCGACACCGCCACGGCCCGGCTGTACGCCGACACCGTCTACACGCTCCTCGGGCAGGGCATCACCGCCGATGTCGCGGGCGGCGAGCGTGTCACCGTACGGCCGCGCGCCGTCGAGCCCGAGCGCGGCCGGTACGCGGCGGACGCGGCAGACACAGCCGACGGCCGGCAGCGCGCCGCGCTCAGTCCCGACTATCCGCCCGCCGCCTGGGTGCCCGCCAACGCGGCCAACTACGCGGTCGGCCGGAGCGCGTCGATCAGCACCGTGGTCGTCCATGTCACCCAGGGCTCGTACGCCGGGACCATCAGCTGGTTCCAGAACGCGTCCTCGCAGGTGAGCGCCCACTATGTGGTGCGCTCGTCGGACGGTGCGATCACCCAGATGGTCCGTGACAGCAACACCGCGTACCACGCGCGTTCGGCCAACTCCTCCAGCCTGGGCATCGAGCACGAGGGCTTTATCGCCGACCCGAGCTGGTTCACCGACGCGATGTACCGCTCCTCGGCCGCCCTGACGAAGTATCTGTGCGAGCGGTACGGCATACCCAAGGACCGCGCGCATGTCGTCGGCCATGCCGAGGTACCGGGCAACGACCACACCGATCCGGGGCCGAACTGGAACTGGAACTACTACATGCAGCTCGTGGGCGGCAGCTCCGGCGGCGGTGGCGTACAGCTCAACTTCGCCTCGTACTCCACCCTCACGAGTGGTTCCACCGGCGCCCAGGTGACGGCGGCCCAGACCTTGCTGAACCAGCAGGGCTACGACGCGGGCACCGCGGACGGCATCTTCGGCACCCGGACCGCGAACGCGGTCAGGTCCTTCCAGACCGCCCGCGGGCTCACCGCGGACGGTTCCGTCGGCTCCCGTACCTGGACGGCCCTGCTCTCCGCGGGCAGCACGACCGTGGTACGGGAAGGCAGCACGGGCGCGGTGGTGGAGCGTCTCCAGCGGGCGCTGACGGCCGCGCTCGGGCGGACCGTGTCCATCGACGGACAGTTCGGGCCGGGAACGGCCACGGCGGTACGTGACTACCAGAGCGGCCGTGGGCTGACCGCGGACGGCATCGTCGGCGCGGCCACCTGGTCCGCGCTCCAGGCCGGTCGCTGAACCGACGGGACCGTACGTACGAGCGCTGCCGGCGCCGTACGAAGGCCAGCCGTACGAAAGCCGTGAACGGGCCGGCCTCTTGCAAACGGGCCGGCCTCCTTAAAGAGGTCTCGTCAAAGAGCCCTTCTTTAAAGAGGCCGGCCCGTTCCGTCAACCGGCCAGCGCCGCCTTACGCCGCCGTGTCGTCGTCGCGATCGTCGCCGAGCCGACCACGCGCGTGCCGTCGTACAGCACGATCGCCTGGCCGGGCGCCACACCGCGCACCGGCTCCTCGAAGCTGACACGCAGCGTGCCGTCCGCCAGCTCCGCCGTCACCGCCGTCTCACCGCCGTGGGCGCGCAGCTGGGCGGTGTAGCCGCCGGGGCCCGTGGGCGCCGTACCGCACCAGCGTGGCTTGACGGCCGTCAGCGCCACGACATCGAGCGCGGCGGCCGGACCGACCGTCACGGTGTTGTCGACGGGCGAGATGTCCAGGACGTAGCGAGGCTTGCCGTCGGCGGCCGGATGGCCGATGCGCAGGCCCTTGCGCTGGCCGATGGTGAAACCGTACGCGCCGTCGTGGCTGCCCACCTTCGTACCGGACTCGTCCACGATGTCGCCCTCGGCCCGGCCCAGACGCTTCGCGAGGAAGCCCTGGGTGTCACCGTCCGCGATGAAGCAGATGTCATGGCTGTCGGGCTTCTTCGCCACGGCCAGACCGCGGCGCTCGGCCTCCGCGCGGATCTCGTCCTTGGTGGTGAGGGTGTCACCGAGCGGGAACATGGCGTGTGCGAGCTGCCGCTCGTCCAGCACTCCGAGGACATACGACTGGTCCTTGGCCATGTCGCTGGCGCGGTGCAGCTCCCGGGTGCCGTCCTCGCCGATGACGACCGTCGCGTAATGGCCCGTGCACACGGCGTCGAAGCCGAGGGCGAGCGCCTTGTCGAGCAGCGCGGCAAACTTGATCTTCTCGTTGCAGCGCAGACAGGGATTGGGCGTACGGCCGGCCTCGTACTCCGCGACGAAGTCGTCGACCACGTCCTCACGGAAGCGTTCGGCGAGATCCCACACATAGAACGGGATACCGATCACATCGGCGGCGCGGCGCGCGTCACGGGAGTCCTCGATGGTGCAGCAGCCGCGCGCGCCCGTGCGGAAGGACTGCGGATTCGCGGAGAGCGCCAGATGTACTCCGGTGACGTCGTGGCCCGCCTCGGCGGCACGGGCGGCGGCGACGGCGGAGTCCACGCCGCCCGACATGGCGGCGAGCACACGGAGTGGGCGCTGAGGATTCTGAGTCATAGCCTTCCCAGAGTACGGCCCGACGGGAACCGGAGTCGCCCTGGTTTGCGTTGACGATCACATGGGCGAGAAAACACCGGGCACGGCCGGGGGCGTGGGCGGCTACGGACGCCATCGCAAGGCCTGCGGGCGCCATCGCGGAGCCGCGGATTCCGGCGAGATCAATCGCAGGACGGTGCTGATCGGCGGCGCGGCGGCGCTGCTCGGCGGCGGCGTGCTGGCACACGAGAAGGTCTCGCGTCTGTGGTGGCGGGTGCCGGGCATCGACAAGCCGCGCAAGGAAGGTGAGCTGGATTACGCGCGTGCGCAGTGGATAGCGGCCTCTCCGGCGAACTGGCGCCGGGCGGACAGGCCGGACGACTATGTGGTGGACCGCGTGGTGATCCATGTCGTCCAGGGCAGCTATCAGGTGGCGCTCAAGGTCTTCCGGGATCCAGCCCATGGCGCCGCCTCGCACTATGTGGTGCGCAAGGACGGCCATGTGGCGCAGATGATCCGCGAGCTGGATGTGGCGTACCACGCGGGCAATCGCGCCTACAACGAGCGGTCCATAGGCATCGAGCACGAGGGCTGGGTGGACCGGAAGTCGTCCTTCACGGACGCGATGTACCGCTCGTCGGCACGGCTGACCGCCGGGATCTGCGCGCGGTACGAGATCCCGGTGGACCGGGAGCACATCATCGGCCATGTGGAGGTCCCGGGCACGGACCACACGGATCCGGGGCCGTACTGGGACTGGGACCGCTATATGGAGCTGGTACGGGAAGCGAGCACGGACACGGAGAAGGCGCAGCCGGGCGCAGCCTGAGGCGGAGGCGCCGGGCCCCACGGCCGGAGGCGCCGGGCCCCACGGAGGCGCCCTAGCTGAGCCCGGCGCTTCTGGCCCGGTCGACGGCCGGGCCGATGGCCTTCGCCACCGCCTCCACGTCCTCCCTGGTGGAGGTGTGGCCGAGCGAGAAGCGCAGCGTGCCTCTGGCCAGATCGGGATCGCAGCCGGTGGCGAGCAGGACATGGCTGGGCTGCGCCACACCTGCCGTACAGGCCGAGCCCGTCGAGCACTCGATGCCCTGGGCGTCGAGCAGCAGGAGCAGCGAGTCGCCCTCGCAGCCCGGGAAGCTGAAGTGCGCGTTGGCGGGGAG
Source organism: Streptomyces sp. NPDC059743 (assembly GCF_042732975.1). Lineage (NCBI taxonomy): Bacteria > Bacillati > Actinomycetota > Actinomycetes > Kitasatosporales > Streptomycetaceae > Streptomyces > Streptomyces sp. NPDC059743. The sequence goes on along the minus strand of NZ_JBHWGS010000001.1, from coordinate 470,164 downwards.
GCGGTGGTCAGGATCGCCGCCGAGGACGGCGTCGGGGACGGCCGTCCGTACGGCCTCGATCAGTTCGTCGCGCAGGGCGCCGATGTCCTGGGCGAATTGCTCGTGCCGTTCGGCGGCGAGCCGGCCCGCCACGGCGAAGGCGGCGATCGCCGGGACGTCGAGGGTGCCCGAGCGTACGTGACGCTCCTGGCCACCGCCGTGCAGTACGGGGACGGGCGTGTACTCACGGCCCAGCAGCAGGGCTCCGATGCCGTACGGGCCGCCGATCTTGTGTCCGGAGACGGTCATCGCGGCGAGTCCCGAGGCACCGAAGTCCAGGTCCGTCTGGCCGAAGGCCTGGACGGCGTCGGAGTGCAGCGGAATGCCGAACTCCGCCGCCACCTCGGCCAGTTCACGGACCGGCAGGATGGTGCCGATCTCGTTGTTGGCCCACATGACGGTGGCGAGGGCGACATCCTCGGGATTGCGCGCGATCGCCTCGCGCAGTGTCCCGGGCAGCACCCGTCCGTAGGAGTCGACCGGCAGATATTCGACGGTCGCGCCCTCGTGCTCACCGAGCCAGTTCACGGCGTCGAGGACGGCATGGTGCTCCACCGGGCTGGCCAGCACTCTGGTCCTGGCCGGATCGGCGTCGCGGCGGGACCAGTACAGGCCCTTCACGGCGAGATTGTCGGCCTCGGTGCCGCCGGAGGTGAAGACCACCTCGCTCGGCCGTGCGCCGAGGGCCTCCGCGAGCGTCTCGCGGGCCTCCTCGACGGTACGACGGGCCCGGCGGCCGGCGGCATGGAGCGAGGAGGCGTTGCCGGCGAGGCCGAACTGGGCGGTCATCGCCTCGATCGCCTCCGGCAGCATCGGAGTGGTCGCGGCGTGGTCGAGGTAAGCCATGGTGGACTCGATTCTACGAGTCACGGAAGCCGCACACGCGCCCGGTCCGCACCGGCCCGCCGCCCATGGCGCATACCGTCGCCCGGCCGGGCCATGATCCGCCGGGCCGTCAGTCCCGCGGCGCGCGGGCGAGTTGGCGGGACTGGGCCACCAGACGGTCCGCGCTGTCCCAGATCTCCGCGTCCTCCTCAAGGAAGCCGCCGGCGAGGTTACGGGTGGTGAGGGCGACCCGGAGCGGGCCCGGCGCCGGGCGGCAGCGGATATGAGTGGTCAGTTCGACCGTCGGGGTCCAGCCCTTGAGGCCCATCTCGAACGCCGTCGGCGGCAGCGCGTCCACGACCAGCAGCAGTGCGAGCGGATCGCTGTCCCGGCCGTCCGCGAACTGGAACCAGCCGCGCATCTCGCCCAGCCCGGACGGCGCGCCGACGGCCCAGCCCACCGTCGCCGGGTCAAGACGCAGATCGAGCCGGTCGATCATCGCGAAGTCGCCGGGCGGCGGCGGGCCGTCGGCGGAGCTGACACAGCGCTCCAGCGGCGGAATCGCGGGCGGCTTCGCCGCCGTCCGCACATCGTCGGGCAGCGCGTCCAGATCGCCGTACGAGGCGAGCACCCTGATCCGCTCGACCTCGGTGCCGTCCTCGGCGGTCTGGAAGAGGGACGCCTGGCCGGTGGAGAGCGTACGGCCGGTCCGTAGGGCCTCCGTACGCACCACGGCGGGACCGGGCGTCGACGGTGTGAGGTAGTGCGCCGAGACGGCGAACGGGTCCGTGTGCGGCAGGGTGTCGCCGAGCGCGCGGCCGATCAGTGCCAGCAGATAGCCGCCGTTGAGGACGTTCATGATCGTCCAGCCCGGGGAGAGCGTCGCGTCGTAGACGCCCGGTCCACGCGGGATCAGAGCCGTGCCGCGGTCGAACTCGCTGTCCCCGATGGACGCGATGGATGCCTGTGCCATGGAAGACAACCCTACAAGAGGACTGTACTAAGCGGTAGCTTACGAGGGTTACAAGCGTGCGAACTCCGGCGTGACACAGAACGTGACACAGAAGAGCCCGAAACGCCGCCGGCCTCCGGCCCCGTAGGGACCAGAGGCCGGCCGGCCCTGCGTACGCGTTACTCCTTGGGCCCGGCCTCCGACGAAGGCTCGCCCGCGGCCGACGTCTCCGCGGCCGGTATCTCCGTGCCCGCGCCCGACACATCCGCCAGCTCGATCGTCTCGCGCGACGCCACCGACACCGTGTCCTGCGGACGCTGGTCGGCCGCGTTCTCCGGGTGGTGACAGGCGGCCTGGTGGCCCGGCGCGAGCTGGATCAGCGGCGGCTCGGTGGTCTTGCAGATCTCCGTCGCCTTCCAGCACCGCGTGTGGAAGCGGCAGCCGCTCGGCGGATTGATCGGCGACGGCACATCGCCCTTGAGCAGGATCCGGTCGCTCTTCGCGCCGCGCCTGCTCGGGTCCGGCACCGGCACCGCGGAGAGCAGCGCCTTGGTGTACGGGTGCTTCGGCGACGCGTACAGCGACGAACGGTCCGCCAGCTCCACGATCTTGCCGAGGTACATCACCGCGATCCGGTCCGACACATGGCGGATGACCGAGAGGTCGTGCGCGATGATCACATAGGTCAGACCCAGCTCGTCCTGGAGGTCGTCCAGCAGGTTCACCACCTGCGCCTGGATCGACACGTCCAGCGCCGAGACCGGCTCGTCGGCCACGACCAGCTTCGGGTTGAGCGCCAGCGCCCGCGCGATACCGATGCGCTGCCGCTGGCCGCCGGAGAACTCGTGCGGATAGCGGTTGTAGTGCTCGGGGCTGAGGCCCACCAGCTCCAGCAGCCGCTGGACCTCCTTCTTCACACCGCCCTCGGGCTCGATGCCCTGGAGCTTGAAGGGAGTGGCGATGATTCCGCCGACGGTGTGGCGCGGGTTCAGCGAGCCGTACGGGTCCTGGAAGATCATCTGGACATCACGGCGCATCGGCCGCAGGGCGCCCGCCGACAGATGAGTGATGTCCCGGCCCTCGAACTCGACCTTGCCGCCGGTCGGTTCGAGCAGCCGCGTGATCAGCCGACCCATCGTCGACTTGCCGCAGCCGGACTCGCCGACCACACCGAGGGTCTCGCCCGGGCGGACGTCGAAGGAGAGACCGTCGACCGCCTTGACCGCGCCGACCTTGCGCTTGAGCACTCCCTTGGTGATCGGGAAGTGCTTGGCCAGGCCGGTGACCTTGAGGAGCGGCTCGGGGCCGGAACCGTCCGGTCCCTGGCCCGCCTCCTGCTCGGGAATCTTCTTGCTCGGATCAGTCACAGCTTCGGCGCAATCTCTTCGGTCCAGATCTGTTCCCGCTCCGCCGGCGACATATGGCAGGCGGAGAAGTGCCCGTCGGTGATCTGCCGCAGCTCAGGACGCTCGGTGCGGGTGATGTTGTCCTTGGGGACGTCCGCGTACGGGCAGCGCGGATGGAAGGCGCAGCCGGACGGGACGTTGATCAGGCTGGGCGGCGTTCCCTTGACCGGCACCAGCCGGTCGGTCTGCTCCCGGTCGATACGCGGCATCGAGCCCAGCAGGCCCCAGGTGTACGGGTGCTGAGGCTGGTAGAAGACCTTCTCCGCGGTACCGCGCTCGATACAGCGTCCCGCGTACATCACCAGCAGTTCGTCCGCGATCTCGGCGACGACGCCCAGGTCGTGGGTGATGATGACGACGGCCGAGTGGAACTCCTTCTGGAGATCCCGGATGAGGTCGAGGATCTGCGCCTGGACGGTGACGTCCAGAGCGGTCGTCGGCTCGTCCGCGATCAGCAGCTGCGGATTGTTGACCAGCGCCATCGCGATCATCGCGCGCTGGCGCATACCGCCGGAGAACTGGTGCGGATAGTCGTCGTAGCGCCGCGCGGGCTCGGGAATGCCGACCCGGTCGAGCATCTCGACGGCCCGCTTCTTGGCGGTCTTCTTGTCCACCGCGTTGTGGACGCGGTAGGCCTCCACGATCTGCGCGCCGATGCTGTAGTACGGATGCAGCGCGGAGAGCGGGTCCTGGAAGATCATCGCCATCTTCTGGCCGCGCAGCTCACGCACACGCTCGGGACCGGCACCGATCAGCTCCTCGCCGTCCAGCCAGATCTCACCGGAGATCCTGGCCCGCTCGGAGTTGTGCAGACCCATGATGCCCAGCGAGGTCACGGACTTGCCCGAGCCTGACTCACCGACGATACCGAGAGTCTGGCCGGCCTTCAGATCGAAGCTGACGCCGTCGACGGACTTGACCAGACCGTCGTCGGTGTCGAAGTGGATCCGCAGGTCGCGCACGGAGAGGAACTTCTCCGCGGCGCCCTCGGCGGAACCCGTACCCGTACCCGTGGTGGCCTTCTCCGCGCCCGTTTTCTGTACGTCCTTCTGTACGTCGCTCATGAGAGCCTCACCCGGGGGTCGATCGCGGCGTACACAAGGTCCACCAGCAGGTTGCAGACAACGATGAAGAAGGCGGCGACCAGCGTCACACCCATCACGATGGGCAGGTCGCTCTGCTTCACGCCCAGGATGGCGTAGGCGCCCATGCCCTGGAAGGAGAAGACGTTCTCGGTGATGACCGCGCCGCCGAGCAGCAGCGCGAAGTCCATGCCGAAGATGGTGACGAGCGGCGTCAGCGCCGCGCGCAGACCGTGCTTGACGACGACCTTGCTCTCCCGAAGTCCCTTCGCCCGCGCGGTTCTGATGTAGTCCTCGCCCATCGTCTCCAGCATTCCGGCACGGGTGAGCCGTGCGTAGAGCGCCGAGTAGAGGAAGGCGAGCGTGCACCAGGGAAGGATCAGATTCCAGGCCCATTCACCGGGATTCTCGGTGAACGGTACGAAGTGGAGGTTGTCCCAGATCGTCCAGTGGAAGCTGAACAGGGCGAGGGAGACCAGACCGGTGAAGAACATCGGCAGCGAGACACCGGCGAGGGCGACGCCCATGGCGAGCCGGTCGAAGATGGATCCCCGCTTGAGCGCGGAGAGCACACCGATCGCGACACCGGAGAGCACCCAGAGGACCGCCGCGCCGACGGCCAGCGACAGGGTCACCGGCACGCGGTCGACTATCTGGGGCCAGATCTCGACATGTGTCTTGAACGAGTAGCCGAAGCACGGCACATGACAGACCGAGGGATTGGGGCCGAAGTTGTACTCGGCGCCGACCACGATGGACTTGATGAAGTCCCAGTACTGAAGGTAGAGGGGCTGGTCGAGCCCCAGGTTCTTCTTGACAGCGGCGATGGCGTCCGGGGTGGGACTCTTGCCGATGTACTGGGCGGCCAGCGAGTCGGTCGTCTGCCCGCCGAGGCGGGGCACAAGGAAGAAGATCGCGAACGTGACTGCGCTGACCACCAGCAGCAGCAACACCGCGGCGAAGACGCGTCGGATGATGTACGCAGCCACAGCCGTTTGGTGCCGGGCCGTCCTGACGGGGTACGCCAGGACGGCCCGGCACCTTCACCTGCCTTTCGGGGGGTGCTGTTTTGATGTGTCAGGTGTTACAGGTGTTACAGGTGTTACGGGGTGGCACCGGGGCTTCCCGGTGCCACCGGTGTCACTTGGTCGAGGTCAGCAGCGTGTAGTCGTACATGCCGAGGTAGGCCTCGGTGACCGTGACGTTGGCCGCGGACGCGGGCCGGTAGAGCAGGTTCTTGCGGTAGAAGAGCGGGACGACCGAGGCGTTCTCCATGACGAGCTGGTCGACCTCGCCCCAGGCGGCCGTGCGGGCAGCCGGGTCAACGGTGCCGATGCCGTCCGACAGCGCCTTGTTAATCTTCGGGTCGTTCAGCTCCATCAGGTTCGTGCCACCGGAGGGCTTGATGGCCGAACCGTTCACGATCTGGTCGAGGAAGCCGAATCCACTGGGCCAGTCGGCACCCCAGGCCATCATCATGAGGCCCGCGTTGTTCTTGTGGACCCAGGCCGGCACACCGGCGAAGTCCGTGAAGTACTTGTCGGACGGGAACGTCTTGATGTCCGCCGTGATGCCGACCTTCTTCAGGCTCTCCTGGATCTGGGTGGCCACGGTGACCTCGTCGGGACGGTCCGCACGGGCCGTCAGCGTGGTCTTGAAGCCGCCCGGCTTGCCGCAGGCCGTCAGCGCGGCCTTGGACTTGGCCTCGTCGCCCTTGTTGCCCGGCGTCGCGTACAGGTCGAACTTCTTGTAACCGCTCACCGACGGCGGGATCAGCGTGCTGGCCGGGTCGCCCTTGACCGAGCCACCGATGGAATTGACCGCACCGGCCTTGTCCACCGCGTACTGCACGGCCTTGCGGCAGTCGACGTTGTCGAACGGCTTCACGTTGACGTTCATCGCCAGGTACGACAGCGCGCCCGCGTACGGGTTGTCCGTCTTGGCCTTCTCGTCGGCCTTGACGAGCACCTTCGGCTGCGTCTTGGACTGGAGACCGGTACCGCCGGCGTCCGCGGTGATCGTGTCGTTGAGCAGGTGCTCATCGATCGTCGTCGCGTTGATGTTGAGCTTCAGCTCGATCTTGTCCGGCAGCGCCTTGCGGATCGGGTCGCCGGCCTGGTCCCACTCGGGGTTACGGGAGAGCGTGGCGCCGGTGCTCTCGTTGTACGAGTCGAACTTGTACGGGCCGGAGGACACGATGTTCTGGACGTACTCGGCACCCTTGTCGGCCTTCTGCGGGACCGGAGCGGTCTGCGAGAAGGTGGCCAGGTAGTCCATGTCCGCGAACGGCTTGTTCAGCTTGAACGTGATCGTGTAGTCGTCCGGGGTCTCGATGGACTTCAGACCCTCGGGGGACTTGTCCTTGTAGGGACCCTTGTACTTGTCGCCGCCCACGAGGTACGACTTGAAGTACGTCGGACCGTTGGAGAGCGCCTCGGGCGCGAAGTTGCTGCGCTCGATCGCGTACTTGACGTCCTTCGAGGTGACCTCGGTGCCGTCCTGGAACTTCACGCCCTTGCGGAGCGTGTACGTCCAGGTCTTGGCGTCGGGGCTGGCCTTGCCGAGCGAGGTCGCGAGGTCGGGGACGACCTCAAGGCCTTCCTTGCCGGCGGCCGGCTTGAAGGTGACCAGGGTACGGCCGTACAGGCGGGAGAAGTTCTGCACCCAGCCGTAGTACGTGTTGCCCGGGTCCAGGGAGTCCGGGCCGCTGGAGTGCTCGAAGACGACCGTTCCCCCCTTCTTGTCGGTCGTGTTGACAATGCCCGACATCGCGGCATCGGCCTTGGCACTGCTGCCGCCACCCTTGTTGCCGTCACTGTCCTTGTCGGAGCTGCCACAGGCACTCGCACCGAGCGCCATGGCCAGCGTCACGGCGATGGCCGCTGCCGTCTTTCTGCTGTTCATCCTGAGGAAAGCCCCCTCGATTGACCGATGCGGCAGGGCCGCTATTACTTGCCACGGGGGTCGAGTGCGTCACGCAGCCCGTCCCCAAGCAGATTGAATGCCAGCACGGTGATGAAGATCGCCATACCGGGGATGATCATGAACATCGGGTCGACCTGGTAGAGGTCGACCGCGGTGGACAGCATTCCGCCCCAGGAAGCCTGTGGCGGCGCGATACCCACACCCAGGAAGCTCAGAGAAGCCTCGAAGAGGATGTTGGTGGGGATCAGCAGGGTGGAGTACACGAGGATCGGCGCGACCAGGTTCGGCAGCAGCTCCCGGAACAGGATGAACGGTCCTCGCGCGCCCAGCGACCGAGCCGCCTCGACAAACTCCCGCTCGCGCAGGCTGAGCGTCTGCGCGCGCACGATCCGGCCGATGTACGGCCAGCTGAAGAAGCCGATCACAAAGATCAGTACGGCGATACGGAGCGGAAGCCCCTCAAGACCGAACGCGCTGCCCTGGAGCGACGCGGAGATCGAGATCGCGAAAAGCAGTAGCGGGAAGGCGAGGAAGGTGTCCATCATGCGGCTGATGGCACTGTCCACCCAGCCGCCGTAGAAACCCGCCACGACGCCCATCACGACGCCGATGACGACCGAGAGCAACGTCGATCCGGCCGCGACCACCAGGGAGACCCATGAGCCCTCGATGATACGGGCCAGGATGTCACGCCCGGTCTGCGGTTCCACGCCCAGCGGGTGGTCCCAGCTCATACCGCCGAAGCCGCCCTTGGGCGCCAGCAGCGTCGGATCCACCAGATCCTGGTTGAAGGCGTTGGGGTCGAGACCGAACACCGCCTGGATCGGCTTGGACAGTACGGCGACAAGAACCAGCAGGATCACGATGACGCCGCCCGCTACGGCGACCTTGTCCCGCTTGAAACGCGTCCACGCGATCCGGCCGAGCGAACGGCCTTCGATCTGCTTGCCCCCGGCGCCCTCCAGGACCGCTTCCGGCTGCGCTGTCGCCGCCGACCCGGTGGTCTCGATAGGTGCCGTCATTGCGCTGGAGACCCCTCTCGGCCGACGGTGGCCGGCCCATGACCGCCGCTGTAGCGGCACTTTCACATCACATGACGCACGTGGTCCCCCTGTGGCGGGAACTGCTTCTGTCAGCGCATCGCACACTAGGCCGAGACCACCTGCTCCCCGGAGTCTTCAGCCACTTCGCGATCACCCGCCAGTCCCAACGGGGAATGTTTGCTCAAACGTGATGCGGGTAGAGGTGTTCCGTTATCCGGACGGTCCGCTCGTCTCAGCGGACCAACTCAGCCACTATTCCACCAGATCGGACATGTGGCTCAACTCGCCTGATATGCGGCGGAACCGGAGCATCCATATCCTCCGCGCCATCCTCCGCGGCGCGGCGCTCAATACGCGTGAGAAGCGGGCGGCGGATAGCCATAACCCGAGGTGGGCGCCGGTCCCGCGTGTGCCTCGCGGTCGTAGAACGGACGCGAGTTGGCCCGTAGCCACATCGTCACCGGGTCGTACTCGTCGGACATCGCCACGGTCGAGACCGGCAGTCCGTCCGGCACCGCGGTGATCGACTGCCGCATCATCGCGCGTACGGAATCGACGGACGCCGGGCTCGTGTCGTACAGATCGAGGCCGATCGTCAGATACGGCACGCCGAGCGCCGGCTGCACCCAGGCGCGGCGCAGCGAGCGGACCGCGGGCGTGCGATGGGCGTTCTGGGTGAGCAGGGCGTAGAACTGCGGCAGCGCGATGGCCGGTTCGGACAGCCGCAGCGGTCCCGCGGGCATACGGTCGAGTCCGGTGGCGATCCGGCGCAGATCGAGCCACGGGATGCCGACTCCGCCGCCGGGCGCGTGCGGATTGAGCCAGATGCCCCAGCGGTCGGGATAGAGCGCGCGGGCGATGTCACGGCCGGTGACCACTTCGTGCGCCCGGGTCCAGCCGCTGACGGAGAGCTCCTGGGCGGAGGTGACGCACGGCGCGTACCCGAGCCCGTCGACCTCCATGTTGCCGTACTGGGCGTCCGGCGAACCAGCCCGGCCGTGCCAGAGCAGCATCCAGACGCTGTCGTCGGCGAGGGCCTGGAGGAGCGCCTCGTACGCGTCGTAGCGTCCTGGCGTCACCTGGCGCAGCATCTGCTCGACCTGCCCGGCCGCCGCGGTGCCTGACGCGCTCACTCTGGGTCCCGCCCCTCTTCGATCCACCATTCGACCAGCCCCCCGAAGCCCGTCGGCCCCCGTGCGGGAAGGCCCGTCCGGACACGCCGCGGGGGCCCAGCCATCAAACCAGCTTAGGCGGCGGTCCTGACACAGCCTTGACGCCTGGTGTCTATGCCCGCTGGTAGAACGGCCTCACCTTCGCCAGCAGATAGTCGCCGACCGGATCCTGGGCCACGTCCAGCAGGATGAGGTTGACGGGCCAGCCCACCGCGACCCGGCCCAGCGCGCGGCCGAGCGCGTCCAGCGGCGCGTTGCGGTCGGCGGCCTCCCAGGACGAGAGCTGTACCCCGATGAAGAGCGCCGGGGAGTCGCCCTCGACGCTGGCGAGCGCGCGGCGGGCCGAGAGCACCACGCCGGACGTCTCGAACTCGCCCGCGGCGGCGGAGAGGAAGTCGACCGGATCCTCCTGCCAGTCCGGCTCGAAGAGCCTGACCCGGCCGCCGCTCGCCGGACCGTCGAGCGGTGTGCGGCCCGCCCGGCACAGCTCGGCGACGGCGGGCGGCGGCAGCGGCAGTCCGACCATGCCGCCCGGGTTGACGGCGATACCGAGCTGCGGAGGCAGGCCACGGGCGAAGTCGCGGGCGGGCGCCACGGTGAAGGGCATATGGGCGCCGACGCACTGGAGGAACTGCTGCTGGGAGCTGAAGACCGGGACGTACGGCGCGCCCTCTATCTCCAGGGTCGGCAGATCCAGACCGGGACTGTCCGGGCCCCCGCCGTTGGGCAGCGGCACCCAGACCTCGCTGCGTCCGAGCACCTCCACCAGCCGCCCGCCCGCGCCCCGGCTGCCGAGCGAGGCGGCGAGCACCTCTTCCAGCTCATTGCCCGGCCATGCAGTATTCACAGTCTTCCTCCGCCCTCGTGCCTGCCGCAGCACCTTAGGGTGTGTCCCCAAATTCGCGGCTGGCTCGAGCTGCCTGGCACGCACGCTCGCGGCGTTGTCGGAGTCAGCCAAGTACGTCCAGTACGAGGCTGATCCTCCGCCTTGCGATCGCACGCACCAGACACCGCGAGCCCCGCCCTCCGGGCGGACGCCGCGACTTTGCGGACACACCCTAACGCCGCAGACGGGAGCCCGTACCCGCGTGTGCGTGCGGCCCGTACCCGGGCGCGGCGGTCAGCGCGCCGTCAGTCGCCCGGTCCGGGAAGGAAGACGATCCGGTCCAGGGCTCCCGCCGCGTCGCGGTCGAGGAGCACCGCCGTGGCGCAGCCCTTGGGCAGGCGGCCCGATTCGGCGCCGCGCAGCAGACGGCGGACCGCCCTGCGGTGGCGGGCGAACGCGTACCCGGAGACGCCTCGACCGCGCTCCAGCTGGCCCGCGCGGGCCACCTCCGGCGCCACGTCCAGCAGGACGAGATGGAGCCCGCGGCCACGTCTGCGCGCCTCGCGGGCCAGCCAGCGCCGTACCCATCTCTGCGTACCGCAGTCGTGCACGACCACGCTCTCGCCGGAGCGGAGCGCGCGCCGCAGTCCCCCGTAATGCGCTATACGGACGAGCGGGCGGTAGACGGCATAGGGGAGGCCGCCCGGCAGTCTGCCCTCCCAGCGGTCCCTGGCGTCCTGCGAGTCGATCCCGCCGCCCTCGGCGGCCCGCCGGATCAAGGTGGACTTGCCGCTGCCCGGCAGCCCGGAGACCACCACCAGATCGCCCGCGGTGAAGGCCAGGGCGCCCGGCACCCGGGCCCGGCGCCCTCTCAGATCCCGTACGACCGCCACGGGCCGTGTCACGGCTCGCCGACCGGACACGCCCTGCTGAGCCGACTGCTGTGCCGGCACCCCCGCGGTCGTCACATATGCCCCGGACCTCTGCGACATCTTCGCCGTCCCCCTGTCAGCTCAGTCGGCCTGGCCCATGACCCTTGCCCACGAAGTGTAAAGAAATGGTAATGCGGCACAAGCTTTTCACGCCGTCCGGCCAGTTGCGGGCCAGGCGCTCCGAACCACCCGGATGCGTGCGATGATGTGCCCGCCAACTGCATACCGGCCGTTTGAATCCGCGCGGGAGAGTCCCGGTCACCGTGTGCGCCGGGCGCCGAAGGAGCAAGTTCCTCCCTTGAATCTCTCAGGCCCCGTACCGCGCGGACGAGGCAGATCTGAAAAGCGGGCCGCAGCGCTGCGGCTCCACCCAAGGTGCAAGTCATGACCCCTGATACGGGTGGTCGTGGTGAACCTCTCAGGTTCCGATGACAGATGGGGAGGACCGTCCTCGTCGTCATGCCCTGGGAGCCACACCGATGAATCACGCCCCGCCGAGCAGCGCCCCCCGTACGACCGCCCTCGACGCCGTGCACCGCGCGCTGGGCGCGACCATGACCGACTTCGCGGGCTGGGACATGCCGCTGCGGTACGGCAGCGAGCGCGACGAGCACACCGCCGTACGGACCAGGGCCGGGCTCTTCGATCTCTCGCACATGGGCGAGATCGCCGTCTCGGGTCCGGCCGCGGGCCGGCTGCTCGACTACGCGCTGGTCGGCAATATCGGCGCCGTCGCAGTGGGCCGCGCGCGCTACACCATGATCTGCCGCGAGGACGGCGGGATCCTGGACGATCTGATCGTCTACCGCCTCGGCGAGAACGAGTATCTGGTCGTCGCCAACGCCTCCAACGCCCAGACCGTGCTGGACGCGCTGACCGCCCGCGCGGCCGGCTTCGACGCCGAGGTACGGGACGACCGTGACGCGTACGCGCTGCTGGCCGTCCAGGGACCGCAGTCGCCGGGCATCCTCAAGACGCTGACCGACGCCGATCTGGACGCGCTCAAGTACTACGCGGGCCTGCCGGGCACCGTCGCCGGTGTCCCGGCGCTGATCGCCCGGACGGGCTACACCGGCGAGGACGGTTTCGAGCTCTTCGTCGAGCCCAAGCACGCGGAGACGCTGTGGCGGGCGCTGACCGAGGCGGGCGAGGGCGTCGGTCTGGTGCCGTGCGGGCTCTCCTGCCGCGACACGCTCCGTCTGGAGGCCGGGATGCCGCTGTACGGGAACGAGCTGACCACCGCTCTCACGCCGTTCGACGCGGGCCTCGGCCGAGTCGTGAAGTTCGAGAAGACGTCGAACGAAGGCGCCTTCGTCGGGCGCGAGGCCCTGGAGGCGGCGGCCGAGCGCGCCGCGAGCGCGCCGCCGCGCAAGCTGGTCGGTCTGATCGCCGAGGGCCGCCGGGTCCCGCGGGCGGGCTATCAGGTCGTCGCCGACGGCACGGTCGTCGGCGAGGTCACCTCGGGCGCGCCCTCCCCCACCCTGGGCAGGCCGATCGCCATGGCGTACGTCGACGCCTCGCACGCCGAGCCGGGTACGGCGGGCGTCGGAGTCGACATCCGGGGCACCCATGAGCCGTACGAGGTCGTGGCGCTGCCCTTCTACAAGCGCCAGAAGTGATACGGACGTCATCGGCGCCCCCCATTCCGCCTTCGTTCCAAAGGGATGCCGTCCCGGGGCCGTTCGGTTCCGGCCTCGTCCGTCTCCTTCCAGCTCCGTCCGGCTCTGTCCGGCTCCTTTCGTCTCGTTCCATCTCGTTCCGTAAGACAGCCGTTCCGCACCACTCCCCCGCGTACAGGAGAATTCAGGTCATGAGCAACCCCCAGCAGCTCCGCTACACCAAGGAGCACGAGTGGCTGACGGACCCCGTGGACGGGGTGTCGACGGTCGGGATCACCGAGTTCGCGGCCAACGCCCTCGGTGATGTCGTGTTCGCCCAGCTCCCCGACGTCGGTGACACGGTGACCGCGGGCGAGTCCTGCGGAGAGCTGGAGTCGACCAAGTCGGTCAGCGATCTCTACGCCCCGGTGACCGGTGAGGTCACCGAGACGAACCAGGACGTGGTGGACGATCCCTCACTGGTGAACTCCGCTCCGTTCGAAGGCGGCTGGCTGTTCAAGGTGCGCGTGGCGGAAGAGCCGTCCGATCTGCTCACCGCCGACGAGTACCAAGACTTTTCCGGCAACTGACGTGCTCCGGCCACTGACACCCCAGGGACTGTGATGTCTTCGAAGTCGCTTCTGAACTCCTCGCTCCATGAGCTCGACCCGGATGTCGCCGCCGCGGTCGACGCCGAGCTCCACCGTCAGCAGTCCACGCTCGAAATGATCGCCTCGGAGAACTTCGCTCCGGTCGCGGTCATGGAGGCGCAGGGCTCCGTCCTGACCAACAAGTACGCCGAGGGCTATCCGGGCCGCCGCTACTACGGCGGCTGTGAGCATGTCGATGTGATCGAGCAGATCGCCATCGACCGGGTGAAGGCGCTGTTCGGCGCGGAGCACGCGAACGTACAGCCGCACTCGGGCGCCCAGGCGAACGCGGCGGCGATGTTCGCGCTGCTCTCGCCCGGCGACACGATCATGGGTCTGAATCTCGCCCACGGCGGGCATCTCACCCATGGCATGAAGATCAACTTCTCCGGCAAGCTCTACAACGTCGTCGCCTACCACGTCGACGGCGAGACCGGCCAGATCGACATGGCCGAGGTCGAGCGGCTCGCCAAGGAGTCCCGTCCGAAGCTGATCGTGGCCGGCTGGTCGGCGTATCCCCGGCAGCTCGACTTCGCGGCGTTCCGCCGGATCGCGGACGAGGTCGGCGCGTATCTGATGGTCGACATGGCGCACTTCGCCGGTCTGGTCGCGGCCGGGCTGCACCCGAACCCGGTGCCGCACGCGCATGTCGTCACCACGACCACGCACAAGACGCTGGGCGGCCCGCGCGGCGGTGTGATCCTCTCCACCAAGGAGCTGGCGAAGAAGATCAACTCCGCGGTCTTCCCCGGTCAGCAGGGCGGTCCGCTGGAGCATGTCATCGCGGGCAAGGCGGTCTCCTTCAAGATCGCGGCGACGGAGGAGTTCAAGGAGCGCCAGCGGCGCACTCTGGAGGGCGCCCGGATTCTCGCCGAGCGGCTGGTCCAGCCGGATGTGGCCGAGGCGGGCGTCTCCGTACTCTCCGGCGGTACGGATGTGCATCTGGTCCTGGTGGATCTGCGCGACTCCGAGCTGGACGGACAGCAGGCCGAGGACCGGCTGCACGAGATCGGCATCACGGTCAACCGCAACGCCGTACCGAACGATCCGCGTCCTCCGATGGTCACCTCGGGTCTGCGGATCGGTACGCCGGCGCTGGCCACCCGCGGCTTCACCGCCGAGGACTTCACCGAGGTCGCGGAGATCATCGCGGCGGCGCTGAAGCCGTCGTTCGACCGTGACGAACTGGCCGGGCGGGTCTCCGCGCTGGCCGTGAAGCACCCGCTGTACCCGGGCCTGAAGTAAGTACTCAGGAGTACTCAGGCCTCTCCGGTCCGACGTCATCCGTTCGGCCGGGGTTCACGGGGCACCGCGCACACTGAACGTGCGGCGCGGTGCCCCGGACCGTATGTATGTACACATCTGTATGTACGCGTCATCTCTGCACCACCCCGGCAGACAACGGCGTCTACCAATCAGCAAGGAGTCACGCACGTGGCCATCTCGGTCTTCGACCTGTTCTCGATCGGTATCGGCCCGTCCAGCTCCCATACGGTCGGTCCGATGCGCGCGGCCGGGATGTTCGCCCGCCGCCTCAAGAACGAGGGCCTGCTCGCCCACACCGCCTCGGTCCGGGCCGAGCTGTACGGTTCGCTCGGCGCGACCGGCCATGGCCACGGCACGCCGAAGGCCGTTCTGCTCGGTCTGGAGGGCAACTCACCGCGCACCGTGGACGCGGAGAGCGCGGACGAGCAGGCGGAACGTATCCGCAGCAGCGGCCGGCTCAGTGTGCTCGGTATGCACGAGATCGCCTTCGACGCCGGTACGGATCTGGTCCTGCACCGCCGCAAGGCCCTGCCGTACCACCCCAACGGGATGACGGTCCTCGCGTACGACAGCGACGGCGGCCTCCTCCTGGAGAAGACGTACTACTCCGTGGGCGGCGGATTCGTGGTGGACGAGGACGCCGTGGGCGAGGACCGGATCAAGCTCGACGACACCGTGCTGAGGTATCCCTTCCGCACGGGCGACGAGCTGCTGCGGCTGTCGGGCGAGACAGGTCTGTCGATCTCCGCGCTGATGATGGAGAACGAGAAGGCCTGGCGCACCGAGGACGAGATCAGGGCCGGGCTGCTGGAGATCTGGCGGGTGATGCAGGCGTGTGTCTCGCGCGGGATGGCCCGCGAGGGCATCCTGCCGGGCGGGCTGAAGGTCCGCCGCCGCGCCGCCCACTCCGCGCGCCAGCTCCGCGCCGAGGGCGATCCGCAGGCGCACGCCATGGAGTGGATCACGCTCTACGCGATGGCCGTGAACGAGGAGAACGCGGCGGGCGGCCGGGTGGTCACCGCGCCCACCAATGGCGCCGCAGGCATCATCCCGGCGGTCCTGCACTACTACATGAACTTCGCGGCGGGCGGCGCCACGGCGGTGGAGAAGGACGAGAACGTGGTCCGCTTCCTGCTGGCGGCGGGCGCCATCGGCATGCTCTTCAAGGAGAACGCCTCCATCTCCGGCGCCGAGGTCGGCTGCCAGGGCGAGGTCGGCTCCGCCTGCTCCATGGCGGCGGGCGCGCTCGCCGAAGTCCTGGGCGGCAGCACGGAACAGGTCGAGAACGCGGCCGAGATCGGCATGGAACACAACCTCGGCCTGACCTGCGACCCGGTCGGCGGCCTGGTCCAGATCCCCTGCATCGAACGGAACGGCATGGCAGCGGTCAAGGCGGTCACAGCGGCAAAGATGGCCCTGCGCGGCGACGGCAGCCACAAGGTCTCCCTGGACAAGGTCATCAAGACCATGAAGGAGACGGGCGCGGACATGTCCGTCAAATACAAGGAGACGGCGCGCGGCGGCCTCGCGGTGAACATCATCGAGTGCTAGTCGAACAACCCCTGACCTGCGACTTCCTCCCTTTCAGGGCTGCTCCGAAAGTCCCTGGCGAACCCCTGGTCAGCAGAGCACTGACCAGGGTGGTGTGCCTGTGCCGGCTGGCGGACCGAGTCAGCGCCTGCCGTACCGAGTCCTCCCACTGCTCGGCCGGTAGGCGTCCTTCACGATCTGCTCAAGGTCCTCCTCGCTGCTGAAAATCCGGTGACTCCCAAGGCACAACCGACTTCAGAAGCCCTCGGGGTAATCGTCCGTGCGCACGACCCTGGCAACGTAGAACCCCGGTCCATACGGGGTCCCGGTCGCGTGGTACTGAACCAGCCCGAGATCCCGCACCAGCGGAGCCAGGTAGGCACCCGGCAGACCCGGGATCTCCTCGGCGTGCTCCGGGTGCCGCCCACCATCCAACGTCTCGCGTAGACCAACTAGGAACGCGGCGATCGCCGAGACCACGTCTGGCGGCGTCACCGCGTAGTCGAACACTTCTTCAACCTGCGGCGACAGGGTGATCGGGTCGTGCTCCTCGTCACCGTCGTACGGGTCGTCCCAGTCACTCACCGCGGCCCGAGCTCCCTCAGCGCTGCTGACAAGGCCCGCCCTGGGGCCGTCCCCTGCTGGACCGCGGTGTGGACGCGAGCCGTGGCGGGGTCGTTGTAGATCTCCAGCCGCAGCCGCCAGCGACGCAACACACCCGCGATCTCGCCCTCATTGGCAGCCCCCATGTCGCGATAGAAAGCCATCCGCTGGGAAGGCGGCAGCGCGGCCCCGATCTCGTCCTGCGTCCGGGGATGCGCGCTGTACGCCTCGGTGGGCTGTGCGCTCATCGGCTCCTCCTGCTCTGCGCTGTGGCCAGCAACTTCTGTGGGAGCTCCTGGCAGCCGGCCTCCACTCTAGCGAGCAGCGCTCACCGTCAGGGCGCCTTCCAAGCGGTCGGTGCGGCAGCAGACATTCACCCGATGCAGCGTTCCGAGCATCGGCACCGCTGGTTCGATGTCTGCCCGATGGTCCCCAGCCAGCACTGGGACTGCTGTCGGGTTCGATCCAACGATCCCCGCTCCGCCGAGCGCTTCAAGCTCGGCGAGTCCGCCCAGCAGCGGTGGCGGGCCGTGAACGCACCCCACCTCGTCGCCCTCATCCACGCCGTGGCCTGCTTCGAACGCGGCCAACTGCAGGAGCCCAGGTCACCCCTCCCAAGATAGTTCGTTGCGCAACGAATAAAATTGTGGGATCAATGGTTACCACATCACCGGGGCATGACCTGCCCCGGATCACGATCCCGCTACGGAAGGGGCCTGCCATGGCCTTCGAGCTCGGCATCTACCACTTCGGCGAGCTGACGCCGGACCCCACCACCCGCGTCCCGCCCAAGCCCGGAGTGCGGCTGCGTGAACTGATCGAACAGGCGCGTGCCGCCGACGACGCAGGCCTGGACGTGTTCGCCGTCGGCGAGCACCACCGCACCGACTTCGCGGTCTCCGCTCCCGCCGTCGTCCTGGCGGCCATGGCGGAGAACACCCGTGGCATCAAGCTGTCCAGCGCCGTAACGGTGCTGAGCTCCGACGATCCCGTGCGTGTCTTCCAGCAGTTCGCCACACTGGATCTGATCTCGGGCGGACGCGCGGAGATCATCGCGGGGCGCGGCTCGTACACCGAGTCGTTCCCACTGTTCGGATACGACCTGAGCGACTACTCGGATCTCTTCGCGCAGAAGCTCGACCTGTTGCTGCGCCTGCGCGAGGAGAATCCGGTCACCTGGCGGGGAACGATGCGGCCATCTCTCGACCAGGGAGACATCACCCCCCGGCCGGAGCGCGAACTGCCGGTGTGGGTCGCGGTGGGCGGGACTCCCGCCTCGGTCATACGAGCCGGCAGGCTGGGCCTGCCCCTCTCGCTGGCCATCATCGGCGGCAGCTACGCGCAGTTCGCCCCGTTCGTCGACCTGTACCGACAGGTCGCCGACGAGTCCGGGCACGATCCGGCACGGCTGAAGGTCTCCATCAACTCACCCGGCTTCATCGCGGCGTCCCATCACGAGGCGGTCGAGGTGTCCCACCCGTACTTCCAGGCCGGCTGGATGGCGAACCACCATCAGCGCGGACGCGGTGTCCCGATGCCGCGCCAGGCCTACGAAGCGCAGTCGAGCCCGGCGGGCGCGTTCTTCCTCGGCAGCCCGCAGGAAGTCATCGACAAGATCATGACGCAGTACGAGCTGTTCCGGCACGACCGCATGATGATCCAGATGGGCTTCGGCGACGTCCCCCAGAAGGAGATGCTCAAGTCGATCGAACTGCTGGGCGGCGATGTGGCACCGGTCGTCCGGAAGGAGATCTCCTCCCTTGAGCGATCTGCTGAGCGATCCGCGACGGAGGAGATGGCATGAGCGGGCCCCTGAATGTGGTCGCGGTCGTGGGTACGCTGCGCTCCCCGTCGAGGACGACGGCTCTGGCGGAGCTGATTCTGGCGACCCTCGCGGCACAGACGGAGACGGAATCGCAGGTCATCGAGATCCATACGCTCGGTCCGGATCTGGCGGGTGCCGCGGAGCGTGAACAACTCGGGGAGAAGGCGGAGGCGGCGCTGCGCGCCGTGGAATCGGCGGACCTGGTCATCGCGGCCAGCCCGGTCCTCCAGGGCTCCTACAGCGGGCTGTTCAAGCACTTCTTCGATTTCATCGCACCGTACGCGCTGGCCGCGAAGCCGGTGGTCCTGGCCGCCACCGGGGGCAGCGACCGGCACGCCCTGGTCGTGGAGCACGCGCTGCGACCGCTGTTCGCGTTCCTCCAGGCGTGGACCGCGCCGGCCGGCATCTATCTGAGCGCGGGCGACTTCGACGGCACCACGATCCTCAACCCCGAGGTCTACGAGCGCATCGAGATGGCGGTCGCCGACGTGGTGCCGATCGCGGTGGCGCTGGCAGCGGCCCGGCAGTCAGCGGCCAACTGACCACCGGTCGCTGTGAGACACACCTCGGCCGAGGCAACCCACCCTTCACTCAGTTCGCCGCGCAACGAATCACATCACCCAGCCCGTCGTCGGCTGCTTCCTCCCCCGGCGGCGGGCCTTCCTCTTTCTCCTCTCCGCCGGCGGAAAGCCTCCGCGTACAGTCCCGCCGGCTCACCAGCAAGGACCACGACATGCCCCTCACCCCCGTCGAAACCCGCGGCGCCGAGGGCCGACGCGCCTCCGCCGCGGACCGCCATGCCCCGCCCACCCCTGTACGAACAGGGCTGAGCGGAAGCCGGGCGACCTTCGTTCCCGTAGCGATCGTGGTGGCGATCGGGGCGATCTTCATCAGCGTGTATCTCGCCGCCTTCCACGCACCGCTGCCACGCGACCTGCCCGTCGCCGTGGTCGGCACGGCCGCCGACGCACAACGCGTGGAAAAGCTGCTCACGGACCGTACTCCGCACGGCTTCCGCGTCAGGGCGCTCCCGGACGAGACCTCGGCACGCACCGCCGTCGAGCACGGGGAGGTCTTCGGCGCCTACGAACCGCGCGCGGCCGATGGTCCTCGGGTGCTCTACGCCGGAGCGCACGGCCCGTCGGTCACCGGAGTCGTCACCGGCGCCTTCGATCGAGCTGCCGCCATGGACGGGGCGAAACTGGAGACCCTTGATGTCGTCCCGGCATCTCCGCGGGACACTCGGGGGCTTGTCGTGTTCTACACGACGTTCGGCCTCGTGCTCTCCGGCTATCTGTTCGGGATCATGACCTACCAGTTGGCACCCCGCATCGCACTGCCCCAACGGCTGTCCAGCCTGGCCGCGTTCGGCATCGGCGGCGGAGTGATGGTGGCGGCCGTCGTCCACGCCTTCGATGTACTGCCCGCGGCCTTCTTCGGCATCGCAGGCCTGGTGGCTCTGGTCGCGCTCGCGGTCGGGGCCGCCACCATGCTGCTCGTCCGCACGCTCGGTGTCGTCGGCTCCAGCGCCGCGGCAGTGCTGTTCATGACGCTCGGCAACGCCACCAGCGGTGGCAGCCTGCCGGCCTACTTCCTTCCCGGCTGGCTCCACCCGTTCTCCTCCGCCCTGCCGGTCGGCGTAGGAGTGCGAGCCGTCAACGGGCTTGCCTTCTTCGACGGGGACGGAGTGGCCCGGGCCGTGGCGGTACTGAGTGCCTGGGCCCTGGTCGGCGTGGCCGGCCTCTGGCTCCATGAAAGATTCCTCGTCCGCCGGGCCGGGCGACGCTGACATGCGCCCGCCCCCGGCGCTGCCGGGGGCGGGCCTCCGCGCGAAGGGGACGACAACACGGTCCCGGGCGCATATGTGCGCCCGGGACCGATCCGCCCTTGGGTTCCCGCTTGGGTTCCCGCCCTTGTCTCAGTCCTCGTCCAGGGGCTGATCCAGGCCGATGGTCCGCCAGATCTCGTCCAGGGCGCGGAGCTGCTCCTCGCTGAGCTTGTCGAGGAACTCACCTCGGAGGTGGGTCAGGTGCACCTTGCGGGCCCGGCGGAAGGCCTTCCAGCCGTTGTCGGTCAGTACCGCGTCCAGGCCCCGCGCATCTGTCGGGCACTTCTGGCGCTCGACATAACCCTTGCGTTCGAGATCGTCGACTATGCGCGTCAGCCCGCTACGGCTGATCACCAGCGATGCCGCGACGTCCTTCATCCGCAGCCTGCCCTCGGGGGCTTCCGAGAGCGTCAGGAGGACTTCGTACGAGGACGTCGGGATGCCCTGGCTGTCCATGAGCGTCTTGTCCAGCTTGCGCAGGAGCTGAAGGTGCGTGTAGAGGAAGCCCAGCCAGACATCCCGTTCCGTCCGGTTCAGCGCACGGGAGGGGGAGCAGGCCGCCCGACTGTGCGGGCCCTCGGTACGGTTGGCTGTCATGCTCTCTCCAACGTTCGTTGAGCAACGAATCGTAACATCTCGCCTCGCAGTCCAAGCCCGATGCCGACAGCTCCCGTTCCCCGGGCAGAAGTCGGCATCCGGGGAACGGGAGCTGTCGGTCGGTGGCCAGATGGTCTACGGCTACGGCTGAGGAATGATCCGCTTCTCGAAGCCGGTGACCAGACCGTACTCAAGGCGCAGGGCCTCAAGGATCGAGTACGCGTGGTACTTGGTCATGACGTCGGCGCCGGCAAGGCGCTGGGCCCAGGTCCGGCCATTGTCGGTGACCTTCTCCAAGGTCTTCTTGGTGACGTAGTTCGTCATCTCGTTGAAGTAGTTCTCCCAGAGCACCCACGCGTTGCTGAAGCCCATGCGCTCGATGAACTCCAGGTCCTCCGCCTGGTCGAGGGCCTCCTTGGCGAAGTCGATGATGTCGTTGGTGTAGGCGCGGGAGGCGATGGCGTCCTCGCGGGTGCCCCAGCGGTTGACGTGGCCGGAGACGACGGCCTTGAAGTCGTAGTCGAGGATCCAGTCGTGCGCCTCCGCCCAGCCGCGGATGTTCTCGGAGGCGTCGCAGTGCTTGAAGGCGCTCCATCCCGGGCTGATGATGTCGATCGCCGCGAGCACCTTCTGCTGCGGGGCGTAGATGAAGATGTTGCCGGGAGTGTGGTTGACGCCCTTGTAGTCGAGCTGGAACTTCACGCCGTTGACGTTGAGGGTCTCGCTGGTGGAGAAGGTGTGCGTCGGCACGGGCAGGCCCCTTGCGCCGCCCAGGTCGGGCCAGCGCTGGATCATCTCCCGGGTGTACTCGTGGGAGACGACGGTCAGGCCGTCGCCGAAGACACCGGCCGCCCCGATGTGGTCGGAGTGGTAGTGGCTGTAGATCAGGTGCGTGACCGGCTCGTCGGTGACCTCCTTGATGGCTCGGAGCATGTTCCCGCCCAGCAGCGGCGGAGCGTCGACGACGACCACGCCGTTCCCGGTGCGCACGAACATCGCGTCGTAGGCACCGGAGGTGACGTAGTAGGCCCCGTCGTTGATCTCTTCGACGTGGTAGCCCTTGGCCAGACGATCCGGCAGGAAGAGGGTTCCGTAGGCGTCGGCCGGTATGGGGCGGTAGTCGGAGAGGGTGTTGAGCGGCATTCCGGCGGCGCCGAGGTGGTGGCGGTCGGTGGGGGTGCCGAACTTCTCGCGGTCGTTCACGGTCTTTCCTTCATTTGGTGGTGACGGTTGGGCAATGCGGCTCGGGTGGTGCCGCTACTGCCCGATGCGCAGGACCGGCTTGATCGCGGCGCCCGTCTGCGTGTCGGTGACGGCCTGGTTGATGTCACCGAAGTCGTAGAAGCTCACGAGTCGGTCGAACGGGAACCGTCCGGCCTTGTAGAGGTCGATGAGCTGAGGGATGAACAGTTGCGGAATGGAGTCACCCTGCGCGATTCCACGGACGCTGCGGCCACCCAGCAGGGCGTTCATGTTCACCGGGGCCTGCGCTCCGGCCGGCGCCCCGCCGATGAGGGCGGCGGTGCCCAGCGGGGCGAGGGCATCGACGGCGAGGGTGAGCATCTGCGGTCGTCCGGTGATCTCCAGTACGTAGTCCGCACCGTTGCCGGTGATCTCGCCGATCCGGGCGGCAGTGTCCTCCTCCTTGCCGTTGATGGTGTGGGTGGCACCGAACTCGGCGGCGAGCGCGAGCCGTTCGGGCACCACGTCGACGGCGATGATCGGGCCGGCGCCGGCGACGCCGGCTGCCATGACGGCGGCGAGCCCGACGGTTCCGGTACCGATGACGACCACGGACGAGCCCGCGGGGATCTCCAGTGAGTTCAGGACCGCTCCGGCTCCGGTCTGCAACCCGCAACCGAGCGGGCCGAGCAGTTCCAGTGGGATGTCTCGGTCGACCTTGACCACGTTGCGCTCGGTGGCCAGGGCGCGCGTGGCGAAGGAGGACTGGCCGAAGAAGTGTCCGTGGATCTCTTCGCCGCCGCCGTCGGCACCACCGCGCAGCGCGTTCGTACCGTCCAGCCGGGAGCCGCCGAAGTTGATGGGGAAGGCGTGCTCGCAGTAGGAGTAGTGGCCGCTCAGACAGGGGCGGCAGTGGCCACACGCCTGGTACGACATGACCACGTGATCGCCGGGGGCGACGGCGGTCACAGCGCTGCCGACCGCCTCGACGATCCCGGAGCCCTCATGGCCGAGCACGGCGGGGAGCGGTACGGGAAGGTCCTGGTTGCGTACGTGCACGTCCGTCTGGCAGACGCCGGCCGCCACAACCTTCACGAGTACCTCGTCCGGCCGGAGCCGGGTATCGAGGGTGAGCTCTTCGAACTGGAAGGGCTGCCCCTTTTCACGAACGACCGCGGCGGTGACCGCCGTGGTGCCGCGGGGACTGCCCGAGGGATGCGGTGGGAGTGAGCTCTCCTGGTCCGCCATGGTGATTCTCCAAACCGGGTACACGCGCTGCGCCGGCCACTTGCCGCGTCGTCGCACGAGTCGATCCATCGGCTGCCGCTGAGGGCGCCTGAAAGCGGTGACGAACGTTCGGGCGAGCGGGACGGTCGCTGTTCTGCGGTTGCCCCGAGGGCCATATAGTTCGTTGCACAACGAATATAGGCACGCGTTTCACACAGGGTCAAGCGATCCGCCCGATGACCCCCCGCTCCAGGAACACGCACCCCTCGCCATCGACCACAGGGCATGTATCATTCGTTGCAGAACGAACTACACATCGACACATCATGGCTCTGAGCAGCCGCTTTACTCCCAGCCGGCAAGTTCTCTGCCGCCGCTTTACCGCCTTCTGATGGGCGTGGCGGCCCACGCCGTTCACCACCTCACGAGGAGATGCATCCCATGTCCCCCGCCACCTCCGGCACGGTTCATGTCCGTAACTACATCGACGGAAAGTGGACCGATTCCGCAACGGCCTCCTCCTCGCTCGACCCCGCCACCGGAGAGGAGCTGGGTACCTTCGCCGACGGCGGCGCCGACGAGGCGCGAGCCGCCATCGACGCCGCCAGGCGCGCCTTCGAGACGGCGGACTGGTCCCGTAACCGTGATCTGCGCGCGCAGGCGCTGTTCGAGATGGCCGACCGTATGGCGGACCGGCGCGACGAACTCGTCGGCCTCCTGTCGAAGGAGAACGGCAAGATCCTCCCCGAGGCGGCTCTTGAGGTGGACCTCACCATCTCCAAGATCCGCTACTACGGGGCGCTCGCCCTGACCGAAGCCGGACGTGCGGCGGAGGTCAAGCCCGGCCTCTACTCCATGACGCTGCGCCAGGCCGCCGGTGTCGCCGGCGTGATCGCACCGTGGAACTCCCCCGTGATCCTCTCCGTGCGGTCGTTCGCACCGGCGTTGGCAGCCGGTTGCACGGTCGTGCTGAAGCTGCCGGGCCAGACCGCGCTGACGAACAACCTGCTGTACGAGATCGTCGACGCGACCACCTCGCTGCCCAAGGGCGTGTTCAACGCCTTCACCGAGTCAGGCAGCACGGGTGCCCGGCTGATCGTCGCGGATCCCGGTGTGGACGTCATCAGTTACACCGGCAGCACCAAGGTCGGGCGCGGCATCATGGCCGACGCCGCCCAGCACTTGAAGGGCATGTCACTGGAGCTCGGCGGCAAGACCCCGATGATCGTCTTCGACGATGCCGACCTGGACGTCGCCGTTCCTGTCCTGGCCAAGGCCATCACCACCTTCACCGGTCAGTTCTGCATGACCGGCAGCCGGGTACTGGCGCAGCGCGGTGTCGCCGACGAACTGCGGACGCGCCTGTCCGCCGCCCTGGAGGCGGTACGGGTCGGTCCGGGTGACGACCCCGCCAGCGACATGGGTCCCCTCATCGACCGGGCCAACGCCGAGCGGGTGGATCAGTTCGTTGCCGACGCCGCTGCCTACGCGAAGGTCCTGGTCCGGGGCGGCCTCGTCAGCGACGGGCCACTGGCCGCCGGGGCCTTCGTCCGCCCCGGCCTGGTGGAGGTCGACGATGTGTCGCGGCCGATCGTCCAGCAGGAGGTCTTCGGCCCGGTCGCCACCTTCGAGATCTTCGACGACGAAGCCGACGCCGTCGCCCGCGCCAACGCCACCGAGTTCGGTCTGGCGGCCAGTGTCTGGACCCGTGACGTCGACCGGCCGTTGCGTGTCGGCCGGGAGCTGGAGGCCGGCACCGTCTGGGCCAACACCTGGGCCGTCATCGTCGACCAGATGGAGGAGGGCGGCTTCAAGCAGAGCGGGGTCGGCCGCCTCAACGGCGTACGTGCCCTGGAGGAGTTCCAGGAGATCAAGCACGTCGTCCACCCTGCCCCGCGCCGCACCTGACCAAAATCTTCCGGCGGGCCGCCCGGCCGGCCGGATCACCGGCCCGTCGGGCTCACGCCCGGCGGAGCCCGCTCCTCCGCCCGCGGACCGGACCCACCACTCCGGGCCGCGCAACGAGGAACCGACCGGAAACAAGGAATACCCTCATGACCTCGATCGACTCGACCACCCCGCCCGACCTCTTCGAGGAGCATCTCGCCCTTGAGCCCGCCGCCCGGGAGCTGCTGTTCACCGCTGCCCGCACGGCGAACAGCTTCGCTGACGAGCCGGTTTCGGATGAGCAGCTGCGGGCCATCTGGGAGCTTGCCAAATGGCCTCCTACCTCGGCGAACGTCAATCCCATGCGTGTGGTCTACCTGCGCACCGACGCCGCGCGGGAGCGCCTCATCCCGCATCTGGCCGAAGCCAACCGGTCCAAGAGCGCATCCGCGCCGGTGATCGCCGTGCTGGCCTACGACACCGAGTACACCGAGCATGTGCCCCGGCTGCTGCCGTTCCGGCCGGAGATGAAGGAGATACTCGAAGCCGACCCGGCCCATCACCAGGAGCAGGCCCGCTTCAACTCGGCGCTCCAGGCCGCTTACTTCCTGCTGTCCATCCGGGCCGCCGGACTGACCGCGGGGCCTCTCGGCGGATTCGACACCGCAGGAGTGGACCGGGAGTTCTTCCCCGATGGGCGGCTCAAGTCCTTCCTTGTCGTCAACATCGGCAAGCCCGGTGACAACCCGTGGTTCGAGAGGCTTCCGCGCCTGGACTACGAGGAAGCCGTCCAGCTGATCTGACCGCGGCCTGGTGCGGGCAGGGCGGACACACCGGCATACCGGTCCCTGCCCGCACCAGGCGGTGAGCCTGTGCTCTCGCCGCAGTAACGAACCCATGCCAGGAGTCGCCATGGCCACACCCACCACCTCACCACTGGGACTCGCTTCATATGAGCAGCGGGCCCTTCGAGCCTTCCTCAGTGCCGCACGACTGCTCTCGGAGGAGTTGGGCCAGGAACTGCACCGCGAAACAGGTATGCGGCAGATCCATTTCGAGATCCTGGGATGGCTCGAAGAAGCACCCGGGCACCGGATGAGTATGGGCGACCTGGCCCGGCGATCCGCGGTATCACCGAGCCGGCTGTCGCACCTCGTGGACAGACTGGAGGAGCTGTCCTGGGTACGCCGTCTGGAGAGCCCGCAAGATGGACGCTCTCACCTGGCTGAACTCAGTGACGCCGGGCACGCCGCCCTCGGGAAGGCAACCCTGCGGCACGCCCAGTACACACAGGAGCGGTTCCTGAATCTCCTCTCCGCGGAGCAGGTCGGCCAGCTGCGGCAGATCAGTGAGATCCTTCTGCGCCGGCCGCCTTGTTCGGTGTCGAGCGACGGGGCAGACGCATCCGGGCAGCAGTGTGGACCCGGTGCATGAAGAGCGATGAGCCGCGAGCCGCGGCCGGTCAGAAGCGGAAGTTCTCCGTTGTCTGCGGTACTTCCACCCTGAGCGGTTGATTCCAGGTGAATTCCGTGGACTCTCCGTCGTTTTCCGGGCCCGCGGTGCCTTTGAGCAGATACGCGGGGCCGGTTGCCGCGAAGTGATACGTCGAACCATCCTCGCCCACGTACACGGCGACACGCTCGCCATTGAGGAACGCGGTTCCCGCCGCGGTCACGTCGCCCCCCGTTTCGTCCGCCACGACTCTGCGCAAGAACATGTCGTAGGAGGCCAGATACCCCAAATGCCCGATGAGGAAGTTTCCCAGCACGCTGGTCGCGGGCCACCACTTGCCCACGAGTGCCGACAGGTCCTGGCGCACGCCTGCCGCATTCAACTCGGCGACAAACGCGGCGGACATGTGGAAGTAGTACGAACCCGCGACCGCCCGTACGCGGCACTCGCCTCCGTTGATCGCGAACGTGCTGGCAGCGGAGCCGTCCTTGTTCAAATGAAGATCAAGGCTGGCCACACGCGCATCGACGCGCGTGCTGCCGACCACTCGCACCGATTTCCCTACCGCCACGGCACGCTGGAACGCGACTCTCAACTCGGCGTCCGACAGGCCGATGTTGGACCCGGGTTCTCTGTCCGGCTCATTGGTCATTTCCACAGGTTACGTGGCCGGCCCACCCAGCGAGCGTGTGGCCCCGGCCACACATCGAGGCGGGCGTCATACCTGGGGAGGACTTACGTCGGGCGCGTCGTGCGTTTTCAGTAGGCGGAAGTGTCGGCAGGCGCACGACGGCAGGAGAGGCCGGAGCGGTCAGGCTGGGGTCGTATCCGAGATCAGATGTGGAGATCCCTGACCCGTGGCTACTTTCCTTTATCGACTGGGCCGTACGGCCTTCCGGCGGCGCTGGTCCGTCGTGCTGCTGTGGGCGGCGGTCCTCGTCGCCGTCGGTGCCGGCGCCGTCAAGGCGCCCGCTGCCACCGACGACGGTTCCTTCATACCGGGTATCGAGGCCCAGAAGGCCTTCGATCTCATGGATCAGCGCTTCCCGGGATCGAGTGCCGACGGAGCCAGTGCCCGGATTGTCTTTGTCGCGCCGGGCGGGCAGAAGGTCACCGGAGCCGACCACCGCGCGGCCATCGAGAAGCTCGTGGACGAGACGGCCGGCGGGACGCAGGTCGACAGCGCCGTGAGCCCCTTCCAGGCCAAGGCGGTGAGCAAGGACGCCACGACCGCCTACGCGACCGTCACGTACAAGGTGAAGGCCGACGAGCTCACCGACACCAGCAAGAAGACGCTGGAGAACGCGATCGACCGGGCCCGGGACGGCGGTCTGACGGTCGAGGTGGGCGGTACGGCGCTGGCCACGCAGCCCGCCGCGGGCGGCGCGGCCGAGGGCATGGGCGTCGCCATCGCAGCGGTGGTCCTGCTGGTCACGTTCGGATCCCTCGCCGCCGCCGGGCTTCCGCTGCTCACCGCGCTCATCGGCGTCGGCATCAGCATCGCCTCGGTCCTGGCTCTGGGCAGTACCTTCGGCCTGTCCATGACGACCGGCACGCTGGCGTCCATGCTCGGGCTCGCGGTCGGCATCGACTACGCGCTGTTCGTCGTCTCCCGCTACCGCGAGGAGCGGGCCAAGGGACACACGCCGCAGGAGGCGGCAGGTCTCGCGGCCGGTACCGCCGGATCGGCGGTCGTCTTCGCCGGTCTGACCGTCGTCATCGCGCTGGCGGGCCTCTCGGTGGTCGGTGTCCCGATGCTCACCAAGATGGGCCTCGCCGCCGCGGGCGCGGTGGTCGTCGCCGTACTCATCGCCCTGACCCTGGTCCCGGCGTTCCTCGGGCTCTGGCCGAACGCCGTCCTCTCCCGCGCCACGCGCAAAAGCGGAAGCGGAAGCGGAAGCGGAAGCGGAAGCGGAAGCGGAAAGCACGCGGAAACCGGCGAGCAGGCGGAGACCGGCAAGCAGAACGGCGGCACGCGCTGGGCCCGCTTCGTACTGCGCCGCCCGGTCCCGGTGCTGCTGGCCGGTGTCGCGGGCCTGGGCGTGCTCGCCCTCCCGGCGACGGATCTGCAGATGGGCATGCCGGGCGACGAGGCCAAGCCCACCTCGACCACCGAACGCCGTGCCTATGACGCACTCGCCGACGGCTTCGGTGCCGGATTCAACGGTCCGCTGACGATCGTGGTGGACGCCAAGGGCGCCGACGATCCGAAGGCCGCCGTCGACACCGTCACCAAGGAGATCGGTGCCACGGACGGAGTCGTCTCCGTCTCCGCCGCCCGGTTCAATCCGGCCGGTGACACGGCGGTCTTCTCCGCCGTGCCGGCCACCGGTCCGAGCGAACAGACCACGAAGGACCTCGTTCACACCATCCGCGCCGAACGTCCGGCGGCCGAGTCGGCCACAGGCGCGACCTTCGAGGTGACGGGCAGTACGGCGATGAACATCGACGTCGCCCAGGCGTTGCAGGACGCGCTGGTGCCGTATCTGGCCGTTGTGGTGGGCCTGGCGTTCGTGCTTCTGCTGCTGGTCTTCCGTTCCGTCCTCGTACCGGTCAAGGCGGCCCTCGGCTTTCTGCTGTCGGTGCTGGCGGCCCTCGGCTCGGTCGTGGCGGTCTTCCAGTGGGGCTGGGGCGCCGAGCTGCTCGGTGTGGAGCAGACCGGCCCGATCATGAGCCTGATGCCGATCTTCCTGGTGGGTATCGTCTTCGGCCTGGCCATGGACTACGAGGTCTTCCTCGTGGCCCGTATGCGGGAGGCGTACGTGCACGGCGACCGGCCCGCCCAGGCGGTCGTCACCGGATTCCGCCACAGCGCCCGAGTCGTAGCGGCAGCCGCACTGATCATGATCGCTGTCTTCTCCGGGTTCATCGGTTCCAGCGAATCCATGATCAAAACCATTGGGTTCGGCCTCGCCGTCGCCGTCCTGTTCGACGCGTTCGTCGTACGCATGGCGCTCGTACCCGCCGTACTCGCGCTGCTCGGTGAGCGGGCCTGGTGGCTGCCGCGCCGACTGGACAAGGCGCTGCCGCGTGTCGACGTGGAGGGCGAAGCGCTCCAGTCACGGCTCGGCGCCGGCACGCTCCACGGCGGAGCCGACGCCAAGGAGGCCGACGACAGGGAACCTGCCCGCGCCTGACCGGCTTGCGGCCCTCGGTCCGCAGGACCGCCCGTGAGGACAGCGGGCGGCCCTGCGCACGTTCGGGCACCACCTCACGGGCACCACATCGCCACGCATGAAGCACCATTGGTCGCTACACGCAGCACCACGCCGACCGGAGAGAACCGATGACCACCCACTGGCAGCGCCGCGCGGAGCGCCATCCCCGCGTCGTGGACACCACGGCGGTCCTCATGCTGTTCGCCTTCTCCACGGCCGGCAGCGTGGTCAGCAGCATGGTGTCCCCGGCCTCCCTCGCGGCGTGGCCCGCCATCCTGCTGTCGGCGGTCTCCTGTGCCGCCCTGCTCCTGCACCGCGGCCGCCCACGCTCCGTCGTGGCACTGGCCACGCTGTGCGCCATGGTCGAAGGCGCGCAGGGCCGTCTCCTCACCCCGTTGTTGCTGGGCCCTCTCATGACGGCGCTCTACTCGCTGGGCGTCCGCGCCGACCGCAGGACGACACATGTCTGGGCTTTCGGCAGCGCCTCGCTGCTGGTGGCCACGGCGCTCTTCGCGGACCCGATCAATCACAATCTGCTGCTCACGACGGTCAATCCCACCGCCTGGGTGTTCCTGTCGGCCACCTTGGGCAGCAGTGTCCGGCTGCGCCGCGCCTATCTGGCGGCGGTCCATGCCCGTGCCGAGCACGCCGAGCGCACCCGCGAGGAAGAAGCCCGCCACCGGGTGGCCCAGGAGCGTATGCGCATCGCCCGCGAACTGCACGATGTCGTCGCGCACCATCTGGCTCTGGCCAATGCGCAGGCGAGCACCGCGGCGCATCTCTCACGGACCCATCCCGACCGGGCGAGCGAGATACTGGACAATCTGGCCGCGACCACCGCCTCGGCACTGCGCGAACTCAAAGCCACCGTCGGGCTTCTGCGCCAGGACAGTGACTCCGACGACTCCGACGCGCCGCTGGCTCCGGCGCCCGGACTCGCGGGCCTCCACGATCTGACGGCCGCGTTCGCCACCGCGGGCCTCGATGTCGCCGTCAGCGTGGAAGGCCAACCGCGACAGCTCCCGCCGGGAGTGGATCTGACGGCGTTCCGGATCGTGCAGGAGGCCCTCACCAACGTCGCCAAGCACGCCGCCACCTCGACGGCCCACGTACGGCTCGTCCACTTCGCCGGCCGGCTGACGATCACGATCACGGACGAGGGCACCACCGCTGTCACCGTCCCGGCGTCCGGGCGCGGCTTCGGCCTCATCGGCATGCGGGAACGCGCCCACTCCGCCGGCGGTGTCCTCCAGGCCGGCCCTCGCCCGGAAGGCGGCTTCGAAGTCACCTGCATGCTGCCGCTGCACCACCGGCAGCCGGAAGAAAGCCGCGCCACATAACGAGCCCTCCGAGCCCTCCGAGCTCTATGAGCCCCATGAGACGAGCCCTATGACGAGCCACCTGCCCACCCGCGCCACCCGCGTCCTGCTCGCCGACGACCAGGCCCTCCTCAGGGCCACCTTCCGTATCCTCATCGACTCCACGCCGGACATGACCGTCGTCGCCGAGGCCGCCGACGGCAAGGAAGCGGTCGACCTGACGCGCGCCCATCACCCCGACGTCGTTCTCATGGACATCCGTATGCCCGGTACGGACGGCCTGGCCGCGACCGCCGCCATCTGCGCCGATCTCGAGCTGTCCGGCACCCGCGTCCTCATCCTCACCACCTTCGAGAACGACGAGTACGTCGCCCGGGCCCTGCGCGCCGGCGCGAGCGGCTTCCTCGGCAAGGACGTCAGCGCCGAAGGACTCCTCACCGGCATCCAGACCGTGGCCGCTGGCGAGTCCCTTCTCTCGCCCACGGCCACCCGTACGCTCATCACGCGCTTCCTCACCACTCCCGAACCCGACGGCCGGCTCGCGCCGCCCGAACGCGTCAGCGCTCTCACCGGCCGCGAGCGAGAGGTGATGGCACTGGCCGCTCACGGGAGGTCCAACGCCGAGATCGCCGAGATGCTGGTCGTCAGCCCACTGACCATACGCAGCCATATCCAGCGCGCGATGACAAAACTCAACGCCCGCGACCGCGCGCAACTGGTCGTCATCGCCTATCAGAGCGGCCTCGTCCAGCCCACTCCACCGGACGGCGCCGCCACGCCGTAGCCTCCGCCGCCCATAGAGGACCTTTGGCCCCTGCCTGTCGGCACCGGCGACGTCCGACAGTGGTGATGTGGGGCCGTTCGAAGACGGCGGCCCTCGGAGGAACGAGGCAGGCCATGTCGAAGACAACGGAGTGGACCGTACGTCTCTACCTCTTCGAGGAGGACGGGAGAACCACGGCGCGCGTGGTGCTGGACACCGGGACCACATCCCTCGCCGGGCACGGCAAGGCGCGGTGCAGCCCGGACGACGTGGACGTACCGGAGATCGGCGACGAGCTCGCGGCCGGCCGTGCGCTGGCGGATCTCGGCGGACTGCTGATCCAGGTCGCCAACCGCGATATGGAGGGCGTCGGCGCGGCACCGTCCGGACGGGCCGGGCGGACAGGCTGGCTCTGACGGGCGCCCGACGGGCATCCCGGCGCCTGGCATCCCGGCGCGTGGCACCTCATCGGTTGAGCCGTTCGGACCCGGGCCAGAGCCGGTCAGCCCATGGCCCGCGGTGTCCGGAGGACCGAGGCTTGTGGTGGCACGGTATGGCCGTGTCCGAATCGATCCGATCGATCCGATCGAGGAGGGACGATGCACCGCACTCCGCACACCGTGAGCGATGTGATGACGCATACCGTGGTCGCGGTCGGCCCTCACACCGGATTCAAGGAGATCGTCGGGACCATGGAGCGCTGGCATGTGAGCGCCCTGCCGGTGCTGGCGGGCGACGGCCGGGTGGTCGGAGTGGTCTCCGAAACGGATCTGCTTCCCAAGGAGGCCGGAGCGGCGACCGCCGAGGAACTCATGAGCGCTCCCGCCCTCACGGTCCGCGAGGACGCCACCCTCGCCCAGGTGGCCCGGACCCTGGCGCTGATGTCTCTGAAACGGCTGCCCGTGGTCGACCGCTCCGGCAGGCTTCAGGGAATCGTCAGCCGGTGCGATCTGCGCCGCCGGCACCGATGACGCGGACACCGATGACGCAGGGCCCGTTCGGCCCTGGTCCGCCCCGGGAGTCCGGGCCAGGATGGTGAGCGGCGGGACCACGACAGCGCAGAGTTGCGGAGGAACGACATGAACGAGCCACGGCACTTCTCTCCGGAGAGGCCGATCCGGGTGTTCCTGCTCGACGACCACGAGGTCGTACGGCGTGGTGTGCAGGATCTGCTCGACGCCGAGCCGGACATCGAGGTCGCCGGTGACGCGGGCTCGATCGACCAGGCCCTGGCCCGTGGCCCGGCCCTGCGGCCGGACGTCGCCATTCTCGATGTACGGCTGCCCGACGGCGACGGGATCACGGTCTGCCGCGAACTGCGCTCGCGGATGCCCGGCCTGGCCTGTCTGATGCTCACCTCGTTCGACGACGACGATGCCCTGCTCGACGCGATCATGGCCGGCGCGGCCGGATATGTGCTGAAGGAGATCAAGGGAGCGGATCTGGTGGCCGCCGTGCGCACCGTGGCGTCCGGCCAGTCCATGCTCGACCCGGCGACGACGACCCGGCTGATGAGCAGTCTGCGCGGCGACGACACTCCGGAGGAGCGGGAGCCCGACGCGCTGTCCGAGCTCTCTCCCCGTGAGCGGGAGATCCTCGCGCTGATCGGAGAAGGCCTGACGAACCGTCAGATCGGCAAGCGGCTCTATCTGTCCGAGAAGACGGTCAAGAACCATATCTCGCGTCTGCTGGCCAAGCTCGGCGTCGAACGGCGGATCCAGGCCGCCGTCCTCGCCACCCAGGCCGGTCCGTATTCCACGGGCCGCGGCAGCGGGTCGGAGTGAGCCGAAGCAACGGGCGCGCGCGGTTCAGTCCGGGCTGAGTTCAGTCCGGGCTGATCGGTACCGATCAGCCCGGGCTGATCGGTACCGTCCATACGACACGCGTGCCGCCGTGGTCAGGCGCTTCCACCGTCAGCGCACCGCCCAGGCCCTCCGCCCTCCCGGCCAGATTGTCCAGGCCGCTCCTGTGGGCGTCCGCCGGGATACCGGTCCCGTTGTCCGTGACGGTCAGCGTCAGCCGGCCCTTGCGTACGACGAGGGACACCTCCGCGCCGCTGGCGTGCGCGTGCCGTGCGACATTGCTCAGCGTCTCGCCCAGGACGGCGACGACATGTTCGGCGATCGCGGGCGGCACATCCGTGTCGATGAGTCCCTCCATACGTACCGAGGGCGTGAAGCCGAGGGAGCGTACGGCCTGCTCCACCATCACGGTGGCCCGGACCCGTAGCCCCTGACGCGCACGTCCCGTGTCATGGGCGCGGAGGCCGAAGATCGTAGAGCGGATGATCTTGATGGTCTCGTCCAGGTCGTCCACGGCGCGCAGCAGCCTCTCCCGTGCGGCCGGATGTTCCACGAACCGTACGGTGCTCTGGAGCGTCATCCCGGTGGCGAAGAGCCGCTGAATGGCCAGGTCGTGCAGATCGCGGGCGATCCGGTCACGGTCCGCCAGCAGTGTGAGCTGCTCGGCGGAGCGCCGCCGTCCGGCGAGTTCCATGGCGAGGGCCGCCTGTCCGGCGAAAGCCAGCAGCGGAGCCGTCTCGGCCGGAGAGAACGGAGTGCTCCCGCGCATCCGGGCCAGCAGCAGCACACCGCGCACACCGTCGCCGGTGATCATCGGCACCGCGACGGCGGGCCCCAGTCCGCGCCAGCGCGGCGGGCCCGCGGTGATCCTCGGATCGGTCTCGACGTCAAGGCTGATGAGCGGCTCCCGGGCGCGGAGCGCCGCCCCGACGAACGAGCCCTCCCTGGGAAGCACCAGGCCCTGATGGGCTTCCGCGTCGACGCCTTCGGCGAGCGGGACCCGCAGTACGTCCTTGTCCTCGTCGGGCAGCGCCAGAGCACCCAGATCCGCGCAGACGATGCAGCGCGCGTGGTCGACAATCAGCGCGAGCACCTCTGCCTCCTCCGCTCCCGACAGCAGACTGGCGACGACCTCCGCGTTGGCCTCCAGCCAGCGCTGACGGTCTCTGGCCTGCTCGTAGAGCCGCGCGTTGTCGATGGCCACTCCGGCCGCCACGGCGAGCGTGGACAGGACGGCCTCGTCCTCGTCGTCAAAATCCTTGCCGCTCCGCTTCTCGGTGAGATAGAGGTTGCCGAACACCTCGTCACGGATGCGGATCGGCACTCCGAGGAACGAGTGCATGGGCGGATGGCCGGGCGGAAAGCCGTACGACGCGGGATGGTCCGAGAGCTCGGAGAGCCGCAAGGGCTCGGGATGGCGGATGAGTTCGCCCAGGATTCCATGACCCTCGGGCAGATGGCCGATGGCCTCGGTCTGTTCCTCGGTGACACCGACGGGCAGGAACTGCGCGAGCCGTGGCTGCTCGCCGATGACGCCCAGGGCGCCGTACTCCGCGTCCACCAGCTTCACCGCCGCCTCCACGATGTGCCGCAGCACCTGAGGCAGATCCAGTTCCCGGCCGACCGAGAGCACGGCTTCGAGCAGGCTCCGTACCGACTCCGGAGCGCCGTGCTGGACCGCGTCCAGATGGGCCTGCAACTCCTCCGGCAGGACATCCGGCCGCCCCGGCGTGCCCTCCGCCCGCCTGTTCCCGTCGTCGCCCACGGTTCCTCCGGCGCGGCCGACGTGTCGTACTCCGGCCGGCCGCACTTCCACCGTAGCCGCAGACGGACACGAGGCACACCGAAGGCCGGGGCGGCGCCCCCAGCCCCGGTCCCGGCCCACCCTTCTCTCAGGCCCTTCTCTCAGGCCCTCAGGCCCTCAGACCCCCAAGCCCTCAGACCCTCAGACCCTCAAGCCGCCGGCCGCTCCAGGACGACCTTGAGCGCTCCGCTCTCGGCCGCGGAGAACACCTCGTACGCCTCTTCCATCCGGTCGAGTTCGAAGCTGTGCGTGACCAGCGACGAGGTGGGCAGCCGACGGGCGGCCGTCATATCCATCAGCATCGGCGTGGAGAAGGTGTCCACCAGCCCTGTCGTGATGGTCACGTCCTTGATCCAGAGGTCTTCGAGATGCAGTACGGCGGGCTTGCCGTGCACCCCGACATTGGCGACATGCCCGCCCGGCCGCACCATGCGCGTGCACAGCTCGAAGGTCTCCGGCAGTCCCACCGCCTCGATCGCCACATCGGCGCCGAGCCCTTCCGTCAGATCCTGGATCAGGTGCTCGGGATCCTCCGCCCCGTTCGCCACCGCGTCGGCACCGATCCGGCGTGCCGCCTCAAGACGGGACGGAGCCAGGTCGACGGCGATGACACGGCCGGGCGAGAACAGCCGCGCCGTGGCCACGGCGGCGAGACCGATGGGCCCGGCGCCGACCACGACCACCGTGTCGCCCGGCCGGACACGGCCGTTGAGCACACCCACCTCGTAGGCCGTGGGAAGGATGTCGGCGAGCAGCACCGCGTCCTGGCTGTCCAGGGCGCTGGGCAGCGGATGGACCGAGAGATCGGCGAAGGGCACGCGTACGTACTCGGCCTGGGTCCCGTCGATCAGATGTCCCAGCATCCAGCCTCCGCCGCCGAGGCACTGGCCGTACCGGGCCTCACGGCAGAAACGGCAGCGCCCGCACGCCGAGACGCACGACACCAGTACCCGGTCCCCGGGCCGTACGGTGTGCACATCGCCGCCCGTCTCCACGACCTCGCCGACGGCCTCATGACCGAGAACGGTTCCCGGGACGACTTCCGGGAGATCTCCCTTGAGGATGTGCAGATCGGTGCCGCAGATGGTGACGGAGTCGACGCGGACGATCACATCCGCGCCGTCCTTGACGGAAGGTTCGGGGACCTCGTCCCATGAGGACTTTCCGGGCCCGTGAAAGACGAATGCCTTCATGACGTGCATCTCCTCGCGGGCC
Source organism: Streptomyces sp. NPDC059743 (assembly GCF_042732975.1). Taxonomy (NCBI): domain Bacteria; kingdom Bacillati; phylum Actinomycetota; class Actinomycetes; order Kitasatosporales; family Streptomycetaceae; genus Streptomyces; species Streptomyces sp. NPDC059743. The sequence goes on along the minus strand of NZ_JBHWGS010000001.1, from coordinate 433,256 downwards.
GGTGATGGCCCGTCGGCGGTGATCTCCTTACCCCCAGCCTGCGGCGATGTGCCCGGCCGGCGCATGGGCCGACCGGTTCCCGTACGAGGGCCCGGCGGCCCGTCCGGCCCTGCGGGCGGCCCGTCCGGCCCCTCAGGCCTCACGGACCCGGGCGAGTCACCCTTGAGGAAAGGAGGTGGGAGCGATGGAGCTTCCTCTGGTCGTGGGAGTGGACGGATCGGAAGGCAGCATGCAGGCGGTCGACTGGGCGGCGGCCGAGGCCGAGCGCTCCGGCCTGCCGCTGCGGCTGGTCCATGCCTCCCTGTGGGAGCACTACGAAGGAGTACGGCCGGGGCTCGCCGCCGACCGCCCTTCCGAGCAGATACGGGCGGAGAACCTCGTCGCCACGGCCGAGGAGCGCGCGAACCGGCTCGCCGCCGATGTGAAGGTCTCCACCGACATCCAGCCGGAGGATCCGGTGACGGTGCTGCTGAGAGAAGCGCGGGAGGCGACACTGCTGGTGCTGGGACCGCGCGGACACGGTCCGGTCGCGAGCATGCTCCTGGGATCCGTGAGCCTGGCCGTCGCGGCCAGAGCCCGCTGTCCCGTGACCGTGGTCCGCGGCGAGGAACCGAACCGGCGGGCGGCCCACCGGCGCGTGGTCCTCGGCATCGGCGGTCCCGCCAGCAGTGCCGACGCCACCCGCTTCGCCTTCCGCGAGGCGCGGTGGCGGGACTGCGAGCTCGTCGCCGTACGGGCCTGGCGCCGCCCGGCCCGTAAGAACCTGCCGCACCCGCCGGCCCCACTGGTCGACGGAGGCCGGGCGGCACACGCAGACGACCGGGCGAGGGAGTACCGGCAGCAGGCGGACGCGTACATGGACCAGGCCCTGGCAGTCGTCGACGACGAATACCCGGACGTCGTCCTGCGGCGAAGGCTGATGGAGGGCACGGCGCGCCGGGCGCTCCTCGACGCGACGGCGAGCGCCGATCTGCTGGTCCTCGGCGCGAAGCGGCGGCGCCCGGCCCTCGGTCTCCGTCTCAGCCGTGTCCAGCACGCGATGCTGCATCACGCGGCCTGCCCGGTCGCGGTGGTCCCGGCCACGGACTGACCACGGACCGACCACGGACCGACCACGGACCGAACGGCCGCCACGAGCCGAGCAGGAACCGAGCAGGCACGCCGCCGCACCGCGCGCACCCCGCGTGGCCTTCCGGTCAGGACTGGTCGTCCCCGCTTCCATGGGCCGGTCGGCACTCTCCCTGAGTCGGCACAACACCATTGGATGGTCGGTGTCCCATAAAGACCCGGTCGGAGGCTTCACGTAATGGTCATGTCGGACGAGTGGCGGAACCGCCCGCGCACCAGAGTCGTGGGCCGGACCGTGGTGGTGGAACTGCACGGAGAGATCGACATGCTGACCGCCCCGGGCATAAGCGACCATCTCGACTCGCTGACCACCGCCCCGGAGCCCGATATGGTGATCGACCTCCAGCATGTGGAATTCATCGATTGCAGCGGGCTTTCTGTCCTGTGCCGGACACGTCGTCGTATACAGGAACGCGACGGCAGACTGACGCTGGTCGTCACCAATCCGTACATCACCAGAACACTGCGGTTCGCCGGTCTGATGGGCGCCTTCGACGTGGTCGACAGCGATCCGACCGCGCCTCGTAAGCCCTGATCAGACCTGATCAGCCCTGTCCGGACGCCGCCCCAAGCGCGTGTACGCACCCACAAAAGGGGCAAAACGGGTGCATGAACCTTAAAGAACCATGGGTGAACCACCCGGTGGACCACCCGTCCCACCACCCAACGATCGGCCCTGCCGAGCGACCACGCGGTGGCCGTGGACTGCCGGCGATCCCTGTTCTGCTGATCGTGGCGATCACCGCAGCCTGCCTCTACATGCCCGCGCACACCCATCTGGGTCCGCTGGTGATCATCGCGCCCGCCTTCACCGCCTCCTTCGCCCGGCCACGGGTGACCGCGCTGATCGGAGCGCTGGCGGTGGCGGCGCTGGCCCTGATCGTCACGGTCCATGGCTGGCAGGCCACGACCAATCCGATGGCGCAGCTCATCTCGGTGGCCGTGCTCTCCGTCCTGGTGGTCCTGTACTCCTCGGTGTGGCAGCGGCGCGGCCATGAGCTGAGCCGGGTGCGTTCGGTGGCCGACGCGGCACAGCGCGTTCTGCTACGGCCGCCGCCTCGCCGGATCGGGCCGCTGCGCGTCGCCTGGCTCTATCTGACGGCCGAGGACGAGACGCGGATCGGCGGCGATCTGTTCGCGGTCACCCGCGGGCCGCACGCCGGCAGCCGGGTGATCATCGGCGATGTCCGGGGCAAGGGTCTGGCCTCCATCGGCGAGGCCTCGGTGGTGCTGGGCGCCTTCCGGGAGGGCGCCCACCGCTGTGCCACCCTGCCCGAACTCGTCGCGACTCTCGAAGACAGCGTCGGCCGGAACATCGAGGAGGTCGCCGACACCGAGCACGATCCCGGCGAGCACTTCACCACCGCTCTCGTACTCGACATACCCGACCAGGGCCCCGAGGCCGAGATGATCAACTGCGGCCATCCACCGCCGCTTCTGACGCACGGCCGCGAGGTCACCGTCCTGCACTCCGCCGCTCCCGCGCCGCCGCTGGGCATCGGCGAACCGTCCGCGCTGAGCCATCGCACCGATCCGTTCAGCCTCGAAGCGGGCGACGCCCTCGTGCTCTACACCGACGGTGTGATCGAAGCCCGCTCACCGGCAGGCGACTTCTATCCGCTCGCCGAACGGATCGCGTCCTTCCCGGCCTCCGGCCCGGAAGGTCTGCTGCGCCATATCCACCGCGATCTGCTCGACCATACGGGCGGTGCCTGCGCCGACGACGCCGCGATTCTGGTCATCCAGCGCGCCCCTGCTCGGCAGTATCTCCACGGGCCTCGCGCCCTGGGCCGCCCGCGCCGGAGCCACTATCTGTTCGACACCGACACCGACACCGACACCGACACCGGCGCCGGAGAAGCGATGCCTCCCCCGACCACGCCTCCCCCGACCACGCCGCCTCCGGCCCGCTGACCGCCCACTGACCGCCCGCTGATCCCGCCGGCCGTCTGATCCCGCCGACCGTCACCAACCACCCTTCCACCGCACCGATTCGCCCATCTACCGATTCACCCGACTCAGGTGCGCTGATGGCAACTCGACCGACATCACGCCGATATGCGCCGGACAAAGATCGCCGTTTCCATGCTCAGGCCAAAGGTTTGCAACGCCTCGCAAGGAGCCTACGATCGACGCCAACTCCCCGGCGCGCACGGCGTTCCGCCGACGTCACGCCATAGCCCTCGCCACCGCCGCGCTGATGGTCGCCGGTACCGTCTCTCTGACCATGACCAGAGCCGACGCGACCGCTCACCGTCCCGAGAGACCGCTCTCCCTCGACCTCGAAACCGCGACCGTCGCCGAGCTGAACGGTCTTCTCGACTCCGGCAAGCTCTCCAGTACCAGGCTCACCGAGGCCTATCTGGAGCGCATCCGGGCCCTCAACTCCCAAGGGCCCTCGCTCAATGCCGTACGTTCCGTCAATCCCGACGCCATGAAGGAAGCCGCAGCCGCGGACAAGATACGGCGCGGCAAGGGCCCGCACAGCCCGCTCCTCGGCATACCGGTCCTCGTCAAGGACAACATCGATGTCGCGGGCATGCCGACCACCGCGGGATCCGTGGCACTCGCCGACTCGTATCCCGCCAAGGACGCGCCGATCGTCGCGCAGTTCCGCAAGGCCGGCGCGGTCATCCTCGGCAAGGCCAATCTCACCGAGTTCGCCAACTATCTGACCTCCGGAATGCCCGGCGGCTACAGCTCGCTGGGCGGACAGGTGCTCAACGCCTACGACGGGAGCCAGTCACCAAGCGGCTCCAGCGCCGGTTCGGGCGTCGCGGCATCGGTCGGCCTCGGCGCCGTCACCGTGGGCACCGAGACCTCCGGCTCCATCCTCAGCCCCGCGTACTCCAACTCCGTGGTCGGCATCAAGCCGACGGTGGGACTGGCCAGCCGTACGGGCATCGTGCCGATCGCCGCCAGCCAGGACACGGCGGGCCCGCTCACCCGTACGGTCGCCGACGCGGCGGCCACGCTCACCGCCCTGGACGGCAAGGACCGGGAGGATCCGGCCACCGCCGCCAATCCGCTCGTCGGGCACGACTTCACCGAGGACCTGTCCACGACCGCGCTGCGAGGAGCCCGTATCGGCGTCGTCGCCAGCCAGATACCGGCGACGGGAACCGACAACCGCGCTCTCTGGGACGCGGCCGTCACCGCGCTCAAGGCCCGGGGCGCGACGCTCGTCGATGTCACCCTGGACACCTCGGGCCACAGTTCGACCGTTCTGTCCTACGAGTTCAAGCGCGATCTGAACGCGTATCTGGCCAGGCTGCCGAGGAAAGCCCCGATGAAGAGCCTCGCCGACATCATCGCCTACAACAGCGCGCACGCCTCCGAGGCGCTGAAGTTCGGACAGGTCAACGCGCTCAACTCCCAGGCCAAGGACCTCTCCCCGGACAGCACGGACACCGCCCTCTACCAGGCGAACCGCGCACAGGACCTCGCCGACAGCAAGGACCGTATCGACGCCGTCATGAAGGACAACGGCCTGACGGCGCTGCTCTTCGCCAACAGCGGCAGCGCGGGCATCGGCGCGAAGGCGGGATATCCCTCCGTCAGCGTCCCGGCCGGCTATCAGGCCGCCAACCGGCGGCCGTTCAGCATCTCGTTCCTCGGCCAGGCGTGGAGCGAACCCACGCTCGTCGGTTACGCCTACGACTACGAGCAGGCCACCAAGCTGCGCCGGCCGCCGTCGGTGATCAATCCTGCGGCGTACCGCTGCACCGCTCTCACCGGCTTCAAGGAATCCTGCGCGCCCTGAGAAACCTGCGCGCCCTGAGGAATCAGGGCGCGCATCAGGGCCGCGGCATCAGGAGCTGAGCGAGCGCACCAGCATCGGCGCTCCGAGCTCCTGGTGTCCGCCGCTCGCCAGCATCCGCACCTCTCCTCGGTCGCTGATCTCCGCGCGTACGATCCCGGTCTCGTCCTCGTAGACCGGGAATCCGCCGGCGCCGGCTTCCGCGGTGCGCCGGACGATCACCACATCGTCCTCCACGGCGGATGCCTGGAACACCAGCTCGTAACTCTCCGGATAGTCGTCCATCGGGGCCTCCCGACAAGGCTCTGGCAGGGGCCTGTGACCTGCTTCCCACCCATGGTTACCCAGACACGCGGCCCGCGCCTCATGAGAACGCCGGCGGGCGGGCCGGATCTCAGCGGACGCTGAGCCAGTGCGGATCGGGAACGACCGTCAGGATCGCCGAGAGCACGACGACCACGGCCAGCAGAGCCAGCTCGGCGCGGGCGGGTGGGCCGGCGTCCCGGTCGTGGCGCAGCCGGTGGCGGGCGGTCAGGGCCAGCGCGCTCACGACCGCGACCAGGACGAGTTTGGCGATCAGGACACGGCCGTACGCGGTGGTCAGCACGACATCGGCGGGAAGCCTGCGCACGGTGGAGAGAGTGCCGGTGGCGGCCAGGGCCGCGAAGAGCCACACGGCGAGACGGGCGTAGCGGGCCAGCACGGCCCTGGCAGCGGCCGGATCGGCGCGTCGCAGCCAGGTCGTACGCAGCACATACAGCAGCCCGCCGGTCCACAGCGAGGCCGCGGTGAGATGGACGACGGTCAGCGCGATGCCGATCACCGGTGTGTACGGCTCCGGGTGCGCCCGGAGCGCCTCCGCGCCGACGACCACGGCCAGCGGAGCCAGGGCCCAGGACGGGCGGTTCATCGCGACGCAGCCCGCGGCCAGCAGAAAGCCGTTGGCCATGGCGAGCAGAAGCCGGCCCTCCACGGTGCCGTACACCGTGGTGACGTCGAGTCCGCTGACGGCGGCCAGCAGCGCGATCTGCGCGGCGGAGGCGACGGCACCGGTCAGCGCGGCGGGAAACGCCCAGCCGCGCGGGACCGGTCCGGCACGGGCGAGCCGGGCGCCGGCCAGCTCACCGAGCTGGAGCGCGAGGGCGGCGAGAGCGGCGACACGGAGCGCCGTGGTGCCGCCCGCGCCGGGTATTCGCAGCTCACCGGTGCCGCGCGCGGCCAGGCCCGCGCCGAGCGCGGCAAGCAGTGCGACGAGTAGGGCGAACAGGGCCGCCCCGGCGAGCAGGCCCGCGTTCACGGCGGTCCTGCGCCCCGGGGAGCCGCTGGTGCCATCGGCGGACGGACCCGGAAGTATCACCGTTTGATCATCGCTTCCGGGCGAGCCGTGCGGCAACGCGACCGGAGCGAATGCGCGACCTCCCGGACCGGCACGGTCCGGGGCCCGCCGACTCGCCCGCCCCTGGTCAGCCGTTGTTGCGGGACGCCACGAACTCCTCGAAGGTGAGCAGTCCGTCGCCGTTGGCGTCATGGGCGTTGATGACGGCCTGCGCCACGGGCTCGGTCACATGGAAGTCACCGAGCTGCGCCATCGCGCTCTTGTACTCGCTCGCCGTGATCAGCCCGTCGCCGTCCGCGTCGAACCGGTCGAACGCCTTGCGCGCGTCATCGATGTCTGCCACTGTCCCGCCCCTTCGTGGTGCCGTACTGACGGGATCAGATTATCGGCTCGCATGCGCCCATACGGAGGCAGCCCGCGCGCCCGCGCCTATCAGGTCGTCAACCGCGCCAGGGCTTGTAGTGCGGATTGTCCAGGCACTCCGTCATGATCTCGGTCTTCTTCTGCTTGTCGACCGGGCAGACACCGACGATCAGCTCACGCGAGATTCCGCCGGGAAAGGCGACCTCTTCCTGGTCGGCCCATTTATGGGTGGCACCGATCGTCTTGTTGACGTCGATACCGCCGGGCGCGTCGATGTAGTAGTTGTAGCCGCTCTTGTACCACTGCTTGTACAGGTCGTGGTCGTAGGTGGTGGAGACGTACGGCGAGGGCTGGTTGACCAGGACGTACTTCTCCACGTCGTACTGGCCGTCCAGCGTCGCCTTGGGATGGAAGCCCTGCTCGAAGACGATCTCCGGCGGACGGCTATCGGCGCGGTAGAGCTGCTTGCAGTTGGTGCGCCAGGACGGCGTCGGAGTGATGCGGTCCACATCGACCCTGCGGTCCGCGGCGGCGGACAGCGGGTCCTTGACGGCAGGACAGCGTTCGGCGGCGGCGACGGCGGCCGAGGTGAGCGTAGGTCCGGTCAGCGTGGGCGCGCCGGTGGCGGGCGCGGAGACGGCCGGTGCGGAGACGGTGGGCGCGGCCTCGGTGGTGGTGACCGGGACGAGTACGGCGACGACGGACAGGGCGACGGCTGCGGCCCGCTGCCGCGAGCGAGAGGTGATCATGAGGAGCACCCTTCACGCTCTACGGCGGCGGGCCGTGGACCATCACCCGAATGGGGGCGTGTCGGCTTCGAACGGCTGGGAACGGAACCCGAGTTGACACCGGTTCACGCGCCGGTTCGGGGCCCGGTTCGCAGCCCCGCACCGGCTTCCAGCCCTCAGCGGAAGACTCCCGTATGTCCCAGCGAGTAGCGTCCCGGCTGCGGATAGACCGCCAGTCCGTGCGGCCCGCCGTCCACCGGGATCCGCGCGAGCTGCTTGCCGCTGACGGTGTCGATCGCGTACACCTCGGAGTCGTAACGTCCCGACAGCCACAGGACCTTGCCGTCCGCCGAGACACCGCCCATGTCGGGACTGCCGCCGTCCGGCAGGTGCCACTTCTTGGTCAGCCGGTTCCGGGTGAAGTCGAAGATCGAGACGGTGCCCTCGCCACGGTTGGACACATACATCACCTTGGAGTCACGGCTGACATAGAGACCGTGCGTGCCCTTGCCCGTGGCCATCAGCTTCGGGACGGTGAACTTCTCGCCGTCCAGCACCCACATGCCGTGCGCCATCATGTCGGCGATGTAGAACGTCTTGCCGTCCGGTGAGATCTTCACATCCTGCGGCATCGCGCCCTGGAACGGCAGCTTCTGCTGGGCCGTGACCTTCATCAGCTCCGTGTCGACCTTCAGCAGCTCACCGGAGAACTCGCAGGAGACGATGAAGTAGCGGCCGTCCGCCGAGAAGTCGGCGTGGTTGACACCCGCGCAGGTCACCGGCTCGGTCTTCTTCACCTTCATGGTGTGCGGATCGCGGAAGACGAGCTGACGGTCGAGCGAGGCCATGACGACTGCGTACTTGCCGTTGGGCGTGAAGTAGAGGTTGTACGGATCGTGTACGTCGACGGGCTCGCCCGCCTTGCCCGTGGCCGGATCGATCGGTGTGAGCGTATGGCCGCGATTGTTGTTGACCCAGAGCGTCTTCAGATCCCAGGAGGGCACGACGTGCTGAGGCTGTCTGCCGACCTCGATGGTCTCGATGACCTTGTAGGTCGCCGGATCGATGACCGAGACCGTGTCGGAGTTGGTGTTGGGCACATAGACGCGGGACGGGAAGCCCTTCACGACCGGGGAGAGCATCCCGGGCCGGTCGGCGGCATAGATGTCCTTCGGGTTCTGTACCGGCGGCATACCGGGCAGTCCCGCGGGCGCGCTCGACCGGGCCACGACCGGCTGTGCGGAGGCCTTGGTGGCGTTCGGCCGGTCCCGCCGGCCGTCGGGATCGGCGCAGCTCGCGAGGAGGGCCAGGGCCGCGGCTCCGAGCAGGGCGGTGGTCCGTTTGATGGGAGGAAGCATCAGGTCAGCAGCTCCGTGGTCGTCACCGCGCGCAGGCCGCGGCGTTCCAGTGCGTCGAGGAGGGCGGGCAGTGCGGCGACCGTGTCCGCGTAGCCGAAGTGCAGGCTCACCACGGAGCCGTTGCGGATCTGCCCGGTGACGGTGCGGACGACGGCCGATGCGCCGGGCGAGGTGAAGTCGAGGGAGTCGACGTCGTACGAGAGGACATGCGGATAACCGGCCCGCCGGGCGAGCCGCTCGATCAGCGCGGTGGCGTGCTGGGTGCGGGAGGGCCGGAACCAGGTGCCGATGGAGCCGGTGAGCCGGCGCAGCCGCTCGGCACAGCCGGTGATCTCCGCGTACGCCTCCGCCTCGTCCATCGAGGAGATGTCGGCGTGGTGCAGCGTGTGATTGCCGAGATCGTGGCCGCCGTCGAGGACACGGCGGGCGAGGCGCGGATGCTCGTCGAGCCAGCCGCCCACGGCGAGGACGGTGATCCGGGCCCCGGCGCGCTCCGCCTCGGTCAGTACGGCGGTGGCGGTGGCGGGATCGCCCTGGCCGTGGAAGGTGAGCGCGACCCGGGCGCGGTCGCGTGGGCCGTGCGCGATCTCGGCGGGCTGCCCGGGAAACCGCCTGGGCGGTGGCGCGGCGCGGCCCGCGGGCCGCGCCTGTCCCGAGACGGCGCCGGGACTGTGTCCGTGCGGCGGTACGGAGGACGTGGGTACGGAGCCGGGCGGGCCCGGGGCGCTGTCCGTACAGCCGGTGGCGAGGGCGCCCGTGACGGCCGCGCCGGCTGCTGCGCGCAGTGCTCTGCGACGGTCGATCGGGATCACGCACCCATTTAAGGCGCGCACCGGGCAAAAAGTGATGATTAACCCGATGGAGGGCCAGGGCTCGTACCGGCGCTGATACCGACGGATGAGGACGACAGGTGACGACGAAAGGCGAGGGCGACGGGCGAGGACGACGGGCGAGGACGACGGGCAAGGACGGCCGGTGAGGCCTCAGGGAGTCTGGCGGTCGGCGACCCGCATCTCGAACCAGGTGGTCTTGCCGCGCGGCAGCAGATCCACGCCCCACCGGTCGGAGAGCCGGTCCACCAGGAAGAGCCCGCGCCCGCTGGTGTCCATCTCGTGCACCGGCATCAGACAGGGCAGTCCTCGGGAGGGATCACGGACCTCGATCCTGATCCAGCCGCGGCGGCGCAGCATCCGTAATCCGAAGACGCGCGCACCGGTGTGCCGTACGGCGTTGCCGACGAGCTCCGAGACGAGCAGGACGGCGTACTCGGCGGTCTGCGGCGAGAGCGCCCACTGGCGCAGGACCACACTGTGGGTGATCCTGCGGGCGGCCGAGGCGGATTCCGGGCGGGAGGGCAGACGGACTTCCGCCTCCGTCGGATTGCCGAACAACTCCAGCGCCTTGAGCGCCTGTTCGTCTTCGACGGACGGTATCCACCGCGCTGCGGTCACGCTGCCGCGCTGCCGCGGCTGCTCCACACCCTCCAGGCCCGCCATGCCCCCCATCATGGCCGCCCAGAGCCCGCTCCGGGGCCTTTCCAAGGGATTGGACCCCCCGGAATGAATCATTCCAGGGGGCGTGAACGGCATATGCCAAGGGCAGAACTTGACCGCTTGAGCCCGTTCTGACCTGCGATGACACCGAGCGATTCAATGATCGCCCGGAGTGATCACGGCATTTCCCTTAAGGTTGCCTTAAGTCTGTGCTAAGGCGTGCGTGGAGTTGACGTCGTGGCTCTCCGTGTCCAACCGAGGCCCTTTCAGAGGAACTTGGCCTTGCCCGGACCGTCCTCCACGAAGGACCGCATGCCGCGCTCGCGGTCCTCCGTGGCGAACAGCCCGGCGAACCAGTTCCGTTCGATGGCGAGGCCGGTCTCCAGATCCGTCTCCAGGCCCGCGTCGACCGACTCTTTCGCAGCCCGCAGCGCGAGCGCGGGCCCCTGGGCGAGCTTCGCGGCCCAGGCCGCCGCCTGCTCGTACACCTCCGCCGCCGGGACCACGCGGTCGACCAGACCGATCGCCAGCGCCTCCTCGGCCTTCACCTGACGGCCCGTGAAGATGAGGTCCTTGGCGCGGGAGGGACCGACCAGCCGGGCCAGCCGCTGGGTGCCGCCGGCGCCCGGGATCAGCCCGAGCAGAATCTCGGGCTGGCCCAGCCTGGCGTCGTCCGCGGCGATCCGGAAGTCGGCGCAGAGGGCCAGCTCGCAGCCGCCGCCCAGCGCGTAGCCGGTGACCGCGGCGACGACGGGCTTGGGGATACGGGCCACCGCCGTGAACGACTCCTGGAGCGCCCGGGAGCGCCCGACCATCGCCGCGTGGTCCATGTCCCGCATCTCTTTGATGTCGGCGCCGGCCGCGAAGACCTTCTCGCCGCCGTACAGGATCACCGCGCGGACGTCCTCGCGCCGGCCCGCCTCCTCGGCCAGCTCGCGCAGCCGGTCCTGGATGGCGGTGTTGAGCGCGTTCATCGGTGGGCGGTCGAGCCGGATGGTGCCGACGCCGCCGGAGACTTCGAGGTTCACGAATGCCATACGAGGCAGGTTAACCGGCGCTAACGACAACGGACCCGATGCACTTGGTCACACTCACCGTGACGGTGCATCGGGTCCGTCGCCGCCACGGCTCGGCGGCTGCTCCGTAAGGGTTACGCGATCCACTCCGACCAGGACATGTTCCAGCCGTTGAGACCGTTGTCCGGGGCTATCTGCTTGTCCTTCGAGTTCTTGACGACGACCACGTCACCGATGATCGAGGAGTTGTAGAACCACGCGGACGGCGTCCCGTTGTTGCCGCCGCCGCGGATGTCCCGCAGTCCCACACAGCCGTGGCTGACGTTCGCCGAGCCGAAGGTGCCCGAGGACGCCCAGTAGTTGCCGTGGACGAAGGTGCCCGAGGTGGACAGGCGCATCGCGTGCGGCACGTCCTTGATGTCGTACTCACCGCCGAAGCCGACCGTCGCGCCGTTCATCCTGGTCACCTCGTACTTCTCGCTGATGACCATCTGACCGTTGTACGTGGTGGTCGCCGGCGCGCCCGCGGTGATCGGGATGTTCTTGATCTGCTTGCCGTCCCGTACGACCTTCATCGTCTTGGCGCTCGCGTCGACGGTGGAGACCTGGCTGCGGCCGATGGTGAACGACACGGACTTGGCCTGCTTGCCGTACACGCCCGGCCGGCCCTCGACACCGTCCAGATTGAGCTTCACGGTCACCTTCGTGCCCGCGGCCCAGTACTTCTCGGGACGGAAGTCCAGCCGGTCGTTGCCGAACCAGTGGCCCTCGACCGGTACGGCCGGATCGGCCGTCACCGTAATGGCCTTCTCGACCGCTTCGGGATCGGTGATGCCCCGGCTGAAGTTGATGGAGACCGGCATCCCGACGCCGACCGTCGAACCGTCCTCCGGCGTGTAGGTCCCGATGAAGGTGTTCTTCGGGACGAGCGTCGTGAACGTGATGTCCTTGGCGGACTCCCGGCCGTCGGCGTCCTCGGCGATCGCGTGCACCTTGTACTTGGTGGCGCCGGCGAGATGCTGGAGCGGCTCCCAGGCTCCGCCGCCCTCGGCCAGCTTCCCCTCGACCGGATTGCCCTTGTCGTCCTGGACGGTGACGGTGGTCAGCCTGCCCTTGGCCGCGGAGACCTTGAGGGCGCCGGTGGTCGCGACGCCCTTCGCGTTGTCCTTCGGAAGGATGGTCACCACCGCGACGGACGCGGCGTTCTCGACCTTCGTCGCGTCCTTGCCGCGGTTCTTGTCACCGTCGCCCTTGCCCGAGCCGCCGCCTCCGCCGCCGCACGCGGTGAGGACCAGCAGGAGCGCCCCCAGCATCAGGGCCAGCGGCCCCGTTCCCCGATGTCCCCGCCGCTGTCCCGATATCGGCAGCCCGTTCACTCTGGTCGTCTCCCCTCGCACGGCCTGGCCCCGCCACGGCCCGCACTCCCACGCGCTGATGTGCACGCGCACGGCGCTAGATAATCACACCGCGTGCGTCGCGTTGAGTACGCGAATGTCACCGTTGTGTCCCAACAAGTCCGGGACGGCGCAGGTCATACGGGTTGTACGGGGCGGGGCACAGACAGCGTCGTACGCAGAGAACGCAAAGGACACTGCGGACACAGAAGGCACAGAGGACGCTGAGACACTGAGAACGCCGAGGACGCAGAACGACAAAAACGCAGACTCGACGAGGGCTCAGCGCGGCTCAACCAGGGCCGGGACAGCGGTCAGTGGACGGCCGAGCCCTCCTTCCACCGCTGCCAGGACAGATTCCAGCCGCCGAGACCGTTGTCCGGAGCGACCGTGCGGTCATGCGAGTTGACCACCTCCACCACATCGCCGATCAGCGTCTGGTAGAAGAACCAGCCCGCCGGAGTGTCGGGCGCACCGCCTCTGACGTCCCGCAGTCCGACACAGCCGTGGCTGACGTTCTCGGCGCCGAAAGTCTCCTCGGACGCCCAGTAGTTGCCGTGCAGAAATGTCCCGGACGTGGTCAGCCGCAGCGCGTGCGGCACATCCTCGATGTCGTACTCACCGCCGAATCCGACCGTCTCGCCGTTCATACGTGTGACGTCGTACAGCTCGGTCACCACCATCTTCCCGTTGTACGTGGGATTCTTGGGCGCGCCCGCGGTGATCGGCAGAGTCGAGAGCAGCATGCCGTCACGCCGTACCTCCATGGTGTGTTTTCTGGCGTCGACCCGGGAGATCTGGGACCGCGCGACCCGGAACCCGACGTGCTTGTTCTGGATGCCGAAGACTCCGGGCGCCGCCTGGACGTCCCGCAGCCCGATACGGATCGCGACCTCGGTGCCCGGCTTCCAGTACGTACGGGGCCGGAAGTCGAGGCGCTGGTCGCCGAACCAGTGACCGGACACCTCGACCGGCGGATCCGAGGTGACCTCGATGGCGCGCTCGACGGCGGCGCGGTTGCGGATCTTCCGGTTGAAGTCGAAGGAAATGATCATTCCGGTGCCGACGGTGGCCCGGTTCTCGGGCGAGAAGTAGCCGGTGAACTGATCGGTGGGAACGGCCGTGGTGAAGGTGGTGTGCCGGGCCGAGCGCCGGCCCCGGCCGTCCACCGCCACCGCGTCGACGCTGTACTTGGCGGCCAGGGCGATCCGCGCCCGGCCCGCCGGTGTCCAGACACGGCCGTCCTTGGAGATACGTCCCGGCAGCGCGGTCGGGCTCGCGTCCTCGATCTGGACGACCCGTACCCGCTCCAGCCGGCCGTCGGCCACGCTCACCTCGATCTTCTCCGCCGCGCCGATGTTTTTGGCGCCGTCCTTGGGAGTGATCCGGATGGTGTCTCCCGGTGGCCGTGGCTTGGCGTCGTTGACCGGTGGCCGCTGACCGGTGCATCCCGTCAGTCCGGCCAGCAGTCCTGTCCATGCCAGGGCGACGACCATGCCGTTCCCTGCCCGTTTTGCCCGCTCCAATACATGTCTCACAATCCGCCCAACGACCACCACCCTCCGGGGGAAACGTGAGTGCGGGCCCTGTTGCGGGCAGAACAGGTGGGAGACCACGCGAGGAGAGCCGCGGCCGGGACGCCGCGCGCACCGATCCGCGGGGCCGGGAGCCGCGGGAGGCCGGACAGGTGGCGAGCGCAGCCGAGCACACACCACGGGCGGCGGACCGGACCGGAGCCCTTCCTCCGTACGGTGCCAACGGCCGGCGCCCTGGGCGAGCGGCCCTGGGGCCCGACGGCCCGAGGACGGCGGTCTGGCCGGGAGCGCCGACGCCGCTGGGCGCCCGCTTCCGGATCGGTCCCGACGGGATCGCGGGCACCAATTTCGCGCTCTGGGCGGGCGGCGCGGAAGCGGTCGAGGTCTGTCTGTTCGACGACAGCGGCGCCGAGACACGGCTCCCGCTGACGGAGCTGACCCATGAGATCTGGCACGGCTTCGTCCCCGGGGTCCGTCCCGGACAGCGGTACGGATTCCGGGTGCACGGCCGCTGGGACCCGTGGACGGGCGCCCGCTGGAATCCGGCGAAGCTGCTGCTCGACCCGTACGCCCGCGCGGTCGACGCCGCCGAGGGCCATGACTACCGCCGGCTGCCGCCCGAGGTCTACGGCCATGTACGCGACTGGCCGCAGCGCAATGTCGCGGACACGGTGCGTGACGACCGCGACTCCGCTCCGTTCGTCCCGAAGGCGGTCGTCGTCCACGACGACGCGCCCGACGACGAGTGGGCCGAGGACCGGCGGCCCAAGACGCCCTGGGCCGACTCGGTCATCTACGAACTCCATGTCCGTGGCTTCACCAAGCTCCATCCGGGCATCCCGGAGGAGCTGCGCGGTACGTACGCGGGCCTCGCGCATCCGGCGGCGATCGGCCATCTCCGGCGGCTCGGAGTGACCGCGGTCGAGCTACTGCCCGTACACCAGTTCGCCCACGAGGAGCATCTGCTCCGGCGCGGACTGCACAACTACTGGGGCTACAACTCCATCGGCTACTTCGCACCGCACGCCGCCTATGCCTCGGACGGCACGCGCGGCGAGCAGGTCGGCGAGTTCAAGCGGATGGTACGGGCGCTGCACGCGGCGGGCATCGAGGTCATCCTCGATGTGGTCTACAACCACACGGCGGAGGCCGGAGAGCTGGGTCCGACGCTGTCGCTGCGCGGGATCGACAACCGCGGCTACTACCGGCTCCCGTCCGACGCCCGCCGCTATCTGGACTACACGGGCTGCGGCAACACGCTCCATGTGCTCCAGCCCCAGGTGCTGCGGCTGATCACCGACTCGCTGCGGTACTGGGTCACCGAGATGGGCGTCGACGGATTCCGCTTCGACCTCGCGGCGGCCCTGGCCCGTTCGATGCACGATGTCGACATGCTCTCGCCGTTCCTCGCGGTGATCGCCCAGGATCCGGTACTGCGCCGGGTGAAGCTGATCGCCGAACCGTGGGACGTGGGCAACGGCGGCTATCAGGTGGGCGCGTTCCCTCCGCTGTGGACGGAGTGGAACGACCGGTACCGCGACGCCGTACGGGACTTCTGGCGCGGCGCGCTGCCCGATGTACGCGATCTGGGCTACCGGCTCTCCGGATCGAGCGATCTCTACGCCTGGGGCGGCCGGCGGCCGTACGCCTCCGTCAACTTCGTCACCGCGCACGACGGCTTCACCCTGCGCGATCTCGTGTCGTACGGGCGCAAGCACAACGAGGCCAACGGCGAGGGCAACCGGGACGGTACGGACGACAATCGCGCCTGGAACTGCGGAGTGGAGGGCGAGAGCGACGATCCCGCGGTCAACGCCCTGCGCCGGCGCCAGCTGCGGAATCTGCTCACCACACTGCTGGTGTCGACCGGTGTGCCGATGCTGGTCGCGGGCGACGAGATGGGCCGTACGCAGCGCGGCAACAACAACGCGTACTGCCAGGACAACGAGGTGAGCTGGCTCGACTGGTCACCACTGGACCCATCGGGTGCACGAGCGGACGAGCGGCCGGACGACCCGTACGGAGCACGCGGTCTGTACGAGCTGACCAGCCGGCTGCTCGCCCTGCGCCACGCCCATCCCGTCCTGCGCCGCCGCGCCTTCTTCTCCGGCCTGCCTCAGGCACCGGACGGGCTGCGGGATCTGGCGTGGTTCACTCCGCACGGCGAGGAGATGACCGAGGAGGACTGGTACGCGCCGGCGTCCACGCTCGGGCTCTTCCTGTCCGGGCGGGACATCCCGGGCCGGGACGCGCACGGCGAGAAGATCACGGACGACAGCTTTCTGACGGTCCTGCACGCGGCGGACGCGCCGGTCGACGTCACTCTGCCGGGACCGCCCTGGGCACGGACGTACGAACTGCTCGTGGACACCGCGCGCGAGGACCAGACACGGGCACCGGGCACGGTGTACGAGGCCGGGACGACGGTGGCGGTCCCGGCACGGTGCGTCCTGGTGTTCCAGGTACGCGAGTGAGGCTCGGCCATCACGCTCGAAAGCCCATCAGCCATTCGGTTGATATGGAGATACGACAGGCCCACCGGCCACCCGACTGGCGAAAAAGCACATGAGCGATGTCAGTGGTGAACCGTAGGCTCGCTCATGATGTCCGAGAACCATGCAGCCACCACCAAGGACCGGTCCTCCGTACGCTCACTGCTGCGGCTGTGGCCCTATGTACGACCGGTGCGAACACGTCTCTTCAGTGCGGCTTTTGTCGCGATCGTCGCGTCCTGCCTCGGTCTGGTGTTCCCGCTCATCCTGAAGTGGATGGTCGACGGACCGGTCACCGACCGGGATCCGGGAGGTGTCTGGCTGGGAGCCCTGCTTCTGCTGCTCCTCGGGATCGTGGAGGCGGTGCTGTTCGGTTTCCGGCGCTGGCTGGTGGCCCGGCCGCTGTCGAGCGTGGAGGCGGCGATGCGGGCCGATCTCTACCGCCATCTGCAACGGCTGCCCGTGGCCTTCCACGACCGCTGGCCCTCCGGTCAGCTTCTCTCGCGCGCGACGACCGATCTGATGCTGCTGCGGATGTTCCTCGCCTTCCCGCTGACGTTCCTCCTGGTGAACGTGACGACGATCCTGGCGGGCTTTGTCATCCTGCTGCTCCAGGACTGGTCGCTCGGCGTGGTGCTGCTGGCGCCGGTGGTGCCGCTGGTCATTCTCTGTTCGCTCTTCGAGACGCGGTACTCACTGGTCGCGCGGCGGGCCCAGGACCAGGTCGGCGATCTGACCACGGTGGTCGAGGAGGGCGTGCTCGGCATCCGGATCATCAAGGGATTCGGCCGCCATCGCAGCCAGGCGCTCGCCTTCCGGGTGCTGGCACGGCAGCTGCGCACCACGGAGCTGGACAAAGCACGGCTGCTGGCGGGCATCTGGGCCCTGATCATGACCATTCCGGAGCTGGCGATCGGCGCGGCGCTGGTGCTGGGCACGATCCAGGTGGCGGACGGCGGGCTCTCGGCGGGCACGCTGGTGGCGTTCCTGTCGACGGCGCTGGCGCTGCGGTGGCCGGTGGAGTCGATGGGCTTCCTGCTGGCGATGAGTCAGGAGTCGGCGACGGCGACCGAGCGGTTCTTCGAGGTGATGGACGTACCGGAGGAGGCGGAACCGGAGCCGTCGGCCGCGCAGGCCGCGTCCGCCGCATCCGCCGCGCGGACCGGAGAAACGGTTGCCCTCACCAAGGCAGTGGGCGGCGACCAGGACGGCGGGCCGGCTCCGGACACCGGCGGCGGGCTGCGCTTCGAGGGCGTCTCGTTCCGCTACCCGGACGCCGACGCGGACTCGCCGCCCGTGCTGTCCGGCATCGATCTGCACATCAGACCGGGCGAGACCATGGCCCTGGTCGGAGCCACCGGATCGGGCAAGACGACGCTCACCGCGCTCGTACCGCGGCTGCACGAAGTGACCTCGGGACGGATCACGTTGGACGGCGAGGACATCGCCGGGATACCGCGTCCACAGCTGCGTGAACTGGTGTCGGTGGCGTTCGAGGAGCCGACGCTCTTCTCCGCGAGCGTCGCGGAGAACGTACTGATGGGCGCGGCGGACGCCGATGAGGAGGCGCTGTCCAGGGCGCTGGAGGTGGCCCAGGCGGGCTTTGTCGCCGAGCTGCCGCAGGGCGTGCGTACGGAGGTGGGCGAGCAGGGACTCAGCCTCTCCGGCGGCCAGCGGCAGCGGCTCGCGCTCGCCAGGGCGGTGGTCGGCCGGCCGCGCTTCCTGGTGCTGGACGATCCGCTCTCCGCGCTGGACGTCCATACGGAAGCGCTGGTGGAGGCGGCGCTGCGGCAGGTGCTGCGGGAGACGACCGCGCTGGTCGTGGCGCACCGTCCGTCCACCGTGATGCTCGCCGACCGGGTGGCGCTGATCTCGCGAGGGCGGATCGCCGCCGTGGGCACCCATCAGGAACTGCTGCGCGCCAGCGAGGAGTACGCGTGGCTGATGTCCGGAGCCCAGCCGGGCGTGGATTCCGGGGCCGGCGTGGAGTCCGAACCGGGCGTGGAGTCCGAGGCCGTTGAGGAGACCGTCCGATGACCACGTCGACCAGCACCACAGGCACGGGCCCGGCTCCCGACGAAGGGCCGGGCACGGCCACGGAAAAGGGTACGGATACGGAGAAGGGCGCGGGCGTTGACACACGTACGGGCCCGCCCGCGAAGCCCCTGCAAGGCGGCGCCTCCGCACCCGGCCCCGACGCCCAGGACTCTTCCGCCGTCCCCGCCGCCGACGATCCCTTCGGCCAGGACGCGCTGCCCGCGCCTCCTGGCGCCACCGGCGCGCTGCTGCGCTCCCTGCTGAGCGCCCGGCGTACGAGAGTCGCCGTGGCCGCGCTGCTCCTGCTGCTCCAGCAGGCCGCCGCCCAGGCGGGCCCGCTGCTCGTCGCGTACGCCATCGACCGCGGAGTGCCCGCCTTCCGCGACGACGACCACGGTCCGCTGATCGCCGTCGGCGCCGGATATCTGATCTGCGCCGCCGGTTCCGGAGCCTTCCAGTACGCCTTCATCCGCGCCGCCGCCCGCATCAACCAGGACGTACTGCTCGATCTGCGCGGCCGTATCTTCCGCCACGCGCAGGCGCTGAGTGTGGACTTCCACGAGCGGTACACCTCCGGGCGGCTGATCTCCCGGTCCACCACCGACGTGGAGTCCCTGCGCGAACTGCTCAGCGAGGGCCTCCAGGAACTGATCGGCGTGGTGCTGGCCTTCGCGTACATCTGCGCGATGCTGCTCTATCTGGACCTCGGGCTCGGCGCGCTGGCCGTGCTCTCGTTCGTACCGCTCTATCTGCTCGTACGGCTCTACCAGCGCCGCGCGGCCAAGGTCTTCGGCCGGCGCTCCACCGCGATCGCCGCCGTCATCGTGAAGTTCGCGGAGACGATGAACGGCATCAGGCCCGTACAGGCCTTCCGGCGCGAGCGGGCCAACGACGCGCGCTTCCATGAGCTCAACCACCACCATGAGCGCAGCAACGGCGACGCCCTGCTGGAGATGGCCCGCTATGTGGTCGGCTCCCGGCTCGTCGCCAACACCGCTGTCGCCGGGATCGTGCTCTGGGGCGCCTACCGGGTGGCCGAGGGCACTCTGGCCCTCGGTGTGCTGGCCGCGGCCGTGCTCTATCTGCGGCGGCTCTACGACCCGATCGACCGGCTCGGGATGTTCCTCAACTCCTACCAGTCCGCCGCCGCCTCCCTGGAGAAGATCGCGGGCCTGCTGGCCCAGACGCCCTCGGTGCCCGAGGCGGCGCGCCCTCGCCCGCTGCCCGCGCTCACCGGCGGATTCCCGGGCCGTGAGGTCGTGTTCGACGCGGTGAGCTTCGCGTACCGCACGGGCGGCGAGGTCCTTCCACGCTTTGATCTGACCGTCCCGGCCGGCCAGACGGTCGCGGTCGTCGGCTCCACGGGCGCGGGCAAGTCCACGCTGGCCAAGCTGCTGGCGCGGTTCTACGATCCGACGGACGGCCGGGTGCTGCTCGACGGAGTCGATCTGCGCGAGCTGGAAACACCGGAGCTGCGGCGCGGAGTCGTGATGGTGACTCAGGAGGCCTTCCTGTTCTCCGGCACGGTCGCCGAGAACATCGCCCTCGGCCGTCCCGACGCCTCCCGTGAGGAGATCGTGCGGGCGGCGAAGGAGATCGGCGCGCACGACTTCATCAGCGGTCTGCCGGACGGCTATGACACGGACGTACGCAAGCGAGGCGGCCGGATCTCCGCGGGCCAGCGTCAACTGGTCGCCTTCGCACGCGCGCTGCTCGCCGATCCGGCGGTGCTGATCCTCGACGAGGCGACCAGCTCGCTGGACATCCCGGGCGAGCGCGCGGTGCAGCGCGCGATGGACACCGTCCTGCACGGCCGTACGGCGGTGGTGATCGCCCATCGGCTGTCCACCGTCGAGATCGCGGACCGGGTGCTGGTGATGGAACACGGCCGCATTGTCGAGGACGGCACACCGGCCGATCTCATCGCCGGCACGGGCCGCTTCGCGGGCCTCCACCGCGCCTGGCGCGAAAGCCTTGCCTGACAACGGAATTCGGCGGAATTCAGCACCGACAGCCCTCACCTCTCGATAATTAATCACATAATGATCGCTCCGAAGTTTTTACCTCTTCAGGGTGCGAACCGGTGTGTCGTTTTACGGAGTCTTGGTTTTCTGTAAATGTTTGCCCGTCATGACAGGGCCTGAACCCGTGCTCGGGCGGGTTCTGAGTTGAGGGAGAACCATGGACTACGGCAATAGCCTGCGAGAAGCGGTCGCGTCATCGCGTACGACGCCTCTCATCGGTATCTATGACATGTACTCGGCCTCCATCGCGGCCCAGCACTACAACGGTTTCTTCGTCTCCGGCTTCGGATTCGCGGCGTCGCATTACGGATTGCCCGACATCGGCTTCATCGCCTGGCCCGACATGGTGGCCTTCGTGGAGCGGCTGCGGCTGGCCTTTCCGCGGCACCATCTGCTCGTGGACATCGACGACGGCTATATGGATCCCGAGGTCGCCTGCCATGTGGTGCAGCGGCTGGAGCGCGCCGGAGCGTCCGGAGTGATCCTGGAGGACCAGAAGCGTCCTCGCAGGTGCGGCCATGCCGACGGCAAGCTGATCCTGCCGCTGGAGGAGTATCTGGAGAAGCTCGACCTGGTGCTGCGCAGCAGGGAGGACCTGCTCGTGGTGGCCCGTACGGACGCCACGGAGGAGGGAGAGATCATCCGCCGGGCGGAGGCCCTCGCGGAGACCGACGCGGATGTCATCCTGGTCGACGGAGTACGGAGCGTGGAGTGGATCCGTAAGATCCGTTCGATCGTCGGCGACAAGCCGCTGCTGTTCAATCAGATCGCGGGCGGAAAGTCGCCGAGGCTCTCGCTTTCCGAGCTGTCGGAGCTGGGCGTCGATCTCGCCATCTACAGCACGCCATGTCTTTTCGCCGCGCACGGCGCGATCGACGGCGCGCTGACCGATCTCAAACTGGCCGACGGACGGCTCCCGGAAACCGCGGAGACCGGAGCCATCGGCGTCAAGGGATCCACGGAACTGCTGGAGAAGAACATCAGCAGGCACCACAAGTACCGTCAGTCGGTATCGGTCTGACCGCGAATCGAACCGAAGCGAACCGAAGCGAACCGGACCGTCATATGTCTGTGAAACCCTTCCGGCCCGGCAGCGGCCGGCACCGGCAGCAGAAAGCAGGGCCTCTCGTACGAGGCGCGTCGACCGCGGGAGCGGTCGTCGCGGCGGCGGCGAGTGTGCTGTGCGCCGGCGGTGTCGCGACGGCCGGTCCCGCGGTCACACCCGTGGAGGCGCAGGACGACGAGGAGGACGAGTCGCGGCCGGAGCCCACGGGCAACCGGAGCGTCGGCCTCATCGTGATCGACAACTCCTTCGCGGACTCATGGCTGGAGGTCGACCGGACGCTCAATACGCTGCTCCTCGGCAAGGGCACGGCGGGCAGCGATCACGACGGAGGCGGCGGGGCCATCGACGTAAAGACCGGAGACGGCTCGGGCGCGGGCTCGGGAGCAGCACCCGCGCCCGCACCGGCACCGGCACCCGCGCCGGCGTCGGCGTCGGCGTCGGCGTCGGCGCCCGCGCAGGAACCGGATCGTCCGCATACTTCCTCCGGCAACTGGACCACCGAGGTCGGCCATCCTCCGTGGCAAGGCGAAAGCGGTGAGTGACGTGACGTCAATGACCTGGCTGAGTTCCTGGCCAGGCCGCTTGAGGAGGGCGGTCGACCTCTATGTCGTCGCCCTCCTCGGCACGGTCGTGTTCGCGGCGCTGCTGCCCGCGACCGGCCGTGCGGCGACGGCCGTCGGCCATGCCGCCGACATCGCCATCGGTCTGCTCTTCTTCCTCTACGGCGCGCGGCTCTCCACCCGGGAGGCGCTGGACGGTCTGCGGCAGTGGAAGCTCCATCTCGTCGTCGGAGCGAGCACCTTCGCGCTCTTCCCGCTGCTGGGCCTGGCCGTCGGCTGTCTCGTACCGTATCTGCTCGGCGAACAGCTCTACATGGGGCTGCTCTTCCTCTGTGTCGTGCCCTCGACGGTCCAGTCGTCGATCGCGCTCACCTCCACCGCCCGTGGCAATGTCCCGGCCGCGATCTGCGCCGGTACGTACTCCAGCCTGGCCGGGATGGTGGCCACTCCGCTGCTCGCGGCCTGGCTGATCGGCTCCACGGTGAGCTTCTCGCTCCACGGGCTGCTCACCATCGTCACCGAGCTGCTGCTGCCCTTCCTCGCCGGGCAGTTCTGCCGCCGCTGGATCGGCGCATTCATCGGCCGGCACAAGAAGCGCATCGGGCTCCTGGACCGGTTCTCCATCCTGCTCGTGGTCTACACGGCCTTCAGCAGAGGCATGGCCGAGGGCATCTGGCACCAGATGACACCGGCGCGGCTGCTCGTCCTGCTGGCACTGGCCGCGGCCCTGCTGGCGGTGGCGCTCGGTACGACCTCGTTCGCCGCGCGGCGGCTCGGGTTCAGCCGCGAGGACCGCATCACCATCGTCTTCTGCGGCTCGAACAAGAGCCTCGCGACGGGACTGCCCATGGCCGCCGTGCTCTTCGGTTCCTCGGCCGGGCTGGTGATCCTTCCGCTGATGCTCTTCCATCAGCTCCAGTTGATGGTGTGCGCGGTCATCGCGGGCCGGTGGTCGCGTCAGGCATCGGTGGCCGCTCCCGCGCCCGCACCGCGCGTTCCGGTGCGCGGCACCGCGAGTTGACGCCCGGACCATCGCGGAGCTGACGCCCGTACCACCGCAGAGTGGACGGTAAGAAATCAGTCACGTTACGAAACGATCCCGTCAGCGCCCGCGTGCCGTCCGCTCAACATCACGTTCACATTCGGCAACTTCGCGCCCGAACTCCGCGCGGTCCTCGAATGGTGCTGTCACGAACCGTTGTTGACGGTGTGCGAACCCTCGGCGGCATCTCCGCGATGATCGACGAAACGTCCGCTTAACGAACAAGGCCTTTCGGGCAGCGGACGATTTCCGGCCAACTTCTTGACGC
This sequence comes from Streptomyces sp. NPDC059743, assembly GCF_042732975.1. Taxonomy (NCBI): domain Bacteria; kingdom Bacillati; phylum Actinomycetota; class Actinomycetes; order Kitasatosporales; family Streptomycetaceae; genus Streptomyces; species Streptomyces sp. NPDC059743. Next base: position 409,656 of record NZ_JBHWGS010000001.1, on the reverse strand, counting down.
GCTCCTGACAGTGAGCCGTCACGGCTGTCACTCTTCCCCCGTTCTCCGCACCACCTTGCTCCGCTTGCTCTGTCCGGGCTGCCCACCGAGCGGCCCGGTACCCCCCTCGCAGAAGGAGTTCGCGTGAGATCCACGCCCAGCCGTCGCGCCACCGCGACCGGTGCTCTGATAGCGGCAGCCGCTCTGCTCACCGTCGGTGTGCAGGCCGGTACCGCCTCCGCCCAGCCCGAGACCGCTCCCGCCGCACCGGTGGCCGGCCAGGCCAACCCGGGTGCGCAGGAGCGCGCTCTCTCCCCCGCGCAGCGCACCGCGCTGATCAAGGCGGCCGACGCGTCCAAGGCGGCCACCGCCGAGGACCTCGGCCTCGGCGCGCAGGAGAAGCTCGTCGTCCGTGATGTCATCCAGGATGTGGACGGCACCACGCACACCCGGTACGAGCGCACCTACCAGGGCCTCCCGGTCCTCGGTGGCGACCTCGTCGTGGCCGCGACGAAGGCGGGCGCGACCAAGTCCGTCAGCAAGGCGTCCAAGGCCGCCCTCAAGAACGTCGCCACCACGGCCGACATCGCGCCGGCCGTCGCCGAGAAGCAGGCGCTGAGCGCCGCCGCGGCGGAGGGCTCGAAGAAGGCCGAGGCCGACCGCGCGCCGCGCAAGGTGGTGTGGATGGCGCAGGGCGCGCCGACCCTCGCGTACGAGACGGTCGTCGGCGGGCTCCAGCACGACGGCACTCCGAACGAGCTGCACGTCGTGACGGACGCCGCCACCGGCAAGAAGCTGTACGAGTGGCAGGCCGTCATGAACGGCATCGGCAACACGCAGTACAGCGGCCAGGTCACGCTCGGCACCCAGCTCTCCGGGTCGACGTACAGCCTGACCGACACCGGCCGCGGCAACCACAGGACGTACAACTCGGACACTGGGGCGCTCTACACGGGCCCGGACGACACCTGGGGCAACGGCCAGCCGTCCAACACGGAGACCGCCGCCGCGGACGCCCACTACGGTGCCGCGGAGACGTGGGACTACTACAAGAACGTGCACGGCCGCTCCGGTATCCGCAATGACGGTGTCGGCGCGACGTCCAACGTCCACTACGGCAACGCGTACGTCAACGCGTTCTGGCAGGACAGCTGCTTCTGCATGACGTACGGCGACGGCGCGGGCGACCTCAAGCCGCTGACGTCCATCGACGTGGCCGCCCACGAGATGTCCCACGGCGTCACCTCCGTCACCGCCCGTCTGGTCTACAGCGGTGAGTCCGGCGGTCTGAACGAGGCCACCTCCGACATCTTCGCCGCGGCGGTCGAGTTCTACGCCAACAGCCCGCAGGACCCGGGTGACTACCTGGTCGGCGAGAAGATCAACATCAACGGCAACGGCACTCCGCTGCGGTACATGGACCAGCCGAGCAAGGACGGCGCGTCCAAGGACTACTGGTACTCCGGCATCGGCGGCGTGGACGTCCACTACTCCTCGGGCCCGGCGAACCACTTCTTCTACCTGCTCTCCGAGGGCAGCGGCGCCAAGGTCGTCAACGGCGTCTCGTACAACTCCCCGACCTCGGACGGTCTGCCGGTGACCGGCATCGGCCGGGCGAAGGCCGAGCTGATCTGGTACAGGGCGCTGACCACGAAGTTCACGTCCACGACCAACTACTCGGCGGCCCGTACGGGCACTCTCGCGGCCACCGCCGAGCTGTACGGCGCCACCAGCGCCGAGTACACGGCCGTCCAGAACGCCTGGGCCGGTATCGCGGTCGGTCCGCGTCCCGGTGGCGGCGGCACGGGCCAGTCGTTCGAGAGCACCACGCAGGTCGCCATCCCGGACAACGGCGCTGCGGTGACCTCGACGATCAACGTCACGGGTGTCGCGGGCAACGCTCCGGCCAGCCTCCAGGTCGACGTGAACATCACGCACACCTGGCGCGGTGACCTGGTCATCGACCTGGTCGCGCCGGACGGCAGCGTGTACAACCTGAAGCCCGCCAGCGGCAGCGACTCGGCGGACAATGTCATCGAGACGTTCTACGCGGGCGCCTCGTCCGAGGTCGCGAACGGCGCCTGGAAGCTCCGGGTCCAGGATGTCGCGGCGGCGGACGTCGGCCGTATCAACAGCTGGAAGCTCACCTTCTAGAGCTGAGCCGCAGGACGGCCCGCTCCGGCCGAGCTGATCGGAGCTGATCCGGGAACCGCCCGAGGTGTCCTCACCGACACCTCGGGCGGTTCTGTCAGGTGGTCGGCGTACGGTACGCCGTATCGTCCCGCGACACCCGGCAGCACAGGAGCCTCCGTGAACCGACTCACCTACGACGATGTCAAGCAGGCGGGCGACCGCGTCGCGGGACGGGTACGCCCGGTGGTCCTGGCGCCGACGGAGCTCGGCGCGACGGGCGCGACCGGCGCCGACGGCGCCACGCATGCCACCGGCGCTTCCCAGGTGTGGCTGGCGCTGGAGTTCATGCAGCACACCGGCAGCTTCAAGGCCCGTGGCGCCCAGAACTTCCTCCAGGCCCACCGTGCGGCCGGCACTCTCCCGGACGCCGGCGTGACCATCGCCTCGGGCGGCAATGCCGGGCTCGCCTGCGCCTGGGCCGCCCGGCAACTGGGCGTGACCGCCACGGTGTTCCTGCCCGAGACCGCGCCGCCGGTGAAGGTCGCGAGGCTCCGCTCGTACGGCGCGGAGGTACGGCTCGTCGGCACGCGGTACGCCGAAGCCCTCGCGGCCTGCGAGGAGTTCGCCGCCCGCAGCGGCGCGCTCGCCTCGCACGCGTACGACCATCCGCTGATCGCCGCCGGAGCGGGCACGCTCTTCGAGGAGATCCACCGGCAGCTCCCGGGCCTCGACACGGTGGTGGTCGCGGTCGGCGGCGGCGGTCTCTTCGCGGGAGTGGCCACGGCGGCCGGTCACCACGGTGTACGGATCGTGGCGGCCGAGCCGGAGAACTGCCGCGCCCTGAACGCCGCGATCGAGGCCGGCGCGGTGGTGGACGTCCCGGTCGACTCGGTCGCCGCCGACTCCCTGGGCGCCTCCCGCGCCACTCCGCTGGCCCTGCACGCCGCCCAACAGGCCGACGTCCACTCGGTCCTGGTCCCGGACCCGGAGATCTCCCGCGCCCGCCACACCCTGTGGACCACCCATCGTGTCCCGGTGGAACACGGCGCCGCCACGGCCCTGGCGGCCCTCACCACGCCCACGTTCGGCTACCGCCCGGCACCGGGCGAGCAGATCTGCGTCATCCTGTGCGGCGCGAACACCGACGCCCGCACACTGACCGACGCGGTCGGTGCGGCCGAGGCGTAACAACGAAGGGCGCGCCGGCCCAGTCACTCACTGGACGGCGCGCCCTTGAGGCCACCTGGAGGAAAGCCGCCCGGCCGGCCGTCCGGCTAGTTCGGGTTGCTCGCGTTGGTCAGCGTCTCCCAGGCCACGAAGAGATTGTTCGTGCCCGAGGGCCGCTGCTGCTCCGTGAGCCGCTGCGTGTTGGTCATCGCGTAGCCCAGCCGCGTGTTGAGCGCGTTGAAGCCGACCTCGGTGATCGGTCCGAGGCCGCGCTGCACACTGCCGCCGCACAGGTTCGACGGTACGGGCTCGGCCTGGACCTCGTACTTGGACTGGAAGCCCAGCGCCTGCCGCAGCCGCTCGCCGACCTGCGGGAAGAGGTCCTGGCCCTGGATACGGGCGGTCTCGTAGACATGCGAGACGGACGAGATGCCGTAGCCGGTGTGGACGAAGTCGCGGCAGGTCTCCTGGGTGAGGCCGGTCATGAAGGTGCCCTGGCCCTGCCAGTAACCGACGATCTTGTCGCGGGTGTTCAGGTTCTGGCTCGGTACGGTCCTGGGCAGATCGCCGTCGGACGCCAGATAGATGTACGCGGGCACCCGGACGAGATACTTGCCGATCGCCTTGTCCCAGCTCGCCTTGTCGTCCAGGAAGACGGAGATGCTGACCGCCGCCTCCATCATCGTCAGCTCCCAGTTGCCGTTGGAGTTGGAGCCGTTGATGATCTCCGGCAGATAGACATTGCGCAGCATGGTGCTGAAGCGCCCGGCGTTCGGCCAGTTGCCGTGGACATGCTTGATGATCTCCGCGGCCTTGGGCCAGGAGGAGCCGGCCCAGCCCGTCTGGAGCGGCGCGTTGCTGTTGGTGTGGTCCTGGATCGAGTTGGACCAGGCGTCCATGAGCTGGATGGACTTCTGCGCGTACCGGTCGTCACGGGTGATGTACCAGGCCAGCGCGGTGGTGTACGCGGCGATGGCGTCCTCGCGCTCGTCCGTACAGCCGTTGTTGGGGTTGGAGTACGAGCCGCACTCGACGATCGCGCGAGGCTTGGCCGTCCTGGTGAGCGAGGCGTACTTGCTCGCCATCATCTGGTCGTACGCGGCTTTCCAGGGCTGCGCGCCCGCCTGCACCTTGCTCCGTACGAAGTCGAGCTGGGCGGTGTTGAGGTTCACACCGGGATGGGTGAAGCTCGCCGGAGCGGCGGCGACGGCCGGGACGGCGGCGGGAGCTGCCTTGGGCGCCTTCTCGGCGGCGGCGGGCGCCGTGAAGGCCGCGGCCAGAACACCGGCGAGAGCGGCGGAGAGCCCGAGAAGTCTGGGGATGGATCCGGGGCGCATGTGGGGGTGCCTTCCGGTCAAGGGTTCGGCCCCCAACTCGATTCACCCATATGAACGTTGAGTGGAGTTGTGAACCTGTCATTGAGTCAGGAAGGTAGAGCCATCCCATGAACACGTCAAGGTCTGGACCAATGGCCGCAGGCGCGGCGGGCGCCCGCCCCCGCGCCCGCCCCGTCCGTCCCGCCCCGTCCGTCAGCGCAGCAGTACGCCCGCGCCCTCCCCCGTCGCCTCCGTCGGCAGCGCGACCAGTCCCAGATCCGCGCTCGTGGCGAGCAGCGGATGGGAGGGCAGCACCCGGACCGTATAGCCGTAAGGGCCCGTACGGTCCAGCGCGAGCGGCCCTTCGTACATCCAGCGGCCCTCCAGATCCGGCCCGTCGGCCGGCTTGAGCGGAAACGGCCGCGCGTCCACGAGCGTGTCGTCCGAGCCGACCCGGCCCGCGACGGCCTGCACCTCCACCTCGTCCGGCCGCAGTTCACCGAGGCCCACCTGGACGCGCAGCGAGAGTGTGGAGCCCAGCTCGGCCGTGCCTCCGGCGGCGCCGGCCGCGACGCCCTCCACATGGTCGACCGACACATACGGCCAGAGCGTGCGTGTGCGGTACTTCCAGGACGCCAGCTCCGTCGCGGTCGCGGCGTCCAGCGCGCGATGGGCATGGGCGGCGGGCTCGTAGAGCCGCTCCACATACTCACGCACCATCCGTCCCGCGAGCACCTTCGGTCCCAGGGTGACCAGTGTGCTGCGGACCATCTCGATCCAGCGGTCCGGCAGTCCGTCCGCGCCTCGGTCGTAGAAGCGCGGCGCCACCCGGTCCTCGATCAGCGCGTAGAGGGCGTTCGCCTCCAGCTCGTCCCGGCGGTTCTCGTCGGTGGCGGCGTCCGCCGTGGGAATGGCCCAGCCGAAGTCCGGCTCGAACCACTCGTCCCACCAGCCGTCCAGCACCGAGAGATTGAGACAGCCGTTGAGCGCGGCCTTCATTCCGCTGGTGCCGCACGCCTCCAGCGGACGCAGCGGATTGTTCAGCCAGACATCGCAGCCCGGATAGAGCTTGCGCGCCATCCCCATGCCGTAGTCGGGCAGGAAGACGATGCGATGGCGCACGCGCGGATCGTCGGCGAACCGCACCAGCTCCCGCACCAGCCGCTTGCCGCCGTCGTCCGCAGGATGCGCCTTGCCCGCGACGACGATCTGGACCGGCCGCTCCGGATCGAGCAGCAGATCCGTCAGCCGGTCGCGGTCGCGCAGCATCAGCGTCAGCCGTTTGTACGACGGGACCCGGCGGGCGAAGCCGATGGTCAGGACGTCCGGGTCGAGTACGCCGTCGATCCAGCCCAGCTCGGCGGCCTGGGCACCGCGCTGGAGCCAGGACTCGCGCAGCCGTTCCCGTACCTCCACGACGAGCTGTTCGCGCAGCTGACGGCGTACGTCCCAGAGATCGGCGTCCGGGACCGCGGGCGACAGTGTGGCGTCCGCGGGGCCCTCGCCCAGCCGGGCGATCTCGGGCGCGACCCAGGTCGGCGCGTGCACACCGTTGGTCACGGAGGTGATGGGCACCTCCTGAGGATCGAAGCCCGGCCAGAGTCCGGCGAACATCTCTCGGCTGACGGCGCCGTGCAGTGTGGAGACGCCATTGGCCCGCTGGGCGAGCCGCAGGCCCATCACGGCCATGTTGAAGAGATTCGGCTCGCCGCCCGGATAGCTCTCCATGCCGAGGCCGAGGACCCGCTCGGCGGCCACACCAGGCAGCTCGCCGTCCTCGCCGAAGTGCCGGGCGACCAGCTCGCGGTCGAACCGGTCGATCCCGGCCGGCACGGGCGTATGGGTGGTGAAGACCGTCCCGGCGCGGACGGCCTCCAGGGCGGCCTCGAAGCCGAGCCCGGTGTCGACGAGTTCACGGATGCGCTCCAGGCCGAGGAAGCCGGCATGGCCCTCGTTCGTGTGGAACACCTCGGGCGCCGGACGGCCGGTGAGCCGGCAGTACGCCCGGACCGCGCGCACTCCGCCGATGCCCAGCAGCATCTCCTGGAGCAGCCGGTGCTCGCTGCCGCCGCCGTAGAGCCGGTCGGTGACCTCGCGCTCGCCCGGACCGTTCTCCTCGACGTCCGAGTCGAGCATCAGCAGCGGCACCCGGCCGACCTGCGCCAGCCACACGCCGGCGCGCAGCGAGCGCCTGCCGGGCAGCGTGAGGACGACCTGGGCGGGTGTGCCGTCCTCCTCGCGCAGCGGCGTGAGCGGGAGTTCATGGGGATCGAGGACCGGATACTGCTCCTGCTGCCAGCCGTCCCGGGAGAGCGACTGGCGGAAGTAGCCGTGCCGGTAGAGCAGACCGACACCGATGAGTGGTACGCCGAGATCGCTGGCGGCCTTGAGATGGTCGCCGGCGAGGATGCCGAGGCCGCCCGAGTACTGTGGCAGGGCCGCGGTGATGCCGAACTCGGGCGAGAAGTAGCCGACGGCGGCGGGCAGCTCGGCGCCCTCGGCGTCACGCTGCTGGTACCAGCGGTCGCCGCGCAGATAGGTGTCGAGATCGGCCGCGGCGGCGGTCAGCCGGTCCAGGAAGGAACTGTCCCTGGCCAGCTCGGCCAGACGGGCGGCGGAGACGGCTCCGAGGAGTCTCACCGGGTCGCCGTCGGCGGCCCGCCAGCCGGCGGGATCGACGGCTTCGAAGAGCTCTCGGGTCTCGGTGTGCCAGGACCAGCGCAGATTGCGGGCGAGGTCGCTGAGCGGTCGGAGTGGTGCGGGCAGGACAGGGCGGACGGTGAACCGACGGATTGCCTTCACGTGTTCCACCTTCGCAGGGACATACGAGCCGGAGCGGACGCACCACGGGTGTGCGGTCCGCCGTCCCTCCGACGGTAGTCCCCGGGCGCCCTCCGCAACCACGGCGCATTCGCGCATTCGCGCCGGGCTCTCTACGCCCCAGTAGTTAACAGATCGCCGGATTGCCCACCCGAAGGGAGGGGGAAGGCTCATCCGGTACGCACCCGGTACGCACAGCTCACACGCCCGCTCATACGCGGTGTCCGTACGGCAAACGAGCGCGTTTCCACACGATTCCAGCGCTATTCGAGTGAACGCGGACAGGAGCGGCCATGCCCGCAGCCTCCCAGTCGTCTACCGAGCAGCTACAAAGAACATCCAAAACATCAAGAACCGGCAAAGATACGCAGCCGGCCGGCCCGACGCACCCGCCCTGCCTGTCACGCCCGCACAGCCCACAGGTGATCCAGTGAAACCGCTGATTGGTCGCATTCCCGTCCTGGACGTACAACCGCTCGTCGACTGCGGCAGACGCCCCGCGAAGGCGGTGAGCGGTGAGTCCTTCCAGGTCACCGCGACCGTCTTCCGCGAGGGCCATGACGCGGTCGCGGCCAATGTCGTCCTCCTGGATCCAGGTGGCCGCCCGGGCCCCTGGACCCCGATGCGTGAACTCGCTCCCGGCACCGACCGCTGGGGCGCCGAGGTCACCCCCACCGAGGAAGGCCGCTGGACCTACACCGTCGAGGCGTGGAGCGACCCGGTCGCCACCTGGCGCCACGCCGCCCGGATCAAGATTCCCGCGGCCATCAACGAGCACGACATCGCCCTTGTCCTCGCCGAGGGCGCGGAGCTGTACGAACGGGCCGCCGCCGGTGTGCCGAAGGCCGACGGCCGGGAGGCCGTGCTGGCCGCCGTCGACGCCCTGCGCGACGAGTCGCTGTCCGCCGCGGACCGGCTGGCCGCCGCGCTCTCCCCGGCGGCGAACGCCGCGCTCGCCCGCCATCCGCTGCGCGATCTGGTCACCGCCTCACGTCCCGCGCCGGTGCTGGTCGAGCGCAGACGGGCGCTGTACGGCTCCTGGTACGAGCTGTTCCCGCGCTCCGAGGGCGCGGTCGTCAAGAAGGGCGAGCCGCCCGTCAGCGGTACGTTCAGAACGGCTGCCGAGCGGCTGCCCGCGGTCGCCGCGATGGGCTTCGACGTGGTCTATCTGCCGCCGGTCCATCCCATCGGCACCACCTACCGCAAGGGCCCCAACAACTCCCTGGAGCCCGGCCCCGACGATGTCGGAGTGCCCTGGGCGATCGGCTCGCCCGACGGCGGCCATGACGCGGTCCATCCCGATCTGGGCACGATCGAGGACTTCGACCACTTCGTGGAGACGGCCCGCACGCTGCGGATGGAGATCGCCCTCGACTTCGCGCTCCAGTGCTCTCCGGACCATCCCTGGGTCACCAGGCATCCCGAGTGGTTCCACCACCGCGCCGACGGCTCGATCGCGTACGCCGAGAACCCGCCGAAGAAGTACCAGGACATCTATCCGATCGCCTTCGACAGCGATCTGCGCGGTCTGGTCCGGGAGACCACCCGCATCCTGCGGTACTGGATGGCCCACGGTGTGCGCATCTTCCGCGTCGACAATCCGCACACCAAGCCGGTGGTCTTCTGGGAGAAGGTCATCGCGAACATCAACCGCACCGATCCCGATGTGATCTTCCTGGCCGAGGCGTTCACCCGGCCCGCGATGATGCGTACGCTCGGCGCGATCGGCTTCCAGCAGTCGTACACGTACTTCACCTGGCGCAACGGCAAGCAGGAGCTGACCGACTACCTGACCGAGCTGTCCGGCGAGACCGCCGCGTACATGCGGCCGAATTTCTTCGTCAACACTCCTGACATCCTGCACGCCTACCTTCAGCACGGGGGCCGGCCCGCCTTCGAGGTACGGGCCGTGCTCGCGGCGACGATGGCGCCTTCCTGGGGTGTCTACGCGGGGTACGAACTCTGCGAGAACACCCCCGCGAAGCCGGGCAGTGAGGAGTACCTTGACTCCGAGAAGTACGAGCTGAGACCCCGGGACTGGGAGGCGGCCGAGCGTGAGGGCCGTACCATCGCCCCGCTGATCACCCTGCTCAACCGGATCAGACGACGGCATCCCGCACTTCAGCAACTGCGCGACATCCATTTCCACCACGCCGACAATGACGCGGTCATCGCGTACAGCAAGCGGGCAGGCACGGACATCGTTCTGGCGGTCGTCAACCTCGACCCTCACCACACCCAGGAGGCGACGGTCTCGTTGGACATGGAACGGCTCGGCCTTGAACCGCACGAGACCGTTCCGGTGCGCGACGAGCTCACCGGCGAGACCTATCACTGGGGCAGTTCCACCTATGTGCGCCTAGAGCCGGGTGTCACACCCGCGCACATCGTGGTGCTGCGACCGTCCCCGCCGATCGGAGGGTCACCCACATCATGATCGTCAATGAGCCCGTCCACGACAAGTTCGAGGACACCCCGGTCAAGGACCGAGATCCCGACTGGTTCAAGCGGGCCGTCTTCTACGAGGTCCTGGTGCGTTCGTTCCAGGACAGCAACGGCGACGGCATCGGAGACCTCAAGGGCATCACGGCCAAACTGGACTATCTCCAGTGGCTGGGCGTCGACTGCCTCTGGCTGCCGCCGTTCTTCAAGTCGCCCCTGCGCGACGGCGGCTACGACGTGTCCGACTACACGTCGGTGCTCCCCGAATTCGGCGATCTGGCCGACTTCGTGGAGTTCGTCGACGCCGCGCACCAGCGCGGTATGCGCGTGATCATCGACTTCGTCATGAACCATACGAGCGATCAGCACGAATGGTTCCAGGAGTCCCGCAAGGATCCCGAAGGCCCCTACGGCGACTACTACGTCTGGGCCGACGACGACAAGCAGTTCCAGGACGCCCGGGTCATCTTCGTGGACACGGAGACCTCCAACTGGACCTTCGACCCGGTGCGCAAGCAGTACTACTGGCACCGCTTCTTCTCGCACCAGCCCGATCTCAACTACGAGAACCCGGCGGTGCAGGAGGAGATCGTCTCCGCGCTGCGCTTCTGGCTGGACCTGGGCATCGACGGCTTCCGGCTGGACGCCGTGCCGTATCTCTACCAGCAGGAGAACACCAACTGCGAGAACCTCCCGGCCACCCATGAGTTCCTCAAGCGGGTACGCGCGGAGATCGACGCCAACTATCCGGACACGGTGATCCTCGCCGAGGCCAACCAGTGGCCGGAGGATGTCGTGGACTACTTCGGCGACTACGCCAAGGGCGGCGACGAATGCCATATGGCGTTCCACTTCCCGGTGATGCCGCGGATCTTCATGGCGGTACGGCGCGAGTCCCGCTATCCGGTCTCGGAAATCCTGGCGAAGACACCGGCCATCCCGACGAACTGCCAGTGGGGCATCTTCCTGCGCAACCATGACGAGCTCACTCTCGAAATGGTCACGGACGAAGAGCGCGACTACATGTACGCGGAGTACGCCAAGGATCCGCGGATGCGGGCCAACATCGGCATCCGGCGCCGGCTGGCGCCGCTGCTGGACAACGACCGCAACCAGATCGAGCTGTTCACCGCGCTGCTGCTGTCGCTGCCGGGCTCCCCGATCCTCTACTACGGCGACGAGATCGGGATGGGCGACAACATCTGGCTCGGCGACCGCGACGCCGTGCGCACTCCGATGCAGTGGACGCCCGACCGGAACGCGGGCTTCTCGTCCAGCGATCCGGGCCGGCTCTATCTGCCGACGATCATGGATCCGGTCTACGGCTACCAGGTGACCAATGTGGAGGCGGCGATGGCCTCGCCGTCCTCGCTGCTGCACTGGACCCGGCGGATGATCGAGATCCGTAAGCAGAATCCGGCCTTCGGGCTCGGCTCGTACACCGAGCTGCCGTCCTCCAACCCGGCGGTGCTCGCCTTTCTGCGCGAGGCGCCCTCTCCTCAGGGCAACGGCGACGACCTGGTGCTCTGTGTGCACAACTTCTCACGCTTCGCCCAGCCCACCGAGCTGGATCTGCGGCAGTTCAGCGGGCGTCATCCGGTGGAGCTGATCGGCGGTGTGCGCTTTCCCGCCATCGGTGAGTGGCCCTATCTGCTGACGCTCGCGGGCCACGGTTTCTACTGGTTCCGGCTCAGGAAGGACGGCGTGCCCGCCGTCCCCGCGTAACGCGCCCTACGACCCCGGACCCGTGCGAGGCGGTTTCCGCCGCCTCGCACGGGGCACGCTCCACCACATCCAGCACCTCCGTTTGATCGGATCCGTACAGAGTTCATACGGAAACGATCTCCGAACCAACCCAGTACGGACTCGATACGGACTTTGTCCGGGCCCTGCGCAAACAGAACCGAGCCCGTACGGATCATCCTCACCCGACACGTCCCGCACAGCCGGACAGCCATTGCCGCAATCCGGGACACTCTGCGCATCCTGTGGTGTGCCCGGGGAAAGGACGCGATGCCATGTCGAAGGCTGCATCCACCCGGACTACCCCGTGCCTCGTCACCGCCTCGCCCGCTGCCTCACAAGCCGTGTCGTCCGCTCTGTCGCCCGCCGACGCGAGGGCGCTGGTCGGCTCGCTCGCGCCGCTGCTCCATGACTGGCTGCCCCGCCAGCGCTGGTTCGCGGGCAAGGGCCGGCCGGTCACCGGCTTCGTACCGGTGGCGGCCACCGAGCTGCTGCCGATGAACGCGGGAGGTCCGGGCCTGCTGCATCTGCTCGTACGGGTCGAACAGCGGAGCGCCGCGGGCCCGCCGCCGTCGATTCCCTCGTCCGCCCACGCCGGAGCCGCGCACTCGGCGACCGCGTCCGCCACCGCCTCGGGCGGCGACTGCTACCAGCTGCTGCTCGGCGTACGGAAGGCGCTGCCGCCGGCGCTGGCATCCGCGCTGATCGGCCATGCCGCCCAGGGCCCGCTGGCCGGCAGCACCGTCTACGAGGGACTGCACGATCCGCGGCTGGCCGAACTGCTGCTGGAGCGGCTGCGCGCGTCGGGCGCGCTGGGACCGCTGCGCTTCGACCACGCGGGCACGGTGCCCGCCGGGCTGACCGGGCGGCTGCTCGACGCCGAGCAGTCGAATTCGTCCCTGGTGTACGGCGACGCCTACATCCTCAAGATCCTGCGGCGCGTCTTCCCCGGGCCCCATCCCGATCTGGAGCTGCCGCTCGCGCTGGCCGCCGAGGGATGCGACCGGGTGCCCGCGCCCGTCGCCTGGTTCGAGGCGGCCGATCCGTCCGGCAGCGGTGACTCCCTCACACTCGGCGTGCTCCAGCCGTATCTGCGCGGCTCCCAGGACGGCTGGCAGCTCGCACTGGCGGCGCTGGCCCGGGGCCGTGACTTCACCAAGGAGGCGCGTGCGCTCGGGCGGGCCACCGCCGAGGTGCATATCGCGCTCGCCGCCGCGCTGCCGACGGTCACGCTGGGACGCCGGCAGACCGCGCAGCTCGCACAGGGCATGGCCGAGCGTCTGGAGGCGGCGGCACAGGCGGTACCGGTGCTCATGCCGTACGTACCGGGGCTGCGCACCGCGTTCGACGCGCTGGCCGGGCTGGACGAGGCGGCGCGCGGCAGACCGGCGCAGCGCGTCCACGGCGATCTGCATCTCGGCCAGACCTTGCGGACACCGGACGGACGGTGGTCGGTCATCGACTTCGAGGGCGAGCCGGCCCGGCCGCTCGCCGAGCGCCGCCGCCCGCAGCCGCCGGTCCGCGATGTCGCGGGCATGCTCCGCTCCTTCGACTACGCGGCCCGCTCCCACGAGCCCTGGCGCCCGGACTGGGCGGCGCGCTGCCGGGCGGCGTACTGCGAGGGCTACGCGCTGGCGGCGGGCACCGATCCGCGCGCCGAGCCGGAGCTGCTGCGCGCGTACGAGACGGACAAGGCGGTCTACGAGGTGCTCTACGAGGCCAGGCACCGTCCCGACTGGCTCCCGGTGCCGATGGCGGCGATCCGCCGGCTCGCGGAAGACGCGTAGGGCGGCGGCCGGGCGCCACGGGTGCCACAGGGCGCCGCACGAGGGATCACCGTCATCGGCCCGGGCCGCGCGACCGCCGGACCACAGAACAGACCGGACCACAGAACAGAATCGCGCCCGTCACTCCCCACCCGTTACTCGCCGTCCACCACTCGCCGTCTCTCGGGTCCGTGATCCGGGACCGTACCCGCCCGCTACTCACCGTCCGCACAGCGCAGTCCCGCCGAGGAGGCAGCCCCCGTGACCGCCCGCACGCCGTCCGACCGTCCTTCGGAGCCCACGCTCCCGACCACCTCCGTCCCCGCTCCGGCCGGGACCGGGAAGAAGCCCGCGCCGAAGGGCGTGCCGGCGAAGAAGCCCGCGAGCCGCGCGCGCCCGCAGGGCTCCGGTGCCGCCGCGTCCCGGCCGCGCGAGGATCCGCCGCGCAAGGATCCGGGCGGGCGCGGTGTGCGGGCCGCGCCGGACCTGGCCGAGGACGACCGGCAGCGGCTGCTCGGCGGTGCGCACCACGATCCGCACGGGCTGCTCGGCGCGCACCCGGTGAAGGACGGTGTGCTCTTCCGGACGCTGCGGCCGTACGCCCGTGCCGTGACCGTCGTCGCGGAGGAGCCTGCCGTACGGGCCGAGCTGCACGACGACGGCGACGGCTTCTTCTCCGGAGTCCTGCCGCTGCGCGCCGTGCCGGAGTACACACTGCTCGTCCGGTACAGCGATGCCACGGAGCAGCCCGACGAGCTGGAGGTCCAGGATCCGTACCGCTTCCTGCCCGCGCTCGGCGAACTCGATCTGCATCTGATCGGCGAGGGCCGACACGAGGAGCTGTGGCGGGCGCTCGGCGCGCGGCCCATGGTCCACCAGGGCGTGACCGGTACGCGCTTCACCGTCTGGGCGCCCAATGCACAAGGCGTGCGGATCTCCGGTGACTTCAACTACTGGGACGGCACGGCCCTGCCGATGCGCTCGCTCGGCTCCAGTGGAGTGTGGGAGCTGTTCGTGCCCGGGATCGGCGAGGGCGCACTCTACAAGTTCGACATCACACGTCCCGACGGTTCGCACACACTGCGCGCCGACCCGATGGCACGGCGTACGGAGGTGCCGCCCGCGACCGCGTCCGTCGTCACCGAGTCGCACCATGTCTGGCGCGACGAGGAGTGGCTCGCGCACCGCGCCGACCGCCCGGTGCACGAGGCGCCGTTCTCGGTCTACGAGGTCCATCTCGCCTCCTGGCGGCCAGGCCTGACGTACCGTCAGCTCGCCGCGCAGCTCCCTGCCTATGTCAAGGACCTCGGCTTCACCCATGTCGAGCTGATGCCCGTCGCCGAGCATCCCTTCGGCGGCTCCTGGGGCTATCAGGTCACCGGCTTCTACGCGCCGACGTCCCGTATGGGCACACCGGACGACTTCCGGTATCTGGTCGACGCGCTCCACCGCGCGGGCATCGGTGTGATCGTCGACTGGGTGCCGGCGCACTTCCCGAAGGACGACTGGGCGCTGGCGCAGTTCGACGGCCGGCCGCTGTACGAGCACCCGGATCCGCGCCGGGCCGAGCATCCCGACTGGGGCACGCTGGAGTTCGACTACGGCCGCACGGAGGTCCGTAACTTCCTGGTCGCCAACGCCGTGTACTGGTGCGAGGAGTTCCATGTCGACGGACTGCGTGTCGACGCGGTGGCCTCGATGCTCTATCTCGACTACTCGCGCGAGGAGGGCCAGTGGTCGCCGAACGAGCGCGGCGGCCGGGAGAATCTGGACGCCGTGGCCTTCCTCCAGGAGATGAACGCCACCGTCTACCGCCGCTGTCCCGGAGTGGTGACCATCGCCGAGGAGTCCACCGCCTGGAACGGTGTCACCCGCGCCACGCACCATGTGGGCCCCGACGGCTTCGGCGGTCTCGGCTTCGGGCTGAAGTGGAACATGGGCTGGATGCACGACTCGCTGGACTATGTCTCCAAGGAGCCCGTCCACCGCAAGTACCACCACGGCGAGATGACCTTCTCCATGGTGTACGCGTACAGCGAGAACTATGTGCTGCCGATCTCGCACGACGAGGTCGTGCACGGCAAGCGCGCGCTGGTCTCCAAGATGCCCGGCGACTGGTGGCAGCAGCGCGCCGATGAACGCGCCTACTTGGGCTTCATGTGGGCTCATCCCGGCAAGCAACTTCTCTTCATGGGCCAGGAGTTCGCCCAGGGCGCGGAGTGGTCGGAGAGCCATGGCCCGGACTGGTGGGTGCTCGATCCGTCGTACGAGGCGGAGGCCGACCACCGAGGCGTACGCGATCTGGTGCGCGATCTGAACAAGGTGTACGGCGCGACGCCTGCGCTCTGGCAGCGCGACACGGTGCCCGAGGGCTTCTCGTGGGTGGACGGCGACGCGGCCGACGACAATGTCTTCGCCTTCCTCCGTTTCGACGCGGACGGCTCGCCGCTGCTGGCGGTCTCGCACTTCTCGCCGGTGGTGCGCCGGCAGTACCGGCTCGGTGTCCCGGAGGAGTTCACGGCCTGGACCGAGGTGCTCAACACGGACGCGGCGCGCTACGGCGGCAGTGATGTGCTCAATCCGGAGCCGCTGAAGCCGGAGTCGGTGACCGCGCACGGCCGTCCGGCCAGCATCCAGCTCACGCTGCCTCCGCTGGCGACGGTCTGGCTGCGGCCCGTGTGACGGACGCGGGACGCGATACCGCGGCCCTCGCCCTCGCCTGATCCGTATGGTTCCGGCGAGGGCGACACCGTACGGATCAGGCGGCGCGAGGATCAGGTGCGTACGATCCCCAGCCGCTGGGTCGCCCTGGTCAGCGCCACATACAGATCGTTGGTGCCGCGCGGCGAGGCCTTCAGGATGCCGTCCGGATCGACGACGATCACCGTGTCGAATTCGAGGCCCTTCGCCTGACGGGCGCTGAGCAGGACCACGGGCCGGGTGAGATCGGGCGCGGCTCCCCAGGAGGCGTGCGGGAGTTCGGCGGCGAGGGCCGGAAGCAGAGTGGCCGGCGCGAGCACCGCGATACGGCCCTCCTCCGGATGCGCCAGCTCCGGCGCGTCCGTCAGCGCGACGGCCGTACGGACCAGGTCCGCCGGTGCCACGGTACGTACGAGCGGAGCGCGGCCGGTCGACCGTACCGACTTCGGCGGCTCGAAGAGCGGATCCGCCGTCCGCCGTACCTCGGCCGCGACCTCCATGATCTCCACGGGCGTACGGTAGTTGACGCCGAGCCGCGCCAGTCTCCAGCGCTCGCCCACATACGGCGCGAGGATCTGCCGCCAGGAGTCGCAGCCCGCCGCGTCGCCGGTCTGGGCCGGGTCGCCGACCAGGGTCAGGGAGCGGCTCGGGCAGCGGCGCATCAGCAACCGCCAGGCCATGGCGGAGAGTTCCTGGGCCTCGTCCACGACGATATGGCCGAAGGCCCAGGTGCGGTCGGCGGCGGCCCGCTCGGCGGCGCTGCGGTGGTCGGCCGCCTCCTGGCGGTCCGCGAACCGCTCGGCGTCGATGATGTCGTGCGCGGCGAGCACCTCGGACTCCTGGTCCTCGAACTCATAGGTCTTCGAGCCCTCCGAGAGATCGAGGACGCCCTGTGCGTAGGCGATCCGGTCCTGGCGTTCGGCCTCGGCGGCGGCGCGGGCGGCGCTGTCGTCCGCGCCGAGGAGCTCGGCGGCCTCGTCCAGCAGCGGTACGTCGGCCGGAGTCCAGGGACCGTCGGTCCTGCCGTCGGTCCCGCTCTCGGGCCCGTCCTGAGTCCTGCGGATCAGCTCGGCGTCGCCGTCCGGCAGCCTGGTGGGATCGGCGAGGAAGTCGGCGATCAGCCGCTGCGGAGTGAGGAGCGGCCAGAGTTCCTCGATCGCCGCGTGCACCTCACGGCTGGTGGCGATCTCCTTGCCGAGCTGGGCGATGTCGTCGGCGCCGAGCAGATTGCCGTCGTCCAGCGGATCGGCACCGATCCGCTCCGCGAGCTGGTTGGTGAGGGCGTCGATGACATGGAAGGCGAAGTGCGGACGGGCCAGATTGTGCGGAAGGCCGGTCTCGCGGGCGTGCCAGCGGGCGTCCTCGGCCATCGCTCGGTCCAGGAGGAGCGTGCCGTAGCCGTCATGGGCGATCTCGGTGGCGCGATGCGGCACGGTCTGCCGGTCGCGTACAACACCGGCCAGCACCTCGGCCATCGCCGCCCGGCCCTTGATCTCGGCCGCCGCCGGAGTGTCCGTGCCGGTGGCCCGTACACCGGGAAACAGCTCGGCGGTGGTGGCCAGCAGCACTCCGGTCTCACCGAGCGAGGGCAGCACCTCGCCGATATAGCCCAGGAAGGCCGGGTTGGGACCGACGATCAGCACGGCGCGGCGGGCGAGCTGCTCCCGGTGCGCGTAGAGCAGATACGCCGCCCGGTGCAGCGCGACTGCGGTCTTGCCGGTACCGGGACCGCCCTCGACCACCAGTACGCCGCGGTGCGGTGCGCGGATGATGCGGTCCTGCTCGGCCTGGATGGTCTGGACGATGTCGCTCATCCGGCCCGTACGCGCGGAGTTGAGCGCGGAGAGCAGCACGGCGTCGCCGTCCGGATCCTCGTATCCGGTGCGGGTGGTGTCGGTGAGATCCATGATCTCGTCGTGCAGCGCGGTGACACGGCGGCCCTGGGTGGTGATGTGCCGGCGCCGGCGCAGGCCCATGGGCGAATAGCCGGTGGCGAGATAGAAGGGCCGTGCCACGGGAGCGCGCCAGTCGATCAGCAGCGGAGTGTGCTCCTCGTCGTCGGCGCGCATTCCGATACGTCCGATGTGATGGGTGGCGCCGGTGCCGGCGGTTTCGGCGGTGTCGGACTCCTCCTGGAGGCCGCTGTCTTCCTCCCGGAGGTCGATCCGTCCGAAACAGAGGCCCGTCTCCACGGCGTTCAGCGAGGAGAGCCGGTCGGACTGTTCCGCGACGCTGATGTCCCGCTCCACCCGGGCCTGCCGCACCGTGGTGACCTGGCCGATCGACGCCTCCACGGCGCCCTCGGCCTGCTCCCTGAGCGCGTCGAGCCGCTCGTAGAGGACAGAGATGAATTGCTGCTCATTTCGCAATTCGTCACTGGATTCCCTGGTTGACAATTCGACCCCTGTCCGATACGCTGCACTTCATTGAGTAGCCCGTAGCCTGGATCCTCAACAACGCCTGTATTCTCAACAACAGCGAGTCACGAAATCAGGACACGGAAACACTCAATATACGCAGGCGAATACCCCGGCCGTCAATTCGGACCGGGGATTTTTTCTGGGCACCGTCGGACGGATCCCTGGGCGGGCGCGGCGTCGCGCCGTCCGGGCCCGGGCAACGCGGGCCGGACGGCGCAACGCCGAAGCACATGCTCACAGCCTGATCGGCTGCGGACCACTCAGCGCACCTGAGGACTCAGCACACCTGGAGGCCGTCGGCCTTGTCGTTGTTGGCGCTGCCCACGTTCGAGCTGGACGAGGGAGCCGTGGAGGTCCACAGGAGCACCCAGGCGTTGACTCCGTTCCAGTTGTAGACGTACGTCCTGGTCCCCGTCGACTGGTTGTTGTGCCAGGAGGTGGTCTGGTCGTTGAAGCCCCAGTCGGCGAGGTTGACGAAGTCGCAGTCGGACCAGGTCAGACGGCGGCCGTCGAAGTTGGCGTGCTCGTACAGACAGGTCCACAGACGGCTGCAGTTCGGTGTTCCCGTCGGCGCGAACGCCTCACCGACGGCGCGCGCCTTCTTCTCACCGGGCAGCGGGAAGGTCATCACCGTCCTGCCGCCGCGCCAGGAGATCTCGTTGACGCCGGTCTGCTTGCCACCGGGTGCGATGGAGAGCTGAGCGTCTATCTGCCGCTGGAGGCCGGCGGCCTCGGCTTTGTCGAGGCCCGCCTGTGCGGCTTGCGCCGCGATGGTCGACGGGAGTGAGCCGGCCGCGGAGGTCGCGGAGGTCGGGCCCGCCAGGCCCATGACCGCCATCGCGGCGGCGGTCAGGGTGACGGACCACTTCGTGATTCTGCGCACGAGAGCCTCAATTCATCGGTACGGAAGTTTCGGCCGAAGAGCATCGGTATGTCCGAGACCCGACATTGCCAGTTGGTGCATCTGGTGGCCATGATGTTTCGGCACACCTCAAAGACGCTGGTCAGCCGAGAGGAATCGCGTGCTCCGTATTCATTTCACCGATGCCGACCTGGCCCGTACACGAATTGCCGCCTCCGCCGATCCCTTGTGGGAGATCGTGAGCAGCCTGCACCGCTTCCAGACGCGGAAAGGCCGATGGGCATACACCGACTGGTACCACGGCGCCTGTTCGCGTATCCGGGAGCGTGGCCTGGAGAAGACGGTGCGCTCCCTGCTGATACCGGTCGTGCCCAGAGCCGCTTACTATCCCGACTTCCTCACGCCGGCCGAGGGATCCGACGGTCTGAAGGCCGGACTGGCGGCCGTCCTGCGGACATCGGGTGAGCGCGTCCGGCGCGAAGTGCAGGTCATGGCCCGGGTCAGCGGAGCACCTGCGTGGACATCACAACTCGCTGAGACAGAGATGCGCGAGGAACTGGTAAAAGCGCTACGGAGTTATCACGAGGCCGTCATAGCCCCGCACAGCGATCGCATTCAGGCGCATGTGGACGCGGAGCGTTCCTTACGGACGCGTCCTTTGATGGACCACGGCACGGACGGGCTGCTGCGAAGCCTGCGGCCGACGATGGAGTGGAATCCACCGGTCCTGTATATACAGTGCGCGGGCTGGGAGCGGGATCTTTATCTGGAGGGACGCGGGCTGCTTCTTGTGCCGTCGTATTTCTGCTGGCATCAGCCCGTCGCTCTGGCGGACCACGAACTGTCTCCCGTGGTCGTCTATCCCATTCTGCGTCAAGCGCTCGCGCACAGAAGGACGTCCGACGCCCACCGGCCCTCCGCACTGGAGAGCTTGATAGGGCAGAGGCGTGCCGCCGTTCTCCGGGCCACCGGGACGGGCGCGACCACCGGCGGTCTCGCGCGCGCCGCGGGCGTCTCCGTATCCGCGGCCAGCCAGCACACCGGGGCACTGCGCGACGCCGGTCTGATCACCAGTCGGCGTGTGGCCAACTCCGTCCTCCACACGCTCACTCCGCTCGGTGCGGCGCTCATCAGCCCGCCCTCCGCAGGGGAGCCCTCCGTAGGTGAACAGCGGCCAGCGGGCGCCTGACTCCCCCGGCGCCTGGCACCTGCCCGTCGGCTCGTTCTTCGGGCTCGTTCTTCGCGTGTCAGACCACGTCCTCCAGCTCCTGCAACAGCTTGCGCTTCGGACGGGCGCCGACCATCGACTTCACCGGCTCGCCACCGCGGAAGAGGATGAGCGTCGGCATCGCGAGGACGCCGTAGCGCGCGGTGGTCTGCGGATTGGTGTCCACATCGATCTGTACGACCTTGATACGGTCGGCCTCCTCCTCCGCCACGGCGCTCAGGACCGGCGCGAGCTGGCGGCACGGAGGGCACCAGTCGGCGGTGAACTCCACCAGGACCGGCAGGGCGGCCGTCAGTACCTCGTTGTCGAAGTCGGCGTCCGTGACGGAATCGACGCCTGCTGCCTTGATCATTTCAGCTCTCCTTCGTGAGCGGGCTCTTGCTGTACGGGGGCCGTCAGCTCACACCGGGGCGGCGGAGCCGCTGCCCGCATGGTTTCGGTCTGCGTGGCTTCGGCCTGGGCGAGCTGTGCGCCGACCTGGGTGCGGACCGACCGGAGCTGATCGATCAGAGCGTCCAGTTCCGTGATCTTGCGCCGGTACACGGCGAGCGAGGCGGGACATACGTCTCCGGCCGGATGTCCGGCACGCAGACACTCGACGAACGGCCGCGTCTCCTCAAGATCGAAGCCGAAGTCCTGAAGCGTCCTGATCTGCCGGAGGAGCCGCAGATCGCTCTCGTCGTACGTGCGGTATCCGTTCACCGCGCGCCGTGCGGGCAGGAGCCCGCGGGACTCGTAGTACCGCAGAGTCCGGGCGGTGGTCCCGGCCCGCTCCGCCAGCTCGCCGATGCGCATGTCTTCGACCGTAATCCTTGACGCCGACGTCAAGGCAAGCGGCCGGAGCGGCCGGCGCCCTTGAGCTATTGACGGCTCAGTCGGCAGGCCGTACAAGACGTACTGAGAGCGCTCTCAGATCCATCGGTCCCATCGGTCCGTCGATCCCATCGGATCCTCCTCGGACCGGATTTTCCTCGGCACCATCCTCACCGGAGGTGTTTCCTTGAGAACGAGCCGCATCAGACGCACACCGCGTACTCGGCGTACTCGGCGTACTCCACGCACTCCCTTCCTCGCCGCGGCCCTCGCCCTGACCGTCGCGCTGGCGGGCTTCATCGGACTGACCGGCGCGGGCAGCGCGCAGGGCGCCATTCCGCCCGCTCCCGGCTGGAACCTTCAGTGGAGTGACGACTTCAACGGCGCCGGCGGCAGCCTGCCCTCCGCCGCCAACTGGCAGATCGACACCGGTCATGGCTATCCCGGCGGGCCCGGCAACTGGGGCACCGGCGAGATCCAGAACTACACCGCGAGCCCGGACAATCTGAGCCTCGACGGCGGCGGCAATCTCCGTATCACTCCGCTCAGGGACGGCGGCGGCAACTGGACCTCGGCCCGGATCGAGACCCAGCGCGCCGACTTCAAGGCTCCGGCGGGCGGCACCCTCCGTATCGAGGGCCGTATCCAGATGCCGAACGTCACCGGGGCCGCGGCTGCCGGCTACTGGCCCGCCTTCTGGGCGCTCGGTTCGCCGTACCGCGGCAGCTACTGGAACTGGCCGGGCATCGGCGAGTTCGACATCATGGAGAACGTCAACGGGATCAATTCCGTCTGGGGCGTGCTGCACTGCGGAGTCAGCCCGGGCGGCCCCTGCAACGAGACCACCGGTCTCGGCGCCAACCGCGCCTGCCCAGGCGCCAGTTGCCAGTCCGCCTTCCACACCTACCGCTTCGAGTGGGACCGCTCGGTCGCACCCAACGAGCTGCGCTGGTACGTGGACGACCAGCTCTTCCACTCCGTGCGGCAGGACCGTGTCGACGCGGGCACCTGGGCCAATATGACGGACCACGCCGGATACTTCCTGCTGCTCAACGTGGCGATCGGCGGCGCGTTCCCGGACGCGCTCGGCGGCCCGACGCCGACGGCGGCGACCGTTCCCGGACGGCCCATGCTGGTCGACTATGTGGCCGTCTGGACCCGCGGCGGCGGCTCGACACCGACGGATCCGCCCACCGACCCGCCGACCGATCCGCCGCCTTCGGGCTCCTCGACGCTGTACGCGCGCACGGGCGCGGGCCTCGGCGACTCCACCGGCTCGGCCACCACGGCCACTCTCGCCACGGCGGGCGGCGCCAACTACGACGGCACACCGCACAATCCGCAGGTCTTCACCTCCGGCGGTATCACCCGGACGTACAACGGCGGCTCGACACAGTTCGACCTCTTCGTGGACTCGGGCGCGACGGTCGGCAACGGCCAGCAGATCAGGGTGAGTTACGACCGTACGGGCGACGGCACCTGGGACCGCACGGAGACGTATCTGTACTTCGCGACCGATCCGGTCCCGGGCTACGAGCACTACACCCAGGCGAGCGGCCTCAAGTCGTCCACCGGCACCCACGGCAATCTGGTCAACGGCAAGGTCCGCGTCGAGGTCTGGAACGCCATCGGCAACGGCACCAGCACACTCGGCATCGGCAACCAGTCGGTGATCCGGATCCCGTTCGGCTGATCCTCGGCGCCACCGACCGGCTCGTACGGCGCGTAAACGGCTCGTACGGCGCGACCCGGTTCGTAGGCCGGGACCGGCTCGTACAGCGCGTACGCCGGGACCGGCTCGTACGGACGTCTCCGTACGAGCCGGTTCCGGTCCGGGTTCCGGGCCCGGCGGTGCGCCGTGCTTCAGAGTCGTGTGCGGACGAGGCCGACGAGCTTGGCCATGGTCGGGCGGTCGGATTCGTCCGTGACGCTTGTGACGACCTGAAGCGTGCAGGCACGGTCGCCCACGGCGAACTCGGCCATATTGCCGGAGCCGAAGCTGATTCCATCGGCGCCGGAGGCCGACTGGTCCGAGGCGGCCGTGCCCGGGGAGCCGATACTCAAGGTGACGGAGTGGTAGGTTTCGGCGTTCTCCCACAGACACACGCTCTCCCCCACACCGGAATCGGGCCGGCCGCCGTCGTT
Source organism: Streptomyces sp. NPDC059743 (assembly GCF_042732975.1). Taxonomy (NCBI): domain Bacteria; kingdom Bacillati; phylum Actinomycetota; class Actinomycetes; order Kitasatosporales; family Streptomycetaceae; genus Streptomyces; species Streptomyces sp. NPDC059743. The sequence goes on along the minus strand of NZ_JBHWGS010000001.1, from coordinate 386,122 downwards.
CCGGCCGATGATCGGTGTGATCTCCGCGGGCTTGAGCAGTGTGCACGCGTCGACCTTCTTGGCCGGCGCGGCGGCATCGGGTTCTTTGGCCGCCGAAGTACTGGAAGAGGAACGGTCGTCGGGAGCCGGTGTGGCCGTGTCCGAGCCGCACGCGGCCAGTGCCGGCACCAGGACCACCAGACAGACCGCGGCCAGAGATGCACGCTTCATGACCGCGCTGCGGTTGTAACGGGTACGAGTGGTTCTGCGGTTCGTCCTATACATGTAAGCCCCCCAAATCGTGGGCCCCGAAATCCGGGGACAACCTCAAGGACGGCCTCGCCCGAGGCGTGGGTTGCGGCAGCGCGTGCCAGTTACGTGCGGGAACTGTCACCGGACTGCCACCGCTCCCGGCGCGTCGGTGGATCTCGGTGTCATGGGCTCCGAGGGCTCAGCTCCGGGGGCTCAGTCCCGCCACGGCCAGCCGGAACAGCCGGTCCGCCTCGGCGGCGGGATCGGCGAGGTGCTCCGTGGCCAGGGCGATGCCGGCGATCAGTGTCATCAGATCGGCGAAGGTGACACTCGTCGCCACCGCGCCGTCCCGCGCGGCGCGCCGGAGCAGCGGGCCCGCCGACTCCTCCAGCAACGCCGAGCAGGAGTTCACCTGCTCCGAGCCGGGCCCGGCGCCCTCGGGAGCCAGCACGGGCGCCAGCCCTCGGGCGGAGGCGGAGTAGGCGACCACGTCACTCAGCCATTCCAGCAGCGCGCTCCGACTGTCACCCTTGCCTGCCTTGCCTGCGTTGTCAGCGTTATCCGCCAACTCGTGGGCGCGGAGGCACAGGGCCTCGATCCGCTTCCGGGAGACCGCCTCCAGCAGTGCGCGGCGGGTGGGGAAGTGCCGGCGCACGGTCGCCGAGCCGACTCCCGCGGTGCGGGCGATCTGTTCCAGGGACGCGTCGACGCCGTGCGCGGCAACCTCCTCCTCGGCCACGGCAAGGATGCGCGCGTAGTTGCGCCGGGCGTCGGCACGCTGCTGGGCGGGCATGGCGTCACCTCCGGTTCCATCAAGTGGCGGCCATAAAGTGGCGGGCCCCGCCGTATTGTATCGTGGAGCGAAACGGCGGGCTCCGCCGTTTAAGTTGAGAGCGCCCTGAGGAGCACCATGTCCACCGATTCCGCACCCGATTCCGCACCCGTCCTGGTCACCGGCGCCACCGGCAGACAGGGCGGTGCCACCGCCCGTGCCCTGCTCGCGGCGGGCGTTCCCGTACGCGCCCTGGTCCGCGACCCGGCCACGGACCGCGCCAAGACGGTCGAGGCGCTCGGCGCCGAACTGGTCACCGGCGACCTCCACGACCGCGAGTCCGTGATCCGGGCCGCCGAGGGCGCCCGCGCCGTCTTCTCCGTACAGATGCCGGGCATGACCGAGGACGGCTTCGACTTCGAGGGAGAGATAGCCCAGGGCGTCAACCTCATCGAGGGCGCGAAGGCCGCCGGAGTACCGCACTTCGTGCACACGTCCGTCTCCGGCGCCGACCGGCGCACCGAGGCTCCCGGCTGGGCCGAAGGCCGCTGGGCTTCGATGGAGCCCACGCTCGGCGCCAAGACCGCGATCCAGGACCGGGTCCGCGCGGCGGGCTTCCCTCACTGGACGCTCATCAAGCCGGGCTTCTTCATGGAGAACTTCCTGCCGTCCATGGCGTTCCTCTTCCCGCGCGGGATTGAGGGCGGCATCGTGTCCGTCCTGAAGCCCGCCACCCGGCTGTCCCTCGTGGCGGTGGAGGACATCGGCAGGGCGGCCACGGCGGCCATCACGGCGCCGGAACGGTTCGACGGGATCGAACTGGAGCTGGCGAGCGACTATCTGTCGATGACGGAGATCGCCGAGGCCCTCTCCCGTGCACTGGGTACGGAGCTGTCGGCGCCGGACATGACCGAGGAGGAGGCCTTCGCCGCGGGAATGCCAGGGATGGGCGCCTCGCACGAGTGGATGAACGTGGCCGGCCAGCCGGCCCGCCCTGAGTACGCGAGAGACCTCGGCATCCCGCTCACCAGCTTCGAGGAATGGGCACAGAAGCACATGCGGGCTGCGGCCTGACAGGGCCCTGGGCCCGGTTCGATCCGGTTTCGGTTCAGCTCGGATCGGCCGGCCCGGCGGTCGGCCGGCAAGCGCCACGCGGCGGCACCGTCAGGAGTCGTTTCCGGCGTTCAGCTGCTGGATGACGCCGTAGTAGTCCTCCAGGTGCCAGCTCCGGACTATGCGGCCACCCTCAACTTGGTGGTAGTCGGAGGCGCGGATCTCGACCTGGCGGCCGGTGGCCGGAATGCCCAGCAGCTCACCGTCGTGGGTGCCGCGCGTGACGGATCGCACGGCCACCCGGTCACCGTCACCGGCGACGAGGACATCCTCGATGGTGAAACTCAGGCCTCCGAGGACGCTGCGCAGGTAAGCGACGGTCGCCTTCCACCCGTCGCGGCCAGGACCGGCATGCAGGGCCGGAAGGGCTTCCCATCCCGGCGCCAGCACCTCGTCCACGAGGTCCGTGTCACCGGTGCTCAGCGGCTGGTAGAAGCGCCGGACGAGCGCCTCGGCCTCGGTCGTGCCATCCACAGACATCGTGCGATCTCCTCATGGGAAGTGGTGGGTCCCGCGCTCGACGTCGTCCGCTCAGCGTCCACGGCAGTGTCGGTACGAGAATCAAACTTAGCGGAGCGGCTACGCTGGGGAACGTGAGTCTGAAAAGCAAATCCATCGAGGCCGGCGGCGGTCGCGGCTGCCCGATTGCCGCCGCGCTGGACGTCGTCGGCGACCGGTGGTCCCTGCTCGTACTCCGCGATCTGTCTCGCGGCGTCCATCGCTTCAACGACATCCAGGCCAGGACCGGTGCGCCCCGGGACAGGCTCGTGACCCGGCTGCGCGAGCTGGAGGAGGCCGGCGTGATCACCCGCCGCCGCTACTGCGAGCACCCGCCGCGCGACGAGTACGTCCTCACCGAGGCCGGCAAGGCCCTCGCGCCGGTGCTCCGCGAGCTGGAGATCTGGGGCGAGAATCACGCCTTTTGAGGCCTGAGCTTGAGGCCTGAGCGACGACCGGGCCGAGGCAAGCCGGGCGGGCGATGCCCAACGCCGCGCCGGAGTTGGTGCGGCTTTCAAACTCAGGTGTTAGCGTGGCCAGTGAGTCCGAAAGTCAAACCGTCCGTCTGGAAAGTGACCGTGACGAAAACTGGCGCCGAGCGCCATCAGTCCCATCCCGCCGTTCTCCTGGTCGTCCTGTGCGTAGCGACCTTCATGAGCGGCCTGGACGTATTCATCGTCAACGTCGGGCTCCACCCGATCGGGGAGGCCCTGGGTGAGCGGTCCCTTGCCGATCTGAGCTGGATCCTCAACGCCTACGCCATCGTGTTCGCCGCGCTGCTGGTCCCGGCCGGGCGGCTCGGCGACCGGTACGGCGTCAAGCCGGTGTTCCTGCTCGGCCTGGCCCTCTTCACCGTCGGCAGCCTGGGCTGCGCCCTGAGCGGGGACGTCTGGCTGCTCGTCGGGCTGCGCTGCCTTCAGGCGGTCGGGGCCGCGGCCCTGGTGCCGACGAGCCTCGGGCTGGTACTGACGGCCGTTCCCCTGGAGAGGCGCCCGCGCGCGATCCAGTTCTGGGCGATCAGCGGCTCGCTCGGTGCGGCGGCCGGGCCGGCGCTCGGCGGGCTGCTGGTGGAGGTCTCCTGGCGGTGGATCTTCGTCGTGAACGTCCCGATCGGCATCGCGGCGCTCGTCGTCGCGGCGCTCGTCGCGCCGGACTCCCGGCACAGCACGGAGACCGGCACTCCCGACCTTCTCGGCGGAGCGCTGGTCGTGACCGGCATCGGCGCCCTCACGCTGGCCATGGTCGAAGGGCCGACGTGGGCGTGGGGCAGCGGACGTACCGTCGGCACCTTCGCCGTCGCCCTCGTCGCCGTGGCCCTGTTCCTCGTACGCTCCGCACGCGTGAAGGAGCCGGTCATCGACCTCGCCCTCTTCCGCAACCGGGCCTTCACCTGGGGCAATCTCGCCAACTTCGCCCTCGGTATCTGCTTCGGCACCCAGCTCCTCGGCCTCGTCCTGTGGCTCCAGGAGGGCTGGGGGTGGTCGGCGGTCCGTACCGGGCTCGCCATCGCTCCCGGGCCGGTCATGGTCTCGGTCACGGCGATCGGGCTGCGCCGCTTCCACGCCGGGCTCTCCGACGGGATCAAGACGATCCTCGGGGCGGTCCTCATGGGCGGCGGCGGTGTGCTGATCGGTACGTCGCTGACCGTCCAACCGCATTACGCCGCGGAGATACTGCCCGGCTGGCTCATGGAGGGCGTCGGTGTCGGCCTCGCCATTCCCACCATCATCCGCGCCGCCAGCGCCGGGCTCGCACCGCACCAGACCTCGACGGGCAGCGCCGTCGTGCAGATGGGCCGCCAGCTCGGCAATGTCATCGGCGTCGCGATCCTCGTGATCGTGGTGAGGTCGTCGACCATCATCGCCGGCGACCTCGACCGCTTCACCCTCAGTTGGTGGTGGGCCGGAGCCTTCGCCCTCGTCGCCGCCCTGGCCTGCCTCCCTCTCCTGACACGAGGAAACGAGGCACCGCGCGGCCGTCCAAAGGAAACCGCACAAGACATGAAATCCACACAAGATATAAACCGATAGGAGAAGTCATGGCGTCAGTACTGATCACCGGTGCGTCGAAGGGCATCGGCCGCGCGACGGCCGCGGAGTTCGCGCGTCGAGGTCACCGAGTGGTGGCCACGGCACGTGATCCACGCTCGCTCGCCGGCCTCGACGTCGATCAGCGGCTGCCGCTCGACGTCACCGACGCCGAGAGCGTCGCCGCGGCGGTCCGGAACGCCGGCGAGGTCGACATCCTGGTCTCGAACGCGGGAGTGATCTTCTACGCCGCAGTCGAGGCCACGCCTCCGGAGAAGCTGGCGGAGCTGTTCGACGTGAACACACTGGGCTCGCTTCGGGTGGCCCAGGCCGTCCTTCCCGGCATGCGGGCGCGCGGGAACGGCCGTCTGCTGTTCATGTCCAGCGTCGTCGGGCGCATCGTCGCACCTCCGGGTGCCGCCTATCAGACGACCAAGTGGGCACTTGAGGCGCTGGTCGAGGCACTCGCCATCGAGGTCGCGCCGTTCGGGCTCGAAGCCGCCCTGCTGGAGCCGGGAATGGTCAGCTCGGGAGCACTGGACGCCGTGACCAGTTACGCGCTTCCGGACGACCCGTACCACTCGATCGCCGCACCGGACACCAACGGCGGCGCCAGGTCGGGGATGATCACGCCGGAGGAGGCCGCCGCCGAGGTCGCGGATGCCGCCGAGTCGCCGCGGCTCCCGCTGCGCGTACCTGTCGGCGATGCCGCTCGCGCGATTCTCGCGGCGCGACGTGAGGCGCCCGACACCGTTCCGTTCGTGCCAGGCGGGCCGGCCGCGGCGACAGGAGTAGAGGCATGAGCGGGCTCATCATGGTCACCGGCGCCGGCGGTGAACTCGGGCGCCAGGTCGTGGAGTTCCTGTTGGAACGGGTTTCCGCCGGCCGTGTCGCGGCTCTGGCCCGCCGGCCCGAGGCGCTCGCCGATCTCACCGAGCGCGGCGTCTCCGTACGGCACGGCGACTACGAGGAGCCTGACGGCCTCGAAGCGGCCTTCGACGGCGTGGAGAAGCTTCTTCTGATCTCGGCGAGGTCGTTCACCGACGCCAAAACGGCGCACCGGAATGTGATCCACGCCGCAAAGGCAGCCGGGGTGCGCCACATCCACTACACGGCCATCCAGCGCCGTGCCGACTCGGCCTTTGTGATCCCTCAGGCCACGGAGTGGGACGAGTACACCGAGAAGGAGCTGACAGCTTCCGGGCTCGACGTCACCGTACTGCGCAACTCGCAGTACCTGGAGTCGTTCGACAAGCTGATCGGCGAGCTCGCTCCGGACCGCATCATCCGCGTGCCCGCCGCCCACACCCCGACCGCCCTGGCGAAGCGCGGCGACATGGCCGAAGCGACCGCCGCCGTCCTCACCACCGACGGCCACGCAGGACACAGCTACACGCTAGCGGGCTCCCACGCTTTCACCCTCGATGACGTCGCCGCGATTCTCGGCGAGCTCACCGGCACGCCCGTGACCTACCAGGACACCCCGATCGAGGACTACGTCGCCGCACGCCTGCAAGCAGGGATGCCGGAACCCTGGGCATGGTTCACCGGCGCCTGGTTCCAGGCCATCGCCGCCGGCGAATTCACGCCCACCGCCGACATCGAGCGCCTGATCGGCCGCCCTACGACGTCACTCCGAGCGTTCCTCACACAACAGCGGTCCCGCTAGATGAATGAGTCCAAGGGGTGTCGTTGTGCGGCAGCGCGTGCCAGTTACGCGCCGGGAACTGTCACCGGACGGCCACCGCTCCCGGCGCGTTGGCGAGGATCGGCGTCGGGGGGAGACCACGGCTTCGCCCGGGAGACGCCGCGGCCCCTGCGTGCGAGCCGGTGGTCGCCGAGCAGTGTTACGCGTCGTCGAAGTCTTCGCCGAAGGTGATGTCCAGCTCGTCCGCGAGCGCTTCTGCGAGCTGAATGGTCTGGTGCCTGTCGATGACGACCTGTTTGAGTGCGCTGACGCCACGCACCTGGGAGAGGTCGTTGCCACGGAAGTCGCAGTCGCGGTACTTGCCGCCGTCGAACTCCGTCAGTCGCAGGTCGCAGCCGTCGAAGAGGCCACCGGCGAGGTCGGCCGCCGTGAACGTGGTTTCTCGCAGTGAGCACTTCGAGAAGATCACCGGTCCAGTGGCCCGCATGCGTTCGAAACTGCTGTAGTCGAACTTGCAGTTCTCGAACAGGACGTTGTCGAGCGTGAGATCCTCGATCAGCGCACCCATCAGCTTGCAGTCGGTGAACGCGGCGCGAGAGATCTTGCTTTCTGTCCAACGCAGTGACGACAGATCGCAGTGTGACAACTCCACGGAGTCGATGCGGAGCTTGTCGAACCGGGTACGTTGTGCCTTGAGGCCGCTGATGCGTCCATCCATCAGATGGGTGTCCGCCAGGTCGATCTCGCGCAGATCGGCATCGGCGTAGTGGAATTCCGCGACCCTGCCACGCCCTCCTTCGAGCGAGGCGAGGCTGGACAGATACAAACCCGGCTCGTCCAGGGCAGGGAGGGTGACGCTCGTACGGCGGATCGCGCGGGTGTCCATCAAGATGCCTTCCAGCGAGGAGCCTGCCCCGTACCGTCGGGTCACCCGAGGGCAGTGACCCGACGGCGGCAGATCTACTTCTTCTTGTTCCAGTTGTCCCAGGTCGGTCGGTTGTCGAACCGGGCCGGGCTCTTGGGCCAGTTGTCCCACGTGGGGCGGTTGTCCCAGGCTCGGTCAACGTTCTCGGGCTGCGGGGCCCAGCGATTGAATATCAGCTCCGCCACGACAGGCGCGTCGGACGCGGCCAACAGCTCCAGGATCGTCATACGGTTTCTTCCTTCTCCTTGGCCGCCACGGTGGACAGGGCGGTAACCAGGGCTTGCCGGGTAACACGGCAATAGTTGGTCTCCGTCGTCGCGAGGCTGCCGTTCTCGAAGTAGCGGTTGGCCGCTTGGGCTCCACGACAGAAGTCGAAGAACTCGCATCCGGCCCGACAGCCCTCCAGCCCGGCAAGAAATTCTTGGACGTACCGCAGTCGGTGCGCGCCGCCCAGGATGTCGGTCAAAGGTCGATCGAGGACACTGCCGGCCAGAAAGTTGCCGTACTCGGCATCGATGGTGTCCGCCAACTCCGGGGAAAGCAGCACCACATCCCCGTTCCAGGACACGGTCGGGATGGGGTCCAGCCGACGACGGTCCCAGTCCACCCGCTGTCCAGCGCGGATCATCCGCAGATATTCGCCCAGGTACTCCAGTTCCCGCACTTCCAGCTCACCGGGGTGGCACCGGGACCACTCCAGGGTCCGTCGCCAGAAGGTCTCGGCCTGCTCCGGGGTGGGCTGCTGCCGGTCGGTGTTGATTCCTTCGGCCTCTTCCATGTTGAAGCCCACCGACCGACAGCCCAGACCGGCCATGAAGTCCAGTAGCTCCTCCGGATGATCAATGCCGTCGGTCCCGACCACCGCGATCACCGAGAAAGGGATGTCGTGTACGCGCAGCCGGTCGATGCCTCGGACGATCCTGTCGAAGGCGGGACGGCCACGGAGATCGACGCGCTGAGAGTTGAGAGCGGCCGGGCCGTCGATGCTCACACCGACGCGGAACTCATGCCTGGTCAGCAGCTCGCACCAGGCCTCGGTGATCAAGGTGGCATTCGTCTGCACATAGTGGCGGACACGGCCCACGCGGCGCAGTTCTTCGAACGGTGTCAGAAGTGCGGTGAACTTCCGCGGCCCCAGCGCCAGGGGCTCCCCGCCATGCCAGACGATGTCGATGGGATGAGCACCGTCCGCGAACGCCGCGACCGACTCCGCCAGGGCGTCGGAGACCTCTGCGGACATCTCGTGCTTGAGCCTCCGGAAAGGCAGATAGCAGTAGGTGCAGTCCAAGTTGCACCACGTCGTGGGCTGGACCACAACGGTCTGCGGCTTGGCCGTGAACCACTGGGAGTAGCGCGGACGCTGGCTGAAGGGGTGAAGTGACATGGCCTTCCTCACTGGCCGGGCCGACCGAGCACGGCCGAGGCGAACCGGCGCGGGGACATCCCTGACCGGCCAGGAAAGCAAACCCTGAGCAGGCAAGGTGAGGGGATGATGAAATGAGGTCACTCATGGTTCATTCATTCTCACCAATCAGTGATCGCTCCGGGGGCTGTTGATGGACGCTGAGCAGACCGGAGCCATCACCGTGGAGCAGGCTGCCGAGGCGTTCGCAGCCGAGGTCTCCTACTGGCGCGAGGTCCGTGGGCTGTCCAAGCGGGCACTCGCCACGGCGATGGGTTTCGATCCCTCGTATGTGAGCCACATGGAATCCGGCAGGCACAAACCGAGCGAGGACTTCGCCCGCCGGGCGGACGAAGCCATGAATGCGGGTAAGGCGATCTGGCGCCGCTGGAGCGACTACGAAGCCGCCAAGACCCGTACCGGTGTCCCGGCAGCGCCGGTACCACGCCGGGTGGAGCAGCCGTACGCGACCGGATCCACGCTCGTCGTCGAGCACGATGCCGCCCGCCTGGACTACGACGGCAGCCGCTACCGGCTCACCATGCGCCGCCGCCTGCGCAACACCGGCACGGAGCCGGTGACCCGGTATTTGATCCGTATCAGTGTCGACCGCTATCCGGGCGATCCGGAACAATCCAACGCTCACTACCGCGAACACCCCCTGACCTGGGACGAGTTGAACTTGGTCGCCAGTTGCGCCGGGGAAGGGATGCGGTGGGAAGCCAAACACGACCGCGACGCCTTCAAAGAGGTGTGGCTGCTGTTCGAGAACGAGGACGGCCGCTTCCCGCTCTATCCGGGCGAGTCCGTGTGGATCACGTACGCCTACTCGGTCAGTGACAGCAAATGGGGCCGCTGGTTCCAGCGCGCCGTACGGCTTCCGACCGAACATCTCGAAGTCCAACTGGCCTTTCCCAGCGGCCTTGATCCAGTGGTGTGGGGCACGGAAACGTCGATGACCGCTGAGGCGACGCCGCTGCGGAGCGCCGCCACCCGTCACGACGACGGCGAGATGTGCCTCTTCTCCTGGTCAACATCCGCTCCAGCACTGCATGCCCGGTACCGTCTCGAATGGCGTTTCCGGGCCAAGCCCGAACAGGATCAAGGGGAGTTCAGGTGACTCAGGTGCGGCCCAGTGAACAGATGCGTGAGCTTGGAATCGTGCAGTGCGGCTCCCCCGTGCTCACCGAGTCTGCCCGTCCGTTCGGCCTGCCGGACGAACGAGGCGAGGTCGAACGTGTCACCGACCGGCTCTTCGACTCGATGGAGCGCGTCGGTCAGGTGCATCCGTTCGCCAAAGGCATGGGCATCGCAGCACCGCAGATCGGTACGGCACGCGCGGCGGCCGTCGTCCGGCCCTCCGGATCCGACGCGCTGCCGATCGTCCTGCTGAACCCCCGCATCACCATGTCGTCCGACGAGACGGACGAGCAGTACGAGGGCTGCCTGAGCTTCTTCGACGTCCGCGGCCTGGTGCCGCGACCCCTGCGCATCACGGTCGAAACCGCCACGCTGGACGGGAAGACAGTGAGCACCGTGTACGAACGCGGCCTCGCCCGGCTGATCCACCACGAGATCGATCACCTCTACGGCCTGCTCTACACAGCCCGGATGCGGCCAGGTGTGGAGCCGATCCCGGTCGAGGAGTACAGGCAGACCGGCCGGGCCTGGGCGTACGAGTAACTACCGTGTGCCGGGTGTGGGCTGCTGCCGGGGTGGGAGCGGCCCACATCGGCGGTCATCGTCCGGCGAACTCCCCGTCGTTGAGAGCGGTCACGAAGGTCGTCCACGCGCCGCCGGTCAGCACGAAGGCGGGCCCCTCGGGGGCCTTGGAGTCACGGACGGCCATGGCGCCGCCGGTGAGGCGGGCGCCCTCGACGCACATGCCGTTCTCGTCGTTGCTGTAGCTCGACTTGAACCAGTGGGCCCCAGTCAGCACGTCCGAGGTTGTCGTCACCGAAATCCCAGCTCCTGCGCATCGGTGGGCTGCTTTCGGGGAGGGAGCAGCCCACGTGGGTTGTACGGGTCGGTCCTAAGCGGGTGCGGCTATCGCGCCGTTGTTGGGACGGGTGGCTTCGATGCGCTGCTCGGAGTCGCAGCTCGGACTGAGCAGGCGGGTAGGAGTCATTGCTCCGCGAACTCCCCTCCGCCGAGGGCACGGACGAAGGCCGTCCATGCGCCACCGGCCAGAACGAAGGCGGGCCCGTGCGGGTCCTTGGAGTCGCGTACGGCCATGGCACCGCCGGTGAGACGGGCGCCCTCGACGCAGTCACCGCCCTGGTTGTTGCTGTAGCTGGACTTGAACCAGTCGGCATCGTTCAGTGCGTCGGCCGTGGTCGTCATCGGGATCAAAGCTCCTTCATGGCTTTCTTGATCAGGTCCAGGGACTCCTGCGGTCCCGGAGCAAGCGCTTCCAGGTCGTTGAACGCCTCTTCGTGACGCTCCACGTCCCCCTCGTGCCGACTCACCCAGCCGTCGGCAAGGTTCTCAAAGTAGATGATCGGCTTGAGAGCGATCCGATCACGGAAATGGAAGATCGTGAACGCGCCGTTCATCCCCGGATGATCGCCCAGCTTGAAGGGAACGACCTGGATCCGGATATTGGGGGCAGACGCGATCTCGACGATATGGGCAAGCTGCGCACGCATGACCTCCGCGCCTCCGACCTGCCGGTGCAGAACCGCCTCGTTGATGATCGCCGTGAGTTTGAGCGGGTTCTTCCCGTGCAGGACCGCCTTCCGCGTCATCCGTACGTCGACCACGCGATCGATCTCTTCGCTGTTGAGGCCCTGGTGCGCACGCTGATGGATCACGCGCACATATGCCTCGGTCTGGAGCAGGCCAGGAACGTACTCGGACTCGTACTTCTGCACTGCGGAAGCCGTGGCCTCCAGACCCAAATGTGCTTTGAAGCCGGCAGTAATGACCGCGCGGTACTGCGCCGACTGCCACCAGTCACGCTTCCTCTTGGTGACGGCCGCGTACTCCATGAGCAGTTCCGTCCTCTCCGCGTCCGCTCCGAAGATCTGGCACAGCGCCATGACGTCCGCCGTCTCGACAACAGCGTTCTCGCCTGTCTCCAGCCGGGTCAGCTTCGACGGGCTCCAGAGGAGCTTCCTCACTACCTGACGCGAGGTCAGCCCAGCGTTCAGGCGGAGTTGGCGCAGTTCGCTGCCCAACTGCAGACGGCATAGAGCAGGCGATGCCGACTCGATGTCCGTAATCATCCGCGGTCCTCCTTGTGCACTCAGTGTGTGGGCGTTCGTTCGGCCTCCGCAAGGAACGTTCTGCGTCAGCGCGGGAGCGTGCTCCGATTCGCATGAACTGCCCCCGTGCAGGCGGGAGTTCACATAAGAACTTGCTCGCGGAATCTCGCCGGAAGCGTTCCGGGAGAGCCGGATCTGGTGCGAGGCTATACCCGCATCTCACCGTGTGCATCTAAGTCGGCACATTCGGTGAGCAAGCTGCGCGCACCCGGCGCTGGGCCGATGGCCCGCCCTGCGGGCAGTCCCACCAGATCGACGGCAAGGACTCGCGATGACTCCTCTGACCCAGAGCGCACATCCCGCCCAACACACCGGCGTTGGGATACGGGATGCGCTGCACCTGAGCCTGTCGTTCCGGCCGGATGCTCAACGGCCTCAGCAGACACGGCGGATCGTCGGCGCGGTTCTGCGGCAGGGCGTTGGGCTGGGTGGGGACGAGGTCGAGACCGTACAGCTTCTGGTCAGTGAGCTGGTCACCAACGCGGTGGTACACGCGCGCAGTGAGCGCGTCCGGTTCTCGGTCTCGTACGACCTCGCCGGCGAGGTACGGATCGAGGTGGACGATCACTCCCCGGCACGTATCCAGCTCAGACGGCCGGGACCGGAGGAGGAGAACGGGCGAGGAATGCTGCTGGTCGCCGCGCTTGCGCGTGCGTGGGGCAGGCGTGGGACGTGTACGTGGTGCACGGTCGCCGTTCAGGAGGTGGCCGGCGCGTGACGCTCAATCGCCGTACGCCTGGCACCCATTGGCACTGGCGAGCGCTGAGGTTCGCCACGGACACGGCGTCGCTGCGCCGGCTGGTGGCCGCGCTGTCCCGTCGACCCACTGATCGGTCCGCCGGTCGACCCGCCAGTCGGTCCATCGACTGTCCCGTCGACCTCGCGACCATCTCGTACACCGTCGAGAAGGCCCTCGCCCGCCAGGTCGGCCTTCCCAAGCGCGCCTGGGTCGACACCACGACACACGAACTCCGCGGCCACCTTGCCCTGCTCCTGGGCGAAGACCTCGGCGACACCGATACGCCACAGGCGCGTGCCCTGTACAGAACCGCGTACGCGCTGCTCGACCGCGACGCCCGGCCCGATCCGTACGTCTCGCCTGCCCACGCGTACGACCACATGCGGGCGTTGGCGTGGTCCACCCGCACGTTTGCTGCGCTCTACCAGCGCCGCCAGGAGGAGCGTAAGCAGTGAGGCCCGTCGTGGCGCAGGCCCTCTATGTCGTCTCGGTGACCGTGCTCGGCGGTTCGATCGCGCTGGCGCTGTTGCGCGGCTGCTGACCGGCCGGCTGCTCACCGGCCGGCCGCCGCGCCACAGCACTCACTCGCTGGTCACGGCTCGGCGAACGGCAGGATGTCCGACGGATCGTCCAGCCACGGGCGCGTACTGCCGTCCCGGTCCACGGTGAGTCCGAACCGGTCGTACTCCGGTCTGCCACGGTCGATCCACCAGGTCAGGGCCCGCTCGACCTCGTCCCAGAGGCGGCGGGACCCGGACTGGTAGACCGTGGCGTCGGCAGTCCCGGCGGTGAAGATGACGGCCGCCCATGACCGGCTGCGGAAGTCGAGGAACCACGCCTTCGCGTCGCCCGGCCCGCCCGAGTCGCCCTGATTGACGACGTGGGCGCAGTCGGGGACACACAGCCCCATGACGAAGTCCGCCGTGTCGTAGCGGTTTCCGACGTCCGCCGCGGTGAGAGCCGTTGTGGAGACGTCGGCGTCGCCGGGGAACTCCTTGACGTGCCCTCGGAACAGGTCCCAGTCGAGCCGCTGATCCCGGAGTTTCATGAACTCCACCATGTCGAGAAAGGGGCCTGTTGCCCGGCCGTCCTCGCCAACGGTCAGGCGGACCAATCCGTCCTGATGGCTGTAGTGGGTGCCCCATGGGACGAGGATGATGCCGCCCGGGCGCGTCTGTTCGAGCCAGCGTGGCGGTAGCGCCCGTACGCCTGCCGTCGCGATCACCCGGTCGTACGGCGCTCCCGCCTCCCAGCCATCCCGGCCGTCTCCTTCGACCACCAAGGGAGATAGTCCGGCTCGCGCCAACGCCTTCGACGCGCGCGCCGCGACGGCCGGATCGATCTCTACGCTGACCACGTTGGCGTTGCCCAGACGGTGGGCCAGGAGTCCGGCGTTCCAGCCGGTGCCGGTGCCCACTTCCAGCACGCGCATGCCGTCGCTCACGTCGAGATCGCACAGCATGGACGCGACGACAGACGGCATGCTCGCCGAGCTGGTCGGCTTGTCTCCGGGCTGGGTACCGGTGTGCTGTCCGTCGTCCCACTGGGTGATCAGCGGAATATTCTCGTACGCCGCCCGCTCCCAGCCTGCGGGGTCATCGTCCCTGGCCACAGGCTCGCTCCGGCCGGTCGACGTGTCGTACGCCCAGAAAAGATCCGGCAGAAACAGCGACCGGGGCACGGCCCGGAACACCTCGGCCCACTCAGGCGTAAGAACGCCGCGTTCGAGGAGGCGCCGTACCAGCTCATCGCCGGCACGGCCCTCCTGCCCAGACATGAGTGTCACTTGCGGTGTTTCCCATCCCCTTCGGGCGACCCGCCGTCCGGATGCGGTTCGAGGATCGGCTTCCAGGGCTGGCCAGGGAGCTTGTCCTTCTCCTCATCGTCCCCGTCGTCTGAATCCCCGCGCGTCGGTCCGACCGTCATCAGACCCTCCTCCCTCGGATTCGCACACAAAGTCGCGATGATGCGCTGATATGTCGCCTCCCAAGCAAGTGAAGCAGCTGACGGCCGCGCGCGTACGGGCATGGCGCCTACTCGCCGCCGCCCAGCGCACGACCGAGGCCCCCGTGGGTAGGGCGGGCACTCCAACGGGTGGTCGGCTGGCCATTTGCCGCGCGCGGGGCATATGCGCGAAATGGTGGAGGTAATTATGCATTGCTGATAACCGCACCGTTCATACCGAACGTGCCCGTCCTGGAGTAAGCGATGACCGAAATCGGCGAAACAACCACCTGTCCGTTCGACTTCAGCGAGGGCCTGGAATTCGATCCTCTGCTCGCGGAGCTCATGTCCAGGAATCCGGTGACCCGGATCCGGCTGCCCTACGGTGACGCGGACGCGTGGCTGGTCACCGGGTTCGAGGGCGTGCGGCAGGTGACCACCGATCATCGGTTCAGCCGGGCGGCGATCACCGGCCGGAACTATCCGCGGCTGACGCCGGAGCCGATCGTCTCGCCGGAGTCGATCAATGTGATCGATCCGCCACGGAGCACCCGGCTGCGCAAGCTGGCCTCGCAGGCGTTCACCAAGCGGCATGTGGACCGGATGCGGCCGGCGGTCGAGGGAATCGCCGCCGGGCTGCTCGACGAGATGGCCGAGCACGGCTCGCCCGCCGATCTGGTGAGCCATCTCTCGGACCGGCTGCCTCAGCACACCATCTGCGAGCTGCTCGGCATCGCGCCCGAGGACCGGCCGAGCATGCAGGAGTACGCGCACCAGCTGCTCTCCACCGGACCGGAGACACAACAGGCCGCGGCGAACGCCAAGTCCGCCCTGCGCGATTACTTCGGCAAGCTCGTCACCGAGCGGCGGCGCAGTCCCGGCGACGATCTGATCAGCACGCTGGCCGCCGCGAAGGAGGGCGACGACGCCTTTGACGACCAGGATCTGGCGGTCATGGCGCTGACGCTCATGCTGAGCGGGCACGACACCGCGACCTGCGAGATCAGCAATATCGCGTACATCCTGCTGAACCGGCCGGATCTGATGGAGCAGGTACGGAGCCGGCCCGAGGAGCTGACGCAGGTACTGGACGAACTGCTGCGCTTCATCCCGTTCCGCAAGGGCGTCGGCATCCCGCGTATCGCCACCGAGGACGTGGAGATCGAGGGCGTGACGATCCGGGCGGGCGACTTCGTCCATGTCTCGTATCTGACCGCGAACCGCGATCCGAAGAGGTTCACGGACCCGGACGTCATCGACCCGAACCGTACGCCGACTCCGCACATGACCTTCGGCTGGGGCGGACACCGCTGTATCGCCGCGCCGTTGGCGATGGTGGAGCTGGAGGCCGCGATCGGCGGCCTGGTGAACCGCTTTCCACGGCTGCGGCTGGCGGTGCCGGTCGAGGAGGTGCGCTGGGACACGGAGACGATCCGGCGGTTCCCGATCACACTGCCGGTGGCGTGGTAGGGACGGATACGAACGAGGCCCCGGATGTCGGCGAATTCCGGGGCCCGTCCACACCATCACACCGAACACCATCACACCGACAGGTCACCAGCGCGGAACCGCCGGTGTCATCCACCCGGGGTGAGCCACGCGCATGGCCGCCGCGTCGTCGCGGTCGCGCATGCTGCCGTCGTCGTCCAGCCACCGCTGGTGCAGTACGGCGAGCCGGCCGCGGTCGAGTTCGACACCGAGGCCGGGAGCGTCCGGGACGTCGAGGCGGCCGTCGGCGAAGGTGAGCCGGTCCTTCGAGGCGTCCGTGATGACGTCCTCGGTCTGCCACGGATAGTGGCTGTCGCAGGCGTAGTCGAGGTTGGGGACGGTGGCGGCGACATGGGTCATCGCGGCCAAACTGATCCCGAGATGTGTGTTGGAGTGCATGGACAGTCCGACGCCGAAGGTGCGGCAGATGGCGGCGAGTTCACGGGTGTTGCGCAGTCCGCCCCAGTAGTGATGGTCGCTCAGCACCACCTGGACCGCGCCCGTGGTGAACGCCTCGCGGATCTCGGCGAACGTGGTGACACACATATTGGTGGCGAGCGGGACCCGGGCGCGGGCGGCGACCTCGGCCATGTTCCGCGTACCGCTGGTGGGATCCTCCAGATATTCGAGGACGTCGCGCAGCTCGCCGGCGACCTTGAGCGAAGTCTCCACGGACCAGGCGCCATTGGGATCCAGCCGTAGCGGCTGTCCCGGGAAGCGCTGGGCCAGGGCGTGGACGGCGGCGATCTCCTCGGCCGGTTCGTACACGCCGCCCTTGAGCTTGAAGGAGGTGAACCCGTAGTCACGGGCGAAGCGTTCGGCCTGTGCGACCACGCCGCCCGGATCCACGGCGGCGCCCCAGTCGTCGGTCTCCCCCGCGCCGTTCGGGTGCTCGGCCCAGCGGTAGAAGAGATACGCGCTGTACTCGACGCGGTCGCGGACCTTGCCGCCGAGCAGCCCGTGTACGGGCATACCGGCCGTCCTGCCCCACGCGTCCAGGCACGCCACCTCGAAGCCGGAGACGACCGAGAGCCGCAGCTTGTCGGCGGTCTGCACGCCCCGAAGCCCGCCGACGTCGATGGAGTCGTCCACCCGGGAGGCATCGACGGCCACCTCGTCGGCCAGCGCGAACAGCCCGTTCAGATCGGTGACCCGGTGACCGGGCAGCCGCGCGGCCAACGGCTTTGCCAGCTCCAGGTACTTCGTATCGCCGTACGTCTCGCCGATCCCCGTCACGCCGTCGGCCGTGACCACCTCCACGATCAGCCGCGGAGTGTACGGCTGGTGCACGCCCTGGGTGTTGAGCAGTGGCGGATCGGTCACGAGGATCGGCGTGAGCCGGACCTCGGCGATGGTCGGATCAGCCATGGAGCACTCCGGCGGGTGCGGGTGCGGGTGCCGTGCCGGCGGTGGGGTGCGCCATGCGGTGGTCTCCCTACGTGGACGTCATCTACGTACGGAAATGGAGGCTACGGATGTGAACGACCCGCGTCAACGGTCCGCCTCCCGGCGAGGGGCCGTGGTTCTGGGGGTCCCAGTAGTGCTCGCGGAAAAAACAACGCTAAGCCGTGCGGCAGCCTCGTCGATCCGGCGCTGCGGTCCTCGCGGCTGCACTGGCTGGGGACCAGGCCGGAGCAGGTGTCGCCGCCTACCAGCGTGGGCGGCGAGGTGGAGAAGCTGTTGTTCCTGCGCGGCCTGGACGCGCACACCCTCAACCTGTCCGCGCTGCCCGCTGAACGCCGCCGCCACCTCGTCCAGATCAGCCGCCGGCTCACCCCGCAGGCTCTGGAGCGCCGGGAAGCGAACCGGCGCCACCCGATCCTGCTCACGCTGCTGGCCCTGTCCGCCGTCGATGTCCTCGACTCCGTCGTCCAGCTCTTCGACCAGGCGCTGTCGAGTTCGGAGTCGCGGGCGCGGATCAAGCTGCGCGACGAACTTGCCGAGCGGGCCAAGCTGTCGGAGGACCGGCTCGCCCTGCTGGACGAGATCCTGCCGGTGCTAGGTCCTGTCCGGACGTTCCGGGCCCACGAAGATCGGCCGGACAGGACCTAGCCGATGCCGGTATCCCGGACGAGGCGGTGGGGACGCTGCTGCGCGGGAAAATCGGCATGTCCCGGCTGATCGCGGCCAACGCCGGGGCCACCGTACGGCTGCCGAAGGACCACGGGCATCTGCGGCTGCTGGAGGGCTCGTACACCTACATCCGGCAGTTCGCCCCGAAGGTGTTGAAGGCGGTGCGGTTCAAGGGCGGCACCGAGGCACAGCCGCTGATCGCGGCCCTGGAGATCCTCCGGGAGCTGAACGCGAGTGGCGCCCGCACCGTCCCGGACAAGGCGCCGACGCTGTCCGTGCCGGCCCGCTGGCAAGGCTACCTGGACGAGGCCGCGGCCAAGGGGGATGCGACCGCCTACCGGCACTACCGGGAGCTGTGCGTGCTGCTCGCGCTACGCGACGGCCTGCGCAGCGGGGACGTGTACATGCCGGGCTCGCGCCGCTACAACAATCCTGAGACCTACTTGTTCAAGCCCGCCCAGTGGGTCACGCACCGGGCCGAGTTCTGCCGCCTGGTCGGCAAGAGCCCGATGCGTCGGAGGCGCTGCCGCTGGTGATGGACGAGCTGGATGAGGCCCTCACCGACCTGGAGGACACCCTCAAGAGCAAGGTCACCCGGCGCCGGCCCGAGCAGCAGAAGGAGCAGGCGTGGTGTCTGACCGTGGTGACGAACGCGGTCGTGTGCTGGCACACCGAGTACATGGGTCTGGCCGTCGGCGAACTGCGCAATGCCGGCCGTGAGGTGGACGCCGAGGTCCTGGCGCACATCTCCCCGGCCCGCAGCTCCGCGGTGAACTACTACGGCTCCATCACCGTCGACTACGACCGCGAACTCGCCCAGCTCGACGACCAGGGCCGCCGGCCACTGCGGACCGTGGCCACCGACGACCCGGCGGCCGGGCTGTAAACGGCCAGACCTTGCCTCGCTGAACCATCGCCAGCGGGGAAGACTGCGGGTACACGCCAGCGAATGGGGAGGGGGCGGTGTCCGTGGCCGCGGCCAACGGTGCGGATTCGGCACTCAAGCGGGCCCGTGTGGCGCGGAACATGACGCTGGAGGAGGCCGCCGACGCCCTGAACGCCATCACTGGAGGCGCGTCGGACGCGAGCCTGATGAGCGCGTGGGAGTCCGGCCGGCGCCGGACTGGCAAGCGGAACAGGGCCGGGCTGTGCCAGCTCTACCGCGAGCGCCCGGAGATGCTGTTCGCCCATCAGGACGGGGCGGCCACCAGCGTGCTGGAGTCCTCCGGCACTGCGGTGGTGGTCAAGGTGCTCACCCGCTGGACGGACCTGGTCGAGGCGATGGTGGATGTCGCCGCCGGGGCGCGCGAGCACCTGGTCGTCACCGGCTCTCGCAGCCGGGAGAAGACGTACCTGGCGGCGATCGAGACCGCCGTGGCCCAGCACCCGGACCTGGTCCACTACCGGGTGCTGTACGGGCCACCGCGGCACCGCGTGCTGGCCGACCACCTGCTGCGGCTGCTGGAGCTGCGCGATCCGTCCGCCCGCCGCAACGGCGTCAAGACGCTGCACATCGGGATGGTGGAGCCGGCCGAGGCGCTGGAACGGTTCTTCGTGGCCTCCGAGACCGCCGCGGTAGCGCCGCTGCCTTCGTTCCACGGGGCCGAGGGCTTCGACTGCGGCGTCTTACTCAGCCGAGAGGCGGCCGTCGGGCTGGTCCACCATGGGCGGGAGGCGTGCGCGTCCGCGCGGCCGGTGGAGACAATCGAGGCCGTCCGCGCGCTGCCGGTACGGCATAACTAAAGGGCGAGGAGAGGCGTGAGCGAGAACCTTCAGCAGGCGGCCGAGGCCCGCGCGGCGTCCGTGATCGGGCTGGCCCAGGAGCTGATCCGGCGCCCGAGCCGGGCCGGGATCGACGACTACGGGCCGGTCTTGGGCGTGCTGGAGGACTGGCTGACCGCCCGAACTCTGCCGCACCGCCGCCTGCACGACGCGGTGGGTGAGCTGGTCGGGCTGCTGGTGGAAATCCCTGGGGGGCGGCCCGGCGCCTGGTGGACGCTGGACGCGTGCGTGGACACCGCCCCGTACGGCGATGAGACCGCCTGGTCCTTCCCGCCGGACTGCGGCGACATCGTGGACGGATGGCTGCTCGGCCGTGGCTCGTCCGACTCCAAGCTCGCCGCGGCGATGTTCTGCCACATCGCCGCCGACCTGCTGCCCCGCTCCGCTGACCTGCACGGCGGACTCGCCGTGCTCCTGGACGTGGATGAGCACACCGGCGGCTTCGGCGGCGCCCGCGCCTACCTTGCCGACCAGGCCGCGGTCCGCCCGGCCGGGGTGATGATCGGCTACCCGGGGCTGGACGAGGTCGTGATCGGTGGCCGGGGCCTGTGGCGAGCCACCATCGCGGTCCACGCCCCCTCCGGGCACTCCGGATCGAGTCGGACCGTGGTCGGCGCCATCTCGCGGGCCGCCCACCTCGTACGACTCCTGGAGGCCGCCGACCTGCCCAGCGTCGACGGCGCCTCGGACTTCCCCCTGCCGCCGAAGCTGTCGGTCACGTCCTTCCACGGCGGCCAGGGCTTCTCGGTCACCCCCGACCGGTGCGACCTCAACGTCGACATCCGCACCACCCCGACCTTCGACGCCCATGACGCCGAGACGCTCATCCGCAAGGCCGTCGCCGAGCTCGATGCAGAGTTGCCCGCCCCGAAGCCCACCGAGGTCGCCCCGGTCGCCGCTTGGCCGCCCTTCCGCCTCGCCGAGGACGAGCAGCCCGCCGCCGCCCTGCTGAACGCCGTCGCCGAGGAAGGGCTGATGGTGCGGGCGAAGACCGCAGGACCGTCGAACATCGGAAACCTGCTCGCCGGGGAGGGAATCCGGGCCACCGCCGGTTTCGGGGTGCCGTACGAGGGGCTGCACGGCATCGACGAACGCGCCCACCTTGCCGAACTCCCCACGGTATACGCCGTCTACCAGCGAGCCGTGCTCGACCTCCTTGGGGGCTGACGTCCCAGGCACGTCCCAGATTTCTCCCAGATCCGCTCCCAGCAAGTCCCCATCTCCGTCTCTGGGAATAGATCTTCGGTCGCGGTGACATAGAGGCAGCACCACCTCACATCCACCGATGACAAGGGAGGCCAGTCATGGCCGAGCAGACCATCGTCACCACCCAGCCCGCCGTCGAGGGCAAGCCCGCCTCGGCGCCGAACACGGGCGGCTTCGCGCCGCAGATCAGCACCCACCCGGTGGCGGCCCTCACCCTGGGCCGCCAGACGTTCAACGACTCGGACAAGTCGAACTACTTTGAGGGCTGACAAAGCCCGCAGGACCTGACCGAGCACCCCGGGGGCCGGCCGTCGTACAGCCGGTCCCCGGGCGCGTCACAGGGCAAAGGGGAGGCGAACGGATGGAACGGGAGTGGATGACCGGCGGCAGTGCCGCCGTGGACGGATTGACAATCGACGGGCTCGGCGACGTCCGCCGGGCTCCGGGCACGCGGGTACAGGCGGTCGTCGAAGGGCCGGTCGCCCTCGCGGCCGTGGGCGACTGCCCGGTGACCGAGCAGGAGCTGCACGCCGCCCTCCCGGTCGTACGGGCGGGCCGGTGGGGCGAGCTGACCCGGTGGCCAGGCTCGTACTGGGTGGTCGCGAGTGACGGGCGGCAGCGGTTCGTGTGCGGCGACCTGGCCGGTATCCGGGCCGTCTACTACACGCTGCGCGGCGACGAGGCTGCGTGGGCGACCGATGCCCGCCTCCTGGGGCGTCCGCTGGTGCCGGATCTGCCGTGGCTTGCGGCCCGGCTGACGGTGGGCGAGCACCACTGGCCGCACCACAGCCCGTACGAGGAGATCCGGCTGGTGCCCGGCGGGTTCGGGATGCTGCTCGCGCCGGGGGCGCCGCCGCAGCTTCTCGACGTCTCCGGCGTCGAGCCGGTAGACGAGCTCCGCGAGGGTGCCGACCGGTTCGGGCAGGTGCTCACTGAGGCTGTCCAGCACCGGGTCCGTGCCGCCGACGGGGTGGTGGGGGCGGACCTGTCCGGCGGGCTGGACTCCTCGGCGGCCGTCGTGCTGGCCGCCGACGCCGGGACCGTGCACGCGGTGACGTACACGGACGGGTACACCAGCGGCGAGGACATGGCGTTCGCTTCCCGCGTGGCCGAGCACACCGGGATCGCGCACACGGTCGACCTTGGTGCCGACGAGCAGTTGCCGTTCTCCTTTCCGGCCGGGCAGCCGACGGGGGTGGAGCCGGTGCTGGAGGCGGCGATGTACGCCATGGACACCTCGTATCTGCACCCGGTGCGCGGGCTGCCGCTGCACCTGACCGGGCACGGCGGGGACATCGTGCTGGACGCCTCCAGCTCCTGCTGGGTGCGGCTTCTCCAGGACGGCCGACGCCGCGAGGCCCACCGCCAGGTCGTGGCGTTCGCCCGGCTCCGCAACACCGCACCGGGCCCGTACTGGAAGGCCCTGAAAGAGGCCGCCGCCCTCGGCCGGGCCGACTCCCTGGAACGCGCGGCACAGGCCCTGGAGCGCGGGCCCATCACCCCGGAGGCCGCTGTGGCCGGCTGGTCGTGGTGCCGCCTGGGGGTCGGAGCGTCCTGGCTGACCGGCTACGGCCGCCACCAGGTCGCAGCCCTGCTGCGGCAGGCCGCCGGTGACCAGCAGACCGAGCTGGCGGACGAGTTCGACCAGTGGGCCGCCCTGCGATCGGTGGGCGCCTCGGCCCGCGGATGGGCCCCATACGGTCACGCCCTTGGCATCCGGCCGGTGTATCCGTACCTGGACAATCAGGTTGTCCACGCCGCCTTCGCCGTGCCGGCCCTTGCCCGGCGCGGGCTGGTCGCCTACAAGCCGCTGCTACGGGCCGCACTGCCCGAACTCCCGGACTGGCTGACCTCCCGCCGGTCGAAGGGGTCGTTCACCGCCCAGCGCATTGCCGGACTCGCCCGGCACCGGGATCGGCTCGACGAGCTGACCGCTTCCAGTCCGCTCGCGGCCGGTGGGCTGATCGACCCCGCGGCCGTCCGTACCTCGCTAGCTCAGGCGGCCCAGGGACAGAGCGCCACGGTGATCGCCGACCTGCACCAGTTGATCGTGACGTGCTGGTGGCTGAGTGGCCAGACAACCAGGAGGGAGGTGGCAGCGTGCTGATCCCCGCCCGCCACGTTCACCACAACACGGGGCCGGACGGCACGGCGGTGATCGACGTGAAGCGGGAGACGTGGCTGATGCTCGATCAGGACGCCTCCCGGATCTGGCACGCGATCACCGTCCGTGGTGGCACCGCCGGGCTCGCCGAGGAGATCGCCATCCCCACCGGCCAGGACCCACAGCAGGTCAGCAGTCAGATTGCCGCGTTCGTCGACGAACTGGTGGCCGCCGGCG
Source organism: Streptomyces sp. NPDC059743 (assembly GCF_042732975.1). NCBI lineage: Bacteria > Bacillati > Actinomycetota > Actinomycetes > Kitasatosporales > Streptomycetaceae > Streptomyces > Streptomyces sp. NPDC059743. The sequence continues at coordinate 362,667 of NZ_JBHWGS010000001.1, read as the reverse complement.
TGCTCGTCGACACCGCCCGGCCCCGGCGAGCACGGCGAAGGTGGTGGCGTCGATGACAGTCATGGTCCCCACCGCCCGGCCCACCGTTCCATGGCGCGACCGGCTGGTGGCCTCCGCCGCGCTCACCCTCTCCCTGGCCGTGAGTCCGTTGCCGCTGCGCTGGAAGCTCGCCGCCGTGCGGCTGCTGCGCGGCCTGCCGTACGCGCGCCTGGCCCACCTCGAAGCCCTCTACACCGCGGTGCAGGCCGTGATTCCCTCGTGGTGGCCGGGCCGGATCGCGTGCGCCGAAATCAGTCTCGCCACCGTCATCGCGACCGCCCTCACCGGCCGCCGAGCCCGCTGGGTACACGGCGCCCGCTTCATGCCCCACGCCGCACACGCCTGGGCGGAGGTCCCCGAGGGCGCGGTCGGCCGGGACATCGGCGACGCCGCGGACCGGCCCTGGATGCCGGTCCTCGCCGAGCCATAGAGGGGCCTTGGGCTGCCGTGGTCCGGGGCTGGCCCGAGCCTCCCCGCCCCGGACCACGGCCTCACTCGATCGGATGAAAACCGCACGGGGTGGCCGACGGTAGGGGCCGGTCGACCAGCGGCGACGCGGGTCTGCCGGAACAATCCCGTTGCCCAGCCGCCTCGTTCAGCTCCCTGATGGGGCTCGTGAGTTCTTCCGTATCCCCGCCGCCCGTCGCCGCAGGCCAGCCGCCGGTCATGCGCCTGGCCTCCGACCGGCACTTCAAGGCGAGCGTCAACCTGTCCACCTGGGCCATAGCGCGCCGTCTGCCACACACCCTCGCCGAGGCGGCCCGGCTCGGCTGGCGCACCGACCGCCAGGCCGTGCTGGCCCTGCTGACCTGCCAGATCGGTGCCGCCGCCCTCACTGCGACCGCGCTCGCGGCCACCACCCGCGTGCTGGCCGCCGTCTTCACCGGAGGCAACATTGCCGCCGGCCTGCGCGAGAACCTGACCGCCGTGGTGATCCTCGCCCTCGTGGCGTCCGGCCGCTACCTGCTGGACGCCGCAGCCCGCGCGTCCGCCGCCCGGCTCGCACCCAAGGCTGTACGCGAAGCGGACCTTGAGGTCATCACCGCGGCGACCGCCGCCGAGCTGGTGGCATATGAGGACCCGGACTTCGAGGACACCCACGCCGCCGCCTCCGACGGCGCGGAGAAGACCGGCGACCTCATCCTCGACGCCCAGCTGCTGACCTCCGCCGCAGCCCGGATGGCCGCCGCCGCGACGGTCGTCACCGTCCTGCACCCCGTGATGCTGCCCCTGCTCCTCGCCTCCGTCATCCCGTGCGCCTGGGGCGCGGTGCGCGGGGCGCGGATCGAGCACGCCGCCCACCACCGCAACCTCGCCGACTCCCGGCTCCGCAACGTCTTCCGCTCGTACACAACCGAGCGGAACACCGCCGACGAGGTCCGCGCGGGCACTATGGCCGGGTTCCTCATCCGGCAGTACCGGATCGTCTCCGGCCGCCTGGAGGCCGAGCAGCTCAAGGCCACCCGGCAGGCTCTGGTGGTGCAGGGGATCGGTGACGCACTCACCGCGGTTGGCACCGCCGCTACCTGGGGTGTGCTCGTGCTCCTTGTGGCTACCGGCCGCATGGAGCTCGCCGCGGCGGGGACCGCCGCCCTGGCCGTACGGACTTCCGGCACCGCGCTGGCCACCACGGTCCGGGCAGGGGCCCGGCTCTTCCGCACCTCCCTCGCCTTGGACGACTGGGCCCGCTTCCTGGCGGTGGCCAAGCTGTGGGCGGCCCGCCGCGGTTCGGCAGAGGTCGCCGAGGACGGACCTCAGGTGATCACCGCCCGGAACGTCTCTTTCACCTACCCAGGCGCCGACCAGCCCGCGCTCGACGGCGTCAGCCTGGATCTCAAGCGGGGCGAGGTCATCGCCCTGGTGGGCGAGAACGGCGCGGGCAAGAGCACCCTCGCCCGCGTGCTTACCGGCCTGTTCCTCCCAACGGCGGGGTCGGTGCGGTGGGACGGCGTGGACCTGGCCGAGGCCGACCCGGCCGGGGTGCTGGCCAAGGTGGCGCTCGTGCCGCAGGACTACACCCGCTGGCCGCTGGCAGCCCGGGAGAACATCACCCTCGGCCAGCCCCGCCCCGACGGCGACGCCGCCGTGCGCGCCGCGGCCGAGGCAGCAGGCGCCGACAGCGTCATCGTCAACCTGCCGCACGGGCTGGACACCTCCCTGGCCCGCTCCTGGTGGGGAGGGCACGACCTGTCCGGCGGGCAGTGGCAGCGCATCGCGGTCGCCCGAGCCTTCCACCGCGACGCTCCCGTGCTCGTGATGGACGAGCCGACCGCCGCGCTCGACGCCCGCGCCGAGCACCGGATTTACATGCGGCTCAGGTCGCTCGCCGCTGGGCGGGCGACTGTCTTCATCACTCACCGCCTGGCCAACACCCGCCTCGCTGACCGCATCATCGTCCTCGACCAGGGCCGCGTCTCCGAGAGTGGTACGTACGAGGAGTTGATCGACCAGGCCGGGGGCTTCTTCGAGATGCTCAAGTTGCAGGAAGACCGGGGCTGATCCGGTCAGGGGACTGGTCTCGGCCGGGCCTTCAGCTGCCGCAGACCCAGGTGATCCGGCCCGCGCAGGCGTCGCAGCTCTCGTCGGCCGTGCAGTCCTTCCATCCCCGGTACGGCAGGGCCACGTCGGGGCAGCCGAGTCCGCGGGTGCAGGACATCGAACCGTCGCGATGGTCGAGCTGGTACCCGCTGCACCGCCCGGCCCCCGCAGTGCACCGGACCGGCCCCGCGCCGTCAGGCGCGCAGGCGCGGAAATAAAGACCGGCCCGGACGGAAGCTCTCCGTGCGGGCCGGTCTCTGGGAAGGCCGGGGTTGGGGGGAGGGCCCCGGCCGGGGCATCGTTGAGGCCGCGGTCAGATCGCCGCCGTCGTCTTCTCCGGCTCCGGCTCCGGCCGCGGTCCCGGCGTCGTCGCCGGAGGCGCACCGTGGCCGTCGTCCAGCAGCGTCTTCTCGTCGAACGGGATCCGGCCCGCCAGGACCTCGTCCACCCGCTCCTTGTCGATCTCCTTCGTCCACGTGCCGACCAGGACCGTCGCCACCGCGTTCCCCGCGAAGTTCGTCAGCGCGCGGGCCTCGCTCATGAAGCGGTCGATACCGACGATCAGGCCCACGCCGTCGACCAGTTCGGGCCGGTGGGACTGGAGGCCGCCCGCCAGGGTGGCCAGGCCCGCACCGGTGACGCCCGCCGCGCCCTTGGACGCGATGATCATGAACAGCAGCAGCGAGATCTGCTCACCGATCGAGAGCGGATCGCCCATGCCCTCGGCGATGAAGAGCGAGGCCATCGTCAGATAGATGGCCGTACCGTCCAGGTTGAAGGAGTAGCCGGTCGGCACGGTGATACCGACGACGGGCTTGCTGATGCCCAGGTGCTCCATCTTCGCGATGAGCCGCGGCAGCGCCGACTCCGAGGAGGACGTCGAGAGGATCAGCAGGAACTCACGGCCGAGGTACTTGAGCAGCGAGAGAATGTTCACACCCGCGATCAGCCTCAGCAGCAGGCCCAGGATGACGAAGACGAAGATCGCACAGGTGATGTAGAAGCCGACCATGATGATCGCCAGCGACTTCAGCGCGTCGACGCCCGTCTCACCGACCACCGCCGCGATCGCGCCGAACGCGCCGACCGGCGCGGCCCACATGATCATCGCGAGCATCCGGAAGACCAGCCGCTGGATATGCCCGATGCCACGCAGCACCGGTTCGCCCGCCGAGCCCATCGCCTGGAGCGCGAAGCCCGCCAGCAGCGCGACCAGCAGCGTCTGGAGCACCTGGCCCTCGGTGAAGGCCGAGACCATCGTCGTCGGGATGATGCCGAGCAGGAAGTCCGCGGTGGACTCGCTCGCGCCCTCCGCCTGGGCCGCGCCCGCGCCACGGGTGGCCTCGGTGAGGTGCAGACCGGAGCCGGGCTCCAGGATGTTGCCGACGACCAGGCCGATGGCCAGCGCGACGGTCGACATCACCATGAAGTAACCGAGGGCGAGTCCGCCGACGGCACCGACCTTCGCGGCCTTCCTGACCGATCCGACGCCCAGCACGATCGTGCAGAAGATCACGGGCGAGATCATCATCTTGATGAGATTGACGAAGCCGGTACCGATCGGCTTCAGCTCGACGGCCACACCGGGAGCCGTGAAGCCCACCAGAATGCCGAGTGCGACGGCGGCGATAACCGCTATGTACAGATAATGGGTGCGGTCCCGACGGGCGGCTGCGGCCACGGGTCCTCCTTGACTCGTTCCGTGCGATTCCCCCGTCCCTGTCCGAGGGGTCCCGGCGACTATCCATCAGCATGTGACCCCGGTCACGGTTACGTTCATTTCGTTCATGTGAATGCGGCAATGCAGACTTGCCCCATGCATCTGCCCCGTCCGCGCAGCCTCGCCACCCAGCTCTTCGCCATGCAGGTGGTGCTGGTGGCGGCGGTCGTGGCGGGATGCGCGCTGTTCGCGTACATCACAGGTCGTGCCCACGCGGACGAGACCGCACGCAAGCAGGTTCTGGCCACGGCGTACGCGCTGGCCGATTCGCCCTCTGTACGGGAAGCGATCCGTACGCCCGATCCGACCGCGCTGCTCCAGCCGTACGCGGAACGGGTCCGGCACGACACCGGGATCGACTTCATCACGATCATGAATCCGGACGGCATCCGCTGGACACATCCGGATCCGGCCCAGATCGGTATGCCCTTTCTGGGCCGTACGGCGCCGGCGCTGCGCGGCGAGACCTTCACCGAGACCTACACCGGGACGCTCGGTCCCTCGATCCGCGCGGTCACGCCCGTACGGGACAACGGGCGGATCACCGGGCTGGTGAGCGTGGGCATCACCGTGGACCGGATCTCCTCCGAGGTGACGCGGCAGGTCAAGGTGCTGGCGTGGGTGGCGGGCGCGGCGCTGGTGCTCGGCGGTCTCGGCACCTATGTCATCAACGCCCGGCTGCGCAGGCACACCCATGGGATGAACGCGGCCGAGCTGAGCCGGATGCACGACTACCACCAGGCCGCGCTGCACGCCGTACGCGAGGGATTGCTGATGCTCGACGGCAGGCGCAGGATCGCCCTGATGAACGACGCCGGCCGGGAGTTGCTCGGCCTTGACGACTCCGCCGTGGGCCGCCCGGTCGCCGAGCTGGGACTGCCCGCGCCGCTCACCGGCGCGCTGCTCGCCTCCGGGCCACGGGTGGACGAGGTGCATATGACCGCCGACCGGATCGTGGTGGTCAACACTCAGCCGGTGGTGGGCGGAGAGCGGCGCGGTACGGTCATCACGCTGCGCGACCACACCGAACTCCAGGCGCTGTCCGGGGAGTTGGACTCGGAGCGCGGATTCACGCAGGCGCTGCGCTCACAGGCGCACGAGGCCGCCAACCGGCTCCACACCGTCGTCTCACTGATCGAACTGGGCCGGGTGGAGCAGGCGGTGGAGTTCGCCACGGCGGAGCTGGAGCTGGCCCAGGCACTCACCGACCGGGTGGTGGGCGCGGTCGGTGAGCCGGTGCTGGCGGCGCTGCTGCTCGGGAAGGCGGCCCAGGCGAACGAACGCGGCGTGGAGCTGGTGCTCGCGGAGGACAGCCGTATCGACGACGGCGTACTGCCAACGGCGCTCGCGCCGCGTGATCTGGTGACGATCCTGGGCAATCTGATCGACAACGCCGTGGACGCGGCGCAGGGCGGCGAGGGCGCGCGGGTGACGGTGACGGCACTGGTCAACGGCGGTGAACTGCTCCTCGGTGTACGGGACACGGGCGACGGCGTCGATCCCGAGGACATGGAGGAGGTGTTCCGGCGCGGCTGGTCGACACGCGGTCCTGGGCGCGGGCTCGGTCTGGCGCTGGTACGGCAGGCCGTGCACCGCGCGCAGGGAACGGTGGAGCTGGCACGAGGCGCGGAGGGCGGCGCGGAGTTCACCGTACGGCTGCCGCTGGGAAGGCGGCCGGGCGGGCCGGGCAGTGCGGGTACGGTGCCGTCGTCGGCCGGTACGGATACGGCGCGGCCCGCTGGTACGGATGCCATCCCGTCTCCTCGTACAGACCCCACATCACCCGCCGACGCGGAGGCGGCCCGGTGAGCCCCGAGGCGGGTGGTCCGGCCGTGCGCGGTCCGATCCGGGTGCTGGTGGTCGAGGACGATCCGGTCGCCGCCGACGCCCATCAGCTCTATGTCGCCCGTGTGACCGGCTTCACCGTCGCGGGCGTCGCCCACTCCCGCGCCGAGGCCGCCCGGCTGCTGGAGCGTACGGACATCGATCTGATCCTGCTCGACCTCTACCTACCCGACGGACACGGCCTCCAACTCCTGCGCGCGCTGCGGGCCGGCGGACACCACGCGGATGTCATCGCCGTGACCTCGGCGCGCGATCTCGCGGTGGTGCGGGAGGGCGTCTCGCTCGGTGTCGTCCAGTACGTCCTGAAACCGTTCACCTTCGCCACCCTGCGTGACCGGCTCACCCGGTACGCGGAGTTCCGGGCGGCGGCCGGAGAGGCCAGCGGCCAGGAGGAGGTGGACCGGGCGCTGGGCGCGCTGCGGGCGCCGCAGCCGTCCTCGCTGCCCAAAGGGCTGAGCGCGCCGACGCTGGAGTCGGTGACCCGTACGCTCCGCGAGTCTCCCACCGGACTGACCGCCGCCGAGGCCGGTGTCAGAGTCGGGATCTCACGGATCACCGCGCGCCGCTATCTCGAACATCTCGTCACCAACGGGCGCGCGGTGCGCAGTCCGCAGTACGGGCAGGTCGGGCGCCCGGAGTTGCAGTACCGCTGGCTCTCCGCGTCCCACTGAGCCCAGGAGCCCAAGCCCGGAAACGCCCTGAGCGGCGACCGGCTCCGGTCCCGATTCAGCAGCGAAGGCTCAGAAGACGCTCTCCGCCTCGAACATCCGGTTCTCCGGGACCGTCTTGAGCTGTGTCACGGCCTCCGCCAGCGGCACCATCTCCACCGCCGTGCCCTTCAGCGCCGTCATACCGCCGAACTCGCCGCGGTGCACGGCCTCCACCGCGTGCCAGCCGAACCTGGTCGCGAGCACCCTGTCGTACGCCGTCGGTGTGCCGCCGCGCTGGACATGGCCCAGGATCACCGGCCTGGCCTCCTTGCCCATCCGGCGCTCCAGCTCCGCCGCGAGCCGGTTGCCGATGCCCTGGAAGCGCTCGTGGCCGAACTGGTCGATCTCGCCCTTGCCGTACTCCATCGAGCCCTCGGCCGGATGCGCGCCCTCGGCGACACAGATCACCGCGAACTTCTTCCCGCGCGAGAACCTCGCCTCGACCATCTTCACCAGGCTGTCGACCTCGAAGGGCCGCTCGGGCAGACAGATGCCGTGCGCGCCGCCCGCCATCCCGGACTCCAGCGCGATCCAGCCCGCGTGCCGTCCCATGACCTCCACGACCATCACCCGCTGGTGTGACTCGGCGGTGGTCTTGAGCCGGTCGATCGCCTCGGTGGCGACCGTGACGGCGGTGTCGAAACCGAAGGTGCGGTCGGTCGAGTAGATGTCGTTGTCGATGGTCTTGGGAACGCCGACGACGGGCATCCCGGCGTCCGAGAGCAGCCGGGCCGCGGTCAGCGTGCCCTCGCCGCCGATCGGGATGAGCGCGTCGATGCCGTAGCGCTGGGCCAACTCGGCGCAGTTCTCGGCGGCTTCGCGCAGCCGGCCGCGCTCCAGCCTGGCCGAGCCCAGGATCGTACCGCCGCGGGCCAGGATGCCGCTGACCGCGTTGAGGTCGAGCGGACGGAAGTGGCCGTCGAGCAGGCCCTTGAAACCGTCCTCGAATCCGATGACTTCGTCGCCGTATCCGGTCAGGGCCCGGTGCACGACCGACCGGATCACTGCGTTCAGGCCGGGACAGTCGCCGCCTGCGGTGAGAACTCCGATACGCATCGTGCTGTGTCTCCTGCTCGCTAGTGCCGTACTTCTCCGGAGGACAGGGCTACCGGCTTCTCCGGAGGACAGGGCTACCGGATCCACTGTCCTCCACGGGTGAGCCTGTGCCGATTCGATCCTCCCACGGGTGACCGGCGTCACGCGCCGGGTGGTCCCGCTGTCGGCGGTGCGGTCGACCGCGCCGGCGAACGGTTCGTACACCACGCCGTGTACGCCCGTACACCTGCCTGTACGCCCTGCCGTGCGCCCTCTTGCGCCGCCTGCCCGTACACCTGCCTGTATGCCGCTGTATGCCATTGCACGCCCCGGCTGCGTAACCACCCTCGGAGGTATTGTCAAGGGGGCATTGCCGCCCCGACGGGAACGAGCTGTTCATCACACGAGCAGGCCAGATACGAGCAGGGCCGGGCACGAGCGGGCACGAGCAGACCAGGCACAAGCAGGCCGGATACAAGCAGGGCCAGACACGAGCAGGACGGGAGAGCGCGTGACACGCAGCGTGTACGTGACCGGGATCGACCGAGGGGACGGCCGTCAGGTCGTGGAGCTGGGCGTCATGGAGCTGCTGAGCCGCCAGGTGGACCGGGTGGGAGTCTTCCGGCCACTGGTCCACGACGGTCCCGACCGGCTCTTCGAGCTGCTGCGGGCCCGTTACCGGCTGTCACAGGACCCGGCGGCGGTCTACGGGCTCGACTACCACGAGGCGTCCGCGCTCCAGGCCGAGCGCGGCACCGACGAGCTGGTCTCACGGCTGGTCGACCGCTTCCACCGGGTGGCGCGGGAGTACGAGTTCGTGCTCGTCCTGGGCACGGACTTCGCGGCCACCCAGCTGCCCGACGAGCTGTCGCTCAACGCCCGGCTCGCCAACGAGTTCGGCGCGTCCGTGATCCCGGTGGTGGGCGGCAAGGGCCAGAGCGCCGAGTCCGTACGGGCCGAGGCGCGCAATGCCCACCGCGCCTACGAGGTGCTGGGCTGCGATGTGCTGGCCATGGTCGTCAACCGGGTCGCCGCCGAGGACCGGGCGGCGATCGCGGAGCGGCTGGCGGCGACGCTGCCGGTGCCCTGTTACGTACTGCCGGACGAACCGGCGCTCGCCGCGCCGACCGTCGCCCAGATCACCCAGGCCCTGGGCGGCACGGTGCTGCTCGGCGATGACGCGGGCCTGGCAAGGGACGCGCTGGACTTTGTCTTCGGCGGCGCGATGCTGCCGAACTTCCTGCGCGCGCTGACTCCGGGCTGCATGGTGGTCACGCCCGGCGACCGCGCCGATCTGGTGGTGGGCGCGCTCGCCGCGCACTCGGCCGGTACGCCGCCGATAGCGGGAGTGCTGCTCACCCTGGACGAACGGCCGGACGACTCCGTACTGACCCTGGCCGCGCGGCTCGCGCCCGGCACCCCGGTGATCTCGGTGCCGGGCCGTTCCTTTCCCACGGCGGCCGAACTCTTCGGTCTGGAAGGGAAGTTGAACGCCGACACACCGCGCAAGGCGGAGACCGCGCTCGGTCTGTTCGAGCGCCATGTGGACACGGCGGCGCTGCTGGACCGGCTCTCGGTGGCCCGCAGCGGCCGGGTGACACCGATGATGTTCGAGCACGAGCTGCTGGAGCAGGCCCGTGCCCACCGTCGCCGGGTGGTCCTGCCGGAGGGCGCGGAGGAACGTGTCCTGCGCGCCGCCGACGTACTGCTGCGCCGCGATGTGTGCGAGCTGACGCTCCTCGGCGACACCGGTCTGATCCGGAAGAAGGCGGCCGACCTCGGTATCGATCTCGGTGCCACCCAGCTCATCGATCCGAACGCCTCCGAGCTGCGGCAGCGCTTCGCCGAGCGGTACGCGGAGCTGCGCGCCCACAAGGGCGTGACGGTGGAGCTGGCCCACGATGTCGTGGCGGACCCGAACTACTTCGGCACGCTGATGGTGCGGGAAGGGCTGGCCGACGGCATGGTGTCGGGAGCGGTGCACTCCACGGCGGCGACGATCCGGCCCGCCTTCGAGATCATCAAGACGCGCCGGGCTCAAGGTGCTCAGGGAGCTCAAGAAGCTCAGGGCGCGCTGGGAGCCCAGGGCGTGCAGGGAGCCCTGGGATCTCAGGGAGACGCGTCGATCGTCTCGTCGGTCTTCTTCATGTGCCTCGCCGACAAGGTGCTGGTGTACGGCGACTGCGCGGTCAATCCGGATCCGGACGCGGAGCAGCTCGCCGATATCGCGGTCCAGTCGGCGGCCACCGCGGCCCGGTTCGGCGTCGAGCCGCGCATCGCGATGCTCTCGTACTCCACCGGCACCTCGGGCTCCGGAGCCGATGTCGACAAGGTGCGCGAGGCGACGAAGCTGGTGCGCGCGGCCCGGCCGGATCTGCTGATCGAAGGGCCGATCCAGTACGACGCGGCGGTCGAGCCGTCCGTCGCGGCGACCAAGCTGCCGGAGTCGGAGGTGGCGGGCCGGGCGACGGTGCTGATCTTCCCGGATCTGAACACGGGCAACAACACCTACAAGGCGGTGCAGCGCTCGGCGGGCGCCGTGGCCGTGGGCCCGGTGCTCCAAGGGCTGCGCAAGCCGGTCAACGACCTGTCGCGCGGCGCGCTGGTGCAGGACATCGTCAATACGGTGGCGATCACGGCGATCCAGGCGCAGGGCGTACAGGGCACACAGGGTGCGCAAGGCACACAGACCTCGTACGGCGCACAGGGCGAGCCCGCGTGAGCGGGCCTGCCTCTCCCATATCCGTTCCCGTATCCACTCCCCTACGCACTCCTCCTACCGAAGGCCGACAGCCCGTGAGTCCGTATCCCAAGGCCGAGCACGCCACCCGCGTCCTTGTCCTCAACTCCGGTTCCTCGTCGCTGAAGTACCAGCTCCTGGACATGCGGGACGGCTCCCGGCTCGCGGCCGGTCTGGTCGAGCGGATCGGCGAGAAGACCTCCAGGCTGGTGCACACCGCGCCGACGGGCGCCGACGAGGGCCGGCGTGAACGTACGGACAGGATCGCCGACCACGCGAAGGCGCTGGAGGCCGTCGCGGACGAACTGGCGCACGACGAGCTCGGGCTGGACTCCCCCGAACTGGCGGCGATCGGCCATCGTGTCGTCCACGGCGGGCTGAAGTTCAGCGAGCCGGTCGTCGTCGACGACGGCGTACTGGCGGAGATCGAGCGGCTGGTGCCGGTGGCGCCGCTGCACAACCCGGCGAATCTCATCGGGATCCGTACGGCGCGGGCGCTGCGCCCGGACCTTCCGCAGGTCGCGGTCTTCGACACCGCGTTCCATAGGACGATGCCGGAGCACGCGGCCCGCTACGCGATCGACACGGCGACGGCGGATGCGCACCGTATCCGCCGCTACGGCTTCCACGGCACCTCGCACGCGTATGTCTCCCGCAGGACCGCCGAGTTGCTCGGCAAGGATCCGTCGGAGGTGAATGTGATCGTGCTGCACCTCGGCAACGGCGCCTCGGCGTCGGCCGTCGCGGGCGGCCGGTGCGTGGACACCTCGATGGGACTGACGCCCTTGGAAGGGCTGGTGATGGGTACGCGCTCCGGTGACATCGATCCGGCAGTCACGTTCCATCTGAGGCGCGTGGCCGGAATGTCCGTCGATGAGATCGATGAACTTCTCAACAAGAAAAGCGGTCTGGTCGGCCTCTGCGGGGACAACGATATGCGGGAGATCCGCCGGCGTATCGACGCGGGCGACGAACGGGCGCGGCTCGCGTTCTCCATTTACATCCACCGGCTGAAGAAGTACATCGGTGCTTACAGCGCGGTCCTCGGCCGGGTGGACGCGGTGGCCTTCACGGCGGGCGTCGGGGAGAACGCGGCGGAGGTACGGGAGGCCGCCGTGGCCGGTCTGGAGGTGTTCGGCCTGGCCGTGGACGCGCAGCGCAATGCCGTACGTTCCGGGGAGCCGCGGATCATCTCGCCGGACGGCGCGCGGACGGTGGTGGCCGTCGTCCCGACCGACGAGGAACTGGAGATCGCGCGGCAGACTTTCGCACTGGTCGGCGAGGACCGTACGGCAATCGTTTGAGCGGCGGTCGCTCCGGATGTGAACGGCTGTCACCGGATGTAAATCGCCCGGGCGGGCGGCTATCGACTGAGCGGCCCGCCGCCCATTTGTACTTTCCACCAGCCGGAATATTCCGCAGGGAAACAAACCGATAGGATCCGCCTTATGCGCCGTTCCAAAATCGTCTGCACACTGGGCCCCGCCGTCGACTCGTACGAGCAGCTGAAGTCGCTCATCGAGGCCGGAATGAATGTGGCCCGTCTGAATATGAGTCACGGAAGCCACCCGGAGCACGAGGAGCGGTACAACCGCGTCCGGAAGGCGTCGGAGGACACCGGCCGTGCGGTGGGTGTGCTGGTCGACCTCCAGGGCCCCAAGATCCGGCTGGAGACCTTCGCCGAGGGACCGGTCGAGCTGGTCCGCGGTGACGAGTTCACCATCACCACCGAGGATGTCGCGGGCGACAAGTCCATCTGCGGCACCACGTACAAGGGCCTGCCCGGCGATGTCTCCAAGGGCGACCAGATCCTGATCAACGACGGCAACGTCGAGCTGCGGGTGGTCGAGGTCGTGGGCCCCGAGGTCAAGTCCATCGTGATCGAGGGCGGAGTGATCTCCGACCACAAGGGCATCAATCTGCCGGGCGCGGCGGTGAACGTTCCCGCGCTCTCCGAGAAGGACATCGAGGATCTGCGCTTCGGGCTGCGGATGGGCTGCGACATGATCGCGCTCTCGTTCGTCCGGGACGCGCAGGACGTGGTGGACGTCCACAAGATCATGGACGAGGAGGGCCGCCGGGTCCCGATCATCGCCAAGGTCGAGAAGCCGCAGGCGGTCGCCAACATGGACGCCGTGGTCGCGGCGTTCGACGCGATCATGGTGGCCCGTGGTGATCTGGCCGTCGAGTATCCGCTCGAAAAGGTCCCGCTGGTGCAGAAGCGGCTCATCGAGCTCTGCCGCCGCAACGCCAAGCCGGTGATCGTGGCGACCCAGATGATGGAGTCGATGATCACCAACTCCCGTCCCACGCGCGCCGAGGCGTCCGATGTCGCCAACGCGATCCTGGACGGCGCGGACGCGGTCATGCTCTCCGCCGAGTCCTCAGTGGGCGCGTATCCGGTCGAGACGGTCAAGACGATGTCGAAGATCGTGGTCGCCGCGGAGCAGGAGCTGCTCTCCAAGGGCCTCCAGCCGCTGGTCCCGGGCAAGAAGCCGCGTACGCAGGGCGGTTCGGTGGCCCGCGCGGCCTGCGAGATCGCGGACTTCCTGGGCGGCAAGGCACTGATCGCCTTCACCCAGTCCGGCGACACGGCCCGCCGTCTCTCCCGCTACCGCGCGGCCCAGCCGATCCTGGCCTTCACGACGGACGAGTCGACGCGTAACCAACTCACCCTGAGCTGGGGCGTGGAGTCCTTCATCGTGCCGTGGGTGAGCAGCACGGACGAGATGGTCGACCTGGTCGACGAGGAAGTCCTCAAGCTCCAGCGCTACAACGAGGGCGACGCCATGATCATCACCGCGGGCTCCCCTCCCGGCGTCCCCGGCACCACCAACATGGTCCGAGTCCACCACCTGGGCGGCCCCCAGGACGCCTGACGCACCGCGCGGCCACCGCGCGCCTCCCCGCCCCGCACCCACCCGGCCCGCCGCCCCCGGCGGGCCGTTCCGTTGTGCGGCGCGCGCCAGGGCGTGTGCCGAAAGTCGTGGCCGAAAGCTTCACGACGCCGATCGAAGCCAGGTGTCGTCCCGAAAATCTGCCGGAACGTCGTCCTCCCAAGGATCGATGCCACGGGCCTCCAGCTCATCGAACCATCGGTCCCGCTGGGACTCGGGCAGACGCTGACCACACCACGGGCAGAAGTCAATGCCAATGCGTGAGGTACCACCGTCGTGGACGATCAGCCCGTACTCCTGGAACTTCGCACTGAAGTCAACGAGCGCGTCCGGGCAGGCGAACGGGTCGTTGTGGGAGTCGCAATGCCAATCCGCGTGGCGTGTCATCGCTTCACAACAGTGCCTGGTCATCTGCTCATTCTCCCCGACACCCGACCGGCCGTCAGGCGAGGCGGGTGGTGGTGAGGGCCGCGAGGTGGTGGAGTTTGGCTTCGCTTTCCGTGCCGGGGAGTGCGGTGAAGATCAGGAGGGTCTGGGGCCGGGCCGGGTCCAGGAGGGACTGGCCGTGCAGTTCCAGGGTGCCTACCTGGGGGTGTTCGATGAGTTTGGGGGCGCAGTAAGGGCTCATGACCGGGTGTTCGCGCCAGATCGCGGCGAATTCGTCGCTGGCCGAGAGCAGGGGGTCGACCAGGGCGGTGGTGCGTGGGTCCTCGCTCTCGCGTGTGGCGGCTTCGCGGAGCCGGGCCGCGATGGCGCGGCCGTGCCGGGCGTGGTCGGCCTCCGGGTGGAGCAGGCGGGTGGACGGGTCGGTGAACCAGCGGTAGGCCAGGCTGCGCGCCATTCCCGTATGGCCCGTCTCGTTGCCGAGGAGCGTGATCGCGAGGCGGTTCTGTTCGAGCGTCTCGCCGAGGTGGTTCATCACCTGCGCGGGCGTGTCGTCGAGCCGTTCGAAGATCCTCAGCATGCCGGGCGCGATGCGGTCGCCGTGGGTGATCCGGTGCGGTGTGGCGTGGCCCGCCAGGCGGAAGAGATGGTCGCGTTCGTCCGAGGACAGGCGCAGGGCCCGGGCGATGGCGGTGAGCATCTGCTCGGACGGGCGCGGGCCGCGCCGCTGCTCGATGCGGCTGTAGTAGTCCGTCGACATGCCGGCCAGCGTGGCGACCTCCTCCCGGCGCAGACCGCCGGTGCGCCGTCGGCGGTACCCGCGAGGGAAGCCGACGTCCTCCGGTTGCAGCGCCTCCCGGCGCGTGCGCAGGAAGTCGGCGAGCGCGGCCCGGTCCATACGGTCACACTCCTCTCGTGCGGTCGTACGACGGTACGAGGCGGCCATGGCGCCGCCCTGTGACATCAAGCGTCGACATCAAGCGTCGCAGACGTACGACGTGACCCGGATCACCGGATCGATCGTCCCTGGTTGCCGTCCTGCCGTCCCGCCACGCTGGCGTCATGAACACACCTACGTATCCCTCCCCCGGCCACTGGATCGGCGGCCGGGCCGTCGCCGGCTCGGGCTCCGGTGACACGATCGATGTGGTGAACCCGGCCACCGGCGCGGTCGTCGCCGCCGTGGCGGCCGGTACTCCCGGCGATGTCGACCGGGCCGTCGCCGCCGCGACCGCCGCCTTTCCCTGCTGGGCCGCGACCGGTCCCGCCGAGCGGGCGGCGATAGTGCTGCGCGTCTCCGAAGGGCTGAAGAGCCGTACCGAAGAGATCGCGGCCACGATCACCGCCGAGATGGGCGCGCCGATCCAGCTCTCCCGCTTCGCCCAGGCCGGTCTGCCCGTCGCGGTGTCCGCGGCGGTCGCCGGGCTCGCCGCGGACTTCCCGTGGACGGAGGAGATCGGGAACTCGCTGATCGTGCGTGAGCCGATCGGTGTCGTCGGCGCCATCACGCCCTGGAACTTCCCGCTCCAGCAGGTCGTCACCAAGGTGGTGCCCGCGCTGCTGGCCGGGAACACCGTGGTCCTCAAGCCCTCCGAGCTGGCGCCGCTGAGCGCGCGCATCCTGGCCGAGGTGGCCGCCGACGCGGGCCTGCCGGCCGGTGTGCTCAATGTCGTCAACGGCACCGGCCCGGTCGTCGGCGAGGCGATCGCCGCGCATCCCGGCGTCGACATGGTGTCCTTCACCGGCTCCACCCGGGCCGGCAAGCGCGTCTCGGTCGTCGCGTCGGACACGGTCAAGCGGGTCGCCCTGGAGCTGGGCGGCAAGTCCGCCAATGTGATCCTGGACGACGCGGATCTCGGCCGGGCCGTCACGCTCGGAGTGACCAACGCCTGGATCAACAGCGGGCAGGTCTGCGGCGCCTGGAGCCGGATGCTGGTCCCGGCGTCCCGCCACGACGAGATCGTGGAGCTGGCGCTCGCCGCCGCCGAGGAGTACACCGTCGGTGATCCGACCGACGAGAGCACCCGGATCGGCCCGCTGGTGTCCGAGACGCAGCGGCTGCGGGTCACCGGTTATATCGAGCGAGGCATCGCCGACGGCGCCACGCTCGTGACCGGCGGGACAGGGAAGATCCCCGGTCCGGAGTCAGAGCTGGAGTCGGGCCCGGAGTCAGGGCTGAAGTCCGGCCTGGCGTCCGGCAGTTACGTACAGCCGACGATCTTCGCGAACGTCGCTCCCGACGCCGTGATCGCACAGGAGGAGATCTTCGGCCCGGTGCTGTCGGTGATCCCGTACGCCGACGAGGAGCAGGCCGTCGAGATCGCCAACAGTACGGTGTACGGGCTGAACGGCGCGGTGTTCGGCGAGCCGGAGCACGCGCTCGCCGTCGCCGGGCGGCTGCGGGCCGGTCAGATCGATGTGAACGGTGCCCAGTTCAACCCGCTGGCGCCCTTCGGCGGTTACAAGCAGTCGGGCAACGGCCGCGAGATGGGCGCCTTCGGTCTGGCGGAGTTCCTGGAGGTCAAGTCCATCCAGCGGTAAGTAACGTCCATCCAGCGGTGAGTAACGCTGTGGGCCGTGGCTCGCAGGCCCGTGGCCCGCACCCTGTCGAGGTCGAGTCGACAGGTGCGGGCCACAGTCTTCCCGCGGCTCCCGGGAGATTCGGTTCGGTCCATGACGCTCGGTCCGTGGCAGCCGGTCCGTGCTGCCGGTCCGTGACGGTCAGTCCGTGATGTAGTTCTGGAGGCCCGGGACGGTGAGCGTGCCGCCGAACTGGCCTGCCTGAGTCACCTTGACCTCCGTGAAAAAGGCGAACGGTACGTTCAGCGGAGGCGGCGTCCGCGGGCTGAAGGTGATGGGAATGAGCCCGAAGAGATTGCCCTTCAACTCCTCGGTGTACATGGTCACTTCGCCGTGGCGGATCGTGGACGTCGAGCCCGTGCGGGCCTTCACATGGCCCGTCCTGCCCTCGGGATAGACCACGGTCTGATGCAGATCACCGATGTCCACCGAGGTGGCCGTGAACTTCAGCGCCTTCTTCAGCTTGCCGCTGCCGGTCTTCACCTCGACGATGCCGTGGTAGTCGAGCCCGCGCAGCGTCAGCAGCGAACTGTGCAGCGTCCAGGGATCGTCCGGCAGCAGCGGGATGCCCTGCTCCTCCTTGGCGGCGGCGAGCGCCTCGGGATCGGGGGTCGGGCAAGGGTACGGCTCCTTGCCGCCGGCGCCCGCCGGGATGTCGTCGTCCTTGTGTGCGTCGAGTCCCTTGGCGTCGTCGTCCAGTTCCTCGACCGTGACGCCGGCCTTCTCGGCCGCGTCCCTGATGGCCTTCTCCGTACCGTCCACCACGGCGCCCGCCGCATCGCCCGCCGCATCGCCCGCGCCGTCCCCACCGCCCGCGCCGTCCGGGCGTGCGGGACTGTCCGGCTTCTGCGTGGGCGTGGGCTTGGACGTGGCCTCGGCGGACGGTTCGGCGGCGCCCGGCTTCTGTGTGGTGGCCGAGGGCTTCGGTGTCGGCGTGGCAGGCGTCTCCTTGTCGGAGACTCCGAGGATGTCGCCGAGTACGTCACCCAGCCCCAGCGGATCCAGCGGATTCTTGGACTTCGCCGGAGTGGGAGTCGGTGCCGACTTCGCGGTCGACGTCGGCTTCGGCTTCGGCTCGGCTCCGGCGGGAGCGGCGGCATCCTCGGAGTCCGGTCCCTTCGCCGGGCTCTCCGCCGTACCCGGCTCCGACGTTCCCGCCTCAGATCCCTCCGAGGCCGACGGCGACTCGCCCGGCGCGGGCGACTGCGAGGGCGATTCGGACGGTGATCCCGACGGGGATGCCGAGGGCGAGGGCGACTCCGACGGGTCCGGATCGTCCGAGCGCGTCACACACGGTCCCGGCGCGAAAGGTATGTCCTTGCTGTCGTCGGCCAGCGCGAGCCTGGGCGTGAGCCCCATGCCCACGAAGACCGCCGTGGGCATGGCCGCCAGGGCGATGGCCTTGCCGGCGGGTATGTGCAGCTTGGTCAGGAGCGACTTCTTCGGAGCCGCGTGGCGCGGCCCTCTCCTCACCCGGGATTCATCGCCTCCGGCCTCGATCCGCCGCGCTTCTTCACCCCGCACTGTTCCTCCCGCCGTTGGCTTGGGCAGTCGTTTCCGTCACGTTCGGGTCCTCCCCGTCGCGCGGTACGGGGAAGGGGTCACCGGCCCTGTCGGGTTCGGCCCTTCCGGGTTCGGCCCTGTCGGGTTCAGCCCATCCGGGTTCGGCCCTGTCGGGCTCCGGTGCCTGGTGGGGGATGTGGTGCTCGGCGGCCGGCCGGGGCGGCCGGCCGGGTGCCCAGGAGACGGAGAGCGCGCCGCCGAACAGGGCGAGCACAAAGCCGATGAGGAAGCCGCCGATGTTGGAGACCGGGAGTGAGACCAGTGCCAGCAGGATCGTGGCGACTCCCGCGAACACCCGGACGATGCTGTGGAACCACATCGTCAGCCCCAGGGTGACCAGCAGTACCCCGATGATCAGCGAGCCGGCACCCGCGGTGGTGGCCATGGCCATGGTCAGATGCCCGATCTGCAGATTCGCGTACGGGAAGTAGGCGATCGGCGCTCCGCTCAGCAACGTGAACAGGCCCGCCCAGAACGGCCGGGTGCCTCGCCAGTCACGGAACCGAAGCCGCCAGTAGGTGAATCGTCCTCGGGGACCTGAAGACTCGCCGCTCATGGAAAACCGCTCCCTGGAACCGGTGTTGCAGTGAAAAGTGTGCGGAGTGTGATCGGTGTTCGAAGTGTCCTCGGAGCGGGCGGGCGGGACCGTGTCCTACGCTCCACGCCCGCCCTGGGCGTGCTTAGTAGCACTCCTTCTTTGGGCCCGTGTGCAGCTTCAGGCTCAGACCGGTGAGCTTGAAGGTGCCGGCCGTGGTCGCCCACGCCGTCTGCTTCACCTTGGTGAGCGTGGCCATCCTGGCGCGCTGCGCGAAGCCGAAGGGATTGACCTTCTCCTCGGTTCCGGGCTGGATCTTCGTTCCGTTGCCCGGGTCGCCCGCCGCCACACCGATGTCGATGTCGTCGAACACCGCGTCGGCCTCGAGCTGGGCGACGTCGAGGTAGATGTTCGTCGCCACGACCGGGTTGTCGACGTCCTGCCCGGCACGCAGCTCAAGGCTGATGTTCCCGAACACCGGAACATCCGGAGTGACCACCGACTGACACATGTTGGTGATCGTGGCCGTGCTGAATCCGGAGACGGCGACCGGATGCGCGTTCTTCTTGCCCTTCAGATCCGTGCCTTCGGCGATGCTTCCGTACTGGACGAAGTCCTCACCGACCAGACTGTCGGCACTCACCTTGAAGCTCTGGCCGGACACACTGAACGAGGCCGCCAGCGCCCCCTGTGCCAGAGCGACACCTATCGCTGCCGTCGCGGCCACGCTCGGCACCATGACGACCGCGAACCGCTTCCATCTGGTCCCGCCACGCACTTGGGACTCCATGAATTTCCTCCTTCTCGGACGTACATCTCCGGATCGGGTTGGAGCCCGTCCTGGGATGGGAGAAGTGCTACGTCCTCGGGAAGGAGAGCGCCTGGCCCGGAGACGCGGACCGCGTCCGGAACCACCGGCGATCACCCCCGAGCGACAACCACTGGCCACGCCTTCGCGCAACCTCTGGACAGGCCCTGCCGGGAAGGCAGGAACCCCCCTGTCCGGCCCGGCGGCGCTGCCACCGGTCCGCTCGGTGGGGACCCAGGACCGACGGCGCGACTGGTTGCCGTGCTGGTGCGGAATTGGACCGAGCGTCGCCGATCGTGGTCCATTCACGGCCTTGACACAAGGGGGTTCGTTACTGGCTGGTAACGGCCCGATGAGCGGCAGGCGACCCGGCGCCGCCGGGCGGCCACACAGGGTGCCGCCCGGCAGTGCGGCAGAAGCGGCGAATGCCCCCCATAGCCGGACAGAACAAGGGGGGCGATTTACTGCCAGTAACAGCAGTCGCTTTTATCAAGATTTGGTAAAGCGCGGCGGCTGTTGCCGTTGCGCCGCCGCGTCAATGTGATGCGGCGGAGAGACCGACGGGAACCATCGGGCCGACGGACCGACGAAGAACGCCGGACCGGCCGGAAACGTCAGAAGAGCACTCTCGCGAGGGCCGAACGCGCCGCCGTCACCCGGGGATCGTCACCGCCGATCACCTCGAACAGTTGCAACAGCCGTACGCGCGCCGCCTCCCGCTCGTCACCGAACGTCCGGCGTACGGTCTCGACGAGCCGTCCGAAGGCGTCCTCCACATGGCCGCCGACCAGATCGAGATCCGCCGCGGCGATCTGCGCCTGGACATCGTCCGGCCGCTCCGCCGCGTCCTTGCGGACCTGCGTCTGGTCCATGGCCCGTACCCGGCCGAGCAGTTCGGCCTGGGCGAGACCGAGCTTGGCCTCCGTATTGCCGGGATCGTCGGCGAGCACATTGCGGTACGCCTGGGCCGCGCCGCCGAAGTCATTGGCGTCCAGCGCCTGTACGGCCGCCTCCAGCAGCGCGTCGTACGGGCCGACCGGAACGGCCTTCTCCGCCGGGCCCTCCGCCTCCGCGCCCGGATCGACCGCGATACCGGTGAGCCCGAAGCGCTCCTCACCGACCTGGATCAGCTGATCGAGCGTCTGGCGGATCTGGGCTTCCGGAGCCGCGCCCTGGAAGAGCGGCAGCGCCTGCCCGGCCACCACCGCGAAGACCGCGGGAATGCCCTGGATCCCGAACTGCTGCATCAGCATCTGATTGGCGTCGACATCGATCTTGGCGAGGACGAACCGGCCGTTGTACTCCCGCGCCAGCCGCTCCAGCACCGGACTGAGCTGCTTGCACGGCTCGCACCACTCGGCCCAGAAGTCGATGACGACCGGGACCTCCGTGGAACGCTGGAGGACATCGCGCTCGAAGCCCGCCTCATCGACGTCGGTCACCAGACTGGACGGAGGGACGGCACCGGTGCCTCCCTGGCGGGCCGCCTCGGCACGGGCCTGCTCCGCCTTCGCCTTGGCCTCGTTGGCCGCCTTCACCGCGGCGAGGTCGACGACGCCGCTCATGGACATGTTCCTAGGCTGCATGAGTACATCCTCCCCCTTCCGCGCGCACTTCAGAAAAGCGGTGCGTACACCGCGGTTCGACGCGCGGTCCCCACCTCGCGTCTTGTGGTTGTCGCCACGGGCCCGTCAAGGCCCCCCACGGGCCTCTGGCACAAGCGTTACGGGCTTTCGCTACGGCTCGTAGCGTAACTCCCGGCTCCGGGCCACAGGTGAGATCTTTCCGGTGAACTGGCTCACAACACATTCTCCACCGGCCGATATGGTCGCCGTCATGTGCAGCAGCCACAGCGGTCCCGTCGGCGCGCGTACGTCCCGTACGGGCCGTACGTCCCGGAGTACATCCGGTGGTACGGCCCGTACGGACCGCGGCACGTCCCGTACGGGCCGCCCGCGCAGCGCCGAGGCCGACGCGGCGATCCTGGCGGCGACCAGGGCCGCTCTGGTGGAACTGGGCTGGCCCAAGTTGACGATGAGCGATGTGGCGAGCCGCGCGGGCGTCGCCAAGACCACGCTCTACCGGCGCTGGCCGGGCAAGAGCGAGCTGGTGGTGGACGCGGTCGCGGCGCTCTTCGACGAGCTCGAACTCCCGGGCTCCGACAGCCTCGTCACCGATATCGAGGATGTGGTGCTCCAGTTCGCGGCGCTGCTGGAGCGGCCGGAGGCCAAGACCGCGCTGATGGCGGTGGTCGCGGAGGCCACCAGGGACGAGGCGCTGCGGCAGCGTATCCGTACCTCGATCGTGGACCGCCAGAAGCGGCTGGTGCTGCTCGGGCGCGAGCGCGCGCAGGCCCGTGGCGAACTTCCTCGTGAGCCGGACGCGGCGACGGCCGCCCGTACCGCGGATCTGATCTTCGATGTGATCGCCGGCACGGTGGTCCACCGTGCGCTGGTCAGCGCGGAACCGGTCGACCGGCAGTGGGCGCGCACCTTCACGGCCCTGCTGTTGGGCGGCCTGTCCGCCGTAACCGCCGGGCCCTGAGAGTGGCGCCCTGCTGGTGCTACCGCGCCAGACGGCCCAGCAGCGACGAGGCCGCCGCGATGCCCACGACCGCCGCGAACGCCAGCACGCCGTAGTCCAGCAGCAGATGGGACGGCGTACCGAGCAGCAGCCCGCGCAGGGCGTCCACTTGATAGCTCAGCGGATTGATCTTGCTGATCACCTGGAGCCAGCCGGGCATGATCGCCACCGGATAGAGCGCGTTCGACGCGAAGAACAGCGGCATGGTGATGGCCTGGCCGATGCCCATCAGCCGGTCACGTGTCAGTACGATCCCCGCGATCGTCATCGACAGACACGAGAAGAAGGCCGAGCCGAGGACCACCGCGACCGCGACGCCGAGCAGCTTCAGCGGATTCCAGGTCAGTCCCACACCGAGGGCCGCCGCGATGACGATCACCACCACCGCCTGGATCAGCGCCTTGACGCCGGACGCGAACGCCTTGCCGCTGATCAGGGCGGCTCTCGGCGTCGGAGTGACCAGGAGTTTGGTCAGTATGCCCGCGTCCCGCTCCCAGATGATCATGATCCCGTAGAAGATCGCGATGAACATCGCGGACTGGGCGATGATGCCGGGCGCGAGAAAGTCGATGTACGGGATGCCGCCGGTCGGGATGGCCCTGATCCGGGTGAAGGTCTCACCGAAGATCAGCAGCCACAGCGCGGGCTGGATGGCCCGGGTGTACAGCTCGGTACGGTCGTGGCGCAGCTTCTGGAGCTCGACCGCGCACATCGCCATGACCCGGGCGGGCAGCACCTGCCAGCCGGTACGGGCGCGCGGCGGCTTGAGCAGCAGACCGATCCGGGCGGGATCGAGGCCCTCAGCCGACCCGGGACGCTGTACGGCGCGTGTTCCTGACATCGCGGAAGTCGCCTCCTTCCTCGTCCAGTCCTCGGCCCGCCACCTCGCGGAAGACGTCTTCCAGCGTCGGCATGGCGTCGTCCTTGTCCGCCGACTCACCCTTCGCCGTGCCGGCCTCCGCCGTTTCGGCCGAGGCCCTGCGGCGCTCGCGCAGCTCGGTCCTCAGCTCGTCGGGAGTGCCGAGGGCATGGATCCGGCCGCGGTTCATCAGCCCGACCCGGTCGCAGTACTGCTCGGCCTCGTCCATGTAGTGCGTCGTCACCAGCACGGTCATGCCCGTGGCGTGCCGTACGGCGTTGATGTGCTCCCAGACGCTGGTACGGGCGATCGGGTCGAGGCCGATCGTCGGCTCGTCCAGCATCAGCAGCCGAGGCGCGCTGACCAGCGCCTGCGCGAGTTCGAGGCGGCGGATCATGCCACCGGAGTAGGTCTTGGCCATGCGGTCGGCCGCGCTCGTCAGATCGACGGCCTCCAGCGCCTGGGCGACACGTTCGGCACGCTCGCGGCGCGGGACGTCGAAAACCCGGGCGAAGAGCGTCACATTCTCGCGGCCGGTGAGCTGGGCGTCGGCGGAGAGCTGCTGCGGTACGTAGCCCAGCAGACGGCGTACGGCCATCTTCTCCTTGGCCGCGTCGTGCCCGAACACCCGCACCATGCCCGCGGGAACGGGCAGCAGAGTGGTGATACAGCGGATCGCGGTCGTCTTGCCGGCGCCGTTGGGACCGAGCAGTCCGAAGACCTCGCCCGCGCGGACGGAGAGGTCGAGGTGGGAGACGGCCTTGGTGTCACCGAAGGAGTACTCCAGACCACGGCAGCTCACGGCCTCAGTCTCGGCGCCAGTGCCGGTGCCAGCGCCCGTACCGGCGCCTGTGCCGGTGGCGGCATTGGCCGTATCGGTGGTGGTGCTTGCGGCTCTGTCCGTCATACGCCCTCCACTTCCTCATGCAGGTTCTGGGCGAGCTTGCGCAGTGCCGGAAGGGCCGCGGCCAGGGCCGCGCGCTCCTCGTCCGTCAGCCGGGCCACCTGCTCCCGTACCAGCGCGGAGCGCCGTGCCTCCCAGTCCGCCAGCCGCGAGGTGGCCGCCTGGGTGGGCAGCAGCAGCGCGGACCTGCGGTCGGACGGATCGGTCTCACGGCGCAGATATCCGGCCCTGCTGAGCTGGTTGACCAGGGTGGAGACCGAGTTCCCGGCGAGATACAGCTCCTTGGCCGCAGCCGACACCCGGATCCCGGGCCGCGCCGCGACCAGCCGCAACAGCTCGATCTGCGCGCCGCGCAGCCGCGGCGCCGTCATCCCTTCACGCAGCCGGCGCCGGACCATCCGCTGGACTCCCGCCAGTACATCGGCGAGCGAGTCAGGAAACTCGGCTGTGGTCATACCATCACTTTAGCTCTGACTAAGAGCTAACTGCCATGGGATGCGCCGAGAAAAAGCCGACGGCCGCCCTCGGAGAGAGGGCGGCCGTCAGTGGCTTGCGCAAAGGGCTCAGAAGCCGGGCGGCTCCGTGTACGTGCCCCACTCGTCCCGCAGGACGCCGCAGATCTCGCCGAGCGTGGCCTCCGCCCGTACCGCCTCCAGCATCGGGCCGATCATGTTCGAGCCGTCGCGCGCCGCGGCCAGCATGGCCTCCAGGCCGGCGCGTACCCGGGCGTCGTCGCGGGCGCCCTTGCGCTCCGCGAGCACCTTCACCTGCTCGCGCTCGACCTCATGGCTGACCCGCAGGATCTCCAGATCGCCGGTGACCGAGCCATGGTGCACATTGACGCCGACGACCCGCTTGTCGCCCTTCTCCAGCGAGCGCTGGTACTGGAACGCCGACTCGGCGATCTCGCCCGTGAACCAGCCGTCCTCTATCCCGCGCAGAATGCCGGAGGTGACAGGGCCGATCGGGTGACGCCCGTCCGGGTGGGCCCGCAGTCCGCGCTCCTTGATCCGGTCGAAAATCTTCTCGGCGTCGGCCTCGATACGGTCGGTGAGCTGCTCGACGTACCAGGAGCCGCCGAGCGGATCGGCCACATTGGCCACGCCCGTCTCCTCCATCAGCACCTGCTGCGTGCGCAGCGCGATCTCCGCGGCCTGTTCGCTCGGCAGGGCGAGAGTCTCGTCCAGCGCGTTGGTGTGCAGGGAGTTCGTACCGCCGAGGACGGCCGCCAGCGCCTCCACCGCCGTCCGTACGACGTTGTTGTACGGCTGCTGCGCGGTCAGCGAGACGCCCGCCGTCTGCGTGTGGAAGCGGAGCCACTGCGCCTTGTCGGTCCTCGCTCCGTACACCTCCTTCATCCAGCGCGCCCAGATCCGCCGGGCCGCGCGGAACTTCGCGATCTCCTCGAAGAAGTCGAGATGCGCGTCGAAGAAGAAGGAGAGCCCGGACGCGAACGTGTCCACGTCCAGACCACGGCTGAGGCCCAGCTCCACATAGCCGAAGCCGTCGGCCAGCGTGTACGCCAGCTCCTGTGCGGCCGTCGCGCCCGCCTCACGGATGTGGTAGCCGGAGACCGAGAGCGGCTTGTACGCGGGGATGGAGCGCGCGCAGTGCTCCATCAGATCGCCGATCAGCCGCAGATGCGGCTCGGGCTGGAAGAGCCACTCCTTCTGGGCGATGTACTCCTTGAAGATGTCGGTCTGGAGCGTGCCGTTGAGCACCGCCGGATCGACGCCCTGGCGCTCCGCCGCGACGAGGTACATACAGAAGACCGGGATGGCGGGCCCGCTGATCGTCATCGACGTGGTGACATCGCCGAGCGGGATGTCACCGAAGAGGATCTCCATGTCGGCGGCCGAGTCGATGGCGACACCGCAGTGGCCGACCTCGCCGAGCGCACGCGGATCGTCGGAGTCACGGCCCATGAGCGTCGGCATGTCGAAGGCGACGGAGAGCCCGCCGCCGCCCGCGGCCAGGATCATCTTGTAGCGCTCGTTGGTCTGGAGGGCGTTGCCGAAGCCGGCGAACTGGCGGATGGTCCACGTCCGGCCGCGGTAGCCGGTCGGATGGAGCCCTCGGGTGAAGGGATACTCACCGGGCCAGCCGATCCGCTCGAATCCCGCGTAGGTGTCACCGGGCCGGGGCCCGTAGACCGGCTCCACGGGATCACCGGAGAGCGTCGTGAAGTCCGCGTCACGCTTGCGGGCCTTGTCGTAGCGAGCCTGCCAGCGCTGGCGGCCCTCGTCGATCGCGTCAGCGTCCATGCCTTCAAATTTACTAGGACGTCCAAGTAAATGTCGATGGCAACCGCCCACGCGTTCGTCCGCGCGGGCGGGAAGGGCGGCCGTCAGGTCTTGACAATCGTTACGGCCGTTACGGTCGTCACGCCTTGACGAGGGCGGGATCACTCTCCGCGAGCTGCGCCCTGACCTCGCGGGTGACTCTCGGCTCGACGAAGAAGGACGCCACGGGGATACAGCCGGCGGCCAGCACCCAGAGCAGCTTGCCGAAAGGCCACTTCATCTTGGAGCCCAGATCGAAGGCGAAGATCACATAGATGATGAAGAGCACACCGTGGATCTGGGAGATCAGCATCGTGTCGCCGGTGTCGAACCCGTACTTCATGACGATCGCCACGGTGAAGACCAGCAGCCATACGGCGGTGACATACGCCATCACCCGATAGCGGGAGAGCACGCTTTGTTTCATGGCGACGAGCGTAACGGGACGCGATCGGCGATCTTCGGGCGGCCCGTACGCGGCGGGCTCGCACCCGGGAGGCGTCGCGGTACGGCCCGTACACCGGAGCCCGCACCCGCGCGGCCGGCGCCCGCTACTCCTCGAAGTCCTGCGCCGCCACCCGTAGCGGGCGCAGCATGGCGAAAATCTCCGCGCACTCCTCGGCGTCGTACGCCCCGAGCCCGAACTCCATCTCCATCAGATCGCGGGTGGCGGCCTCCACCACCTCGCGGCCCTTGTCCGTGATGGAGGCGAGTGTGCCGCGTCCGTCGTTGGGATTGGGCCGCTTGTCGACCAGTCCCGAGGTCACCAGCCGGTCCACGGTGTTGGTGACCGAGGTCGGATGGACCATGAGCCGCTCGCCGATCTTGGACATCGGCAGCTCGCCCTCCTTGGAGAAGGTGAGCAGCACCAGCGCCTCGTACCGGGCGAAGGTCAGTCCGTACGGCTTGACCACGGCGTCGACACCGGCGAGCAGGATCTGGTGCGCGCGCATGATCGAGGTGATGGCGCCCATGGCGGGAACCGGACCCCAGCGCCGCCGCCAGTGCTCGTCGGCGCGGGCGATGGGATCGAACGGAAGGTTGAGCGGCTTCGGCACGGCATCGACCTTACCCACTGGTCATATAGCGGTCAGCCCTGTCTCGCCCTTCGGTCCGACCGGTCCCGGCCGACGGGACCTCGCGGTGTCGCAGCCCGGCAGCGTTGTGCCGTTATGTCACGATTAGCCATCCTTTACCTGCCCAGTCACCACCCCACCATCCGGCAGTCACCGCATCCCAGTCACCACATCCAGTCCACCACTCCCCGGTGGTCAGCCGTCGTCCGAGGGGGCTGTATGTCCGGCCGCAGACCGCACCGCTCGTACTCACTCACCGCCGCCTTCACCGCCGCCGTCACGACCGTTCTGGCGCTGACCGCCGCCGCCTGCTCCTCGTCCTCCTCCGACTCCCGCCGGGCCTCCGCAGGTGAGCAGACCGCCTCGGCGGCCCAGGGCGAGGCGGCCCGGGGCGAGACCGTCCCCACGGCCGGTGGGCCTTTCTGGATCGATCCGGAGAGCGACGCGGCGCGCCAGGTCAGACAGTGGGAGAAGGAGGGCCGCACTGACGACGCGAAGGCCCTGAGGCGGATCTCGGAGCGCGCGGTGGCGGAGTGGCCGGCCGGGGACGATCCCGTTCCGGAGATCAGCAGGGCGGTACGCGGCGCCGCCGCGGACAAGCGGACGGCGGTCTTCGTCGCGTACAACATCCCGCACCGCGACTGCGGCCTGTACTCGGCGGGCGGCGCGCACGACGCGGCGTACTACCGGGAGTGGATCGACGCCTTCGCCGGCGCCATCGGTGACGCTCCGGCCATCGTGATCCTGGAGCCGGACGCCGTACCGCATCTCGCGGACGGCTGCACTCCGGCCCAGCACCACGCCGAGCGGTACGAGCTGCTCGCCCAGGCCATCAGTCGGCTGAAGCGGCAGCCGAAGACCAAGGTCTATCTGGACGCCGGTAATCCGGCCTGGATCTCCGATCCGGCGAGACTCGCCGAGCCGCTCAAACGGGCCGGGATCGAAGCGGCCGACGGCTTCTCGCTCAATGTGTCCAACTTCCAGACGAACGACACGGTCAAGGCGTTCGGTACCCGGCTCTCCGGCCTCCTCGGCGACGCCCACTTCACCGTCGACACCAGCAGAAACGGCGTCGGCCCGCTCTCGGGCGACCGGGACGAGGCCTGGTGCAACCCACCGGGCCGCGCCCTCGGCACACCGCCGACCACCAACACCGGCAACGAACTGCTCGACGCCTACCTCTGGATCAAACGCCCGGGCGAATCCGACGGCCCCTGCCGAGGCGGCCCCACCGCCGGCACCTGGTGGCCCGACTACGCCTTGGGCCTGGCCCGGAAGGCGAAGGTTTAGCACCCGGTCCGGGTTGCGGAGACGTGCCGGTTGCGCACGGCCGCCGGCGAGTGAGCCGAAGGGCGCGCCGCTGTCGAAAGGGAGGCTGTGCTCGATATGCGGCTCCGCCGCGCGGGCGGAGGGACCCGAGCACGGTCGACCGTCGGCAGTGCCCGCGGCCGGAGGCCGCTAATGGACACGGCAAGCGCCCGGAGGCGAACCGAGCCCTCAAAAAAGAGGGGCTACTCAACCAGCAGCCACTTCGCCTCGGACGGTGTGCCCGCCGTGTCCGTGACGAAGAGCATGTACCAGCCCGGAGGGACCAGGGTGCGGTCCCTAGGGACCTCTATCGTCACCGCGTCCTTGGTTCTCGTCAGGCCCACCTCTATCGAGCGCTGTTCGACGTCCGTCGTGTGGGTCACCGCGCTCGGGCGCATCAGGCGGGCCTTGGCTATGCGGTCCGGTTTCGCCGTGCGGAAGGTCGCCCGGCCGTCGTGGTCCGTGCGGCGCGGGCCGTCGCCGAGGGCCGGGCGGTTCTTGTCGGAGGCGCGGTCGCCCTGGAGGTAGGGCGGCGTGTAGATCTCCACGCGCTGCTCGAAGGTGCCGAGCTTGGTGTTGTCCGCGTCGTCGAAGAGCGGGTCCGAGCCGAAGGTGACCACCCGGCCGTCCGGCAGCAGCAGCGCCTCCGAGTGGTAGTTGCGGCCCACGGTCGGATCGGCCGCACGCCGGAAGGAGTTGGTGGCCGGGTCGTAGAACTGCGCCTTGAGGATGTCGCTGGCGCTGCGCCCGCGGTAGTCCGAGGAGCCGCCGGTGGTGAACACCGAGTCGTCGGGCAGCAGCACACTGCTCAGATAGCGCGTGCCCTGCGGCAGGCGCGGTCCTTCCTGGAACGTCGGGCTCTCCTTGTTCAGGTCGATGATCGCCGTACGCGGCGTGGCCTTGGCCGACTCGCCGACGCCTCCGCCGCCGAGCAGCATCACCCGCTGGTCCTGGACCGGCGCCAGCATCAGCGAGGCCGAGGTCTCGGTCTGGTCGCCGTCGGTGAGCCCGTCGACCGGTGTGAAGGTGTTCTTCACGGGGTCCCACACACCCGGCTGCCGGCCCTTGTCGGCGGGCCCGTACCCGGCGTTGGATCCCGAGTAGAAGAGCTTTCCGCCCTTGGTCAGAAAAAGCGCTGGATAGGTCGGGAAGTACCGTTCCGGGCCCTTGGACCACTTCTTGGTCTTCGGGTCGTACAGCTCGTTGTAGCCAGTGAGCACCGCGCCGACATCGTCCAGGCCCGAGACGGCGAGCACCCTGCCGTCGTCCAGACCGACCAGCGTGGGATACCAGCGGGCCTCCTTCATCGGATCCACCGGGATGTACTTCTCGGCCGTCGGATCGAACTCGTACGCGGACCTGATGCCCTGGAAGTCCTGCTTCTCCGTGGTGAGTTTCTGTGCCAGACCGTAGAGGTTGTCCGCGTCCTTGCCCTTCAGACCGACGATCTCGTACTGCGCGGCCTGCGTGGTCAGCGCCTGCGGGCCCTCCTTGACCGCCTCCACGAAGACCCGTGCCTCACCGGCCGTGACCTTCGTCTTCCAGGGCAGCATCCGGTCGCCCTTCCCGTATCCGACCTGGAGCTGCTTCTTCGCCCTCGGCACGGTGACATCGGTCGTGCTGACGTACTCGACGCCCGACGGAGAGCGGAAGCGGGTGCCCTTCTTGAACGTGTAGGACCGGTCCGGGTTCTCGTTCTTGACGCGCATACCGCCGCCCGCACGCCGGATCTCGCCGTCGAGCACCTCGTAGCGCGCCGTGCCGCCCGCCACCAGCAGCCGGCCGTCCGGGAGCTGCGCGTGGCCCGAGCAGAAGAAGTCCTCCGGAGTGGGGATCTTCTTGAAGCTGTTGTCGGCCGGGTTCCAGAGGATCGTGTCGAACGATCCCTCGTCGAACTTCTTCTGGTTGTTGCCCGAGCCGGCCACGATCAGCACCTTGCCGGTGTGCAGCAGGGCCGCGTGGATCGCGTTCGTACGGAACTCCTTCGGGACGTCGAGCCTCGCCCAGGAGCCGTACTGCCGCTTGTAGCCCGGCTGCGCGATCTTGTACGCGTGGTACTTCTCCTGGGCGAAGGAGAAGGCCGCGGGAGCGTTGAGCCCCACGAGCACGACCAGCGCTCCGCCGCCCAGCAGCGTCTTCTTGAACTTCGTCGACGGTGTGAACTTCTTCGACGGTCCGTACCCGTAGGAGTTGGACCCGTCGGAGTCGGATCCATCGGAGTGGGACCCGTAGGAGTTGGACCCGTAGGAGGCCATGGCTCAGTTCCCTCCGGTCGTCGTCACGAGCGCGGGCTCCGGCTCCTCACCCGGCTCGGGAGCGGTTACGGTGACGGCCGGGCCGCCGACGGCCCGGCGCTCCGCGGCCTCGCGCCAGGTGGTCCAGGCCCAGACACCGACCGGCGCGAGAGCGATGGCCAGGGCCAGCAGGGCCCAGGTGCGCATCGCCGCGTGGGTGTGGTCCAGGAACACCGACGCGATCAGGGAGACGATCAGGACTCCGGCCCAGTAGAGATGGAGCCGGAAGGTCATCAGCCGGTCCGGGCTGGCGCTGCCGCCCTTCGGCGTGACGACGAAGCGGCCTCGCGTGCGCAGTACGGCCGAGCCGAGCGATCTGAGATAGATCGGCGCGGAGAGCGCGGACATCGCCATCCCGGCCAGTCCGCCGGAGCCCTCGGGCTCGTGCGGCGAGACATTGTGCCGGCGGTTCCAGAGGTAGAGGCCGATCTGGAGGGCGGCGGCGTCGCTGTAGAGCATCAGCAGCACCGAGGAGGAGACCTGGGTGCCGGAGGCTCCGAGCCAGAGGAAGAGTACGCAGCTCAGGATGCCGAGGAGCCAGTTGACCGCGGTCATCGGGTAGTACACGAGCATCAGCGTGTAGCTGAACAGCCGGCCGCGCGGCATCCGCAGAGGCGCCTTCCAGTACTGCGTGAAGAGCGTCTCGTAGGTGCCCCGGGACCAGCGGAGCTGCTGGGTGAAGAAGTCGGTCCAGGATTCCGGGCCCTCGCCGACGGCGAGGACGTCGGGCGTGTAGACGGAGCGCCAGAACCGGCCGGTACGGGGATTGAGCCTGCGGTGCAGTTCGAAGCCGGTGGCCATGTCCTCGGTGATCGAGTCGTACAGACCGCCGATCTGCTTCACCGCCGCGATCCGCACGACATTGTTGGTGCCGACGAACATCGGCGCGTCGTAGCGGTTGCCGGCCCGCTGGATCAGCGCGTGGAAGAGGAACTGCTGCGACTCGGCAGCCTTGGTGACCGGTGAGGTGTAGTTGCCGTACACCTGAGGGCCGACGACAAAGGCGATGTCCGGATCGCGGAAGTAACCGAGCATCCGCTCAAGGAAGTTGGGGAGCGGTATGTGGTCGGTGTCGACGGAGGCGAAGAAGTCGTACTCCTCGCCGTGCATTGCGATCCAGGCGTTGTAGTTGCCATGCTTGGTGCGTGCCTTGTGGGAGCCCTTCGGCTGGTTCCACTCGGGCACACCGTGCCGGGTGAAGTGATGGACTCCCAGCTCCTCGCAGAGAGCCCTGGCCTCGCTGTCGTCGCCCTCGTCGAGCAGCCAGACGTCGAGCGGGCCGCGGTGGCGCAGCCGTACCGCTCCTTCGAGCGTCGCCCTCGCCATGGAGAGCGGTTCCTTGCCCGGCACGTACGTGGTGAGGAACGCGACCCGGGTGCCCGCCTCGGCGGGCACGGGTATCGGGTCCCTGGCGACCAGCGTGGCATGGGCCACGGAGGTGACGTTCACCAGCATGAAGAAGGCGATGAGGCCGATCGCGCCGAGCATCACCTGGTCGAAGACGACCAGCCAGCGCTCGCCGCCCTCGCGCTCGGTCCGGTGCGTGGGCCAGACCAGATAGACCAGCAGGACGGCCGAGAGCACCGGGGCGAGGGTCATCAGCAGGACCGCGCGTATTCGGTGCGGCTCGCGTGCGAGCAGGCTGTGATACCGCACCCGGTACGCGCCGGGCCCGTCCGGCTCCGTCAAGGGACCGGCCAGGCAGCTGTACGTGTCGTAGTCGTAGCCGTCGGGCCGCACGGTGCCTCCCCAGCAGATTCGCGAGGTCGTTATCCCCACAGAACGGGACAATGACCTGCGTGTCGACCGGGAGGCGTCCGTGCGAGCGGTTTTCCGGCCGCGGAGTACCGCTTACGGCTGCGGGCGGTGGCGCGTAGCGGCATACGGAGCTGACACTTCCACGTTGGGCAGGCAACTGTGCGCGAGGGCACGGGCTTCCGTCAGGGAGTCGCCCGCCATGGAGCCGGTGCTCAGGCGTCGGCGCTCGGCATGCGTCGGCGCTCAGGCGGAGAGGTGCCGTTCCACCGTCTCGACCTTCGAGGTGAGCGCGTCCGTGACACCGGGCCTGATGTCGGCCTTGAGGACGAGTGAGACACGCGGCGCGCGCGCCTCGACGGCGGCGACGGCGCGCTTGACCACGTCCATCACCTCGTCCCACTCGCCCTCGATGGAGGTGAACATGGCATCGGTGCGGTTCGGCAGCCCGGACTCGCGGACCACCCGGACGGCGTCGGCCACGTACTCACCGACGTCCTCGCCCACACCGAGCGGCGAGACGGAGAAGGCGACGATCATGCCTTCACCGTACCTTCGCGGTCCTCGCGGTCCTCGTGACGGGCGCGCGAGGCGATGACCTCGTCCTCGGCGGCGCGCTTGAGCTTCCGCTCGGCGAAGAAGCCGCCGGTCGGCAGGACGGAGAGGACGAAGTAGAGGGCCGCCGTCCCGAAGGACCACTTGGTGCGGTTCCAGGCGTCCAGCCAGAAGACCACGTACAGCACGAAGAGCAGACCGTGGATCGCGCCCATCACGGGCACCGCGTTGAAGTCCGTCGTCCGCTTGAGCACCGAGCAGACGAGCAGCAGCAGGAAGGACACGGCCTCGGGCGCGGAGACCA
This sequence comes from Streptomyces sp. NPDC059743, assembly GCF_042732975.1. Classification (NCBI taxonomy): domain Bacteria; kingdom Bacillati; phylum Actinomycetota; class Actinomycetes; order Kitasatosporales; family Streptomycetaceae; genus Streptomyces; species Streptomyces sp. NPDC059743. The sequence continues at coordinate 329,353 of NZ_JBHWGS010000001.1, read as the reverse complement.
GGCGGAGTCGGTGGAGGGAGGAGGCGGTCTTGATGTCCACGAGGGAGGCACCTTCGTCGTCGGTCGTCGGGGCAGCACGAGGCTGTCGGGGCAGCACAAAGCTACGGAGACTGCATCAGGGCGGCGCGATCTTGTGAACGCACGCACAAGCGCGACCATTGTGGCAGCCCGCTTTTGCTTGACCGTTACCAGGGTGGGACGCGGCCGGGACGGAAAGACCTGTTCGTCCCCGCCTCGGCCCATTACCTTCGATCCGTGGCTCAGTTCCGACTGCAAGGCAGCAAGGTGCTCGCCGTGGACATGTCCGGCGACTCCGTCAAGGCGAAGAACGGCTCGATGGTCGCGTACGACGGCCAGATGGCGTTCAAGAAGATGTCCGGCGGCGGTGAGGGCCTGCGTGGGATGGTGACGCGCAGGCTCACCGGCGAACAGATGACCGTCATGGAGGTGAGGGGCCAGGGCACCTGCTACTTCGCCGACCGCGCGAGCGAGATCAACCTTGTCTCGCTGCACGGCGACAAGCTCTATGTCGAGGCCAGCAATCTGCTCTGCACCGACGCGGGGCTGCGGACCGGTACGACCTTCACCGGACTGCGCGGCGGAGCGACCGGCAACGGCCTGTTCACCACCACCGTGGAAGGCATGGGCCAGGCCGCGATCATGTCGGACGGCCCGGCGGTGATCCTGCGGGTGACGCCTCAGTACCCGCTCTCGGTCGACCCGGGCGCGTACATCGCGCACCAGGGAAATCTCCAGCAGCACTTCCAGGCCGGAGTGACCTTCCGCACGCTGATGGGCGAGGGCGGCGGCGAGGCCTTCCAGATCCGCTTCGAGGGCGACGGGCTCGTGTACGTACAGCCGAGCGAGCGCAACACGATCGGAGGTGACGTCTGATGCCGTTCCGTGAGATCAACTCGAAGATGGTCGAGGCCACGGTGGTGCCCGGCCAGAAGATGTTCAGCCAGCGCGGCGCGATGCTGGCGTACCGCGGCGAGGTCAGCTTCACGCCGAACATACAGGGCGGCCAGGGCGGTCTGATGTCGATGATCGGCCGGCGGGTGGCCAACGAGGCGACACCGCTGATGACGGTCGAGGGCAGCGGTACGGTGCTGTTCGGCCACGGCGGCCATCACATCCAGGTCATCGGGCTCTCCGGCGACACCCTGTATGTCGAGGCGGACCGGCTGCTCGCCTTCGACGGGACGCTCCAGCAGGGCACGATGTTCATGGGCTCGCAGGGCGGGATCATGGGCATGGTGCGCGGCCAGGTGACCGGCCAGGGCCTGTTCACCACCACACTCAAGGGCCATGGCGCGGTCGCCGTGATGGCACACGGCGGAGTGATCGAGGTGCCCATCAGCCCGGGCAGGGATGTCCATGTGGACCCGCAGGCGTATGTCGCGCACCACGGCGACGTACGGAACAAGCTCTCCACCGCGCTCGGCTGGCGCGACATGGTGGGACGCGGCTCGGGCGAGGCCTTCCAGCTCGAACTGAGCGGCAGCGGTGCGGTGTACGTCCAGGCGTCGGAGGAGAAGCTGTGAGCGCGCCCGTGATCTTCGACCCGATGACGCTGCCGAGCGACGACAACGTCAACGCGTACACCTTCTGTGTGGAGCTGAAGGGCGGCCAGTGGTTCCTCCAGAAGGGCAAGATGATCGCCTACTACGGGCGGATCGACTTCAACGGGATCGGCCACGGCCGCTTCGAGCGGCTGCTGCGTACGAGCTTCCACTCGCCGCTGCACGCCGCCGACTGGGTGGTGGCGGAGGGCAGCGGCAAGATGCTGCTCGCGGACCGCGCCTTCGACGTCAACTCGTACGACCTGGAGGACGGCAATCTGACGATCCGTTCCGGGAATCTGCTGGCGTACCAGCCCACGCTGGCGCTGAAGCAGTCGATCGTGCCGGGCTTTCTGACCTTGATCGGTACGGGCAAGTTCGTGGCGGCGTCGAACGGTCCGGTCGTCTTCATGGAACCGCCTATCAGGGTGGATCCGCAGGCGCTGGTGGGCTGGGCGGACTGCCCTTCGCCGTGCCACCACTACGACCACGGCTATATGACCGGCGTGCTGGGCGGGCTGCGCTCGATGACGGGCCTCGGAGGCACCTCGGGCGAGGAGCATCAATTCGAGTTCGTCGGAGCGGGTACGGTACTGCTCCAGTCGACCGAGATGCTGATGGCCGAGCAGGCGACCGGCGCGGTGCCGAACGAGCCCGGAGTGCCGGGCGGCGGCGCGGGCGTCCCGGGATCCGGCCACCCGGGCCAGGGCGCCGCACCCAGGCTGCCCGGGCAGCTCGGGGACCTCCAGCGTCGCTTCGGCCTGTGAGGGCTTCGCTCTGTGAACGGTAGGCTGCGGAGTGTGACGTCGAACGTGGGTGCGCGACGTCACCTCGCGGAAGCTTTGTACAGAATTCAACTTCTTAGGTAGAATCCACACATGGAGACCGAGACCGCCACCCGCTGGCTGACCGACGCGGAGCAGTGCGCCTGGCGCACCCATCTCGACGTCAACAAGCTTCTCACGCACCAGTTGGAAAAGGACCTCCAGCCGTTCGGACTGACCATGAACGACTACGAGATCCTGGTGAATCTCTCGGAGTCGGCGGAGCGGCGTATGCGGATGAGTGATCTCGCGGCGACGACACTCCAGTCCAAGAGCCGGCTCTCCCACCAGATCACCCGGATGGAAGCGGCGGAACTGGTACGCAGGGAACACTGCGAGTCGGACCGGCGCGGGCTCTACGCCGTACTGACCGACCACGGCATGGAGACCATGCAGAAGGTCGCGCCGCACCATGTCGCGTCCGTACGGAAGCACTTCATCGACCTGCTGCCACCGGAGGCCCTGGCGGAACTACGAGCATCCCTGGGCCCGGTGGCGGACCACCTACGGGGCCGCCGCGGCAAGCTGTGAGCCCCTCTTTTTAAAGGCTCGGTTCGCCTCCGGGCGCTTTATGCCACTGTCGACGGTCGACCGTGCTCGGCCCTTCGTTCCTCAGGGCCTCCGCCCGCGCGGCGGAGCCGCATATCGAGCACAGCCTCCCTTTCGACAGCGGCGCGCCCTTCGGCTCACTCGCCGGCGGCCGTGCGCAACCAGAGCGTTTCCGCAACCCAGGGGGCCGGAGCGGGGCTCAGGCGCTCGCTACGGGCAAGCTGAGAACGAAGTGGGCGCCGCCCGACGAGGAGTTGGCGACTGTGAGGGTGCCGTTGTGGCGTTCGGCGATGTCGCGGGCGATGGCGAGTCCGAGTCCCGCGCCGCCGTTGTCACGGCTGCGGGCGTCGTCGAGCCGTACGAACCGTTCGAAGATCCGCTCGCGCTCCGCCTCCGGCACACCGGAGCCGTCATCGCTGACCGCGAGGACCACCTGACCGTCGTCCGCGCGGTGTACGGACACCTCTACCGAACCCCGCGCGTGGCGCTGGGCGTTGTCGAGCAGGTTGCCGAGGACCCGGGCCAACTGGCCGCGTGAGCCTGTCACTTCGATTTCCTGACCGGTGTCGACCGTCACCGGTATACGGTCCGAGGTCCGCTGCGAGACCTCCTCGCGGACCAGCGCGCCCAGATCGAGCCGCGTCCGTCCCGGCCGCTCCCCGGCGTCCAGCCGGGCCAGCAGCAGCAGATCGGCGGCGAGTTGCTGGAGCCGTACGGTGTCCGCGACCGCGCCCGGCACATCCAGCAACTCCGGGTAGGCGTCGCCCACTTCGAGCTGAGTGCGGAGGGAGGCGATGGGACTGCGCAGTTCGTGCGAGGCGTCCGCGACAAAGCGGCGCTGCCGGTCGACGGCCGCCTCCAGCGCGGTGAGCGTCTCATTGGTCGTACGGGCCAGCCGGGCCACCTCGTCATGGGCGGCGGGCTCCGGCACCCGCCTGGACAGATCCTCGGACGCGGTGATGGCCGCCATCTCACGCCGGATGCCTTCCACGGGCCTGAGCGCCCGCCGGGTCACCAGCCAGGTCACTCCCCCGACGACCAGCAGCAGGACGGGCAGTCCCAGCAGCATCGCCACGGCGGCCGTGCCGACCGCGCTCTGCCGGGCGTCCAGTGACGCGCCCGCGTGGACGACGACCGTCTGGCCCGCGGTGTCGGTCACCGCGATGGTGGCGAAGCGGTAGTCGCCCGTCCTGCCGTCGACGGTGGCGCTTCCCGAGCTGCGATCCTTGATCTCACCGATCTCACCGATGGCGGGATCGTCGCTGCCGCGCCCGTGGCCCCCGTGGTCGTCCCCGCTGTCGTCGTCTCCTCCGCTGTCGTCACCTGGCTCGGCGCTCGGCTGCGAGGGAGGGCTCCGTACGACCCGTACGGCGGGCACTCCGGTGCCGCTGATCCGCTCCAGGTCCTCACCGGCCACGAGCAGCCGACCCTCCTCGGTGACCACCTGCACCGGATGCTCCTCGGTGGCCGGCAGTTCGAGATCCGCGTACGAGGTCCGGGCGGGAACCTGGGACGCGATGTCCAGGGCGACATCGCGCGCCGTGGAGTCGGCCTGGCGGTCGGCCTGGTCGGTGAGGTTCGCGCGGAGCGAGAGGAGGACGGCGATCCCGGCGGCCACGAGCGCGACCGCCACGACGGCCGTCGCCCCGAGGGAGGTCTTGGCCCGTACGGAACCGAACGGTCGTCTTACGGCGCTCATGACGACACCAGCCGGTAGCCCGCACCGCGCACGGTCTGGATGGCCGCCGCGCCTATCTTGCGCCGCAGGGTGCTGATGTAGACCTCGATGATGTTGGGATCGCCGTCGTAGGCGAAGTCCCAGACGTGTTCCAGGATCTCCGGTTTGCCGACCACCTCGCCCGCCCGGACCGCGAGTTGCTCCAGTACGGCGAACTCCTTGGCGGTCAGCGCCACTTCGGTGCCGTCCCGGAAGACGCGGCGGGCCGCGGTGTCGACGGTGAGATTCCCGGCCCGCAGGACGGGCGAGGCCCCGGCCGAACCGCGGCGGCGCAGCAGCGCCTTGACCCGCGCGACGAGCACGACGTACGAGAACGGCTTGGTCAGATAGTCGTCCGCGCCCGTGTCGAGCCCTTCCGCCTCGTCGTACTCGCCGTCCTTCGCGGTGAGCATCAGGATCGGTACGTCATTGCCGGCGGCGCGCAGGGCGGCGCAGACCCGATAGCCGTTCATCCCGGGCAGCATGATGTCGAGCACGACCAGGTCGTAGACGCCCTCGCCGGCCCGGTGCAGCCCTTCGAGACCGTCGTGGACGACATCCACGGCGAAGCCCTCGGCCCGCAGCCCCTTGGCCAGCGACACCGCGAGCCGCTTCTCGTCCTCCACGATCAGCAAACGCATGTCCCCACCCTGCCAAACGGAACCTGAAGATCTCTTCAGCCTGCTTCAGGCTGGCTTCAGCTTCCCTCAGGGACATTGAGGTCGTTCGCAATCGGACCGACTGGGGAGAACCTCATGAAGCGCAATCTCGTCATCGCCGCCATCACCGCGGCGGCTCTGATCGGCGGCGGAACGTACACCGCGGTCGCCATGGGCGGCGACGACGGCACGGCCGACCCGGGGACGCCGCCCGCGCCCGTGTCGCAGCTCGCGTCGTCGGACGACTCCCCGAGCCCGCGTGTGAGCCGGGCGGACTTGACGGCGGGACAGGCGGCGGACGCGGCCCTGAAGAAGGTCCCGGGGACGGTGACCTCCGTCGAGCGGGACGACGACCGTACGGGCCGCTGGGAGGTCGACGTACGCGGCAAGGACGGCCGCATCCACGAACTGAACATCCACGCACGCACGGGCAAGGTCACGCCGGACCGTACCGACGACCGGGGTGACGACCACGGCGGTCGGCACGGTGACGGCCGGGACGACGACGGTCGCGACGACTGACGGCCGTGGTTCCGGGGTGCGTTTCGGCTGGGCCCGGCCGGGCGCACCCACACCGTCCGGAAGCCCGGCGCCGGGGCGGGCGTTTCCGTCCTCAATCGCCGGACGGGCTGGTTTTTCCGGCCTGCGGCCGGTGGCGCGATGGGGCAGACCTCTACCGACTGCGAACCCGGCACCGGGGTCGCCGGTTCCGTCCTCAATCGCCGGACGGGCTTGATTTTGCCCCACCGTCTGGGCACCCGGCACCAGGGTTGGCCGTTCCGTCCTCAAACGCCGGACGGGCTTGGTGGGTGCCCGGCACGAGCCGCAGACGGCGTACGGCGGGAGGGGGGCGGGGTCGTAGGAGGTGCGTGTCCGGACACTAAAGCGTGATTTGTGCCGCACACGAAACCCGCACCAGACAACCAACCCGCACGCGGCGTAAATCATGCCGTCCGGACATGTACCTCCCGAGGCCCCGACACCCGCACCCACCACCGGCCCCGCGCCGCAGGCGCGCACCGCCCCGCCGTCAGGCGCCCTCCGTGAGGCCCGCCACCAGTTCGTCCGCCGCGCCGTACGGGTCCAGTTCGCCCGCTACGATCCGTTCCGCCAGGGCGCCCACGCGGCGGTCGCCGTGGAGGTCGGCGATGCGGGTGCGGAGGGCTGTGACGGCGATCGCTTCCACCTCGTGGGCCGCGCGGCTGATGCGGCGTTGGGCCAGGACGTCGTGTTCCTCCATCCAGGCGCGGTGCTTCTCCAGCGCCTCCACGACCTCGTCGATGCCCTCGCCCCGCGCCGCGACCGTCTTGACGATCGGCGGGCGCCAGTCGCCCGGGCCCCGGGACTCGCCCAGGCCGAGCATGTGGTTCAGCTCGCGGACCGTCGCGTCGGCGCCGTCGCGGTCCGCCTTGTTGACCACGTACACATCGCCGATCTCCAGGATTCCGGCCTTCGCGGCCTGGATGCCGTCGCCCATGCCCGGCGCCAGCAGCACCACCGAGGTGTCGGCCTGGGAGGCGATCTCGACCTCCGACTGGCCGACTCCGACGGTCTCCACCACGATCACGTCGCAGCCCGCCGCGTCCAGCACCCGGATGGCCTGTGGAGCCGCCCAGGCCAGACCGCCGAGATGGCCGCGGGTGGCCATCGAGCGGATATAGACGCCCGGGTCCGAGGCGTGTTCGGACATCCGGACGCGGTCGCCGAGCAACGCGCCGCCGGAGAAGGGCGACGAGGGATCGACGGCCAGCACCGCGACCCGCTTGCCCGCCCGCCGGTACGCGGTGACCAGCGCCGAGGTGGACGTCGACTTGCCGACACCGGGCGAGCCGGTGATCCCGACGACATACGCCCGGCCCGCGAGCGGTGCCAGCGCCGCCATCACCTCCCGCAGCTGCGGGGACGCCCCCTCGACCAGTGAGATCAGCCGGGCCACGGCCCGCGGCCGGCCCTCACGCGCCTGAGCCACCAGCTCGGGGACGTCCTGCATCACAGCTCCAGCTCCGTTACTCGGCCGTTCGGCCAATCGTTCAGCTACTCGTACTCAGCGGCGTATTAAACGTACGTACTACGGACTACCCCGCCACCCGCACAATCAGCGCGTCCCCCTGGCCCCCGCCGCCGCACAGCGCCGCCGCGCCGATCCCGCCGCCACGCCGCTTCAGCTCCAGCGCCAGATGCAGCACGAGCCGCGCGCCGGACATCCCGATCGGGTGACCGAGAGCGATCGCGCCGCCGTTCACGTTCACCTTTTCCGGCGACACCCCGAGGTCCTTCATCGACTGCACGGCGACCGCCGCGAAGGCCTCGTTGATCTCGATCAGATCGAGGTCGCCGACGGCCAGGCCCTCCTTCTTCAGGGCGTGCAGGATCGCGTTGGACGGCTGGGACTGGAGCGAGTTGTCCGGGCCCGCCACATTGCCGTGGGCGCCGATCTCGGCGATCCACTCCAGGCCCAGTTCCTCCGCCTTGGCCCGGCTCATCACCACGACCGCCGCCGCGCCGTCGGAGATCTGCGAGGAGGTGCCCGCCGTGATCGTGCCGTCCTTGTCGAAGGCCGGGCGCAGCCGGGCCAGCGACTCCACCGTGGTCTCCGGGCGGATGCCCTCGTCCTGGGCGAAGACCACCGGATCGCCCTTGCGCTGCGGGATCTCCACCGGAGTGATCTCGGCCTCGAAGACGCCGTTCTTCTGCGCGGCGGCGGCCCGCTGGTGGGAGAGCGCGCCGAACTCGTCCTGCTCCGGGCGCGCGATACCGAGCCGGGTGTTGTGCTTCTCGGTCGAGGCGCCCATGGCGATCTCCTCGAAGGAGTCGGTCAGCCCGTCGTACGCCATCGAGTCGAGCAGCTCGACCGCGCCGTACTTGTAGCCCTCACGGGACTTGGGCAGCAGATGCGGCGCGTTGGTCATGGACTCCTGGCCGCCCGCGACCACCACCTCGAACTCGCCCGCGCGGATGAGCTGGTCGGCGAGCGCGATCGCGTCGAGGCCGGAGAGACAGACCTTGTTGACGGTGAGCGCCGGGACGTTCATGGGAATGCCGGCCTTGACCGCGGCCTGGCGTGCCGGGATCTGCCCTGTCCCGGCCTGGAGCACCTGGCCCATGATCACGTACTGCACCTGGTCGCCGCCGATCCCGGCGCGCTCCAGCGCGGCCTTGATGGCGAAGCCGCCGAGCTCCGCACCGGAGAAGGACTTCAGCGAGCCGAGCAGCCGTCCCATCGGGGTACGGGCGCCCGCGACGATCACGGAGGTGGTGGTGTTCGTATCCGACATGAGACGCGATCCCCTTAGCTTGGAGCGTGAGGAGTGAACGATGGTTTACTTCCAATGTACTGAGCGGTACGCGCCGGGGTCATCCGGCCGTGCGTGTGATCGCGCGCACGTTGCGTAACCGGCGCCATGACGCTCCACTGTCTCCATGCTGACGCGAATCGACCACATCGGAATCGCCTGTTTCGATCTCGACGCCACCGTCGAGTTCTACCGGGCCACCTACGGCTTCGAGGTCTTCCACACCGAGGTCAACGAGGAGCAGGGCGTACGCGAGGCCATGCTCAAGATCAACGGGACGTCGGACGGCGGGGCTTCGTACCTTCAGCTCCTCGAACCGGTACGGGAGGACTCCCCGGTGGGCAAGTGGCTCGCGAAGAACGGCGAGGGCGTGCACCACATCGCCTTCGGGACCGCGGATGTCGACGGGGACGCCCAGGCGGTCCGTGACAAGGGCGTACGGGTCCTCTACGACGAGCCGCGCCGGGGTTCCATGGGCTCGCGCATCACTTTTCTCCACCCCAAGGACTGTCACGGAGTCCTCACAGAACTCGTCACCTCCGCCCCGGAGCACTGACCTTAAGGATTCCCGGCCCGGTAGAGTGGGGCGCTCCGGGCCGGGGCCGGGCCGGGGCCGCGCCCCTGCCGTTGATCTGACACCATTCCCCGGGGGGCCGTTCGCCGCGAACGGTGCTCGATTGGGCAGTTGCGACCAGGGGACGGATGGGACCGCGCAGTGCGGGGCTACGAACGCCAGGAGAGCCACCGAGCTGACGACGACCACCTCTCGCGGTTCGAAGCCGAGATGGAACGGCTGAAGACCGCGCGGGAGAAGGCCGTCCAGCACGCCGAGGACCTCGGTTACCAGGTCGAGGTATTGCGCGCCAAGCTCCATGAGGCACGCCGCACACTGGCCACGCGCCCGTCGTCCTACGACAACGGCGACCTCGGCTACCAGGCCGAGCAGCACCTCCGTAACGCCCAGATCCAGGCCGAGCAGATGCGCGCGGACGCGGAGCGCGAGCTGCGTGACGCCCGGGCCCAGACGCAGCGCATCCTCCAGGAGCACGCCGAGCACCAGGCCAGGCTCCAGGCGGAGCTGCACGCGGAGGCCGTCCAGCGCCGTCAGCGGCTCGACCAGGAGCTCGCGGAGCGCCGGCAGACCGTCGAGTCGCATGTCAACGAGAACGTCGCCTGGGCCGAGCAGCTCAGGGCCCGTACGGAGTCCCAGGCCCGGCGGCTGCTGGACGAGTCCCGCGCCGAGGCCGAGCAGTCCCTGACCGCCGCCCGCGCGGAGGCCGTCCGGGTCACCGAGGAGGCCCGCCGCCGGCTCGGCGAGGCGTCCGAGGCGGCCAGATCGGAAGCTGAAGCGATCCTGCTGCGGGCCCGCAGGGACGCCGAGCGGCTGCTGAACGCCGCGTCCTCGCAGGCGCAGGAGGCCTCCAGCCACGCCGAGCAGTTGCGTACGTCCACGACGGCCGAGGCCGATCAGGTCCGCCAGCACGCCGCCGAGCTGAGCCGCGCCGCCGATCAGCGGATGCACGAGGCGCAGGAGCGGCTGCGCGAGGCCCGCGCGGAGGCCGAGAAGGTCACCGCGGAGGCCAAGGAGAGCGCGGCCAAGCGGCTGGCCGGAGTCGAGTCGCAGAACGAGCAGCGCACACGTACGGCCAAGTCGGAGATCGCCCGGCTGGTCGGCGAGGCCACGAAGGACGCCGAGGCCACCAGGGCGGAGGCCGAGCAGGCGCTCGCCGACGCCCGCGCGGAGGCCGAGAAGCTGGTCGCGGAGGCCGCGGAGAAGGCCCGTACGGTCGCCGCCGAGGACACCGCGGCCCAGCTCGCCAAGGCGGCCCGTACCGCCGAAGAGGTGCTGACGAAGGCGTCGGACGACGCCAAGGCCACCACCAGGTCGGCGAGCGAGGAGGCCGACCGGATCCGCCGTGAGGCGGAGGCCGAGGCGGACCGGCTGCGCGGCGAGGCGGCCGAGCAGGCCGACCAGCTCAAGGGCGCGGCCAAGGACGACACCAAGGAGTACCGCGCCAAGACGGTCGAGCTCCAGGAGGAGGCGCGCAGGCTGCGCGGCGAGGCCGAGCAGCTCAGGGCCGAGGCGGTCGCCGAGGGCGAGCGGATCCGTGGCGAGGCCCGGCGTGAGGCCGTCCAGCAGATCGAGGAGGCGGCCAGGTCCGCCGAGGAGCTGCTGACCAAGGCCAAGGCGGACGCCGACGAGCTGCGCTCGGGCGCCACCGCCGAGAGCGAGCGCGTCCGTACGGAAGCCATCGAGCGCGCCACCACGCTGCGCCGGCAGGCCGAGGAGACGCTGGAGCGCACACGCGCCGAGGCGGAGCGGCTGCGCGCCGAGGGCGAGGAGCAGGGCGAGGCCACCAGGGCCGCCGCCGAGCAGGCCGCGGCCGAGCTGCGCGAGGAGACCGAGCGCGGGATCGAGGCCCGCAAGGACGAGGCCTCTGACGAGCTGACGCGGCTGCACACGGAGGCCGAGCAGCGGCTCGCGTCGGCCGAGGAGGCGCTCACCGACGCGCGCGCCGAGTCCGAGCGGATCCGCCGTGAGGCCTCGGAGGAGGCCGAGCGGCTGCGCGCGGAGTCCGCCGAGCGGGTACGTACGCTCCAGGCGCAGGCCGAGCAGGAGGCGGAGCGGCTCCGTAACGAGGCGGCGTCCGACGCCTCGGAGTACCGCGCCGAGGCGGAGACCGCGGCGGTACGGCTACGGAGCGAAGCCGCCACGGAGGCCGAGCGCCTCAAGACCGAGGCACAGGAGACCGCCGACCGTGTCAGGGCCGAGGCCGCCGCCGCCGCTGAGCGGGTGGGTGCCGAAGCCGCCGAGGCGCTGGCCGCCGCGCAGGAGGAGGCGGGCCGCCGCCGCCGCGAGGCCGAGGAGACGCTGACGTCCGCCCGTACGGAGGCGGACCAGGAGCGCGAGCGGGCGCGCGAGCAGAGCGAGGAGCTGCTCGCCTCGGCCCGTAACCGCGTCGAGGAGGCACAGACCGAGGCGCACCGGCTGGTCGCGGAGGCGGACTACCGCGCCACCGAGCTGGTGGCCGCGGCCGAGCAGACCGCCCAGCAGGTACGGGACTCGGTCGCCGGGCTCCAGGACCAGGCCGAGCAGGAGATCGCCGGGCTGCGCTCCGCCGCCGAGCACGCGGCCGAGCGGACGCGGACGGAGGCGCAGGAGGAGGCCGACCGGGTACGCGCGGACGCGTACGCGGAGCGGGAGCGCGCCTCCGAGGACGCCGGCCGGATCCGTGCCAGGGCCCAGGAGGAGTCCGACGCCGCGCAGTCCCTGGCCGAGCGGACCGTGGGCGACGCGATCGCGGAGGCGGAGCGGATGCGCGCCGACACCGCGGAGTACGCGCAGCGCGTCAGGACCGAGGCGTCCGACTCGCTGGCGGCGGCCGAGCAGGACGCGGCCCGCGCCCGTGCCGAGGCCCGGGCGGACGCGAACCGTATCCGCGGCGACGCCGCCGGCCAGGCCGACCGGCTCATCGCGGAGGCCACGGGCGAGTCCGAGCGGATGCGTGCCGAGGCCGCGGAGACGGTGGGCGCGGCGCAGCAGGCCGCCGAGCGGCTGCGCGCCGACGCCGAGAAGTTCAAGGCGGACACCGAGGCCGCCGCGGAGCGGCTCAGGAACGAGGCCCAGGAGGAGACGGACTGGCTCCTGGACGAGGCGCGCAAGGACGCGGCCAAGCGCCGCGCCGACGCCGCCGAGCAGGCCGACCAGCTCATCAACAAGGCCCAGGAGGAGGCGTTGCGTGCCGCCACCGAGGCCGAGGCCCAGGCCGACACGATGGTGGGCGCCGCCCGCAAGGAGGCCGGCCGTATCACCGCGGACGCGACCGTCGAGGGCAACTCCCTGGTGGAGAAGGCCCGTACGGACGCGGACGAGCTGCTCGTCGGCGCGCGGCGGGACGCGACGGCCATCCGGGACCGGGCCGAGGAGCTGCGCGTACGTGTCGAGAGCGAGATCGAGCAGCTCCACGAGCGCGCCCGCCGGGAGACCTCCGAGCAGCTCAAGACTGTTGGCGAGCGCGTCGACAATCTGATGAAGGCCGCCAACGAGCAGCGGGCCGAGGCCGATGCGAAGGCCAAGCAGCTCGTCGCCGACGCCGGTTCCGAGGCGAGCAGAGTACGGATCGCCGCGGTGAAGAAGGCCGAGGCCCTGCTCAAGGAGGCCGAGCAGAAGAAGGCCGGACTCATCAGAGAGGCCGAGGAGTTGCGCGCGGACGCCGCCCGGGAGGCCAAGCGTACGGTCGACGACGGCAAGCGCGAACTCGATGTCCTGGTGCGCAGGCGCGAGGACATTCAGACGGAGATCTCCCGCGTCCAGGATGTACTCGAAGCTTTGGAGTCGTTTGAGGCACCCGCCGGTCCTACGAAGGACACCCAGGTCAAGGCGGGCGCCGCGGCGGGAACAACCCGTTCGAGTGGCAAGTCGTCCGACAGCTAGCCACTCAAAAGGCTGGACATTCTCCAGATCAAACCGGCATCCGCTCGATGACACGCCGCTTAGGCCCCTAGGATTCCCTCTATCACCTCACCGGTCTCATTCGACAGGAACCCCATGAGCGACACTTCCTCCCCATTCGGCTTCGAGCTCGTGCGGCGTGGTTACGACCGCGGTCAGGTGGACGACCGCATTACCAAACTCGTCGCCGACCGTGACAGTGCCCTGGCCCGTATCACCGCACTGGAGAAGCGCATCGAGGAGCTCCACCTCGAAACGCAGAACGCCCAGGCCCAGGTATCCGACGCGGAGCCGTCGTACGCCGGACTCGGCGCCCGGGTCGAGAAGATCCTCCGCCTCGCCGAGGAGGAGGCGAAGGACCTGCGCGAGGAGGCCAGGCGCGCGGCCGAGCAGCACCGCGAGCTGGCCGAGTCGGCGGCCCAGCAGGTGCGCAACGACGCCGAGGCGTTCGCTGCGGAGCGCAAGGCCAAGGCCGAGGACGAGGGCGTCCGTATCGTCGAGAAGGCGAAGGGTGACGCCTCGACCCTGCGTACGGACGCGCAGAAGGACGCGCAGTCCAAGCGCGAGGAGGCCGACGCGCTCTTCGAGGAGACCCGCGCCAAGGCCGCCCAGGCCGCCGCGGACTTCGAGACGAACCTGGCCAAGCGCCGCGAGCAGTCGGAGCGCGACCTGGCCGCGCGTCAGGCCAAGGCCGAGAAGCGCCTGGCGGAGATCGAGCACCGCGCCGAGCAGCTCCGCCTGGAGGCCGAGAAGCTGCGTACGGACGCGGAGCGCCGCTCCCGGCAGACCGTCGAGACGGCGCAGCGCCAGGCCGAGGACATCGTGGCCGACGCGAACGCCAAGGCCGACCGGATCCGCAGCGAATCGGAGCGCGAGCTGGCGGCGCTCACCAACCGCCGCGACTCGATCAACGCCCAGCTCACCAACGTCCGCGAGATGCTGGCCACGCTGACCGGCGCCGCGGTGGCCGCCGCGGGCAGCCCGGCGGACGACGAGCCGATCTCCCGTGGTGTGCCGGCCCAGCAGACCCGCTGAGCCGCCCGCCGAAGCCCGTCGTCGTACGGAGCCTGAGCCCGATCGGCTGAGCCCGCGACGGTGGTCGAGCAGATCGACGTAGGTGTCGAGCAGGTCGACGTAGGTAACGATCGTGCAAGCCCCCTGTCACTCCGGTGGCGGGGGGCTTCGCGCGCCTCTAGGTTGTCCGCATGATCGAGGTATCCGCATGAGGTTGTCCGCATGATCGAGGTCGAGGGACTCACCAAACACTTCGGCCGCAAGGTCGCGGTCGATGATCTCTCCTTCCAGGTCAGGCCCGGAGTGGTGACGGGCTTTCTCGGCCCCAACGGCGCGGGCAAGTCGACCACGATGCGGATGATGCTCGATCTGGACATCCCGACCGGTGGCTCGGTCAGGATCGACGGCAGGCGCTACCGCGAACTCGCCGAGCCGCTCAAGCACATCGGGGCGCTGCTGGAGGCGAAAGCCATGCACGGTGGCCGCAGCGCGTACAACAATCTCCTCTGTCTGGCACAGAGCAATCGCATTCCCGCGAGCCGGGTGGACGAGGTGCTCGACATGGTCGGGCTGACCGCCGTGGCGGGAAAGAAGTCGAAAGGTTTCTCCCTCGGTATGGGGCAGCGGCTCGGAATCGCCTCCGCGCTGCTCGGTGATCCCGAGATCCTGATGTTCGACGAGCCGGTGAATGGTCTGGACCCGGAGGGCATCCACTGGATTCGCAATCTGATGAAGGCGCTGGCGAACGACGGCCGGACGATCTTTGTCTCCAGCCATCTGATGAGTGAAATGGCTCTGACCGCCGATCACTTGATCGTGATCGGGCAGGGCAGACTGCTGGCGAACACCTCGATGGCGGACTTCATCCGGGAGAATTCCCGCAGTTATGCCCGGCTGCGCTCACCGGACCGGGAGCGGCTGAAGGACGTACTGCACGCGGCGGGCTTCACCGCGGTCGAGGCCGACGGCGGAGTGCTGGAGATCGACGGGGCCACCACCGAGGAGCTGGGCGAGTTGGCGGCCGGCCATGGGATCGTGCTGCATGAGCTGAGCGCACAGCGCGCCTCGCTCGAAGAAGCGTTCATGCAGATGACGGCCGAGTCGGTCGAGTACCACGCCCACACGGGCCCCGAGGACGGCCAGGTGCAGCCACAGCCACAGTCCGCGTGGGGCCGCCCGGCCGCCGAGGACCCACAGCCCGCG
Organism: Streptomyces sp. NPDC059743; assembly: GCF_042732975.1. Lineage (NCBI taxonomy): Bacteria > Bacillati > Actinomycetota > Actinomycetes > Kitasatosporales > Streptomycetaceae > Streptomyces > Streptomyces sp. NPDC059743. Next base: position 314,079 of record NZ_JBHWGS010000001.1, on the reverse strand, counting down.
TGGGGCCGGGCACCCAGGGACCAGGCCACCGAGGAGCCGCAGCCCGGCCGGGCCTCCGAGAGCGCTCAGGACCACCAGGGCGAGGGAGTCTGACCATGGCATCGGTACCCGCGGTCCTCCGCTCCGAGTGGACCAAGATCCGTACGGTCTCCTCCACGGTCTGGACGCTGATCAGCGCCCTGGTGGTGACCGTGGCCCTGGGCGCGGCCCTCTCCGCGCTGCTGAACTCGACCTTCGACGAGCTGACGGAGCCGCAGCAGGTCACCTTCGATCCGACCTTCACCAGCTTCTCCGGGATGGTCCTGGGCCAGCTCGCGATGGTGGTCTTCGGAGTGCTGGTGGTCGGCTCCGAGTACAGCTCGGGCATGATCCGTACGTCACTGGCCGCCGTACCGCGGCGCGGCACCTTCCTCTTCGCCAAGATCCTGGTGGCCGGAGTGCTGGCGCTGGTGGTCGGGCTCGTCACCGGTTTCCTGGCGTTCTTCCTCGGCCAGGCGCTGCTCGGTGACCACAGCACCGGTATCGGCGAGCCGAATGTGCTGCGCGCGGTGATCGGCAGCGGGCTCTACATGACGCTGATCGCCCTCTTCTCGATGGGCGTGGCCGCGATGCTGCGCAGTTCGATTCTCTCGCTCGGCATTCTGATGCCGTTCTTCTTCCTCGTCTCGCAGATCCTCGCGGCCGTCCCGGTCGCGAAGGAGGTCGCCCACTACTTCCCCGACCAGGCCGGCTCCAGGATCATGCAGGTGGTGCCCGGCGCCATGAATTCCGAGGAGGCTCCGTACGGTCCCTGGGGCGGTCTCGGGATCATGGTCCTGTGGGTGGCCGCGGCCCTTCTGGGCGGTTATCTGGTGCTGAGGAAGCGGGACGCGTAGCCCGTTCGTCATGGGCCCCGTAGCCCGTTCGTCACCGACTCTCCGCCTGAACGACTTGGCCGCAACCGTCAAGGCCCGGATATCCTCCTAACTCTTACGGGGGTTTTCAGCCGGGAACGGCGACTGCCCCGACGACCTGACCTGTCGATGGGGCTGGAGAATGATCGAGGCAGTCGGCCTGACGAAGCGCTACGGCGCCCAGACGGCCGTGTACAACCTTTCCTTCCAGGTACGGCCCGGCTCGGTGACCGGGTTCCTGGGCCCCAACGGTTCCGGCAAATCGACCACCATGCGGATGATCCTCGGCCTCGACCAGCCGAGCGCGGGCCATGTCACGGTCGGCGGACATCCCTTCCGGCAGTTGCCGAACGCACCACGTCAGGTGGGCGCGCTGCTCGACGCCAAGGCGGTGCACGGCGGACGCAGCGCGCGCAATCATCTGCTCTCGCTGGCCCAGCTCTCCGGGATCCCGGCGACCAGGGTCGACGAGGTGCTCGGTGTCGTCGGCCTCCAGGATGTGGCCAGAAAGCGTTCCAAGGGCTTCTCGCTCGGTATGGGCCAGCGGCTCGGCATCGCGGCGGCGCTGCTCGGCGATCCGCAGGTGCTGCTCTTCGACGAGCCGGTCAACGGGCTCGATCCCGAGGGCATTCTCTGGGTCCGCAATCTGATGAAACAGCTCGCCGCCGAGGGCCGTACGGTGTTCGTCTCGTCACATCTCATGAGTGAGATGGCCGTCACGGCCGACCATCTCATCGTGATCGGACGCGGTCAGCTCCTCGCCGACATGAGCATCAAGGACTTCATCTCGGCCAACTCGGCGGACTTCGCGCGGGTGCGGGTCGCGCGGAGCGACCAGGACCGCGACCTGGACCAGGAGCGCCGCGAGAAGCTGAAGTCGGCGCTCACCGAGGCGGGCGGCCAGGTGCTCTCCGAGCCGGACGGCGCGCTGCGGATCACCGGGCTCCCGCTGCCACGGATCAGCGATCTGGCCCACGAGGCGGACGTACGGCTCTGGGAGCTGTCCCCGCACCAGGCCTCGCTGGAGGAGGCGTACATGCGGATGACACAGAGCGCCGTGGACTACCGCTCGACGGCCGACGCGCTGGCCGGCTTCCAGCAGCCGCAGATGCCCGGCTACGGGCCGCCGTACGGGTACGGTGCCGGGCCGCAGGGTTACGCGCCGCCGGTCGTCCCGGACGTGCCGCAGCAGGGCTGGTATCCCCCGCCGCCGCCCGGAGCCAACCCGTACGCGAGCGACGGCCCGGCCGCCGCCCCGGACGCGACGGCGCCGGCCGCCGAGTCGGCCGCCCAGCCCGCCACGGCTCCCGCCACGGACATCACGAAGCGCGACAGCACCGAGGACCCCCGATGACGACATCGCCGACGCCGCCGACCCAGCCGACACCGCCGACCTCGTACCAGCAGATCCCTCCGCAGTCCTCCGGGCCGTACAACGGCTCCATCAGCGGCTCCGTCAGCGGCTATGTCTCGCCGATCCCGGCCCGCCGGACGCATCTCGGCGACGCGCTGGCCTCGGAGTGGACCAAGCTCCGGTCCGTACGTTCCACGATGTGGACGCTCGGTGTCATGGTCGTGCTGGTGGTGGGCATCGGCCTGATCGCCGCGCTGATCGTGGCCTCCGCGGAGACCCAGATCGCCGACAACGAGTCCGTACTCGCCCTCGGCTTCTTCGGCGTGCTGCTCGGCACGATGTGTGTGATCACGCTGGGTGTGATGACCATCGCCTCGGAGTACAGCACGGGCATGATCCGTACGACGCTGACCGCGTGCCCCAGCCGGGTCCGGGTGCTGGCCGCCAAGGCGATCGTCTTCTTCGTCCTGGTCTTCGTGATCACGGCCGTGACGACGATGACCGTGGCCGCACTCCAGACCTCGATCGTGGACACCGCCTCGCCCGACGCCGCGGCCTGGTTCCGGGCGACGGTCGGCATCAGTCTCTATCTGGCCACGCTCGGACTGCTGGCCATGGCTGTGGGCGCGCTGGTCCGGCACTCGGCGGGCGCGATCACTGTGATGATCGGTGTGGTCCTGCTGCCGCTGGTGCTGGCCATGTTCATGTTCTCGGACTCGCTCAGCGGACTGCGTGACTCGCTGTTCGAGTACTCGATCCCCAACCAGCTCTCGGTCTTCTACACCGACAGCGCGGGCATCGCGAGCTCGTCGGGCCCTCGTGGCTGGGAACCGCTGTGGATCCTGCTGGTGGTGACGGCCGTCGCGATGGCCGGCGCGTGCTTCGCCCTCGACAGACGCGACGTCTAGAGCGGGAACACGAGAGACAGCGCCTAGTACTTGGGCGCGTTGCGGGACCGCTGTACCCGTGAGGTACGGCGGTCCTTCGCGTTCCAGCAGGACTGGTGCCAGTGGCGCCGGTCGTCCACGCCGCCGTACTCGGGCCAGGCCACCACATGCGGCACGGCGGACGGGATCTCCTGGTCGCAGCCCGGGCAGCGGTACCGCTTGCCCTCGGCGCTCGCGCCCGCGACATGGCGGACCGACCACTCCTCGCCCTGCCAGGACTCCGACCGCTGGAAGCCGCCGTACCTGTCCCCCGGCTCACCGGCTCGCTCGGTCGTTTTCTCGCCGCCTCGGGGGCGGTTGCGGCGCGGGGACACAGGACACCTCACGGGGCAGACAGCACGGTTGCGCTCCCAGCCTACGACCCGTAACACCGGGTGGACGCCCCGTGCGGCACAGGACGTCCGGACTCACAGAACAGACTTAACGGACAATCGCATAACTTTTACGGACGGCCGTGCCTTTGGCACGTGTCAGACGTTGTTGCCCATAGGGGAGTCGCGTCGGCCGCAAGGAGGCAGAAGGCGATGCGTGTTGGAGCTTTCGTACTGTCCGCCCAGTTCCCTGGTCAGGGACAGGGAGAGGCACTGAACCGGGCGGTACGCACCGCCGAACTGGCCGAGGAGTCCGGGCTGGACGCCGTCTGGCTGGCCGAGCACCACTTCGTACCGTACGGGGTGTGCCCGTCCGCCGTCACCCTGGCCGCGCTGCTCCTCGGCCGGACCCGGCGGATCCGGGTGGGCACGGCGGTCAGCGTGTTGCCGAACGTACATCCGGTGGCGCTCGGCGAACAGGCGGCGCTGCTGCATCTTGTGTCCGGAGGACGGTTCACGCTCGGTGTGGGACGGGGCGGGCCCTGGGTCGATCTGGAGGTCTTCGGCTCCGGTCTGGCCGCGTACGAGTGCGAGTTCCCCGAATCCCTCGCCCTGCTGCTGCGCTGGCTGAGCGAGCCGTGTGTCTCGGCGGAGGGCGAGCGCTTCCGGTTCCGTGAAGTCCCGGTCGTACCCAGGCCGGACGAACTGCTGGACGCGGCGGGCCCGGAGGTGGTCATCGCCTGCACCTCGCCCAGGACCGTACGGCTGGCCGCCGAGCACGGTCTGCCGATGCTGCTCGGGATGCACTGCGGCGACGAGGAGAAGGCGGAGATGGTCGGGCTGTGGCGTACACACGCACGCGCGGCGGGCCGCAGCCCCGAGGAGATCGAGGGCGCCGCGCATGTGTCGGTCGGCGTCGCGCAGATCGCGGACGGCCGGGCCGAGGCGGCGGAGACGCTCGTCAAGGCGATGCCCGGCTGGCTGCGGCAGGGCCTGGGCGCGCATGTCACGGTCGACGGCAGGCCGCGGTCGATGCGGGATCCCGTGGAGTACACGGAGCTGCTGTGCGAGCTGCATCCGGTGGGACCGCCCGGGCTGGCCGTGGACCGGCTCACGGCCACGGCGGAGCGTACGGGCATCAGCCGCTTCGCGCTGCTCGTCGAAGGTTCGGGCGATCTGGCGGCGACGGAGGAGAACATACAGCGGCTCGGGACGGAGGTGCTGCCGGCGCTCTGCTGACGAGCGGCTGGCGAGCGACGCACGGACGGGAGCCGTACGCCGGCTGGCAGCACCGTACAACCGCCCGCCGCGCACGGTGTGTCCGTCCTTCCGTCCTCTCGAACGGGCCTCTCGGATCGAACGGGCCTCCAGGACTGCTGCTGCCGCTCCTGCACCCACGACACCTCCCCGGTGCGCGGAGCGGCAGCAAGGGACCTCAGCAGTCCCGGAGTTCGGGAGACTGGTTGAGCAACTGGGCCCTCACCGAAGTGAAGCGGGCCAGCCGCTCGTCGACTGAGGTGTCCAGCGGGAACACCGCGACGCGGTGGCAGTTCTGAAAAGCGAGACGCACTCCGAAGTGCCGCTGGAGCGCACCGCGAATCGCATCACTCGCGAGCGCGCGCAGCAGCTGACCACGTGCCTGCTCGTCCGGCGGGGGCGTCTGGTTGTCGGCGAAAGGTCCACCGTCCACCTTCAGCTCTGCCACCAGAGAACTGATCATCTCCCATGCGTAGGGCAGGGAGGTCCGGACGCAGTCGACGAAAGCCGCTTCGTCGACCTCGCCTCGCTCGGCCTGATCCAACAGTGCCGGTGAGACGTCGAGCGACATGGGTTCTCCTCTCGCGACCCCGGGAAGCGGGGTCTTCCGGGCAGGGAAGGAGGCGACGACGACGCAGCGTGCACGATCGGCGACCTCCTGCTTCCACGTTAGGCGCGCAGTCGGGACGGCACCAGGAGAATGGGAACACAACCGGCCAATAACGAACGGGGGCTTCCAGGGCGAATCGCGCGGGAGCTCGCCGGTCGAGTAGCGTTGCCGACCATGCGTCTCGTCATTGCCCGCTGCTCCGTGGACTACGCGGGCCGGCTCACCGCCCACCTGCCCTCCGCTCCCCGTCTCATCCTGGTCAAGGCCGACGGCAGTGTGTCGATCCACGCCGACGACCGGGCGTACAAACCTCTCAACTGGATGTCGCCGCCGTGCACGCTCAAGGAAGGCGCCGACAACGACGCCGGTGTGTGGACGGTCGTGAACAAAGCGGGCGAGAAACTGATCATCACCATGGAGGAAGTACTCCACGATTCCTCGCACGAGCTGGGCGTCGATCCCGGACTCATCAAGGACGGCGTGGAGGCCCATCTCCAGGAGCTGCTCGCGGACCGTATCGAGACGCTCGGCGACGGATACACCCTGATCCGCCGCGAGTACCCGACGGCGATCGGCCCGGTGGACATCCTGTGCCGGGACGCGGACGGTGTGACGGTGGCGGTGGAGATCAAGCGGCGCGGCGAGATCGACGGTGTCGAGCAGCTCACGCGCTATCTCGAACTCCTCAACCGCGATCCTCATCTCGCCCCGGTGAAGGGCCTGTTCGCGGCCCAGGAGATCAAGCCCCAGGCCCGGGTGCTGGCGACGGACCGCGGGATCGGCTGTGTCGTACTCGACTACAACGGCCTGCGCGGCATCGAGGACGACAAGCTCCGCCTCTTCTGACGTCCGGACACACGGCCCGGGACCCCCGGATCTCGCCGCGAGACCGGGGGCGTACGTCGCACCAGTTCTCCCGTCGCCCCCGCTCCCCTTATACAGAGCGCTTCTGGTCGCATTCCGAGGTGCCGCTCGGCGATCTTGGCAGGGAGCCGACACCCTCTTGACCGCTCCTCGGGACGGTAGACACGATGGTGACCGAGAAAGTTTCTCGTCCATGCGAGCAAGGAGAGCCATGCGCGCTCAGTTTCTCGGCAAGGACCCGGAATCGCAGGTAGGCCAGTCGCCGACGCTGTTCGCGACCGACCGCACCGACCGCACGACCTACATCGCCCAAGGGTGGGTCGTGACCGACCCCCAGGCGCTCGCCGACGTCGGCCCGATCCCCGAGGGCGAAGCGATCATCGAGATCCCCGAGGATGTCCTGAAGTTCTACGCCCGCCGGTACCAGGAGGAGGAAGGGCACTGAGCCGCATCATCGGCGACGAGTTCGGCGAGTTGTTCCGCACCTTCAGGCACACCGCGTTTCGCCTGGAAGTGCGGGACAGCTACGACTCGTCGTACGAGAACGAATCATTGGGCAAGTTCCTTCGCGGCGAACCCGACGATCTGCCATGGATGCAAGACTGGTTGACCATGATTCGCGAGGCAACGGACAACGGTCTGCGTTTCTCGCGAGTTCGTGTCGTCAGCCTGCCCCTGACCGACTACAGCCGCTTTGGCATCTGGTGCGCTCAATTCACCAACGGCGCGGGCGAGGACATTCGGTATCTCACCCGCTGCGAAGCCAAGACCGAGGGACTACCTGACCACGACTACTGGTTGTTCGACTCCAGTAAACTGGTGCGGATGCACTTCGATGATGCGGACCGCTTCCTGGGCGGTGAGCTGATCGAAGATCCGGCTGTGATCGTGGAGCACAACCACTGGCGTGATGTTGCCTGGCACCACGCCAGACGACGGGATGACTTTGCCACCGAACAACACGAACAGCGCGACCAACGTCCACGAGGCACGTAACGCGCTGGGCAAGCGACTCCGTGAGCTGCGGCACCAAGCCGGCTTGACCGGCAAGCAGCTCGCGGAGTCGCTGGCATGGCCGCCATCGAAGGTATCGAAGCTGGAGAACGGTCGGCAGACGCCGACCGATGACGACATCCACGGTTGGACGCAGGTCACGGGCACCACGGATGAAGCCGAGGCGCTTCTCGCCTCGTTGCACACCCTCGAAGTCCAGCACGCCGAATGGCAGCGGCAGTTCAAAACCGGGCTGAGTGCTCACCAGAACGAAATTGCCGATCTGGACGCGCGAACCAAGTTTTTCCGCGCCTTTGAAGCGACGGTTATCCCTGGACTGCTGCAAACACCCGAGTACGCGCGGGCTCGGTTCGCTCAAGGGATCGCCATGTTCAGGGCACCCAACGACATCAACGAGGCTGTACGGGCACGAGCGCAGCGCCAAGAAATGCTGTACCGGCCGGACAAGCGTTTCCACTTCATTCTGACCGAAGCAGCACTGCGCTTCCGGCTCGCCTCACCAGAGGTCACCCTTGGCCAGTTGGATCGGCTGGTTTCCCTGTCCGCGCTGCCGAACGTGAAGCTCGGCATCATCGGATTCGAGACGCACTACGTGGTGGCGCCGTGGCATGGCTTCTGGATACTCGACCACGATCGCGTCATGGTCGAGACCTACTCGGCAGAGCTGAACCTTGCCCAGCCGCAAGAGGTCGAGCTGTACGGCCAGGTCTTCGAGCAGCTTGCCACCGTCGCCAGCTACGGCAGGGCAGCGCGGGCGATCATCACGGGCGTCATTGACGATCTCGCACCGGACGCCACCGAGGATGGCTCCTGATTTCTGCGACCTTCACCTCTTCGTGGAGTTTCGAGAAATACTAAGAAACTTTCTATACGTGCAGCGCTGTGGCTCCTACGCTTCCCACAGGACGGCGAACCGCGTCCATCCTTCCGGGACTTGGGGAGAGTCAGGTGACCACCACTGTTCCGCTGCTGAGTCGGGAGCAGATCAGCCGACTGCCGGAGCGTGCACGAGAAGTCGTCGAGTACCGCAAGAGCGGTCTCAGCCTGAACCACATCCAGGGCTGCCCGCTGGACTGCGCCTACTGCATCCGTCACACCTACGGGTTATGGGATCAGCGGCAGCCGCGCGCCCTCATGACCGATGCCCAGGCCGTCGAAGAACTGGTCAATCACCGGTACTTCCAGCCCCACATCACCCCGGTGCAGCTCTTCAACCGGGCGACCGACCCGTTCCTCCCGAACGTCCGGCCGCACACCTTCACGGTGCTGGAAGACCTCGACAAGCACGAGCTGCGCAATCACGTGTTGGTCATCACCAGGCACCAGATGAAGGCCGACGACATCGACCGACTCAACCGGCTCCGGCACGTCAAGGTGACGCTGCTGTTCACGTACTCGGGGATCGAGAACAGGGACATCGAGCCGTACCCGTCCCACGTGGCCGCCGAGTCGCTCAAGCTCATGAGCGCACCAAAGAAACGCCGGTACCGGACGGTTCTGTACTGGCGACCGCTGGTGCCTGGCCTCAATGACTACCCGGCACACCTTGACCGGGCGTACGAGCTGAGCAAGCACGCCGACGCCACGGTCTTCACCGGCCTGTTCTACCGGGACCAGATCGCCGACTACTACAAGGCGAACAAGCTGCCCGAGCCGTACGACGAGACCGCCCGACGCAAGATCGTGCCCGAGACGCTGGAAAGGCGTGTCCTTTCAGCGTTCGCCGGCTGCGGGTCGTTGTTCCGCAAGACCTCGTGCGCCGTGTCGTTCGCCCATGGTGAGCCCGACTACAACGGCCACTACGGCGTCCGTGAACTGTGCGACATCTGCCCGCTCGCGCAGCTCGACCTCTGCAAGAGCGCACACCGGTCACCAAGTGCCGGGCAGGTTCTGGAAGTCGGCAGCAGCTTGCCCGAGGCCAGTGGACTCGTGGTCGTGGACATCACGGAGAGGGCGGCAGTCGTCGCCGGACTCGCCGAGGAACAGCCGCGCTACTACCTGCAACATGCGCTTGGGTTCCAGGTGCACGACGTACGCCACCCGCACCGCGACCGTCGCCATGGTCGGGCGGAAATCGGATGGAAGGAACCGAAGCAAGATGACTGACTGGACGAGCCTGGACTACGTCGTGGTGGACGTGGAGGGCAACGGACAGCAGCCGCCCGACCTGGTGGAACTGGCCGCCGTGCCGATTGTCGGGGGTGTCATCGGGGAACCGGTGAGCTGGTTGGTTCGACCGGAACAGCCGATCACGCCCATGGCTCGAAGGATTCACGGCATCACCAACGAAGCCGTTGCCGATGCGCCAAAGCTCGAGGACATCAAGGTTGACGTGCTGCCGGCCTTGTCGTATCCGGCGCTGGTGGCCCACAACGCGCACGTTGACGTCGATGTCCTTCAGCGCAAGCTGACGGGGTGGAAGTGCCCCGAGGTCTTCGACACGCTCAAACTGTCGCGCCGCTTCGTCCCGAACCAGATGAGCCACAAGCTGGGCTCGTTGGTCGAAGCGTTCAAGCTCGCCGAGGGGCTGTCGCCGGAACTGAGGCCCCACCGCGCCACATACGACGCGCTGGTCACGGCGCGGCTGTTCCAGATGCTCGCGACCACCAACAGCGTCCCGCGGTCGCTGGATGAACTACGCGACCAACGGTCAGGAAGTGGCGACGATGAAGCTGCGACCCTTTTCCAGTTATGAGCGAGGCATGTTCGTCACGGTCGACGGTCCCAGCGGGGCCGGTAAGTCCACGATCGTCAACCACCTGGCACAGATACTCGTCGCCAGTGGTGCAGACGTACACGTCACCGCCGAGCCGTCCAAGGGGCCGATAGGAGATCTCTGCCGTGAGCTGACGGAGACGGTCACCGGCCATGCTCTCGCGTGCTTGTACGCCGCCGACCGGTACCACCACGTCGAGACGGTAGTACGGCCGCACCTCGAAGACGGCCGGACGGTCATCAGCGACCGGTACATTCCCTCCGGTCTGGTCATGCAGCGCTTCGACGGCGTTGATCCGTCGTTCCTCTGGCAGCTCAACGCCGAAGCTGACCGGCCCGACCTCGCCGTCATCCTCGAAGCTGCCCCCGAGGTCATCTCGGAGCGGCTGACAGAGCGCGGACCGCATAACCGCTTCCAGCTCGCGCCGGGCAGCTCTCATGCAGAAGTGCACTTCTACCGGCAGGCGACCGACCGCCTGATCCAAGCCGGGTTCGATGTGCTGCGGGTGGACTGCAACCAACGACCACCCGAGAAGGTGGCAGGCGTCATCCGGGATCGGCTGACGACCCTCTTCGCAGCACCTCGTCCCTGGCCTCCGGACGCACAGCCCGGGACCGGCCATCTCGTCCGGCAGGGCATTGACATCGATGTGGGGGCCGCTCTTCGGAGCGGCCCCCATGTCGTGTACAGCGCGTATCGGTTGTCGGTGCCTGGTTCCTGACGAGGCGTCAGATAGGCGTGTCCGTGCTGGTGGCGGGCTCTGGGGCGCCTGCGCTGAGGCTTGGGGACATGTCGCTGGCCGTCGCGGGCGGTGGCGGTGCGGAGGAGCTCTCCGAGGGCGTCTCCGACGACGGTGTGCCCGTGGGCGTCGTCGGCGGGGTCGACGGGGTGCTCGAAGTGCCGGTGGTCGGTGGCGTCGACGGCTTGGTCGGCGGCTTCGGCGTCTTGCCCGGTGTGGAGGACGAACCGCCGCCACCGGGAGTCGAACCGCTGCCCGTGGGACTGTCGGAGGCCGACGCCGTACCCGAAGGCGTACCGCTGTCCGTCGGGCTGGCCGCGGGCGCGCCCTGTTCCGTACGGCCGCCGCCCGGGCTGCGGGTCGTGTCGGCGGCGGGCTGGTCGGCCGTCAGACCGCTGTCGCCCTCCTCCGGATCCGTGGACGGTTCCGTGCTGACGCGGTCCGGCTGCGAGGTGCCGTTGCCGGAGGTCGCGCCCAGCGTCACCACCGTGCCCAGGACGGCCGCGAGCACCGCGCCCGCGCCCGCCGCGACCAGATTGCGCCGGGCGCCGCCGAACGCCGGACGGCGGCCGTGTGCCGGGGCCTTGGGAGCGGAGTAGTGAGGTCCGGACGCGGTGGGTACGGGAGTGTCCCGCCTGGTCACCAGAGGCGTACTCGCTCCGGTGCCCACGCCGGTCCCGGACGGTCCCGGCAGCGCGGGCCGTGGCGAGCCCAGCGCCGGTGTGGAGGTGAGCGGCGGCGGCCCTTCGTACCGTACGAGCGCGGCACCCTCGCCCGCGGGCGCGCGTCCGCCGTGCGGCGGGTCCTCGCGGTCCGCGACCAGCGCCAGCGCGCGACGGCCCGCGACCGTGCCGATCTTGTCGGCGACAGCGCCGCGCATACCGATCGACGCCTCCAGCTCGGCGCGGGCCCGGTCGAGATTCCCGACACAGAGCGCGAGCACGCCCAGCTCATGGTGGAAGTACGCCTCTTCCGCGACCTCTCCGGCGAGCCTCGCGGCCTCGGAGCCGGTCCGCAGGGCCCGCTCCCACGCGCCCCAGTGCAGGCCCGCAAGGAAGGCGGGCGCGGCGCTGCGCGCCAGCAGTACGGCGGCGCTCGCGTGACCGGACTCCTGGCCGGGCACCAGCGGGCCCAGCGCGGCGAGTATGGCGTCCGCCTCGGCGGCGGCGCGCTCGGGAGTGACCGAGGGATGCCCGGTCCACCAGGCGTAGTGCTGTGCGGCGGTGTGCGCGTGGGCGACGGCGTCGTCGCCGTATCCCTTCGCCTCCAGCTGCGCGACGACACCGGTGGCGAGCCGGTAGCGCGCGCCGACCGGTGTGAGCAGCCCGCAGCTCATCAGCTCGCCGAGCGCGGCGTCCGCGTGGGTGTCGCCCACCAGGGCCGGCAGATGCGCCTGGTGCGGCACCTCGCCGCCGAGCGCGACCGCGAAGCGCAGGGTGGCGCGGGCGGCCTCGCTGAGCCGGGAGGCGAGCAGGGCCGCGGGCGCGGCGCCCTCGCCGAGGCTGGGCAGAGGTATGTCGTATCCGTCGGGCGTACTGACCGGCGTCTCACCGATGGACGGTTCGAAGGGCTCGAACTCGTCGAAGGCCCCGGGGCCGCCACGGAGCTGGTCGCGCTGGCGCAGCAGCGCACCGGCCTGTACGAAGCGCAGAGGCAGGCCCTCGGACTCGAACCAGAGGTCGCCCGACCAGTTCGCCTCCTCGTCGGTGAGCGGGCGCTCGACGGCGCGCTCCAGCAGTTCCAGCGAGGTGCCGCGGCCGAGCCCGCCGAGGGCGACCTCGTCCAGACGCGCGTCGGCCGACGGCGCGTCGGCGCCCGGGACCGGAGCGAGCAGATAGGCACACTCGGGCGTCGCGCCCAGCAGTTCGTCCAGCGCCTCGCCGCCCAGCTCCAGATCGTCCAGGACGACGACCGCGCCGATGTCCTGGACGAGAGCGAGCAGTTCCGTACGGTCGGGCCGCCGGAGGGCCGCCTTGTATACGGCGGAGTACAGCTCGTGGAGCAGCTCGGTACCGGTGCGGTGGTGGCCGGAGAGACGTACGACTCCGTCGGGCGCGAGGTTCGCGCAGTCCGCCGCGACGGCTTCGAGCAGCGCGGTACGGCCCGAGCCGGCGGGCCCGGTGAGATAGACCGAGCGGCCACGGCCCAGCAGCCCGGCCAGCCGCGCGCGTTCCTCGGCGCGCTCCAGCAGCGGGAGCGGTGGCGCGGCAGGGCCCGGCGGTACGGGCGGCCGGCCCGCGCGTTGGAGCGCGGCGCGCTCCTCAGCGGTGCGCCGGGCGGGCGCGGCGGGCCTGCGGCCCGGCGGGCAGAGCTCGATCTCACTGCCGTCGACGGGATTGACGGTCAGCAGGAGGTCGCCCGAGACGAGCTGGACCGTACGGGCGGGCGAGGGCGTGGCGGATCCGGAGCCCTTGAGATGGCCGAGGGCGGTCGCCGGGGGCGGGACGGGCGCGGGCTTGGGCGCGAGGGCCGCGGTGATGGCGGGAGTGATCTCGACGCGGGGCGGGCGCCGTGACTCGGGGCTGTCGGCGGGACGTTCATCGGTGTACGGGTTGTCGTCGTGACGGTTGTTGTCGTACGGGGCGTCGTCGCGGCGGCTGTCGTTGTACGGGGCGTCGTCGTGACGACCGTTGTCGTACGAACCGTCGTCGTGACGGCTGTCGCTGATGTACGAGCCGTCGCCGCTGTACGAGCCGTCGCTGTATTGGCCGCCGTTGTACGAGCTGCCGTCGGCGCGGACATCCTCGTAACGCCCGTCCTCGTAACGTCCCTCGTCCACGCGCTCGTCCTCGTAACGCCCGTCCGCCACGCGGCCGTCGTCGTAGCGTGGACTGTCCTGCGGGCTGTCGTGCGGGACATCGCGCGGGCTGTCGTATTGCGCGCTGTCTACGGGCTCGTTACCGGTGCGTTCGCCGCCGAAGCTGTCCTCGCCGTAACGCCTGCCGTCGGATCGCGGGCCGTCGGATCGCGGGCCGTCGGATCGCGGGCCGTCGGCGCTCGTACCGTCGGTGCGCGCACCATCGTGATGCCCGCCGTCGGGACGCCCGTCGTCGAACCGCTCGTTGTCGTGGCCGTATTCTTCCGGTCCCCGGCTCATCGGGTCCATGGTGAAAAGCCCCCCAGATCGTGGCGTGCCGCTGCCCCCGGCCTCGCACGCCCATCTGTCGCTTCTGGTCCGGTATCTGCTCCATGGGTCGGTCATCGGCAGACGGCCGAACCCTAGACCTCCGCACAGTATCCGTGAACAGCCGGGGTACCACCCCGTCCAAGACATCACGGTCTCATGAGGATTGCGAGGTCCGGCCCGGTCAGACCCTCGGCAGCGACTCTGCGGCGATTCCGCCCTCGATGGCGAGAATGCGGTGCAATCGGGTGGCCACGAGCAGCCGCTGCATCTGCGGCGGGACGCCGCGCAGCACAAGTCTGCGACCGCACCGCCCGGCGCGTCGGTGGGCTCCCATGATGACGCCGAGTCCGGTGGCGTCCCAGGAGTCCAGTTCGGTCAGGTCGAGCACCAGATCGCCGGCTCCGTCGTCGACGGCCGAGTGCAGGACCGTACGGGCGTCCGCCGCGCTGCGGACGTCGAGGCGGCCCCCGACGACCAGCTCGGCGTGGTCGCCCCTGATGTGCATATGCGCTCCCCGATGAGTGCTTCCGTACTCCGTGTCTGTTCTGTCTTCCAACAACTGACTGCCGCGCGTGCGGAGAAGTTGCCGTCTGTAAGCGAACCGATACCAAAATCACCCTGTGGGGTGATACCGAAACGGCTTGACGCGGCTCAGCGCCCGGCTCTCGGCTGGTGGCTCGGTGCTTGCAGAACTCAGTGCTTGTAGAACCCCTGCCCGCTCTTGCGGCCGATGTCACCCGCGTCCACCATCCGGCGCATCAGCTCCGGCGGGGCGAACTTCTCGTCCTGCGACTCGGTGTAGATGTTGCCGGTCGCGTGGAGGAGGATGTCGACACCGGTCAGGTCGGCGGTGGCGAGCGGCCCCATGGCGTGACCGAACCCGAGCTTGCAGGCGGTGTCGATGTCCTCGGCGGACGCGACGCCCGACTCGTAGAGCTTGGCGGCCTCGACCACGAGCGCGGAGATCAGTCGTGTGGTCACAAAGCCTGCCACATCGCGGTTGACGACGATGCAGGTCTTGCCCACCGATTCGGCGAACTCGCGGGCGGTGGCCAGGGTTTCGTCACTGGTCTTGTAGCCGCGTACCAGCTCGCAGAGCCGCATCATCGGCACTGGAGAGAAGAAGTGCGTACCGACGACACGCTCCGGGCGCGCGGTGGCCGCCGCGATCTTGGTGATCGGGATGGCCGAGGTGTTGGAGGCGAGGACGGTGTCGTCCCGTACGAGCTTGTCGAGCGCGCGGAAGATCTCGTGCTTGACGTCGAGCTTCTCGAACACCGCCTCGACGACGATGTCCGCGTCGCCGACGGCGTCCAGATCGGTGGTCGTGGTGATCCGGGCGAGCGCCGCGTCCGCGTCGGCCTCTTCGAGCTTGCCCTTGGCGACGAACCGCGCGAACGAGCCCTTGATACCGTCGATCCCACGCGCCAGCGCCGCGTCGGTCACATCCCGCAGCACCACGTCCCAGCCCGCCTGCGCGGAGACCTGCGCGATCCCGGACCCCATGAGTCCGGCCCCGATGACGGCGAGCTTCCCGGCCACGTCACACCCCACGATTCTTCTTCGGCTCTTCTTTGAGCCTTAACGCCTGTTTACATTCGAGTGCTCTGCCGGAGGTTAGCGCTCGTGGCGGGCCGTGTGACGGCGAAGAGATGCGCGTCACGTCTCAGATGACGGACATCACACCAGGGCGGTCCATCAGGCTCCGCGGACCGCGTACTTGAGCACCTCTTGAGCACCTGCTGTCCCTAGGACGTGTCCGCTGTCCCTAGGACGTGTCCGCCGTGCGCCCGGCGCCGCGCAGCGCGTCGAGGTAGTCGGCGATGGCGTCCCTGTTGCGGGTCAGACACTGGATGCGTTCGGACATCCGGTCGCGTTCGCGTTCCAGGATGGCGATCGTCTCCGGCGTCACACCGGAGAAATGGATGTCCCTGGGCGCTTCGAGGCACGGCAGGATCTGCTGGATGACCCGGGTCGGCAGTCCGGCGTCGAGCAGTCCTCTGATCTGAAGCACCCGCCCCACGAGCGACTCGTCGTACTCGCGGTAGCCGTTCGGGGAGCGGCCGGGCGCGATCAGCCGCTGCTCCTCGTAATAGCGCAGCAGCCGCCGGGACGTGCCGGTGCGCTCCGCCAGCTCTCCGATCCGCATCAGGCAGCTCTCCGAATCCACATCCGGTCGAGCGTATGACATCGGGGCCGGTGGCGGCCCTGGCCCGCGGCGCTTGACCTTCACACCGATGTGATGGTTTCAGACTGGCGAAGCGGCTGAGCAACAAGCCGGCTCCCCACACCGCGCACGGCGCACGAACGCACCGTACGAACACGCCGTACGAACGAACACACCGTACGAATACGACGCACGAGCACAACGCACGAGAGAGACACCGATCATGACCGAACTCCACGGCACGTACGAGCCCCGTTTCCATGCCACGCGCGCCGCCTTGCGGCGCAACCTCGACTCCGGCAAGGAACTGGGCGCCTCGCTGGTGGTCGACATCGACGGTGAGCGCGTCATCGACCTCTGGGGCGGATTCCGGGACCCCGCCCGGACCGTCGCGTGGGACGAGCACACCATCACCAATGTGTGGTCGGTGACGAAGACCGTCACCAGCCTCGCCGCGCTCATGCTCGTCGACCGCGGGGACCTTGACGTCCACGCGCCGGTGGCCCGGTACTGGCCCGAGTTCGGCGCCAACGGCAAGCAGGATGTCGAAGTCCGTCATCTGCTCTCGCACACCTCCGGCGTCTCCGGTCTCGACCAGCCTGCCACGATCGAGGATCTCTACGACACGGAGAGAGCCGCCGCCCGTATGGCAGCTCAAGCGCCGTGGTGGGCACCGGGCACGGCGTCGGGCTACCACCTCTTCAGCTTCGGGCACTTGATCGGTGAGCTCGTCCGCCGGGTCAGCGGCCGGCCCCTCAAGGAATTCGTCGCCGAGGAGATCGCGGGTCCTCTGGGCGCGGACTTCCGGATCGGGGCGGCCGAGCGGGACCGGAGCCGGATCGCGGACGTCGTTCCGCCGCCCCCGCTGCCCTTCGACCTGGAGGCCCTGGGGAAGGACAGCCCCGCCTACAGGACGCTGACCGGGCCGTCGGTCACCGCGGACGTGGCCAACACCCCGGGCTGGCGGGCCGCCGACATAGGGGCGGCGAACGGCCACGGCAACGCCCGCTCCGTCGCCCGGATCCTCTCCGTGCTCGCCCGTGGCGGCGAGGTCGACGGCGTCCGGCTGCTCGGCGAGAGGACGATCGACCTCGTCTTCGACGTACAGGCGGACGGTATCGACCTCGTCAACGGACTCCCTCTCCGCTGGGGCATCGGCTACGCGCTGCCTCGGCGGGACACGCTCCCCTGGATCCCCGACGGGCGGATCTGCTTCTGGGGCGGCTGGGGCGGATCGATGATCATCATGGACCTCGACCGGCGCATGACCATCTCCTACATGATGAACAAGATGGCGCCCGGCATCCTCGGTTCCGACCGCAGCGCCGCCTACGTACAGGCCGTCTACGACCACCTTCCGTAGCGGCACGGCAACGTCCGAGCGCGCAGGCGCCCCGCCCCGTCACAGCCCCTGCCGACCGGGAACGGCGCCTCTTGGCTTTACATGTGACCTTTTGGTCACCTATCCTGGAGCTGTGAGCGACGACGACCGTGTCTTCAAGGCGCTGGCTGATCCGACGCGTCGTTTTCTGCTGGACCTGCTCTTCGCGCGTGACGGGCGCACGTTGACCGAGCTGGAGTCCGAGCTGGAGATGACGCGGTACGGAGCGATGAAACACCTGAAGGTGCTGGAGGAGGCGGGACTTGTCGTCACGCGCAGATCGGGCCGGGAGAAGCTGCACTTCCTGAATCCCGTACCGATCCGGTTGATCCACGACCGGTGGATCGACAAGTACACCGAGCGCCAGGTGACGGCGCTCGCTGAGCTCAAGAACGAGCTGGAGGGGAACACATGACAGCCACGGCCGAGAAGACCACGACCGTCCAGATCCACCAGGTCTACATCAAGGCGACACCTCAGGCGGTCTGGGACGCGATCACCGAGCCGGAGTGGAACGCGAAGTACGGCTACCGCTGCGTGGGCGAGTTCGACCTGCGCGCGGGCGGTGCGTACCGGGTGCTGTCGAGCGACGAGATGCGTCAGCACGGCGCGGCGGAGCAGATCATCGAGGGCGAGATCATCGAGGCCGAACCTCCGCACCGGCTCGTCCAGACGTACCGCATGCTCTTCTCGCCCGCGCTGGCGGCCGAACCGTTCACGCGGCTCACCTACGAGATCGAGGAAGAGCCGTACGGAGGCGTCACCAAGCTCACTGTGACGCACGATGTCGCGGGCGCGCCGGTCCACGCGGCGCAGGTCGCCGGTGAGATCAAGGAGACGGGCGGCGGCTGGGCGATGGTGCTGAGCGACCTCAAGTCGCTGCTGGAGACGGGCAAGCCGATGGCGGGCTGAGCGGCGCGAGCCGGCCGCGAGTCGGCGGGGCGCGCCGGGCACGCCCGTACCGTACGCACTTGCCGTACGCCCTGCCGTACGCACCTGCTCGCGCACCGAGGCCGGCGTCCCCGACAGGCGCCGGCCTCGGCCGTACCCGACAGCCGCCCGGAGACAGTCCGGGCGGTCCGGGCGGTCCGGGCAGGATCTAGGCTGGCCGTATGGTCAATCTGACGCGTATCTACACCCGCACCGGCGACAAGGGCACGACCGCGCTCGGCGATATGAGCCGTACCGCCAAGACCGATGTGCGGATCGCCGCGTACGCCGACGCCAACGAGGCCAATGCCGTCATCGGTACGGCGATCGCGCTGGGCGGGCTTCCCGAGGAGCTGGTGAAGGTCCTCGTCCGGGTCCAGAACGACCTCTTCGACGTGGGCGCGGATCTGTCGACGCCGGTGGTGGAGAAGCCCGAGTTCCCGCCGCTGCGGGTCGAGCAGTCGTACATCGACAAGCTGGAGGCGGACTGCGACCGTTTCCTGGAGCAGCTCGACAAGCTGCGCAGTTTCATCCTGCCCGGCGGCACACCGGGCGCGGCCCTGTTGCACCAGGCCTGTACGGTCGTACGCCGCGCCGAGCGCTCCACCTGGGCGGCGCTGGAGGTGCACGGCGAGACCATGAACGCCCTGACGGCGACCTATCTGAACCGTCTCTCCGACCTTCTCTTCATCCTTGCCCGCGTGGCGAACAAGGAGGTCGGGGACGTGCTCTGGGTCCCGGGCGGCGACCGCTGAGACGGCCGGCCGTCACCGTTTCCGGGCAGCAGCAGCGGCAAGCTCCGCTTCGAGATCCACGAACGTACAGTCGCGCAGCTCCATCGCGAGCTGCGAGGCGACCACCCAGCGGATTCCGCAGTCACCGTAGGCCTTGACGACGTCCTCGACCGGCCCGTCGAAGGGGTTCGCCGGGTGGTACCGGGCGCCGTACACGCCGCTGACCCGTGGGCTTTTCACGCGTACGGCGACGAACCCGCGGCCCAGATGCGGGCAGGCCCGGACCGACTGCCCGGCGCAGGGCAGACAGACGGGCGGATGCGTCGCGGCCATGTTCTCCGGCCAGCCGGGCCAGTCCTCGCGGTGATCGCCGAGCAGCCACAGCACGCCCTGCTCGTTACGGTCGGCGGGCCCGCCGCAGACCTGGCACAGCAGTCTGCGCATGGCCCGGCGCTGACGCAGCGGATGGACATCGCCGAACTCGGGCCGTCCCTGTCCCGGTCTCGACAGGGCCCGGGTCCACAGGACGCCTTCTCCGTCGCGGTCGAACAGGTCCTCGTCCTCGTACGCGACGCCCACGCGCGGACGGCCCGTCACGATCGGGGCCGGTGCCCGTTCGGCGCTCCAGGCGGTGATGTACGGAACGGTCTCCGGCCGGCGCGGCGGTACGTCCCCGACGCCCTCGGGGATTCGGGCGCCCTCGGGGATTCGGATTCGGCTCATCGGTGCGCCACCGCCGTCGTTGTCGCCGTCGCCGCCGCCCGGACGGGAATCGAGCACCAGGTCTTCGTACCGTCGCCGCTCACACCCCAGTCCCCGCCGCGCTCGGCGACGACGGCGTCGACCACGAGCAGCCCGCGCCCGCCCTCGTCGCCCTGACGGGCGGTACGGATACGAGCCGGTACGGGAGATCCGTCGTCCACCTCGATCCGGAGCATCCCGAGCCCGGTGAGCCGGAGCCGTACGCCTACCTGATCGCCACGCCCGTACCGCAGCGCGTTGGTGACCAGCTCACTGAGCAACAGCCCGACGTCCCCGGCAAGTTCACCAAGCCCCCACGCCCGAACCCGAGCAACCCCAGCCCGCCGCACCTGCCCGGGCCACCGCGCGTCGCCGTCGGCCATCCCGGTCCGAGCGGGCCGTGGGGCTCGCTCGATGGTGAACTCCCATCCCGCAAATCCGTCCGAACCGGGTCCCGTCCGAGTGAGATCTTCGTATGCGTGTACGCGTGCTCTGAGAGTCATGGCCGGTCCTCCACGGCTAGTCGTACTGACAGATCGTCAGCGCACCCATTGGCGCTGCTCAACTACCCTGTCGGGAGCGACCATTCACCTGCAATCGAATCTGCTTCGAAAATTCAGAGCAGATCAAATTGGACTATGCCCAAACCTGCAAGAAGGGATGCGAGGGACGTACACGTGGTGTAACACTCTGCACACAGCGACATCTGATCAGCACAGAGACACAGCGAGGGATCACAGTGGCAGCAAAGCGTGGGGCAACCGGAAGGCGCCTCGAACTGGGCCTCCAGTTAAGGCAGATGCGCGAGAGCATCTTCATGGACAACGGCAAACCGATGCCCCGCAAGGTGGCCGTCCAGGGAACGAAGCTCTCCGAAGCCGCTCTCCAGCGCATCGAAACCGGAGGTCTGAGCTTCCGCAACACCGGCGATCTGCGCAAACTGCTGGAGAAGTACGGCGTGGACGATCCGGAGGTCATCGATCAACTGGTCGAGCTGAACCGCGATGCGACCAGCCAGGATTGGGTGACGCGATACCGCAGCCATATGCAGCCCGCCATGCAGGGCTTCGTCGGTATCGAGGCGGAGGCACAGGACATCCGGATCTACCACCCGGCGGTGGTCCATGGCCTGCTCCAGACCGAGGATTACGCCAAGGCGATCTTCGAGATCGAGAAGCCGGTCGAGGAGACAACAAGCGAGTTCGTCCGCCACAACGTGGCGCTGCGCATGGAGCGCAAGAGGCGGGTTCTGGACCGTGAACCGCGACCGGTCAAGCTCTGGGCGATCCTGGGAGAAGCGGCTCTGCGGTATGCCGTTGGCGGTCGAGAGGTGATGCTGGACCAGTACGAAGAAATCACGCGGCTGTCCAAGCTCGACCATGTCAAAATTCAGGTGCTTCCTCTCAACAGCCGGGGGTACCGGGCGAGTAGCGACCTCGCCATCCTTGACCTGGTGGACGGATTGCCGCCCATGGTGCAGGTCGACACTTCCTGGGGCGCCGTCTCGACCTCGGACAAGCCCAAGGAGGTGGCGCGGTTCACCCGACGGTTCAACACCATGATTGCCTCGGCGCTCCCTCCCGAGGACACACCAGAGTTCATGCAACGACTAGCGAGAGAGTTGTAGGGCCATTAACACTCACATCACAGCCGCAGAGCTGGCACCGGAAGACGCCTGGTACAAGTCGTCGTACAGCGGCGGCACCGGCAATAGCTGCGTGGAGATCGCCGACCTGACCGCCTCGCGGTCCCAGATCGGTATCCGCGACTCCAAGAACAAGCGCGGCCCCGCCCTGACCACCACCTCGCAGGGCTGGACCGCCTTCATCGAGTTCGTGCGCTCCACACACAACTGAACGCAACTCCCAACGAAGTGGCGGCTTTCCCCATAGTGCGGAGGGCCGCCACGCTCGTACCGTCTGAAGGGTGACGAGCCGACAGCCCAAGCCCGAAGAAGCAGCCTGGTTCAAGTCGTCATACAGCGACGGCACCGGCAACAATTGCGTAGAGATCGCGCACCTGGCACCCTGGGTCGGCATCCGCGACTCCAAGAACGCGGCCAGCGCCACACTCCTGGTCCCCGCCACCACGTGGACCGCGTTCATCGACCTCGTACGGTCGGCCGCGGCCGTTACGAACGCCTGAACACAGGCCTCCTGCCCGGACTCCCGACGAAGTGGTGGCCCTCTCCACCACGGTGCGGTGGGCCCCTGCCAACCCGACCAGATCTCGTAAACGGCTGCCACCCCGTGCCCGTCCAGCGTGACTTCTACTCCTCGCCCTCCGTCACGCCAGGGTCGAGCTCAACCACCCACTCCTGCGCCGCAGCGAGATCGGGGGCGGTGCCGACCGGTTCGTACGCGAAACCAGTCCACTCCTCCAGGACCCTCGCGGCGTGGGGGTGGAGATGGCGGGCGCCGCCGTGCAGGGGACGGTGACGGCGCGCGCCGTCCAGCGGCGCGCGACGGCGCTTCTCATACGCGGCGAGCGGATCGGCAGGGTCGACGGCCGGGACAGCGCGGGACGGCTGATTCGGTGGGCCGGGTCGGCGGTGCTTGCCCATGGTCCCGATGGTCTCAGGCCGTGACCACCGTTGGCCGGGCGGCCGCAAGATCCTTCGCCCGAGTACGTACCTCGTCGGCCGCGGAGGTGCGGTACGGGCGGGCGGCCTCCAGGAGGGTGTTCAGCCGGGAGGTCACGAGCGTGGAGTCGACGCGGGCGGCGTCGTCGAGTGCGCGCCGGGCTGCCTCCGCCGCCTGCTCGGGATCGCCCTCGTGGAAGAGCGCAGCTGCGAGTCCGACTCGGTCCATGACACGGACACGGTCGAAGCCGGGCGCCCGCAGCTCCAGTGCGTTGTGGAAGTGGGTGCTCGCGGGCTGATGGGGGCGGCCGAGCACGGCAAGATCGCGAGCGGATACGGCGCGGGCGCCAGCATGCTCGGCCGCGTCGAAGTACGCCACCCAATCAGGCAGCTCGCTGAAGCCGTCGGCCATGAGCTCGTCGGCGGCGCCCAGATATGTCTCGGCCTGGCGCTCGTCGCCAAGAGCTGCGTGCACCCGCCCGGTCTGTGAGGCGACCAGGGCCTTGACGGCGGGCTGCTCGGCCTTGGCCGCGGCAACGCCCAGGAGCCCGAGGGCGTCCTCCGGTCGGCCAAGATAGATCATCTGGTGAGACATACGGGTAACGATCTCCACCCCGCGATCGCGTTGCCCTGCTTCACCGGCCGCGTAGATGCCGTAGCTCCAATAGCGCTGAGCGGTCGCGTACCTGCCGGAGTCGTGACTCACCCATCCTGCGAGCGCGGCCAGATCGGCAGTCGCAGCGAAGATCCGGGCCTTCAGGCCGATCGGGACACCGACTTGGATGCGACGTGCGACCTCGGCGAGCTGGGCGACGATCGCCGACCGGTAGAGGCCGCCGCCCTTGGTGGCGTCGGCGTGGGTGAAGAACTCGGTGACCTCTTCCAGCGCGGTGACGATGTCAGCGTCGAAGCCTTGACGGGCGCGGTTCAAAGGCCGGGCGGTGCCACCGAGCATCCGTTCAGCCGCCAGGATCAGCGGGGCTCCGACGGCAAGCCTGAGAGTCTCGCGGCGGTCCATGAACAGGTCCATTCGGGTCCATCCGGCCAAGGTCTGGGCGGCTGCCTCGGTCAACAGCGGTACCTGGATCGTATCCAGCACCGCTCCGGGTGCCGATACGCCGAGATCACCTGGAGTGAGCGGCTGCCCGACCGCCTCGGAGAGCACAGCGGCGAGCAGGGCGGGAACCGGCGGGCGAGGGCGTTCGCCGTCGATCCAGCGGCGGATGCGGGTGGCGTCCGGGGCAATCTGCCGATGACCTTGGCGCACCGCTTCGGCGGCAACCCGGCGGGCGAGCTCGCCATGGGACAGACCGGTCGCACCGATCCACAGCGCAAGATGCGGATTGCTGCTTCTGCCGGCCATCGGTATTCGCCCTCCCCAACGCAATTTCACGGAGCGTAGCAATTCCGCCACGGTTCGCGACCCTTACGGTACTGGCCGGGGCCCCGCAAGTGGGCGGATCCTGCTGATACGGACAGTCGACCAGCTGTCCCTGGACACAAGAGACGGAGATCTCGCATGGCGACGCTTGTACCTCAAGCTCCGTGGGCGATGCGGCTGGTGACCGACCGGCTGCCGGTGGGCCCCCCGTCGTACGCTGCGGTGGCGCTGGACGAGGCCACGCAGACCGCCCGCTACACCGATGTCACCGGCCAGGTGGTGGAGATGGGCAAACACGGCACATCCAAGACCAAGGGCACCGCTTCGGTGTCCGGCGGCGGCGACGGGCAGAACCCGCAGCCGCAGACCCAGGACGACAACACCACCGACTACGAGTCGGACTGACCGATGGCTCCCCTCGTTCTGGTCGTCACGTCTCTGGAAGACGTCACCGCCGATCTGGTCATCAACGCGCTCAACACACGCGGGGTTCCTGTCGCGCGCGTCGACCCGGCCGACATCGGGTCAGGCCTGACTTTCGGTGCCCGCATCGGCGTCGGGGCACCGGCGTGGAGCGGGAGGCTGCGTACGGCAAGCCGCGAGGTGGAGTTGGAGGAGGTGGCGGCGGTGTACTACCGCCGCCCTACCCCGTACACCGCCCGGTTCGCGCATCTGCCGGTCCAGCAGCGCGACTTCGCCACCGCCGAAGCCCGGCACGGCCTCGGTGGCCTCTTGAGCAGCCTGGAGGGTGCCCAGTACGTCAACCACCCCGCAGCCGTCACCCGCGCCGATTTCAAGCCCGCCCAGCTCCGGATGGCCGCTCAGCTCGGGTTCACCATCCCGCCGACCCTGGTCACCAACGATGCCGAAACCGCCAGGAACTTCGCCGTCGATCATGGCCCCGTCGTCTACAAGTCCTTCCGCGGCCTGCCCCCTGACGAAGGTGGCCGCGCTGGGGCACTCTGGACCCAGCGCGTCGCTCCGGACACCTTTGACGATGCGCTCGCGGTGACCGCGCACCTGTTCCAGGCCGAGGTACCGAAGACCGGGGACGTCCGAGTGACTGTTGTCGGCCGCCAAGTGTTCGCCCAGCAGGTCGCGGCACCGGACGGCTCGCTGGACTGGCGCCGTGGCGACTGGAGCGAGCTGATGCACGCCCCCATCACTGTGCCGACCCCGGTCGAGACAGCTTTACACAGCTACCTGGCCGCCTTCGGCCTGGTCTTCGGCTGCTTCGACTTCGCCCTCACCGGCGACGGTGACGAGCCGGAGCACTGGATCTGGATCGAGTGCAATCCGAACGGCCAATGGGGCTGGCTTCCCGACGCGGGGGCCATCACCGAGGCGTTCGCCAACATCCTGAGCGGGAAGGAGGCGGCGGTTCATGACCACGCCTGCCGAGCGTGAAATCGAGGCGGCTCGCCGGCGTGAGGCCCTGGCAAGCTCCCTCGCCAAGGCCGGTTCCGCAGCCGATCCGGCCTGGCGTCAGGCGGTGAGGACGGTGCCCCGCCACCGCTTCGTGCCCGGCTTCTACCTGCCCGCCGATCAGCAGGACGAGCACGGACTGACTGTGTGGGAGCCGGTCACCGCGGAACTCGACTACGGTCGGTGGCTGGCCGCTTCATACTCCGACACCACGCTGATCACACAGTTCGACGGTGACGAGCCGGACTGGAAGCAGCCCGCCGTAAGGCACGGTGGGGCTCCGACCTCCTCATCCACTCTGCCGTCCCTGGTGGTGCGGATGTGGGCGGACGCAGACGTTGCCGAAGGGCACACAGTGCTTGAACTCGGCACCGGCAGTGGCTACTCCACCGCTCTCGCTTGCGAACGTCTCGGCTCCGGCGCCGTCACCTCCATCGACGTCGACGGCCGTCGGCTGGAGACGGCCGCCGCCGCGCTCCACGGGTGCGGCTACACCCCCACCCTGGCGGTGGCGGACGGACTGTACGGCTACTGGCCCGAAGCACCGGTCGACCGGATCGTGGCGGCCTGCTCCTTCCGCGCCGTACCGCCGGCCCTGACCGCGCAGACCAGGCCCGGCGGGAAGATACTGCTCACCCTGAGCGGCTGGCTCTACGGCTACGCGCGCGTTCTGCTGACCGTCGACGGTGATGGCACCGCCGAGGGGCCGTTGCTGGACGGCACCGTCTCATTCATGTCCGCCCGTACTCACGCGGCTCCCTCGTTCGGCAACCCCGCCCACTGGGCCACCAGTCTCCGAGTGGCCGCGCGTTCCGCCCGATACGGCCCGGAGCGGATCACGGCCTCCACCGAGGAAGCATTCCATCTGCGGTTCCTCGCCCAGTGCGCCGTACCGGACGCACAGATGGTCACCATCGGCGAGGTGGTGCACCTGGTCGACGTCGTCACCGGCTCCGCCGTCATGCTCACCCCGCACAACGGCGGGTGGGAGGTGCGCCAGGGCGGCCCGCTTAGCCTTTGGGACCGCGTCGAGGCTGTCCTGGCTGCCTATGACGCCGCGGGCCGTCCAGGGCCGGAGACATTTCGCCTGTACGTTCACGAGAACGAACAGCACGTGCACCACCCACGGATGCCGGAGCTGTCCCTGCCCCGCTCCTGACCGCTCCGCCCGTGAGCTGGCCGCCCGGCCTCGTCCACTCCGGCGCGGTCCGCTGCGGTATGTGTGCCCTGACACCGGGCTGGTCCGGCTGTCGTACGGGCAGGCACGCATGCTGCTGGACGAGCATGATCACGACAGGTTCGAGGTCACCACTTGCCTTCCATCGCCGTTACCTGGCCGTCACCCTCCGTCAGCGGAGCGCCCCACAGGCACCGCCCGCGGATGTCAATAGCCCATTCGAGGGCTATCGTCGACATATGTACGATGTTCGATGCGTCCGGAGCATCCGGACCGACGCCGGACAGCGCCTCCGTCGGCGATCGCGCCCGGCTCCCTCCGCAGCGCCCGAGGTGGCGTAGGCGTGGGAGAGCCGGGAGAGTACGGCAAGTGCGGCCGGCACGGCCAGTACGGCCGGCACAGTCAGTACGGCGACGACCGCACCGCGGCAGAGGTGGAGCGTGTCGTGGCGGAGCTGGTACGGGACACCGGTGCGCATATCGGTGCCCTGTATCTGCCCGTGCCGGAGGAACAGGTGCTGCGCATGGCCGTGGTGACCGGCGTGTCGCGGCACGTGGCCGGTCCATGGACCCGGGTGGCGCTGGCCGCGCCCGTCCCGGTGGCCGAGGCGGTGCGCGAGGGCCGGCCGGTGTGGGTGGCGAGCCATGCGGAGCTGGCCCAGCGCTTTCCCCGTACCGCGCTCGCGCTGCCGTACCACGTCGCCATGAGCGTCGTACCGCTGACGTCCGGCACCACGACGTCCGGCACCACCTGCTGGGGCGCCGTGCTCCAGTTGTGGCCCGGTACGCACGCTCCCGAGCTGTCCCGCCGGGAGGTGCGGGCGATCGACGGGGCCCGCCGCCGGATCGGCCGCCTACTGCGGCGGGCCGCGGACGACGGGCATCCGATGCGGCCCACGGAGCTGCGTGCGGTGAGCCCGCCGCCCACCCGGCACGAACAGCCCGGAGCCGAGCTGACGGAGCGCTTTCCGGAAGGCACCTGTGCGCTGGACCTCGAAGGCCGTATCACGTTCCTCAACGGCAAGGCCGCCGAACTGCTCGGCCGCGGCCACCACGAGCTGCTGGGAGCCCGACCCTGGGAAGCCCTGCCCTGGCTGAACGACCCGGTGTACGAGAATTCGTACCTGGCGGCGCTGTTCAGCCGTCTTCCCACGCCCTTCGTCGCCCTGCGGCCCCCGGACCACTGGCTCGCCTTCACCCTCTACCCCGACTCCACCGGCATCAGCGTCCGCATCACGCCCACCGAGGCACCCGGTCACGACCGCGAGCCGTTCCTGACTCCGCCGGTCACGGCGCAGGCCCGCCCGGGCGCCCTCTTCCATCTGCTGCACCTGTCCACGGCCCTCACCGAGGCCGTCGGGGTCAAGGACGTGGCCGAGGCGGTCACCCACCAGATCATGCCCGTCATCAGCGTCCAGGGCCTGGCGGTGCTCACCGCCGATGAGGGAAGGCTCCAGGTCGTCGCCTCCCGCGGCTTCCCGCAGGAAGCCGCGGAGCACTTCGACGGCCTGCCGTTGACCGCGGAGGGCGCGAGCCTGCGGGCCATCGCGACCGGCGCTCCCGCGTTCTACGCGAACAACGAGGAACTCCGGCGCACCTATCCATGCATCGACCTGTACCGGAGAATGGCCGCCTTCGCCTACCTGCCGCTGTTCGCCTCCGGCCGTACGATCGGCTGCTGCGTCCTCGGATACGACCAGCCGCATCCCTTCTCGCCGCAGGAACGCGCCGGTCTCACCTCGCTGGGCGGAGTGATGGCGCAGGCGCTGGAGCGGGCCCGTCTTTTCGACACCGAGAACCAGGTCGCACGAGGCTTGCAGGCCGCGCTGCTGCCGCACGACCTGCCGCGGATTCCCGGCCTCGAAGTCGCCGCCCGCTATCTCCCGGCGACCCGCGGCATGGACATCGGCGGCGACTTCTACGACCTGATCCGGCTGGACGACACCTCGGCCGCGGCCGTCATCGGTGACGTACAGGGCCACAATGTGAACGCCGCCGCCCTCATGGGACAGGTCCGCACGGCCGTCCACACCCACGCGAGTGCGGGCGCGCCGCCGGACGAGGTGCTCGCGCGCACCAACCGGCTGCTGATCGACCTGAGTTCGAGCCTGTTCACCAGCTGCCTGTACGCCCATCTCGACCTGCGGCACCACCGGGCCCGTATCGCGGCGGCCGGGCATCTGCCGCCCGTGCTGCGCCATCCCGACGGGCGTACGGAGATCCTGGACATACCGAACGGGCTTCTCCTCGGCATCGAGCCGGAGGCCGAGTACCGCACCGCCGAAGTCCCGCTGCCCGCCGGCGCCGTACTCGCCCTTTACACCGACGGCCTCGTCGAAACACCCGGCACGGATCTGGACACCGCCATCGCCGAACTCGCCGCCCGGCTGGCGGAAGAGGACCCGGAGCCGCTGGACGCGCTGGCGAAGACGCTGGTCCGGTGTGCCGGTCGGATCCAGCAGTCCGCGCGAGGCGGCGACGACATCGCGCTGCTGCTGATGAAAGTCGCCCAACTGGCCCGATGAGGTGGGCGGGTCAGGTAGGCGGGTTACGCGGACGGGCCGCCGGCCGAGGCGAGGCGTACGCGGAGGGCCTCGGTGTCGGGTACGAACCAGAGCTGGGTGCCGCGGTTGCTCTCGCGGACGAAGTCGCGCAGTGCGGTACTGGCCTCCGTGTACGAGGTGATGTCACCCACGACGGCAAGCTTCAGGCGGTAGTTGGCGAACTTCTGGACGATGTCCCCCGCCACGCGCGTGCGCAGCCGGAAGAAGTCGTCCGTGAACCGGGCGACCGGCACCGCGGCCCAGGCGGCGCCGTGGTACATCCCGTCGCCGATCACATCGGTCGCGGCGCGCTCGTCGCCCAGCGGAGGGCCGTCGGGCGCGCACATGAGGACGGGCGTGCCGTCGAGGTGCTGGAGTACGTCGGGCACGGGCGGTGTCCCTTTCGTATGTCGGCTGCTCATTGCGGCTGGTCGAGCAGGGTGTTGATGACTTTCAGCAGGTCGGCGGTGGTGTCCAGGGCGCCCAGGACAATGATTTTGAGGGTGGCCCGTTCCTCGTCGTATACGGTCTCGACCCGCAGGCGGTCACTGTGCTGGCTGCCGTCGCGGCTGAGGGCGAGGGCCATGACCGTGTTGGTGAGCCGGGGCATCGCCTCGGGACTGATGGCGTCGATCTGCACAATGCTGGACACCTCGGCATACCGCGTCCGCCGTACGGGCGGGGGCGCGGGGCTCCCGGTGAACGTCTCCAAGTCCTCCCGGGCGATGCGGTATTGCTTCCCGACCCGCGTCGCCTTGAGCCGCCCGTCCCGTACATAGCCCCGCACGGTCTTGACGTGCAGATCCAGCAGGCCGGCCACCTGCTCCACCGAATAGAACTCCCGCACCGCACCCTGCTCTCCGCCGCCACACGTGACTCCCTTTCCTTCCCTAAAGTAACACCTGATGGGACTGGATGGAGAAGTAAAGGGAAGTCACCCGACCGCTCGTCACTCCATGGTGCCCGTCGCACTACCCAACGTCACTCTTTTGGGCTAAATGGCGGCATGCGCGGCTTCTGCCGGAAGAGGGAGGGAATGCCAAGAGCAGCCCAGTAGGTACGGGGCCTGCCGCATCGCCCAAGGAGGGCTCAGAGATGACTACCGACACTCAGGCCGCGTCCCCGGACGACAGTCCGGACCTGCTGACGGCCGAGCCGGAGAGATTGCCGACGAGCGGCGAAAGCGCCGCCGATCAGGCCGCGTTCGTGATGTACATCCGCGCGCACCGGATTTTCCAGGTGCGGGCGTTCATCTCGCAGATCGGCGTCAACAGCGCGGTGCTCGTCTCGCTGACCGAGGTCGACGGCGGTCTGGTCCCCTTCATCGGCAGCGCGTCCATGAAGGTCTACAACGTCGCGCCGCGCCAGGGTTTCGTGGACATCCGGGGCGAGATCGACTGGGACGACGATCTGCTGGTCAGGGTGACCATGTTCGTGGCGTGAATCATCGAACTCCGCACCCGCGCATCACAGTTCGGGCCGTCTTCAGTGGTCGGTGAGCAGGTCCGCGTCGTGGGCCAGGACCGCGGCCTGTACGCGGTTGGCGCAGCCCGTGCGGGTGAGGATCCGGCTGATGTGCGCTTTGACCGTGCTCGCGCTCAGATACAGCTCGTCGGCGATCTCGGCGTTGGACAGGCCGGTGCCCAGCAGCCGCAGCACGCTCCGCTCGGCGGCGGTCAGGCTCTCGACCTTGCGCCGGGCGGCCAGGGTGTCATGGGCGGACCGTACATGCCGTTCCATCAACTGTCTGGTGATCCTGGGTGCCAGCACCGGCTCGCCGCTCGCGGCGAGCCGTACCGCGTGGATCAGCTCGGTGGGACCGGTGTCCTTGAGCAGGAAGCCGCTCGCGCCGACGCGCAGGGCCCGCGTCACGCTCTGCTCCTCACCGAATGCCGTGAGCATCACCACGTAAGTGGACGGCGAGATACGGGCGATGTCCTCGGCGGCGGCGATTCCGTCCCTGGCCGGCATCTGGATGTCGAGCAGCGCCACATCGATGGTCCGGTCCCGGCATCCCGCGACGGCTTCATGGCCGTCACCCGCTTCGGCCACCACCTCGATGTCCTCGGCGTTCTCCAGGATCAGCCGGATGCCGGCGCGCATCAACGCCTCGTCGTCGGCAATGAGGACTCGAATCACCACTTCATCTTAGGGCGGCTTCGTCCCGGACCTGCTCTATCCCCGGACCTGCTCTATCTCAGAGCGGCCATCGTCAGGAGCATGATCAGAAAGGCCGCGGTGGGCAGGATCACGAGCGTGGCCACGCAGCCCGCGCCCAGCACCCGTGGCCAGGTGAGGACCTCGTCCGACAGCGGAGGGCGGGTTCCCGCGTGTGGTGCGCCGCTGCCGCGAGAGGCTCCGGACACGCCGGCGGCGAGTTCGCCCGTACCCGACGGAAGTGTCAACGGGCCTACGGCCAGGGCGATTCCGTCCGGACGGCACGGCAGTACGGCGGCCAGGCGGAAGCCGCCACCGCGCAGAGGGCCCGCCGTGAAAGAACCTCCGAGCAGTGCGATCCGCTCCTCCAGGCCGGCCAGCCCGCTGCGGTTTCCGGCGCCCTGATGACTTCCCGCGCGCGGCGCCTCGTTGGTGACGGAGACCTCGATCCGGCCGAGGTCGTCCCTGACCTCCACTCGTGCGGGCGCGCCGGACGCGTGCTTGAGCACGTTCGTCAGCCCTTCGCGGACCACGCGGTGCAGCGACTGGCGGGTGCGCGGGCCCGGTTCGGCCGTGTCGGGGAGCGACCAGTCGAGTTCGACGGTGACACCCGCCTGCCGGGACTCCGCCACCAGAGCGGTGATGTCCTCGCGTGTCCCCCGGCTCCTCTCGGGCACGGCCACGGGCACCGTCACGGGCTCGGACGTCGACACCGACACCGACACCGCCGCGTCCTCGCGCCGCAACAGGCCCAGGATGTCGCGCAGTTCCTCCATCGCCGTACCGGCGGTCGTACGCAGCAGCTCGGCCTGCCCGGCCAGCGGCGGTGCCTGACGCGCGGCGGCCAGTTCCAGCGCGCCGGCGTGCACAGAGATCAGGCTCAGCCGATGGCCGAGGAGATCGTGCATCTCACCGGCGATCCGGGTACGTTCCTCCAGCCGCGCCGTGGCGGCGGTCAGTGAACGGGCCTGTTCCAGATAGGCGTTGCGTTCCCGCAGCAGACTGACCAGAGGCCGACGCCGGCCCAGCAGTATCCCGGCGAGCGCGGGAAGCAGCACCAGGAGAACGGCGGAGACACCGTTCCCGGCCAGCTCCTCCGCCCAGGCGCCCGGCCGGAACGGGCTTCCCACGACCGTCAGCACCGCGGTCACCGCGCAGGCCGCCCATACGGCGTGCCACGCGCGGCGCGGCGGCGCGATCCGGCGGGTGGCGGGCAGCACGACCAGCGGTACGACCGCCAGCACCCATACGTTGGGGCCGACGAGCAGTGGCGCCGTACCCAGCACCGCGAGGACCGGACGGCAGCGCCGCAAGGGCAGCAGGAACGCCGCGTACAGCGCCTCCAGTACGGCCAGGACGGGCCGGTCCCGGTGCAGCAGCAGCAACGGGATCAGTCCGAGGGCCGCCGTCAGCAGACAGCCCAGCACCTCGGCGGCGACGGTACGGCGCGGAGCACGGCGCAAGGCGGCCCGGCCCTCCGAGGCCTCGCGCCGCAGCGACCGCACCACGTGCGCCGGCCGCACCGACCACATGGCGTGCGCCGTCCCGGACCTCGCACGCGCCCATGCCCGCCGCGTACGCGTACGTCCGGGCACGCGCCTCACCGTCATCCCTGCTCTCGCCCGTAGGTCTTGCCGCGGCAACGGTAGCGTCGGCTGAACCGGCCGGATCATCGCGGGGTCGGCCTCCTTCCGCGGCTCCTCCCACGGTCCCTCCCGCTGTCCCTCCCGGATCGGCCGTTCACGCGCTCAGCCGGAGGCTCAGATCCGCCTTCAGCGCGGTCAAGTCCACGCCGTGCGCGCGCAGTTGTTCCGGAACCGGTCCCTCGGCACCGTCGAGAAGCGCGGTCACGAGGTGCACCGTTCCTACGGCGGGAGCGCCGTGCTCGGCGGCGGTGAGCCGTGCCACGGCCAAGGTCCGCTCGGCCTCGGCGGAGAACGGCACCTCGTCGGACACGGGGAGCGGATCGACGGCGAGAACCGACCAGGTCAGCGACGCCGGGCGCACTCCGTGCGTACGCAGCAGACCGGCGGCCTGGTTGGCGGACACCAGCGCCTCGGGCAGCGACCGTCGGGCGACGGACAGCGCCCGGTCCAGGCCCAGGACCGCCAGCAGCAGATCGACCGGTTCCGCCGCGCTCCGTCCGCACCGTACGGCCTGGCGTTTGGCCTCCACGGACACCGCGAACATGACGGGCGTACCGTTTTCGGTGCTGCCGGACGTCCACGACATCACTTTGCGCGCCAGCCAGTTGCTCCGGTCCTCCAGCAATCCGGACCGGCGCAGGACGGTGACGGCCGCGGACTGCGGCCCGTCGGTCTCCGCCGCGGCCTTGGTGTCGAGCGCGTCCAGCGCGGCGGACGCGGCGGCCGGGTCCAGCCGACTCAGTACGCACGCTTCCCGTGCCCTGGTGCCGGGCAGGTCCAGCAGGGCACGGGCCATATGCCGGGAGTACACACCGGAACATCCCTCCTCGCGAGCGAGCCGGAGGGCATGGAGCAGACAGGCGCGCAGCGCGCCGGACGGCTCGGGCCATACCCGATCGCTCGGCGCGTCGTCCTTTCCCCGGAAGCGCCACGTGGTGTGCCACTGCGCCAGGCGCCAGGCGGCGTCGACCTCGTGCTCGTCACCGGATGCGGCCGACGTGCCGTTGTCACTGCCTTCGTGGCCGGTGTCGCCACCGTCGTCGTCGCTCACCCATCCGCGCCCTGCCCGGCCCTGGATCATCCCGCTCAGCGAGCCGGCCCGCCGCATACCGGGCGCGATCGCCTCACCGGCCGGCGAGTCACCCATGACCAGTGCGGCCAGCAGGTCCTCCGTGCCCACATTCCGGGACTCACGCTTGAGCGCGCGGAACAACACCTCAGCGAGAAGGTCGATGACGTCGGACTCGAACTCCGTCGTCTCGGCATCCGTCGTCTCGGCGTCGATGCGCGTCGTGAGCGGCGGTCGGTTTTCCATCGGGTTCCCTCGGGATTCGGTGTGGCGGTGGCTGCGGTGGTCTGGCCTACGAACGACGCTAGGCGCGCACCTCGTACCGCCGCATCGGCCGACCGGCCATGCTCACCGGCCGACTGGCCATGCTCACCGTCCGATCGGCCACCGCCTCACCGCCTCACCGCTTCGTGATCGGCGACGGGCGCTCCGCAGAGGCCTCTTCGGAGTACGCCGGGGCCCTCTTCGGCCAGATCGTGTACGTCAGGGCGATCACACCGTGGATGCCCACGACCCGGAGGGCCGAGAACTGCCACTCGGTCAGG
Organism: Streptomyces sp. NPDC059743; assembly: GCF_042732975.1. NCBI lineage: Bacteria > Bacillati > Actinomycetota > Actinomycetes > Kitasatosporales > Streptomycetaceae > Streptomyces > Streptomyces sp. NPDC059743. The sequence continues at coordinate 279,771 of NZ_JBHWGS010000001.1, read as the reverse complement.
GATCCGGTGCTGCCGTCGTCGCCCACGTACCAGACCGCGAACTGGAGCAGGCCGATCGCGACGACGGCGGCCAGGACCGTACGGAGCCAGAGCCCGGCCTCGTGGCGGGCGCGGGCCCTGCCGTGGCGCGGCGGCTTGGGCGGGCGCGGCGCGCCGGCGAGACGGTGGGCGGCGTGGCCGTCGATCCATTTGACCGTGTAGTGGCCGTAGGCGACTGTGTAGCCGATGTAGAGCGCGGCGAGTCCGTGTTTCCAGTCGGGCTCGGCGCCGTTCTTGAGGTCGACGGCCGTGACGGCCAGCAGAACGAGCTCCAGCAGCGGTTCCAGCAGCAGTACGGCGGCTCCCAGCCGCCGCATTCCGGCGAGATAGCGCAGGGCCAGCCCGGCGGCCAGCAGCACCCAGAAGCCGACCTCGCAGACGACGATCAGCGTGACGATCACGGACCTCTCCTTCCGGTCCTCTCCAGGCTCCCGGCCGGGCCGCCGAGGCACGTCGTCGTCAGTGAGGAACCGCGACTGCATCCTTCGATGTACTGGGCGCTCCCCCGGGATGGGGACGTCCATGGCCCGGGCGCCGTGTTTCATGGGGAGGGTGAGTGTCTCCCTCCGGCTCCCGCGCCCGTACCGCGACGCCCTGTCCCGCCGCGACGGCCGACCACACGGCGACAGCCGTCCACACCGCGACGCCCTCCCCCGCCGCGTCGGCCGTCCGCACCGCCATGATCTGCTGATCGCCGCGGCCGGGCTGCTCGGCGGTCTGGCGCTGTGGGCCCTCGGGCTGCACACCATCCCAGACACACGCCCGCTGACCGGCGCGTGGGTGCTCCTGCCGGTGGCCGTCATGGCCGGGCTGGAGACGCTACGCAGGACCGCGCCGCGCACAACGGTGTTCGTCGGCACGGTCACGCTGGCCGCCGACCAGTTCACGAGCGGCAGTCTCGCGACAGTGCTGATGTTCACGGACCTCATGTACGCGGCGGTGCTGTACGGAACACCGGCCGCCGCCCGCCGTATCCCCTGGACCACGGCGCTGGTCACGGTCGCGGTGCCGATCGGGCTCGTCTCCTGGATCCACCAGGTGGACGCGCTGCTGATCGGTGTGTTCACCGGGCTGATCAGCTTCGGCCCGGCCACCACCGGCGCTCTGGTGCGCAACCACCGCGACGCGGCCGAGGCGGCACGGCTGCGGGCCGAACAGACCGCCCTGCTGGCCGAGATGGACCGCCGCCAGGCGGTGCTGGCCGAGCGCGCCCGGATGGCCCGTGAGCTGCACGACATGGTCGCCAACCATCTCTCGGCAATCGCGATCCACTCCACCGCCGCGCTCTCTCTGGACGACGAGGCGACGACCCGGAACGCGCTCTCGGTGATCCGGGAGAACAGTGTCGAAGGGCTCGCCGAGATGCGCAGACTGATCGGGCTGCTCCGGGACAACGGCTCGGGCAGTAGCTCGGGCAGCGGCCCGGGGAGTGACGAGACCGTACCGGCCGCCGCGCCCACGCTGCGCGCGCTGGACACACTGCTGGCCCAGGCCCGTACGAACGGCGCCTCCAGCGGCCTCGACTTCACCCTGGACGACCGCCGCCAGGACAGCCACCATGCCGACGCCCTCGCCCTCCCGGCGCCCGTCGAGCTGGCTGCCTACCGCATCGTCCAGGAGTCCCTCACCAACGCGCTCAAGCACGCCGCGCCCGGCACCGTCACCGTCCAACTGGCCCGTACGAAACGGGCGTTGACGGTCCGGATCGACAGCCCGTACGAGGACCGGCCCGGGCCTCGCGCGCCCGGCTCCGGCGCCGGTCTGGTCGGGATGCGGGAGCGCGTGGCGCTGCTGGACGGAGAGTTCGAGGCCGGGCCCGTCACCACCGGTGACAGCGGCAGAATCTGGCTGGTACGGGCCGAACTGCCCGTCACGGAACGACGAGGTACGGCATGACCATCCGCGTCCTGGTCGCCGAGGACCAGTCGGCGGTACGCGCCGGTCTGGTGCTCATCCTCCGCAGCGCACCGGACATCGAGGTCGTCGGAGAGGCCGCGGACGGCGAGGAGGCCGTCGCGCTGGCCCGTGAACTCCGCCCCGATCTGGTGCTGATGGATGTGCAGATGCCCAGGCTCGACGGCGTGTCGGCGACGCGGGCCGTGGTCGCGGAAGGGCTCGCGGACGTTCTCGTACTGACCACCTTCGATCTGGACGAGTATGTCTTCGGCGCGCTGCGCGCCGGGGCCGCCGGCTTTCTGCTGAAGAACGCCGAGGCCGGCGAATTGCTCACGGCGGTACGGACGGTGGCCCGCGGCGAGGGCCTGATCGCGCCGGCCGTGACGCGCCGGCTGATCGCCGAGTTCGCCGCGCCGACGTCCGTACGAGCGCCCGGCGCGGCCAGGACCGCGGCCGATCCCGGCCTGCTGAACAGCCTCACCCGCCGGGAGCGCGAGGTGCTCTCCTGTCTCGGTGAAGGACTGTCGAATGCCCGGATCGCCGTACGCCTGACGATGGCGGAGGCTACGGTGAAGACCCATGTGAGCCGGCTGCTCGGCAAGCTCGGCCTGCGCAGCCGGGTCCAAGCGGCGGTGCTGGCACAGGAGTTGGGAATCCGGTCCGACGAGCCGTAAAGCCCTTGGGACAAATTCCGGAACGCCCAGTTCCGCGGCCCGCTCCACCGCACCTTTGGTCTGGACCTATTGACGAGTGGTCCAGACCTTCCTACTCTCACCGCACACGCTGCGGTGAGCCGTCGCAGGGTGAGCAGTGCACGGACCCACCCCCCGCTTTGTCCGGTACTCACCTGAGGAGCACGCTTGAACATCCAACCCGCCCTCCACAGAACGCGATTCAGATCGAAGGCTGTCGCGGGCCTGACCGCGCTGCTGCTGCCGCTCGCGGCCCTGGTCGGACTGGCCACGCCCGCGGAGGCCGCCGCCTCGGCGACCGCCACCTACGCCAAGGTCTCCGACTGGGGCACGGGCTTCGAGGGCAAGTGGACGGTGAAGAACACCGGCACCACCAGCCTCAGCTCCTGGACGGTGGAGTGGGACTTCCCCTCCGGCACCGCCGTCACCTCCGGCTGGGACGCCGACATCACCGGTTCGGCCAACCACTGGACCGCCAAGAACAAGTCCTGGAACGGGACACTGGCCCCCGGCGCCTCCGTGAGCTTCGGCTTCAACGGCAGCGGTGCGGGAGCACCGTCCAACTGCAAGCTCAACGGCGCCTCGTGCGACGGCGGACCGAGCGTCCCCGGCGACAACCCGCCCTCGGCTCCCGGCACGCCCACCGCGAGCAACATCACCAACACCGCGGTGACGCTGAGCTGGACGGCGGCCACCGACGACAAGGGCATCAAGAACTACGACGTCCTGCGGGGCGGCACGAAGGTCGCCACGGTCACCGGTACGACGTACACCGACTCCGGTCTGAGCGCGGGCACCGACTACTCGTACACCGTCCAGGCGCGTGACAGCGCCGACCAGACGGGCCCGGTCAGCGGCGCCCGCGCGGTCCGCACCACCGGTGGCGGCGGCACCGACCCGGGCCCCGGCGGCAAGGTCAAGCTCGGCTACTTCCCCGAGTGGGGCGTCTACGGCCGCAACTACCACGTCAAGAACCTGGACACCTCGGGTTCGGCGGCCAAGATCACGCACATCAACTACGCCTTCGGCAATGTCACCGGCGGCAAGTGCACGATCGGTGACTCCTACGCCGACTACGAGAAGGCGTACACCGCCGACCAGAGCGTCGACGGCGTCGCCGACACCTGGGACCAGCCGCTGCGCGGCAGCTTCAACCAGCTCCGCAAGCTGAAGGCCAAGTACCCGCACATCAAGGTCCTCTGGTCCTTCGGCGGCTGGACCTGGTCCGGCGGCTTCGGCCAGGCGGCGCAGAACCCGGCCGCCTTCGCGCAGTCCTGCTACGACCTGGTGGAGGACCCGCGCTGGGCCGATGTCTTCGACGGCATCGACCTGGACTGGGAGTACCCGAACGCCTGCGGTCTGACCTGTGACACCAGCGGCCCGGCCGCGTTCAAGAACATGGTGCAGGCCATGCGCGCCAAGTTCGGTGCCAACTACCTGGTCACGGCGGCCACCACGGCGGACGCCTCGCCCGGTGGCAAGATCGAGAAGACCGACTACGCGGGCGCTTCCCAGTACCTGGACTGGATCAACGTCATGACGTACGACTTCTTCGGCGCCTTCGCCGCGCAGGGCCCGACGGCTCCGCACTCCCCGCTCACCTCGTACCCGGGCATCCCGCAGGCAGGCTTCAACTCCGCCGACGCGATCGCCAAGTTCAAGGCGCAGGGCGTGCCGGCCAACAAGCTGCTGCTCGGTATCGGCTTCTACGGCCGCGGCTGGACCGGAGTGACACAGGACGCGCCGGGCGGCAGCGCGACCGGCGCCGCGCCCGGTACGTACGAGGCGGGCATCGAGGACTACAAGGTCCTCAAGAACACCTGCCCGCCCACCGGCACCATCGCGGGCACCGCGTACGCCAAGTGCGGCAGCAACTGGTGGAGCTACGACACCCCGGCCACCATCGCGACCAAGACGGCCTGGGCGAAGCAGCAGGGCCTGGGCGGCGCGTTCTTCTGGGACTTCACAGGAGACACGGCGAACGGCGAACTGGTGACCGCGGTCAAGAACGGCATCGGATAACCAGCGGCACGGCATGAGTGAGGGGGCGGCGCCCGAGCGCCGCCCCCTTCACCATGTCCGTACGTACGAGCACCGGCGCAAGCCCCGGCTCAGGCCACATTCACCCGCTGCCCTGGCGGCGCCGCCTCCAGCCAGGCGAGAAAGCCCGTCAGCGCGTCGTCGCTCATGGCGAGTTCCAGCCGGACACCGCGATGCGCGCAGCCGAGAATGACCGCGTCGGAGAGCAGTGCGAGCTCCTCCTCGCCCTCGGGCGCCCGGCGTGCCACCACCTCGATGGAGGAGCGCTCCAGGGTGCGGCGCGGGCGCGGAGCGTACGAGAAGACACGGAACCAGTTGATCCGGTCGCCGTTGTAGCGGGCGACTCCGTACACCCAGCCCTTGCCCGAGAGATCGGGCTCCTCCGGCACATTCCAGCGCAGACTACAGTCGAACGTCCCGCCGGAGCGCTGGATCAGCCGCCGGCGCAGACCGAAGACGAAGAGCCCCACCGCAACCAGTACGACGACCAGTCCGCATACGAGCAGAGCGAGGACCATCAACACCGACCTCCTCGCCTCATTCAGTACCGGAACAGAAATCGCACCTGCATCGCCTCAGCCGCGACCCGGTCTGGAGAGTCCAGCCAGGGCCGCGGCTGAGGGTAGAACCGTTGTGACAGGGCTCAGCGCACCGCCACCGCACGCAGCCGGACATCGGCGCGCCGCTCGGCGGCGGCATCCTCGTCCGACTTCGCACGTTCCAGCGCCAGCTCCGCGCGCTGGGTGTCGATCTCGTCCGCCAGCTCGGCGATCTCCGCCAGCAGCGAGAGCTTGTTGTCGGCGAACGACAGGAAGCCGCCATGCACCGCGGCCACCACCGTTCCGCCGTCGGTCGTACGGATGGTCACCGGGCCCGACTCCAGCACACCGAGCAGCGGCTGGTGACCGGGCATGACGCCGATGTCGCCGGACGTGGTGCGCGCGACGACCAGGGTGGCCTCGCCGGACCAGACACTGCGGTCCGCGGCGACCAGCTCGACATGCAGCTCAGCAGCCAAGGGTGGCTCCTCGGGTCACCACCCGGCCGTTCGGCCGGGTGTTGGGCTTGATTCTATGGGTTGTCGTCGGGAGCGTCGGAGGGGGGCGGGAGGAACCCGCCCCCCTCCATGAACAAGGGCTCAGGAGATGCCCAGCTCCTTGGCGTTGGCCTTCAGGTCCTCGATGCCACCGCACATGAAGAACGCCTGCTCGGGGAAGTGGTCGTAGTCCCCGTCGCAGATCGCGTTGAACGCGGTGATCGACTCGTCCAGCGGCACGTCCGAACCGTCCACACCGGTGAACTGCTTGGCGGCGTGGGTGTTCTGCGACAGGAAGCGCTCGACACGGCGGGCACGGTGGACGACGAGCTTGTCCTCCTCGCCCAGCTCGTCGATACCGAGGATCGCGATGATGTCCTGGAGGTCCTTGTACTTCTGGAGGATTCCCTTGACGCGGCTGGCCGCGTCGTAGTGGTCCTGCGAGATGTAACGCGGGTCCAGGATCCGGGACGTCGAGTCCAGCGGGTCGACCGCCGGGTAGATGCCCTTCTCCGAGATCGGACGCGACAGCACGGTCGTCGCGTCGAGGTGCGCGAAGGTCGTGGCCGGGGCCGGGTCGGTCAGGTCGTCCGCGGGCACGTAGATCGCCTGCATCGAGGTGATCGAGTGACCACGCGTCGAGGTGATGCGCTCCTGGAGCACACCCATCTCGTCCGCCAGCGTCGGCTGGTAACCCACCGCGGACGGCATACGGCCGAGCAGCGTGGAGACCTCGGAACCGGCCTGGGTGAAGCGGAAGATGTTGTCGATGAAGAGCAGCACGTCCTGCTTCTGCACATCGCGGAAGTACTCCGCCATGGTCAGCGCGGAGAGCGCGACGCGCAGACGCGTGCCCGGCGGCTCGTCCATCTGACCGAAGACCAGCGCGGTTTTGTCGAGCACGCCCGACTCGGTCATCTCGTCGATCAGGTCGTTGCCCTCACGGGTGCGCTCACCGACACCGGCGAACACGGAAACACCATCGTGCAGATTGGCCACACGCATGATCATTTCCTGGATGAGGACGGTCTTGCCGACGCCCGCACCACCGAACAGACCGATCTTGCCGCCCTTGACGTACGGGGTCAGCAGGTCGACCACCTTCAGACCGGTCTCGAACATCTCGGTCTTGGACTCGAGCTGGTCGAAGGCCGGGGCCTTGCGGTGGATCGGCCAGCGCTCCGTGATCTGGGACTCGGCCTCGGGCAGGTTCAGGATCTGACCGAGGGTGTTGAACACCTTGCCCTTGGTCACATCGCCGACCGGTACGGTGATGCCGTTGCCCGTGTTGACCACCGTGGCCTGGCGGACCAGACCGTCGGTGGGCTGCATCGAGATGGCGCGGACCAGTCCGTCGCCCAGGTGCTGGGCGACTTCGAGAGTCAGCGTCTTGCGCTTGCCCTCCTCCGCCGGGTCCGCGACCTCGACGTGCAGGGCGTTGTAGATGTCCGGCATCGCGTCGACGGGGAATTCCACGTCGACGACCGGGCCGATGACCCGGGCGACGCGGCCCGTGGCCGCGGCCGTCACAGCATTCTCGGTAGTCGTCGTCATTTACCTGTCACTCCCCGCGGTCGCGTCGGCCAGGGCGCTTGCGCCTCCGACGATCTCGCTGATTTCCTGGGTGATTTCGGCCTGGCGGGCCGCGTTGGCACGCCGGGAGAGGCTCTTGATGAGCTCCCCGGCGTTGTCGGTCGCCGACTTCATCGCGCGCCGGGTGGCGGCGTGCTTGGAGGCGGCGGCCTGCAACAGAGCGTTGTAGATACGGCTCTCGACATAGCGCGGCAGCAGGGCGTCGAGGACGTCCTCCGCCGACGGCTCGAAGTCGAAGAGCGGAAGGATCTCGCCCTTCGCCGCGGACTCCTCGGCCGTCTCGCCGAGGCTGAGCGGCAGCAGCCGGTGCTGTACCGGCGTCTGCGTCAGCATCGAGACGAACTCGGTGAAGACGATGTGGAGCTCGTCCACGCCGCCCTCGGCCGTGTCCTGCTGGACGGCCTCGATCAGCGGCGCCGCGATCTTCTTGGCGTCCGCGTACGTCGGATTGTCGGTGAAGCCGGTCCACGACTCCACGATCCTGCGCTCGCGGAAGCCGTAGTAGGCGACACCCTTGCGGCCGACGATGTACGTGTCGACCTCCTTGCCCTCACCACGGAGCCGCTCGGTGAGCTGGTCCGCCGCCTTGATGGCGTTCGAGGAGTAGCCGCCGGCCAGACCGCGGTCGCTCGTGATGAGCAGGACCGCGGCACGGACCGGCGTCTCCGCCTCGGTGGTCAGCGGGTGCTTGGTCGTCGATCCCGTCGCCACCGCGGTGACCGCGCGGGTCAGCTCGGTCGCGTACGGCGTGGAGGCCGCCACCTGGCGCTGCGCCTTGACGATGCGCGAGGCGGCGATCATCTCCATCGCCTTGGTGATCTTCTTGGTCGCGGTGACGGATCGGATGCGACGCTTGTAGACCCGGAGCTGGGCTCCCATGAGTCAGGTCCCTTCCGTCGTCACTTGGAGACGTTGACGGCCGGCGCGTCCTCGCCCAGGAGCCTGCCGTCCGAGGTCTCGAACTGCCGCTTGAAGGCGGCGATCGCGTCCGCGATGGACTGGAGCGTGTCGTCCGACATCTTGGCGCCCTCGGCGATGCTGGTCAGCAGCTCCTTGCGCTCACGGCGCAGGTACTCCAGCAGCTCGGTCTCGAAGCGGCGGATGTCGAGGACCGGTACGTCGTCCATCTTGCCGGTGGTGCCGGCCCAGATGGAGACGACCTGCTCCTCGATCGGGTACGGCGAGTACTGCGGCTGCTTCAGCAGCTCGACCATGCGCTTGCCGCGCTCCAGGGACGCCTTGGAGGCCGCGTCCAGGTCGGAGCCGAAGGAGGCGAACGCCTCCAGCTCGCGGTACTGGGCGAGGTCCACACGCAGTCGTCCGGAAACCTGCCGCATGGCCTTGTGCTGGGCGGAGCCACCGACTCGGGAGACCGAGATACCGACGTTCAGCGCGGGCCGCTGGCCGGCGTTGAACAGGTCGGACTCCAGGAAGCACTGGCCGTCGGTGATGGAGATGACATTGGTCGGGATGAACGCCGACACGTCGTTCGCCTTCGTCTCGACAATCGGGAGGCCCGTCATCGAACCGGCGCCCAGGTCGTCGGAGAGCTTGGCGCAGCGCTCCAGCAGACGCGAGTGCAGATAGAAGACATCGCCCGGGTAGGCCTCACGGCCCGGCGGACGGCGCAGCAGCAGGGACACGGCGCGGTAGGCGTCGGCCTGCTTCGAGAGGTCGTCAAAGATGATCAGGACATGCTTGCCCTGGTACATCCAGTGCTGGCCGATGGCCGAGCCGGTGTACGGCGCCAGGTACTTGAAGCCGGCCGGGTCGGACGCGGGGGCGGCGACGATCGTCGTGTACTCGAGCGCGCCCGCCTCCTCCAGCGCACCGCGTACGGACGCGATGGTGGAGCCCTTCTGGCCGATGGCGACGTAGATGCAGCGGACCTGCTTGTTCGTGTCGCCCGAGCGCCAGTTGTCACGCTGGTTGATGATCGTGTCGACGGCCAGCGCGGTCTTGCCGGTCTGGCGGTCGCCGATGATGAGCTGACGCTGGCCACGGCCGATCGGCACCATGGCGTCGACGGCCTTGTAGCCGGTCTGCATCGGCTCGTGGACCGACTTACGGACCATGACGCCCGGAGCCTGAAGCTCAAGGGCGCGGCGGCCTTCGGTCTCGATCTCGCCGAGTCCGTCGATCGGGTTGCCGAGCGGGTCGACCACGCGACCCAGGTATCCCTCGCCGACGGCGACGGAGAGGACCTCGCCGGTACGGGTGACCGACTGTCCCTCCTCGATACCGCTGAACTCACCGAGGACGATCGAACCGATCTCGCGCTCCTCGAGGTTGAGGGCGAGACCGAGGGTGCCGTCCTCGAACTTCAGCAGCTCGTTCGCCATGGCCGAGGGCAGCCCCTCGACCTTCGCGATGCCGTCACCGGCAACGCTGACCGTTCCGACCTCCTCGCGCGAGGCCGCGTCCGGCTTGTACGACTGGACAAAGTTCTCCAGCGCGTCCCGGATCTCCTCCGGCCGGATCGTGAGCTCCGCCATCTGGGTTCCCTGCTCTCCTTGTTGGGCCCGAAGTTTCTTTGGGGGTCTATCTCGGGGTCTGGGGGCGACCCCCAGGAATCTTCTGCAATCTCTGCACGGCCCAACCGGGCCGCTGGTGTTGCTCTGTTCTGTTGGCCGGCGGCAGGCCGCCCGGCGATGCCCGCGGTCAGCCGGCGAGCCGCCGTTCCGCCTCTGCGAGACGGTCCGCGACCGTGCCGTTGATGATCTCGTCACCGACCCGCACCGAGATCCCGCCGAGGACCTCGGGGTCCACGTCCAGGTTCAGATGCATCGGGTGGCCGTACAGCTTCGCCAGTGCCGCGCCGAGGCGCCGCTTCTGGGCGTCGGTGAGCGGTACCGCCGAGGTGACGACGGCGACCATCCGGTCCCGGCGCGCCGCGGCGAGCCGGGACAGGGTCTGGAGACCCGATTCCAGGCTACGTCCCCGGGGCTGCGTCACAAGACGCGCGACCAGGCGTTCGGTGGCCGGTTCTGCCCTGCCGCCGAGCAGCCGGTGCAGCAGCGCGGTCTTGGCGGAGACCGTGGCCGACCGGTCGGTCAGCGCCGCGCGCAGCCCGGTGCTGGACTCCACGATGCGGCCGAACCGGAACAGCTCGTCCTCCACGTCGTCGAGCGTCCCGGTCCGCTGCGCGGCGGTCAGCTCGGCGAGGGCGGACAGCTCCTCGATGGAGTCGACCAGGTCGCGCGGCTGCGACCAGCGGGAGCGGACCATGCCGGAGACCAGATCGGCGGCCGGGCCGCCCACCTGGCCGCTCAGCAGCCGTCCGGCCAGCTCGGCCTTGGCCTCGCCGGGCTGCGCCGGGTCGGTCAGGACCCGGCGCAACGACACCTCGCGGTCGAGCAGCGCGGTTACGGCGGCCAGCTCCTCGGCGAGCTTCCCGGCGTCGACCGACGTGCTGTCGGTCAGTGCGTCGAGACGCTCACGTGCGGCAGCCAGTGCCTCGCGGCTCGCTCCATTCATCGCCTGGCCTCGGCCTTCTCGGCGCCGTCCTCGAGCTCGTCGAGGAAGCGGTCGATGGTGCGGCTCTGCCGGGCGTGGTCCTCCAGGGACTCGCCGACGAGCTTGCCGGCCAGATCCGTGGCGAGCTTGCCGACGTCCTGACGCAGCGCACTGGCCGCGGCCTTGCGGTCGGCCTCGATCTGGGCGTGACCGGCGGCGATGATCTCCTCACGCTGCCGCTGTCCCTCCGCCTTCATCTCCTGGATGATGACGGCGCCCTGCTCGGTCGCCTCCTGGCGGAGACGGGCGGCCTCGTGCCGGGCCTCGGCGAGCTGGGCCTTGTACTGCTCCAGCACGCTCTGGGCCTCGGTCTTGGCCTCCTCCGCCTTTTCGATGCCACCCTCGATGGCCTCGCGGCGCTCTTCCAAAACCTTGTTGATGTTCGGGAGGAGCTTCTTGGCGAGGAAGCCGAAGACGATGACGAAGGCGATAAGACCGATGACAAGCTCGGGAACCGGCGGAATGAGAGGGTTTTCCAACTCCTCAGCCGCGATATTGAGCAGTGGGCTCACATCAGTGCCTTTCGTCTGGTGGGCTGGTCGTGAGTCCGCGATCAGATGCCGTAGACGAACGGCATGACCAGACCGATGAGGGCGAGCGCCTCACAGAACGCGAAACCAAGAATCTGGTTCGTACGGATCAGACCGGCCGCCTCGGGCTGACGGGCGAGGGCCTGGGTGCCGTTACCGAAGATGATGCCGACGCCGACGCCGGGACCGATGGCGGCCAGGCCGTAACCGATGGAGCCGAGCGAGCCGGATACGGCGGCAAGAGTCTGGGGCATGCCAGTTCTTCCTTCTCTTTCACGGACCGGTGGGGGTTGGCCACCGGACGACTTTGGGGTCTGGGACGGGAGGACGGTCAACGAGGGCGATCAGTGGCTCTCGGCGAGCGCGCCCTGGATGAAGCTGCACGTCAGAAGCACGAAGACATACGCCTGAAGGGCCTGGATGAAGAGCTCGAAGACGGTCATCACGATGACCATCACGAACGAGACACCGGCGTATGCGATGCCGATACCGTTCAGCAGGTACCAGCTCGCGATCGTGAAGAGCAGCAGCAGCGTGTGGCCCGCGAACATGTTCGCGAAGAGTCGCACGGCGTGCGTGAACGGGCGGATCAGCAGGTTCGAGAACAGCTCGATGGCCATCGAGAGCGGCAGGACCGGGCCGAGCGACTTGTCGTAGCCGCTGAAGTTCTTGAAGGCGCCGACGAAGCCGTGTCGCTTGAAGGTCAGCGACACCCACAAGACGTAGACGATGAACGCGAGCACCGCCGGGTAGGCGATGATCGCCGTCACCGGGAACTGCGCGACCGGGATGATCGACCAGAGGTTCATCATCCAGACGAAGAAGAAGAGCGAGACGACGATCGGTACATACTTCTCGCCCTCCTTCTTGCCGATGATCTCGTAGACGACACCGCGGCGTACGAAGTCGTAGCCGGCCTCGGCCACCATCTGAAGCTTGCCTGGGACAACCTTCGGCTTACGGAAAGCGGCCCAGAAGAAGCCCACGATGATCAGGGAGCCGAGCAGCGCCAGCAGCATCGTCTTGTTGAAGTACAAGTTGCTGTCCGCGTTGCCCACGATGGGCTCGAACAGGAACGAGTGCAGGCCGGGTGCCGGGAAACCACATCCCTCGAAGATGTGGCAGTCGGTCTCGAAGGCGAGCACCTGCGTCGGGTCAGCACTCACCGCGGGCTCCTTCAGCATGGCGCATAGGTACGGCAACCTCGTTGTGTCGGCGCGGCGCGGAGCCGCGGTTCGGCACTGGACTGGGGGTGTTACGGATGTGGAGACGGCGGTCGGGCGTTGAGCCTCGCGTGAGAACAGGCGTCAGCTCGGATGCCCGCGCCCGCAATGCCGCAGTTGGCACCGGACGATAGCAGGATCTCGAACGGGCACTTATCCCGGCCCTACTCCTCACGCCGACGACCCCGACTTCTCGGCCGGGCTGGCGGACGTTCCGGAAGAGGTCTCGGGGTCGACGTAGAGAATCTTGGCCTTCATATGCGCACGTGCCTGGGCGGCGACCCAGACGAGCGTCGCCACAACGAGCGTGAGGGCAAAGGCCTTCGGGTTGAACAGCGTGGTGTCCTTGAACGTGGCCACGAAGATGAAGAGCAGCAGGAGCTGGGCCGTGTAGAGCATCAGGCCCATCGCCTGGAACAGATGCGGAAGCGACGCCGCCGTTCGCTGGAGGACCACCAGCCCGATGGCCATGAAGAGCACGACCACCACCGTGCCGACCGCGGCCCCCAGAGCGCCTTTGCCGCCCGCGACCACGCCACTGATCACCGTGGCGAGCACGCCGACGGCGGCCGTGGGTACGGCCGTGTGCAGGAGGATCCGGGCGTCGTTGGACGGCATGGCGGCAGCTCCGCTTACTGGGTGGGGCAGATGGTGTCGTCATGGACGAGCGTAGGCCCGGTCCGAGAGAAGGTTTCTCGGGCCAACGAACCGTCGCACTACGGTCCTTCGGCTCTGTCGCCGGGTCTCGTGAACAGTATCACAAACTATTTGATGAGGTCTTTACCATGGTGGTGTGCTGACTGTCACACGTGAGAGTTACCCCGCGCGTGTGTGCAGGACACCACGCCATCTTGTCTGGTATTGGCCCTCGATGAGGGAAATAACAACGCCGTCAGTTCCTCGAACCGGCCTTACGACGGTCGGGAAGACGCGAACGAGCGCCGAGCGCGGTCGCGCCGTTGACACCCGCGGGAACAGGCGTGCGCTCCTCCGTCACGTCCGTCACGGGCTGCGCCTCGCCGGCGAGCGCGAGCGCCGGGACGGGCGAGGCGAGTTCCCCGGCGGCCGGCTCGCCCTTCCGCTTACGGCGGTAGCGCGGCGGTACGAACGACTGTGCCCAGAGCGGAGCGCGCGGTGTGAAGCGCGGCAGCAGCAGAAGCACCAGGCCCACCGCGCTCAGCGCGACGATCACCAGCAGGATCCACATCGACGCCGAGTGCACCGAGTAGGCGACCACTCCGAACGCGATCAGCGCCGACCAGAAGTACATGATCAGCACCGCCCTGCTGTGCGAGTGCCCGATCTCCAGCAGCCGGTGGTGCAGATGGCCACGGTCTGCCGCGAACGGCGACTGGCCGTTCCAGGTACGGCGCACGATCGCCAGCACCAGGTCGGCGAACGGGATCGCGATGATCGTCAGAGGCAGCAGCAGCGGGATGAAGACCGGCAGTGCGGCGTGCGTGGCCTGCCGGGTGGAGCCCTCGAAGATCTTCAGCACATCGAGGTCGACCTGACCGGTCACCGAGATCGCGCCCGCGGCGAGCACCAGGCCGATCAGCATCGATCCCGAGTCGCCCATGAAGATCCGGGCGGGATGCATGTTGTGCGGCAGGAAGCCCACGCACATGCCCATCAGGATCGCCGAGAAGAGAGTGGCCGGGGCCGCGGCCTCGATGCCGTAGCCGTACCAGAGCCGGTAGGTGTACAGGAAGAAGGCCGCGGCGGCGATGCACACCATGCCGGCCGCGAGACCGTCCAGACCGTCCACGAAGTTGACCGCGTTGATGGTGATCACGACCAGCGCGACGGTGAGCAGTGTGCCCTGCCAGGAGGTCAGCGAGACCATCCCGGCGCCCGGCACCGGGATCCACAGGATCGTCAGACCCTGCATCACCATCACGCCCGCGGCGATCATCTGGGCGCCGAGCTTGATCAGCGCGTCGATCTCGAACTTGTCGTCCAGGACACCGATCAGCCAGATCAGAGCGGCACCGGAGAGCAGTGCGCGCGGCTCGTTGGAGAGCTCGAAAACACCGTTCAGGTTCTGGAGGTTGTCCGCCACGAGCAGTCCGGCGCACAGGCCGAAGAACATGGCGATACCGCCGAGCCTCGGCGTCGGTTCGCGGTGCACGTCACGGGCGCGGATCTCCGGCATCGCCCCGGTCGCGATGGCGAACTTCCGCACCGGGCCGGTCAGCAGATAGGTCACCGCAGCCGTCACACAGAGCGTCAGCAGGTAATCACGCACGGGCTGCCCCACAGGAATCGCTGGCCATCTCAGCCCCACACACTAGCCCGCGCCGGAACCGCTGTCGGATACCGAGTCGCCATATGAGCCAGGACGGGCTGCTGAGCGGGATGGTTCCACGGCTCGTCGCCGCGCCGTGTTCCCGTCAGGAGAGCTTCCCATACGGAGGGAACCCGTCGACCAGTTCCCGCACTTCGGCACGGACCCTGCGCGCCGTCTCCGCGCCTCCGCGCAGCGCCGAGGTGAAGAGCAGCGCGATCCGCGCCATTTCGGCCTCTGACATGCCCTGAGTGGTCACGGCGGCGGTGCCCAGCCGGATGCCGCGGCCCTCCACGTAGGGCAGTGCGCATGTGTCGAGCACCACACCCGCGGCGGCCAGCCGGCCGCGGGCCGTTCTGCCGTCCACACCGAGTGGCGCGGGATCGGCGGTGATCAGATGGGTGTCCGTACCGTCCGTGGTGATCCGCAGACCCTCCGCGGCCAGCGCCTTGGCGAGCGCGCGGGCGTTGGCGACGACCTGGTGCGCGTACGCCGTGAACGCCGGCGCCGCCGCCTCGCCGAACGCGACGGCCTTGGCGGCGATCGTATGCATCTGCGCGCCGCCCTGCGTGAACGGGAACACCGCGCGGTCGACACGCTCCGCCAGCTCCTCACCGCACAGGATCATCCCGCCGCGCGGTCCGCGCAGCACCTTGTGGGTGGTCGCGCACACCACATCGGCGTACGGCACCGGATTGGGCGCCGCGCCTCCGGCCACCAGTCCGATCGGATGCGCGGCGTCAGCGATCAGATACGCACCGACGTCCTCGGCGATCTGCCGGAACGCGGCGTAGTCGATATGGCGCGGATACGAGATCGAGCCGCAGACGACCGCCTTGGGCCGGTGCTCCCGGGCCAGCGCGCGCACCTGCGGATAGTCGATGAGCCCGGTCCCGGCGTCGACTCCGTACCCGACGAAGTCGAACCAACGGCCCGAGAAGTTGACCGGCGCGCCGTGTGTGAGATGCCCGCCGTACGGCAGCCCCATGGCCAGCACGGTGTCACCGGGCCGCAGCAGCGCGGCGTACGCGGCGAGGACGGCGGAGGAGCCGGAGTGCGACTGCACATTGGCGTGCCCGGCCCCGAACAGCGCCTTCGCCCGCGCGATCGCGATCCGCTCGGCGGCGTCGACCAGCTCGCAGCCGCCGTGGTAGCGGTGGCCCGGGTAGCCCTCGGCGTACTTGTTGGCGAGAGGCGAGCCGAGGGCGGCGAGAACGGCGGGCGAGGTGAAGTTCTCCGCGGCGATGAGCTGGAGACTGTCGGCCTGCCGCCGCGTCTCCCCGAGGATCACCTCGGCCATCTCAGGATCCTGCCGCAGCAGCGCGTCGGGCGTTGCGGTGTGGGGTGCGATGACGACCGGCATGACGGGCTCCGGACCTCGGGACGGGTGCGCCTCTCCAATGTAGGCGCTTGCGCCTGACGGCGCGGTGCGCCTCCCGGCGAGGGGCCGGTGCGGTGGGTGGTGCGGGGGCCGGGGCACTCCGGAGGTACATGTCCGGACGGCATGCTGTGTTTTCCCGGGGGACACCCCCGGACCCCCGTACGCCGCGTGCGGACCGGCTGTCGGGTGCAGGCTTCGCGTGCGGCACAAATCACGCTTTAGTGTCCGGACACGCACCTCCTCCGACCCCGACCCCCTCCCGCCGGACCCCGGGTTTCCGCCCGGTGCCGGCACCCACCAAGCCCGTCCGGCGATTGAGGACGGAACCGGCAACCCCGGTGCCGGGTTCCCAATCGGTAGGGGCCTGCCCCATCGCGCCCCGGCCGCAGGCCGGAAAATCCAGCCCGTCCGGCGATTGAGGACAAAGCAGCCTCAGAAAGAAGACGGCACGCCCGTCAGCGCCGTGACCACCGGGTCCAGCGCCTGGTGGATCTCCTCGCCGATCGAGCGGAAAAACGTGATCGGCGCCCCGTACGGGTCGTACACCTCGTCCGCCTCCGCCGTCGGCGCCAGCAGCCAGCCCCGCAGCGCCGCCGCCGCGCGGACCAGGGCGCGGGCGCGCTCGACCACGCCCTCGTCGACCGGGTCGGGCAGCGTCGCCGGGTCTATGGCCCGTACCAGCCGGGTGAACTCCTTGAGCGTGAAAGTGCGCAGACCCGCGGAGTGGCCCATGGAGATCACCTGCGCGCGGTGGTCACGGGTCGCGGTGAGGACCAGGTCCGCGCGGATCACATGCTCGTCCAGCAGCTCGCGGCCGACGAACCCGGACGCGTCCGCGCCGAAGTCGGCCAGTACGGCCTCCGCGTTGGCCTCCATGGGCGCGCCCTCGTGCCCCCAGGTGCCGGCGCTCTCCACGATCAGGCCACCGGTGAGCCGCTCGCCCAGGCGGACGGTCAGGGCATGCCGGTTCAGCCGCTCGGTGATCGGCGAGCGGCAGACGTTGCCGGTACTGACGTGGAGGATGCGGAAGGTGTTGCCGGTGTGTGCGGTCTCCGCTATGCCACGCCCCTCAGGGGCGGTCAATTGGCCACCTCGAGGTCGGGTACCACCTTGCGCAGCTCCTCCGCGTCGAGGGCGCCGGCCCGCAGCAGCACCGGGACCGTACCGGTGACATCGACGATCGAGGAGGGCACGATGCCGGGCGTGGGACCGCCGTCGAGATAGACCGAGACGGAGTCGCCGAGCATCTCCTGTGCCGCGTCGCAGTCCTCGGGAGACGGGTGTCCCGTGAGGTTGGCGCTGGAGACCGCCATCGGGCCGACCTCGGTGAGCAGTTCGATGGCGACGGGATGCAGCGGCATCCGGATCGCGACGGTGCCACGGGTGTCGCCCAAGTCCCACTGGAGGGACGGCTGGTGCTTGGCGACGAGGGTCAGCGCGCCGGGCCAGAACGCGTCGACCAGTTCCCACGCCTGCTCGGAGAAGTCGGTGACCAGGCCGTGCAGGGTGTTCGGGGAGCCGATCAACACGGGCGTGGGCATATTGCGTCCGCGGCCCTTGGCGTCGAGCAGATCGGCGACTCCCTCGGAGCTGAAGGCGTCCGCGCCGATCCCGTACACGGTGTCGGTGGGCAGCACGACCAGCTCACCACGGCGTACGGCCGACGCGGCCTCACGCAGACCCGTCGAACGGTCGGTCGCGTCGTTGCAGTCGTATCGCCGTGCCATCAGCCTGACTCCCTTTGTTTCAAGGCTCGGTTCGCCTCCGGGGCGCCTTTTGCCCCTGTCGACGGTCGACCGTGCTCGGTTTGTTCGTTCCTCACAAACCTCCGCGCGCTCTCCCTTTCGACAGGGGCGCGCCCCTTTGGCTCACTCGCCGGGTGCCCGGGGCGCGCGCTCGCCCGAAAGGCACTCGCCGGGGCGAGGAGGTGTGCCGCGGTCGTCACGGCAGGGCCTTGCGTGCCGTGGCGAAGCGGGGGCGCTTGTTGAGGTCCGGGTGGTCCGCCGCGTCCGCCCAGCCGGACTCCTCGCTGAAGATCCACGGGACCTGTCCGCCCTGGGTGTCCGCGTGTTCGACCACGACCAGGCCGCCCGGCCGCAGCAGCCGGTGCGCGGTGCGTTCGATGCCGCGGATCGTGTCGAGTCCGTCCTCGCCGGAGAAGAGCGCCATCTCCGGGTCGTGGTCACGGGCCTCGGGCGCGACGTACTCCCACTCCGTGAGCGGGATGTACGGCGGGTTGGAGATCACCAGGTCGACCTGGCCGTCGAGTTCGGGAAGGGCCGTCAGGGCGTTTCCCTGGTGCACGGTGACCCTGGATCCCTCGGCGTTCTTCCGCGTCCACGCGAGGGCGTCCTCGGACAGCTCCACGGCGTGCACACGTGAACGCGGCACCTCCTGCGCCATGGCGAGCGCGATCGCGCCGGAGCCCGAGCACAGATCGACGATCAGCGGCTCGACCACATCCATCGCCCGTACGGCGTCTATGGCCCAGCCGACGACCGACTCGGTCTCCGGGCGCGGTACGAACACACCGGGCCCGACCTGGAGTTCCAGATAGCGGAAGAAGGCACGGCCGGTGATGTGCTGGAGCGGCTCCCTGGCCTCGCGGCGGGCCACCGCCTCCCAGTAACGCGCGTCGAAGTCCGCGTCCTTGACGCGGTGCAGCTCTCCTCGCTTGACGCCGTGCACATACGCGGCCAGTTCCTCCGCGTCGAAGCGCGGTGAGGGTACGCCCGCGTCGGCCAGCCGCTGGGTGGCCTGTGCCACCTCCGCGAGCAGCACGGAACGGGGGTGCGGGGGTCGCCCCCCGGGGGGTAGCTGCACGCTGGTCCTCCGGGCTGGAGTCGTACGGTCGTTTACGCGGGCTTGCTTACTGCGCGGCCGCGAGCTTCGCGGCCGAATCGGCGTCGACACAGGCCTGGATGACGGCGTCCAGATCTCCGTCGAGCACTTGGTCCAAGTTGTACGCCTTGAAACCGACACGGTGGTCCGAGATCCGGTTTTCCGGGAAGTTGTACGTACGGATCTTCTCGGACCGGTCGACGGTTCTCACCTGGCTGCGCCGCGCGTCGGCGGCCTCCTTCTCCGCCTCCTCCTGCGCCGCCGCGAGCAGCCGCGACCGCAGGATACGCAAGGCCTGCTCCTTGTTCTGGAGCTGGCTCTTCTCGTTCTGGCAGGACGCGACCACTCCGGTGGGCAGATGAGTGATCCGGACGGCGGAGTCCGTCGTGTTGACGGACTGGCCGCCGGGCCCGGAGGAGCGGTAGACGTCGATCCGCAGATCGTTGGGGTTGATCTCGACGTCGATCTCCTCGGCCTCGGGCGTGACCAGCACACCGGCGGCGGAGGTGTGGATACGGCCCTGCGACTCGGTCGCGGGCACCCGCTGCACGCGGTGCACGCCGCCCTCGTACTTCAGCCGGGCCCACACGCCCTGTCCGGGCTCGGTGGCGCCGTTGCCGCCCTTGGTCTTCACCGCGACCTGGACGTCCTTGTAGCCGCCCAGCTCGGACTCGGTGGCGTCGATGATCTCGGTCTTCCAGCCGACGCGCTCCGCGTACCGCAGATACATCCGCAGCAGATCACCGGCGAAGAGCGCGGACTCGTCGCCGCCCGCGCCGGCCTTGACCTCCAGGATGACGTCCTTGTCGTCGCTCGGGTCGCGCGGTACGAGCAGCAGCCTGAGGCGCTCGGTCAGTTCCTCGCGCTGCTTCTCCAACTCCTTGACCTCGGCGGCGAAATCGGGATCGTCGGCCACGAACTCACGGGCCGTGACGATGTCCTCACCGGTCTGCTTCCAGGAGCGGTACGTGCCGACGATCGGAGTCAGCTCGGCGTAGCGCTTGTTGAGCTTGCGTGCGTTCGCCTGGTCCGCGTGGACCGACGGGTCGGCGAGCTTCTTCTCCAGATCGGCGTGCTCGCCGATCAGTTCCTCGACCGCCTCGAACATCGGGTGCTCCTGGGTTCGTACGAAGGTGCTTCGGGACGCCAAAGCGCCGGTCTCGGCACCCCGGAACGGGGCACCGAGAACCGGCGCAGATGGCTCGCTACTTCTTGGCGGAGGCGGCGGCCTTGCCGAAGCGGGCCTCGAAGCGGGCCACACGGCCACCGGTGTCGAGGATCTTCTGCTTGCCCGTGTAGAACGGGTGGCACTCGGAGCAGAGGTCCGCGCGGATGGTGCCGGACTCGATGGTGCTCCGGGTGGTGAACGACGCGCCGCAGGTGCAGCTCACCTGGGTCTCGACGTACGCGGGGTGGATGTCGCGCTTCAAGGGTTTCTCCTAGTTCCGGGAGGGCACCGGGTCGTACACGCGGATTGCTCGTACGTGAACCGGGGCCGACGTACCAGTCTGCCAGGACCGGCCGTATCTCCCAAAACCGGGGTGTGGCCGGAGGTATTCCTGCGGGCCTGCGGGCAGGCGCGCGGGCGCACCGGAGGCGCGGCCCGGAGGGCGCTCAGCCGCCGCCGATCGTGCCGGCCGCCTCGCCTCTGTCGCCCGCGGAGTCCTTCGTCGCGGAGGCCGGGATCGGTTTGTCCTGCTTGAGGGCCGTCCAGACCTGCTGGGCGCCGTCCGGGATGGGCAGGACACGGTTCGGATCGGCGGGATCGTAGGCCACCGGAAGCGTGATCATCCGCATATTCCGGGCATCGAGGTCCTTGAGACCGCCGACGAAGCCGATCAGCGCCTTGACCGAGCCGAGCCGGGAGTCGGGAGTGATCGCCCGGGTGGCGGTGTCGGCGAGGTCGTAGAGCTTCTTCGGGCTGCTGAACAGGCCGACGCTTCTGACCTGCTCGATCAGCGCCTTGACAAAGGCCTGCTGGAGCTCGATACGGCCCAGGTCGCTGCCGTCGCCGATGCTCTTGCGCGTCCGTACCAGACCGAGGGCCTGCTCGCCGTCGAGGACATGGGTGCCGGGCGCGAGCGTCAGATGGCTCTTGGCGTCGTCGATCGGCCGTGTGGTGGTGACCCTGACGCCGCCCAGCTCGTCGATGAGCTCCTTGAAGCCGGTGAAGTCGACCTCGATGTAGTGATCCATCCGGATACCGGACATCGTCTCGACGGTCTTCACCGCGCACGCGGCGCCGCCGACCTCGTACGCGGTGTTGAACATGGCGAGCCGCTCGCCGGGAACGGTGCC
This sequence comes from Streptomyces sp. NPDC059743, assembly GCF_042732975.1. NCBI lineage: Bacteria > Bacillati > Actinomycetota > Actinomycetes > Kitasatosporales > Streptomycetaceae > Streptomyces > Streptomyces sp. NPDC059743. Next base: position 258,399 of record NZ_JBHWGS010000001.1, on the reverse strand, counting down.
GCCGTCGGGTCCGGTGCAGTCAGGGCGGTCGATCAGGGTGTCGCGCGGTACGGAGACGACGCTGGCCTTCTTGTGGCCCGGATATACGTGGATGATCATGGCCGTGTCGGAGCGCGCGCCGCCCGCGCCGCCTCCGTACACCGCGTTGGCGCCGGAGCGGGAGTCCGAGCCGAGGACGAGGATGTCCTCGGAGCCGTTGTCGACATCGGCCGGGCGGTCCCGGCCCAGGATGCGGTCGATGTCTATGCCTCGGAGATTGCCGTCGAGCTTGACATAGACATAACCGAGGCCCGATCCGCCGAGAAGGACCAGGACTGCGGCCGACCACGCGACGACGGCGGTCGCCCTGCGGCGCTTGCCCTTCCTGGCCTCGCGGCGTCCGCCACGGCCGGGTATTCGGCTGCTGCTCCGGTCGGTCATGGTCTCCCTCCGCCCGTCCAGTCAGTCAAACACCAAGGACGGAGCACGGCACCCCGGAGGCCGTCAGCGGGCCGTACAGGGCCGCAGCGGGCCGCTGACGGCCCCGTACGGCCCGGAACGCGGAACCGCCCCGGCGCACGGGCGCCGGGGCGGTTCGGTGGGGCAGCGGGCCTGATCAGTCGTTGCCGTTGCCCGGACCGGGTGTCGTCTTCTGGATCTGGAGCAGGAACTCCGCGTTCGACTTCGTCTGCTTCATCTTGTCCAGGAGCAGCTCGATCGCCTGCTGCTGGTCGAGCGCGTGCAGCACCCGGCGCAGCTTCCAGACCACGGCCAGCTCGTCGCTGCCGAGCAGGATCTCTTCCTTACGGGTGCTGGACGCGTCCACGTCCACCGCCGGGAAGATGCGCTTGTCCGAGAGCTTCCGGTCGAGCTTGAGCTCCATGTTGCCGGTGCCCTTGAACTCCTCGAAGATCACCTCGTCCATGCGCGAGCCGGTCTCGACCAGCGCGGTGGCCAGAATGGTCAGCGAGCCGCCGTCCTCGATGTTGCGCGCGGCACCGAAGAAGCGCTTCGGCGGGTAGAGCGCGGTCGAGTCGACACCACCGGACAGGATGCGACCGGAGGCGGGCGCCGCGAGGTTGTACGCACGGCCCAGACGCGTGATGGAGTCCAGCAGGACGATCACGTCGTGGCCCAGCTCGACCAGGCGCTTGGCGCGCTCGATGGCCAGCTCGGCGACGGTGGTGTGATCCTCGGCCGGGCGGTCGAAGGTCGAGGAGATGACCTCGCCCTTGACCGACCGCTGCATGTCGGTGACCTCTTCGGGACGCTCGTCGACCAGGACGACCATGAGGTGGCACTCGGGGCTGTTGACCGTGATCGCGTTGGCGATGGCCTGGAGGATCATGGTCTTGCCGGTCTTCGGCGGGGCCACGATCAGACCGCGCTGGCCCTTGCCGATGGGCGCGACCAGATCGATGATCCGCGTGGTCAGCACACCCGGGTCGGTCTCCAGACGGAGCCTGTCCTGCGGGTAGAGCGGAGTCAGCTTCTGAAACTCCGGGCGGCCACGGCCGGTTTCGGGCGCCATGCCGTTGACGGAGTCGAGGCGCACCAGCGCGTTGAACTTCTCGCGGCGCTCGCCCTCCTTGGGCTGGCGCACGGCGCCGGTGACATGGTCGCCCTTGCGCAGACCGTTCTTGCGGACCTGGGCGAGCGAGACATACACGTCGTTGGGGCCCGGCAGATAGCCGGAGGTCCTGATGAACGCGTAGTTGTCGAGGATGTCGAGGATGCCCGCGACGGGGATCAGCACATCGTCGTCGGCGACCTGCGGCTCACCGGGACCGAACTCCTCACGGCCGCGGCGGCCACGGCGGTCGCGGTACCGGCCGCGCCGGCCGCGCCGGCCGCCCGCCTCGTCGTCGAAGTCGTCCTGCGGGCCGGTGTTCTGGCTGCCGCGGCTGTCCCGCTGCTGGCGCTGGCCGCCGCTCTGCTGCTGGCCGCCGCCCGGACCGCTCTGGCCGCCCTGGCCGCTCGGCTGGTCATCGGGCTTGCCACGGCGGTCGCGCTGCCGGTCGCGGCGGTCACCGCGGTCACGGTCACCGCGCTGGCCGCGGTCCTGGCGCTCGCCGCGCCGGCCGTCGGCGTCGCCCTGTGCCGCTCCGGACACGGCGACGGCGGCCTCGGCCCTGGTGTCCGGCTGTGCCTCGACCTTGACATCGGCCGCGGCCTCCGCCGTGGTCTCCGGGCTGCCCGCCTGTGCGGTGGCCCGGCGGCGACGGCGCTCGCCCGCGGGCTGGTCGTCGCTGGCGGGCTGGCCGGGAATGTCGATCTGCTGCGGGGCCACGGCCTTCTCGGCCTCGCCCGCGCTCTCCTCGGCAGCCGCGGCCTCACCCGTACGGGCCTTGGAGGTGGCGCGCCGCTTCGGCTTGGTCTCGGCGTCGGCGCTGCCCGCCTCGGCGGTCTTGGCAGCGGACGGGCTGCCGGCCTGCGCTTCCTTGATGACCTCGATCAGCTGGCTCTTACGCATCCGCGCGGTGCCCCTGATACCGAGGCCGGACGCGACCTGCTGCAGCTCGGCCAGGACCATGCCCTCGAGGCCGGTGCCGGAGCGGCGGCGCCGTGCGGTGGTGCCAGTGGCAGCACCTGCGGCGGGCGCGGTGGCGTCGACACTGTTGTCGGCAGTCACGCCCATCAGATCGGTGGTGTCGCTCACGAAGGGTCCTTCCCTGGAGCGGACGTCGGCCTTCTGGCTCGGCGACCGGTTGTGCTGTCCGACTGCGGTCCCATCCTGTGGACCGTGCCGGGGCGGTGGTCCCGCCGGGTACGGCGGAGAAACATGCATACGTGCGATGGGTCCGGCGCGAGGTCCCCCTGCTCGGCCCTCCGCTAGGAAAAAACGGGGGGTGTCGTGCCGGTTCCGGTGCGTGCTCAAAACTGCTCAGGCAGGCTGCTCAGGCAGTTGGGGAGGCTCCCGGAAGAAGATTGGCCCCGAAACGGGACACGAAGCACCGCGCCTCAAAGACGTCGGTTGCAGACTTGAGGTTAACACTACCGGCTCCAACAAACATTCCCCCTCTCACTCACCGGCAATCTTGTGCGACTAAGAGCCGAGCGGCAGTACGCTCGCGCCCGCGGCGTCGAGGGCCAGCCGGTTGGCCGCCCATCCCTCGCCCGCGAGCCGTGCGACCTTGTCGGCCGCACCGTCCTCGACCAGCGCGAGCACCGTGGGGCCCGCGCCGGAGATGACCGCGGGGACGCCGTCCGCGCGCAGTCGGTTGACAAGGGCGATGCTCTGCGGCATCGCCGGTGTCCGGTAGTCCTGGTGGAGCCGGTCCTCGGTGGCCGGGAACAGCAGCTCGGGACGCCTGGTCAGCGCCTCCACGAGCAGGGCCGCGCGGCCGGCGTTGACGGCGGCGTCCACATGCGGAACCGTACGCGGCAGCAGGCCACGGGCCGTCTCCGTGAGCACCGGGCTGTCCGGGACGAAAACCACCGGAACGATGGAATCGGCGGGATCCATCCTGATGGCGCGCGCCGCTCCGCCGTCCATCCAGGCCAGCGTGAATCCTCCGTAGAGACAGGCCGCGACATTGTCGGGATGTCCCTCGATCTCGGTGGCCAGCTCCAGCAGCGCCGCGTCGTCGAACCGGGCGTCGCCGCCTATGGTCACGGCGCGGGCGGCGACGATGCCCGCGCAGATCGCGGCGGAGGAGGAGCCCAGGCCCCGGCCGTGCGGAATGCGGTTGGCGCAGACGACCTCCAGACCGCGCGGCTGTCCGCCGAGCAGGTCGAAGGCCGTGCGCAGGGAGCGTACGAGCAGATGACTCTCGTCCCGTGGCAGCGTTTCTGCGCCCTCACCGGCGATGTCGACATGCAGGCCGGAGTCGGCGACGCGGACGACCACGTCGTCGTAGAGCCCCAGCGACAGGCCCAGGGCGTCGAAGCCCGGACCGAGATTGGCGCTGGTGGCGGGGGTGCGCACCCGTACGGCGGCGGCGCGGAACGCGGGACCGGCCATCGCTCTGACGACTCTCCTTGTGACGGCGTGACTGCGTGCTGGGGACTGTGCTGACTATGACGGTGGTGTGGGGCGACTGCGAGATGTTCGAGGACATGCGGAACGCCCGGGGGCCACGGGGGCGACAACACCGCGGCATATGCGGCGGGGCGGGTTGGGTACAGCCTATCGAAGGAAGGTTGTATGGCGACATAGGGCGCACAGGAGGCGCACGATGCGTGTCGCGTGCCTCCTGTGCGCCTTTGTCGGCCTTGCCGCCCTTGGGGCGACGAGCGGGCGGCGGCCGGACGGCGAACAGGCGGTGGCCAGGTCCTGTCCGGCCGATGGCGTCAGCTCAGACCGAGGCGCTGTGCGGCGACGGTGGCGTCGACCGGCACGGTCACCGGCTGCGGCGCTCCCGCGACCGCCCAGTCCGGATCCTTGAGACCGTTGCCCGTGACCGTGCAGACGATGCGCTGGCCGGCATCGACCTTGCCCTCCTCGGCGGCCTTGAGCAGACCGGCCACGGAGGCCGCCGAGGCGGGCTCCACGAAGACACCCTCCTGGGCGGCCAACAGCCGGTAGGCGGCCAGGATCTGCCGGTCCGTCACCTCGTCGATGAAGCCGCCGGACTCGTCGCGCGCGGCCAGCGCGTACCGCCAGGAGGCCGGGTTGCCGATCCGGATCGCGGTGGCGACGGTGTGCGGGTCCTTGACGACCTCGCCGCGCACGATGGGCGCGGAGCCGGAGGCCTGGAAGCCCCACATACGCGGGGTACGGGCCGCCATGCCGTCGGCGGCGTACTCGGTGTAGCCCTTCCAGTACGCCGTGATGTTGCCGGCGTTGCCGACGGGCAGCACATGGATGTCCGGCGCCTCGCCGAGCGCGTCCACGATCTCGAACGCGGCGGTCTTCTGACCTTCGATACGTACCGGATTGACCGAATTGACCAGTGCCACCGGGTAGTTGTCGGAGAGCGAGCGCGCCAGCGTCAGACAGTCGTCGAAGTTGCCGTCGACCTGGAGGATCTTCGCGCCGTGGACCAGCGCCTGGCCCATCTTGCCGAGGGCGATCTTGCCCTGCGGCACCAGTACGGCGCAGACCATGCCGGCCCGTACCGCGTAGGCGGCGGCCGAGGCCGAGGTGTTGCCGGTGGAGGCGCAGATGACCGCCCGGGCGCCCTCCTCCTTGGCCCGGGTGATGGCCATGGTCATGCCACGGTCCTTGAAGGATCCGGTCGGGTTGGCGCCCTCGACCTTGAGATGAACCTCACATCCCGTGCGCTCGGACAGCACCTGCGCCGGGACGAGCGGCGTACCGCCCTCACGGAGCGTGACGACCTGCGTGGTGTCCGTCACCGGGAGGCGGTCCCGGTACTCCTCGATGATGCCGCGCCACTGGTGGGTGCCCCGCTGGGTGCCGATGCTGGTCATGGGTCCCTTACTCCCCTTCAACACGCATGATGCTGGCGACACCGCGCACGGTGTCGAGCTTGCGCAGCGCCTCGACGGTCCCGGAGAGGGCGGCGTCGGGCGCGCGGTGGGTGACGACGACGAGGGCTGCCTCGCCGTCGCCGTCCTGGCGGCCTTTCTGGCGCACCGTATCGATGGATACGCCGTGCTCGGCGAAGACCGTGGCGACCTGGGCCAGTACGCCAGGTTTGTCGGCGACGTCGAGGCTGATGTGGTAGCGCGTGACGACCTCGCCCATACCGCTCACGGGAAGCCGTGTGTACGCGGACTCGCCCGGGCCGGTGGCGCCGCTCAGCCGGTTGCGGCAGACGGCGACCAGATCGCCCAGTACGGCGGAGGCGGTCGGTGCGCCGCCGGCGCCGGGACCGTAGAACATGAGCTGTCCGGCCGCGTCGGCCTCGACGAAGACCGCGTTGTACGCCTCCCGCACGGAGGCCAGCGGATGGCTGAGCGGGATCATCGCCGGATGGACACGGGCGGTGACGGAGCGGCCGTCGGCGGCCCGCTCGCAGATGGCGAGGAGTTTGACCGTGCAGCCCATCTGTTTCGCGGAGGCCAGATCGGCGGAGGTGACCTCCGTGATGCCCTCGCGGTACACGTCGTCCAGCCGGACCCGGGTGTGGAAGGCGATCCCGGCGAGGATGGCGGCCTTGGCGGCGGCGTCGAAGCCCTCGACGTCCGCGGTCGGATCGGCCTCGGCGTAACCGAGGGCGGTGGCCTCGTCCAGCGCCTCCGAGTAGCCGGAGCCCGCGGAGTCCATCCGGTCGAGGATGAAGTTGGTCGTGCCGTTGACGATGCCGAGGACGCGGTTGACCTTGTCACCGGCGAGCGACTCGCGCAGCGGCCGGATCAGCGGTATGGCACCGGCGACGGCCGCCTCGAAGTACAGGTCCCTGCCGTGCCGCTCGGCGGCCTCGTAGAGCGTCGTACCGTCCTCGGCGAGCAGCGCCTTGTTGGCGGAGACGACGGAGGCGCCGTGCTCGAACGCGGTGGTGATGAGCGTACGGGCGGGCTCGATCCCGCCGATGACCTCCACCACCACATCTATGTCACCGCGCTTGATCAGGGCGGTGGCATCGGTGGTGATCAGGGCGGGATCGATGCCCGCACGGACCTTGGACGGGCGCCGTACGGCGACTCCGGCCAGCTCCACCGGGGCACCGATCCGGGCGGTGAGGTCGTCGGCGTGCGTCGTCATGATGCGCGCCACCTCTGAGCCGACCACGCCACAGCCCAGCAGCGCCACCTTCAGCGGACGCGTACGCATCATCCGACCTACGCCTTTCATCCATCACAGCCTTTTCAAGCAGGAATCCGAACCAGTCTCACTCACCGGACGGGGCTTTCTGCCCTCTGTCCAGATTGCGAGACATGTATTTCACTCTCCGACGTCGAGACGCAGAAGATCTTCCTCCGTCTCACGCCGGACGATCACCCGGGCCCCGCCGTCCTTGACGGCGACGACGGGCGGCCGGAGCGCGTGGTTGTAGTTGCTCGCCATCGAGCGGCAGTACGCGCCGGTGGCGGGCACGGCGATCAGATCCCCGGGCGCCAGATCGGCGGGCAGGAACGCGTCCCGTACGACGATGTCGCCGCTCTCGCAGTGCTTGCCGACGACACGCGTCAGCATCGCCTCGGCGTCGGAGCGGCGCGAGACGAGCGCCACGCTGTACTCGGCGTCGTACAGGGCCGTACGGATGTTGTCGGACATGCCGCCGTCCACACTGACATAGGTACGCAGTCCTTCGAGCGGCTTGATGGTGCCGACCTCGTAGAGCGTGAAGGCCGTGGGCCCGACGATCGCGCGGCCCGGCTCGACGGAGATACGCGGTGTGCGCAGCCCGGCGGACTCACACTCACGGGTGACGATGTCGCTGAGCGCCTTGGCGATGTCGTGCGGCTCGCGCGGATCGTCCTCGGAGGTGTACGCGATCCCGAGGCCGCCGCCGAGGTCGATCTCGGGCAGCTCCACACCGTGCTCGTCGCGCACCTGCGCGAGAAGCTGCACCACACGGCGGGCGGAGACCTCGAAGCCGGCCATGTCGAAGATCTGCGAGCCGATGTGCGAGTGGATGCCGATCAGTTCGAGACCGTCGAGCGTGAGCGCCCTTCTGACGGCCTCGGCGGCCTGCCCGCCGGCCAGCGCGATACCGAACTTCTGGTCCTCGTGGGCGGTGGCGATGAACTCGTGCGTATGGGCCTCGACGCCCACGGTGACCCGGATCTGCACCCGCTGACGGGTGCCCAGGCGCTGGGCGACATGCGCGACCTGGACGATCTCCTGGAAGGAGTCGAGGACGATACGGCCGACACCGGCGGAGACGGCGCGCTCGATCTCCTGGAGCGACTTGTTGTTGCCGTGGAAGGCGATGCGTTCGGCGGGCATTCCGGCGGCGAGCGCGGTGGCGAGTTCACCGCCGGAGCACACGTCGAGATTGAGCCCTTCCTCGTGCAGCCAGCGGACCACGGCCCGGGAGAGGAACGCCTTGCCCGCGTAGAACACGTCCGCGTCCGCGCCGAAGGCATCGGACCAGGCGCGGCAGCGCGCGCGGAAGTCGGTCTCGTCGAGGATGTACGCCGGCGTGCCGAACTCCTCGGCCAGCCTGGTCACCTCGATACCGGCGACGGTGGCGACGCCGTCCTCGTTCCTGCGGACCGTACGCGACCAGACCTTCTCGTCCAGGACGTTCAGATCGGCGGCCGGGGCGGTGTAGTGGCCTTCGGGGAGTACATCCGCGTGACGTGGGCCTGCGGGGTGTGCGGAACGGCTCATCTCGTGGCTCTCTTGGCTCTCTCAGAGGTGTGCTTGTGCGGTGTGTCCGGGACGTGGGACAGGCGTCGACATGCGTCGACGTGCGACATGTGTCACAGCGGTCAGAGGTGTTCTGGGGCATCGATGCCGAGCAGGGACAGGCCGCCGGCCAGCACGGCTCCGGCGGCTTCGGCGAGTGCGGTCCTGGAGCGGTGGGCGGCCGAGGGTTTCTCGTCTCCGAGCGGCAGCGGACGGCAGATCTCCTGGAAGCGCAGGAACGCCTCCGCGGTGTGTTCGAGATGGCGGGCGAGCCGGTCGGGCGCGCGCAGCCGGGCGGCGGCTTCGAGGACGGCGGGATGGTTGCCGAGGGCGGTGAACAGGGCGGAGGTGACGGTGACCTGCGCGGTGGGCTGTGTGGTGGCCTGCTTGGTGGCCTGCGCGGCGCTGTCACGGCCGGGGGATTCGGTGTCGTACGCGTCGGAGTGCGCGTCAAGGTCGGTGTACTGGCTCGGGATGCCGCTCGGGATGCCGAGGTGCGCCGCGTTGCGGACGAGCGCGCGGGCGCGCGCGTACGCGTACCGCACCCGGAACAGGGCGTTGCTCTCGCGCTGGACGAGCAGCTCCGGGCCCGTGTACGGACGGTCATGGGCGGCGGGCCGCAGCAGCGCCCAGTGCGCGGCGCCATGGCCGAGCCGGGCGAAGAGATCGTCGGGGCCGGTGCCGGAGTCGAGGCCTGCGGGTACGACTGTGAGGCGCTCCATGGCGCCCGGTACGACGGCCGCCTCGGCGCCCTGGCTGCGGAGCAGCCGTACGACGGTGTCGGTCCAGACGCGGGCGCGCGAATCGCCGTCGGGCGCTGTCGCGAAGGCCACGGCCGTACCGGCGAGCGCGTCGCCGTGTCCGTACCGGGCGGGATCGCCGAGGATCGTACGGACCAGATCGGCCCGGCTGTCCCGGCCGAGCGTGAAGTTCAGAAAGCCGGGCCCGGTGATCTCGACGCGTGCGATGCCGTGGCTCGTGTCGACGCGGCTGCGCAGGATCTCGGCGATCTCGCGCGGCGGGCGTCCGGCCGGGCCCGCGAGCCGCAGCGCGACATTGGAGGCGTAGTCGCCGAGGCCGCCGGGACGGGAGCGCTCGACGGTGATCCGTTCGGGTACGGGCCCCGGCAGGACGTCGTCCTCGACCGCGCGGCACACGGCGTGCCGCACGGTTCGGGAGAGTTCTGCGGGGGTCACGGGACCAGCGTAGGGGAGGAGGGGGGCCACTCCGCGAACCGGTTTCGCGATGCGGTCAGGATGCGGTCGGCCCGATGGCCTCGGAGGCTCCGGGCGCCCCGGCCGACCGGCGTCGTCAGCCCCGCGCGCTTTCCGCGTGGCCCGCCGCTCCGTGTCTGCCGTCGAGGTCGAGCGGAGGCGGCGCGTCCTGGTGGGTCAGTCGCCGTACGAGACGGACCAGCTCGGACGGTTCGAAGGGCTTGGCCAGAAAGGCGTCCACACCGACGGCGATACCGGACTCCACCTCGTACTGCGTACAGGCGCTGATGATCGCTATCGGCAGCCGTCTCGTCCGCGGATCCGCGCGCAGCCGCGCTGCCGTGTGAGGTCCGTCCAGGCGCGGCATCACCACATCGAGGGTGACAACATCGGGCATGACCTCGTGCACCACGTCCAGGCACTCGGCACCATCGGCCGCGGTCACGACCTCGAAACCCTCCAGTTCGAGATTGACCCTGATCAGCTGCCGGATGACTCTGTTGTCGTCCACGACAAGCACCCGGCCGGACGCGCCTGACACATGTCGAGAGTAGGTCGGACTCCGGGGCCGCGTCCGGGTTTTACCGACTTCCGGTCGGCGTCCGGCCGGCGGGCGGTCGGCGGACGGCACGGGCGCCGCGGCGCGGCCCGCCTAGGCTCTCCGTATGGAACAGAGCGAAGTCGTTCTCAGGGCCATCGGCATTCTGACCCAGTCCGCGGAGTGGATCCGTACCGCCGACCGGGATTCGGCCACCGGCGCCGAGTCGGGAGCGGGCCAGATCGGGTCGTTGCTCGCCGAGGTCTTCCCGTCGTTCACGGTCTCTCCCGAGGCCACGCCGCTGGAGGCGGCGCACGCGGTGACCGAGGCGGCGCTGCCCGCGATCATGCAGCTCATCGGGGCATTCAGCTTTGTCTACTCCGAGCTGGCGGAGGTCCATGACAGCGGGCGTACGGACATCACGTCGGAGGCGCTTCTGCGGGAACTGGCTCTCCGGATGTCGCGCCCGAACGACCCGGTGTAGGGGCAGGAGCCGCAGGAGAGGGAGACGAGGCCTCAGAGGCCGACAGGACGGCGGCCAGGTAGGCGTGGATGGCGTCGCGGTTGCGGGCCAGGCAGTCGATGCGCTGCTGGATCCGCTCCGCCTCGCCGCGCAGCAGGGCGGCGGTCTCGGGCGTGAGGCACTCCGGGTGGAGATGGATCTCGTCCGGCTTGTCCAGAAAGGGCAGGATGCGGCGGATGATCTCAGTGGTGAGGCCGGAGTCGAGCAGTCCGCGGATCTGCTGGACGCGGTGGACCGCGGGCTCGTCGTAGGAGCGGTAGCCGTTGTCGGCGCGCTCCGGGTGGAGCAGGTCCTGCTCCTCGTAGTAGCGCAGCATCCGGGTGGGGACGCCGGTACGGCGGGAGAGTTCACCGATCTTCATGGCGCTCGCTCCGTGCGGGATCGGGCCTCAAAGGGCGAGGGCCTCCTGGGGCCGGGCTTGAAGGGCCGTGCTTGCAGAGCCGGGCTTGCTTTCACACTGGTGTGAAGGTTTCACCATGCTCGCATGTCCATCGCATCGAGAGACGCATCGACAGTCGGCTCCGGCACCGAGGCGGAGTCCACGCCCGCACGGTTGCCGCTCCTGGGGCTGCTCGCCCTGTTCACCGCGGCGTTCACCGCCGTACTGACCGAACTGCTGCCCGCCGGGCTGCTGCCCGGGATGAGCCGGAGCCTGGGCGTGTCCGAGGGCCGGGTCGGGTTCCTGGTGACCGGTTACGCCGCCGCCTCCTTTCTCGCGGCCATTCCGCTCACCGCCGCGCTGCGCGGTCTGCGCCGGCGTCCGGTGCTCATCGGCACGCTGGCCGGCTTCGCGCTCTGCAACGCCGTCACCGCCCTCTCGTCCAGCTACGCGCTGACCTTCGGCGCGCGGCTGGTGGCCGGTGTCATGGGCGGCACGCTGTGGGCGATGCTCGCGGGCTACGCGGCCCGTATGGTCCCGGCCGAGCGCCGGGGCCGCGCCATCGCGATCGTGCTGGCCGGGATCACGGTCGCGCTCTCCTTCGGCATCCCGGCGGGCACGGCCCTGGCCGGACTGGCGGGCTGGCGGACGGCCTTCGCGACGGTGGCCGTGCTGGCGGTGGTGCTGGTGGGCTGGGTGGTGTGGCGGGTCCCGGACTTTCCCGGGGAACCGGCCTCGGAACGCGTTCCGTTGTGGCGTATCGCCGCCATGCCCGGCATCCGGACGGTGCTGACCATCACGCTGCTCCTGCTGCTGGGCCACCAGGCGATGTATACGTACATGGCGCCGTTCACCGAGCGCTCCGGCTTCGGCCGTACGGGCCTGGTCCTGTTCGTCTTCGGGCTCGCCACGGTTGCCGGGATTTGGCTCGTCGGCGTACTGATCGACCGTCATCCACGGCGGACGCTGCTGGGCGCCCTGGCCCTGATCGCGGCGGCGATGCTCGCGCTGGGCCTCTTCGGGCGCAGCCCGGTGGTCCTGCTGGCCGCTGTCGCGGCATGGGGCGTCGCTTTCGGCGGAGCGCCCACGCTGTTGCAGACCGCGCTGGTACGGATCTCGGGGCCCGGGCGGGCGGATGTGGCGACGTCGATGCAGACGACGGTCTACAACGCGGGCATCGCGGCGGGATCCCTGGCGGGCGGCGTCGTCCTGGAGAGCGCGGACGCCGGAGCGGGCGCACTGCCCTGGACCGCACTGCCACTGATCACCGTGGCCCTGACCACAGTCAGGGCCTCCCGCCGCCACGCCTTCCCACCACGCTGAAAGCCGGGGCCGGACCTCAGACCGGCCCGTCCGCCTGGGCCTCCGCCTCGGCCTCTGCGGACAGCCTCGCACTGACCGCCCGGCGCAGCCGTCCCGCCAACTCGGCGCTCTCCTCCGGCGTTACGGTCAGGACTCCGTTCTCCGCCATGAGCGCGTGATACTGCTGCCGCCCGTACGGCACGCCCGGTGGCAGGCCCGCGATGTGCCAGTGGAGATGGGCGTTGCCCTCCTGGCTGCCGAGCGAGAGCAGATACGTACGCTCGGGCTTCAGCACATCCTCCATCGCCAGCGCCACCGCCCGTACGAACAGCATCAGCCGACTGTACGCGGCCTCGTCCAAGTCACGGACGACATGCTCGACATGGCGCTTGGGCGCGACCAGTACCTTCCCGGGCAGGGTGGGCCAGCGATCGAGGAAGGCGACATGCTCGTCGTCCTCGTACACCACGTCATGCCGATAGCCCGGCTCGCCCGCCAGAAACGCGCAGACAAAACAGGGCCCGCTCCGCGCCTGCCGCTCGTACTGCTCAAGATCCATGGCCCGGCGTTCCGTCGACACGCCCAAACCCTATCGGGCCTATCCGAAGCGGCCGTTGACGTAGTCGGACGTCCTCGGGTCCTGCGGGCTGTTGAACATCGCGTCCGTGGCGCCGTGTTCGACGATGACTCCGGGCGTGCCCTGTTCCGCGAGGAAGAAGGCGCAGGAGTCGGAGACCCGGGCGGCCTGCTGCATGTTGTGGGTGACGATGACGATCGTCACCTCCGACCTGAGTTCGGCGATGGTCTCCTCGATACGGCGCGTCGAGGTCGGGTCGAGGGCCGAGCAGGGCTCGTCCATCAGCAGGACCCTGGGACGTACGGCCAGGGAGCGGGCGATGCAGAGGCGCTGCTGCTGGCCGCCGGAGAGGGCGCCGCCCGGCTGGCGGAGGCGGTCCTTGACCTCGCGCCAGAGGCCGGCCTTGGTGAGGCACTCCTCCACGAGGTCGTCCTTGCCGTCGCGGTGGGCCTTGATGCCGTTGAGCTTGAGTCCGGCCACGACATTGTCGTACAGGGACATGGCCGGGAACGGATTGGGCTTCTGGAAGACCATGCCGATCTGGCGCCGGGCATGGGTGATACGGCGCCCGCGGTCGTAGATGTCGCCGCCGTCGAGCAGCACGCGTCCGGCGAGACCGGCGGACGGGATCAGCTCGTGCATACGGTTGAGAATGCGCAGGAAGGTCGACTTGCCGCAGCCCGACGGGCCGATCAGCGCCGTGACCTCGTGCGCGGGCATGGTGAGCGAGACACGGTCGAGCACCTTGTGGTCGCCGAACCACGCGGAGATGCTCTCGGCCTCCAGCGAGGCGGCGGTGTCACGGCCGGTGTCACGGCCCACCGCGGGCAGGCCCACGGTGTCGGCGAGTTGCTGCGAGGTGGTGGCGGTCATGATGGATCAACTCCCGGTGTTTCAGAGCAGGTTGGGCAGAAGGCGGGTGACGGCGCCGGCGCAGGCCAGGCCCAGGGCGGCCAGTACGGGCACGGCGCAGATCCAGGTCTGCCAGCGGCCCCAGACACGCTGTGTCCAGGCGGCGAGCAGCGCGGCGAGGAAGAGCGCCTGGATCCAGAGGAAGACCGCGAGCCAGGCTCCGCTGTCGCCCTTCAGCGCCTCCTCCGCCGTACCGATCCAGCCGGAGGGCCGGTCGCGCGGCGGACTGGGCTGTACGGGACTGGTCAGTTCGGCGTCCACGCGCAGCACTCCCGAGGGCGTGTACGCGGGCCCGGTGGCGGTGATCAGTGTCAGCCTGCCCCGGTTCGGATCGGTGCTGGGCGCGGGCAGCGCGTCACCGGCCCGCCGGGCGCCGGTGACCCGGTACTCCGCCTTGCCCTGACCGGTCATCACCGTGATCGTGGCGTTCACCGGGAGCCGATCGAGATTGGCGAAGGGACTGCCGTATCCCCACAGCCTGCCCATGATCACGGCGGTGCCGGCCTGTCCCGGCAGCGGAGTGTCACGGCGGTGGCCTGGCCCGGACATCAGGACACCCGAGGTGGTGCCCTCGCCGACGACCTCGTGGACACCGAGGTCCGGGATGTCCAGCAGCGCGACGGGCGCGCCGAGCGCGAGCTGCTTGCCTTCGACATCGCGCCCGCCCACCGGCGCGGTGCCCTCGGCGAGTTGCTTGCGCAGCTCGTCGTACGAGACCTGCTGGTCGCGCGCGTGCTTGAGATGCCCGACGACGGTGAGATTGGCGGCGAAGCCGAGCAGCACGGCGGCGAGCACGCACAGCGCGGCCCCGGTCAGCGCCAGGCCGGGACGGGTGGCGGTCGGGGCGCCTTTCCCGCGCTGGACGGGCCGTCGGGGCCCGGCCTGCGGGGCGGAGGCGGAGGGCGGCGATATCAGAACGGCCACGGTGGCTGCGCTCCTCGCTCTCGGGATGGAGTGGTGGTAGGGCGGTGGGTGGCGAGCGGAGGGGATGGGCCGGATCGCGGGTGCCGCCACCGGTACAGGCGTACGGGCGGCACCGGTACGGGCACGGCTCCGGTACTACGGATACGAGCGCGGGCCCGGGGGCAGGCATACGGTCTGCCCCCGGAAGCCCTCGCCCGCGCGTTCCGTCTGCCGTTGCGCGTCAGTCGACCGGCGTACCGGACGGCGCGGCGAACGTGAGCAGGCCCTTGCGCCGCGCGCTGACCACAAAGGCCGCGCCCACGAAGAGCAGTGCCAGCGAGCCGAGGCCGATCGCCGCGACACCGGTACCGGTGGAGGCGAGAGAGCCGTCTCCGCCACCGCTGCCGCCGTCCGAACCGCCTGTACCGCCGGTGTCCGAGCCGCCGGTGTCGCCACCGGTCGCACCGTCCGTCGTACCGCCGTCCACGCCGGTGCTGTCACTGGGCTCGGGGCTGGGGTCCGGGTCGGCCACCTCGCCGGTGGTGAAGGCGAACGCGACGCTGTGGCCGTCCGCCTTGTCCTCGGCGAGCGTCAGCGTGTGGTCGCCGTCGGCGATCTCGTCCGGGACGGTGAAGTCGTAGCCCTGCACGATGCCGTCGGCGTCCGCGGTGGCGTCGGCGAAGGCCGTCTCGCTGTCGGAGAGGGAGACCTTCACCGTGGCGTTCGCGGAGTAGCCGCGGGCGGTGATGGCGACCTTCTGACCAGCCTCCAGGGGCGGGTTCTCACCCAGCGGGTTGCCGTCCGCGTCGACGACTTCGAGCTCGGCGGGCTCCTCGGGGGACTCGGAGTCGCTGGGCGACGGGGAGCCCGACGGCGGGCCGGACGGGTCCGTGGCCGGCTGGACGGTGTAGCCGGTGATGGATCCGACCGAACCGGTGTAGGCGTCCGGGTCGGCGGGCGTGAACTGCGCCCCGATGTTCATCAGTCCCAGGGGCAGGGCCGTGGTGGTGAACACGGCGCTGCCGTTCTCGGCCGCCTTGCTGCCCAGTTCGATCGGCTCGGCGTTGAGCTGCTGCGCGGTCAGGGTGAAGTCACCCGCCACGGCGGGCGTGACCTTCGCCGTGAAGGTCACCGTGTCGCCCAGGTTCGACCCGGTCGCCGGGACCGCCGTCAGCTCGACACTGGTGGCCTCCGCCTGAGGCACCGCCCACGTGTCGCCCGTGACCTGGATGGTCGTGCTGAAGAAGGAGAACGCGTTCGGATCGTCCCAGTTGGGGCACTCAAGCTGGAGCGTGTAGGTGCCGTCATGGGGGTCACTGCCGAACCAGCCGATGAGGACCCCACCGAGAGAGGTGCCCCACACCGGCAGGTCGGTGTCCACGGGCGCGGTGTCATAGCCGCCTGCGCTCACCTGGCCGAGACTCGTACGCGATCCGTTCGTCGGGTGGACCACCTTGAACTGCACGGCGTCGCCCTGGCCTGTCGGGCACGGCACGTCCGTGGTCACATGCGGGACCAAGGGGTCGTCGGTGATGCTTCCGGAGGTCTTGCTGAGGGTCAGATCACCCAGCCGGCCCGCCGCGCTCGCGGTGGCCGCGGCGCCGAGTACGGCGGCTGCCGCACCCATCAGCAGGGCGCAGCACATCAGCAGCGCCGGAAGTGTTCTCGCTCGCGCGAGGCGTGTCATGGTCGGGTCCCCCACGGGGTGTCGGGCACGAGGTACCAATGTCGGTCAACAGGTGCCGGGTTCGGATGGATATCGGATGGACAAGGGATGGGACAGTCGGACGGCCTCGGGATACGCCGCGGGGCCGGGCACCCGATGAGTGCCCGGCCTTCGTACGGTGGAGAGTGCTCGGTGAAGAACCGGGGCGGAGACCGTGGTCAGTGCCCGCCCCGGGTCATCAGCGCTCGCCCTTGATGCTGGTGCCGCCGCAGGCGGCACCGATCGTGCCGAAGCCGTACTGCTCGATCGTGGCCGTCTGGGCGCAGACCTTGGCGATGACGGCGGGAGTGGTGGGAGTGGCGGGAATGGTCTCGAACGCGCTGATGAGGTCCGCGTCCGGGGTGGTGCCGCCGTTCAGCCGGGCGGTCGGGACGACGTTGTAGACGTCACGGGCGTACGGGAAGGCGGTGTTCAGCTTGCCGGCGACGCGCGGCGCGACACCGTTCACCCGGGTGAGGACCGTGACACCGTGACGGTCCGGCACTCCCGGCACACTACCGGTCTGGGCGATGTACTGGGCGATGGAGTACGGGGCGAGGTGACCGGGGTCGGTCAGCGCGGTGCCGTCGTGCTCCTGGACGGTGCCGTCGACGCACGAGCCGGGCGTCGTCACACCGATCTTCTCCAGGAAGAAGGTGCGGGTGCCGGAGCCCGACTGCGGCAGCAGCGGCTTCAGCGTGATGGTCACGGGGCCGCTCGGGGTCGAGTAGGTACGCGTGAGCGCCGCGGGAACGCAGTTGTAGATGTCGGTGAGCTGGGCGGTGGTGAAGCCCACACCGTCGTTGAGGAGGCTGTTCGAACGGACCGCGACGGTCACCGCGTCCTTGGCGAACGGAACGAACGTCAGCCGGTTGCTGGTGGTGGTGTCGACCGGGCCGCGGGAGGAGCGGGCGAAGTCGATGCAGTTCTTGGTGGGACCGGCCGGGGCCGAGAGGTCGGCACGCAGCGCGTCGATACCGGCCGAGGAACCATTCGGCCGGGTGATGGAACAGTTGAGGGCGCGGGTCTTGATGGGCGTGGGGGGCGTGGTGCCCGTCGCGTTGTACGAGGCGATCAGCCGGGGGCTGGGGGAGTTGTTGGGGTCGGCGATGGCCAGGCCGAGACCGTTGCCGACGTCCTGGGTGGTGTCGGAACCCACACCGACGAGCTGGCGGAACTCCGCCGCACCGGTCGTGGGGTTGACCGGGTCGGCCGACGCGGGGGACGCGAACAGGCTCAGACCGAGAGCGGCGGCGCCGACAGCGGCAGCCACGCGAATACGGGACTTGACGTTCACTTCTGTTCTCCTCCGTGAATACGGATTGCGAGCATTGGATGGTCAAGAGGAATCCGGATTTCGTGCCGCCGACCCGTCGGCCGGCACCATGAACATTTCCGCATCCCCACCCGCAGGACCACCAACTCCATTGAATTAAAAGGTTACGGGAGCATTTCCTAGGTGACACCTAGGGAATTCACCGGTGGTTACACGGAATTCCCGGAGGGCGGATCGCCGCTCCGGGAATTCCGGGGCCACGGTCCCGTCAGCTCATCCGGAGCCGCCCGTCGCCGCCCGCCGTACGGAGAGCCGCAGGAGTACGGGACCGGCCAGCGCGGCGACACCGCCCGCGACCAGGACGCCGAGCAGCACCCACCGGACGATGCCCAGCACCTCGCCCGGAGTCAGTCCGCCGGACGAGGCGAGACCGCTGTTCGCCGGGCCGGGACTGCCCGAGCCGCCCGTGCCCGAGCCCGTGCTCGCGCCCGGCGCGTCCGACGGATCGGGCGTACCGCCGTCGGCTCCGGCGCCTCCGTCCGTCGCTCCGCCGTCCCCGGCGCCCGCCGTGGTGCCCGAGCCGTCACCGCCGGTGGATCCGCCGGTCTCTTCGGCCGCGGCGCTGCCGCCACCGCTGCTGCCGGCGACCGAGTTCTCGTCGGACGGCGGGGCGTCCGGGTCGGCCGGCTTGCCGCGTTCGAGCCGGTCGGCGGCGGAAAGAGCCTGGTCACGCATCGTCTTGGGCATCGGCGCGTACCCGGGCGGCAGCTCTCCGGGCTCCAGCCCCAAGGTCTGGCCGGGGCCCGCCGCGTACCGGATCAGCCGCGCGTAGTCCCGGCGCGCGTCCGCGGGCTGGTCGAGCGGAGCGACGGCGTACGCGACCGCCGTCAGCGGATAGGCGCCGTTCTTCGCCGTGGCCGGCGTCGGTGCCTTGACTCCCGCCACGGCCGAGTCGGGCATACGGTCGACCGCCTTCAGCAGGGCGTCGGCGGTCGGCTTGACATACACACCGTCGGCGTTCGGGAGCGCGGCGAAATTCAGCCCGTAACGCATCGCGGACACGGCGTCGACAAAGGCGTACGCCTTGCGCTGTCCCGGGATGACGTTCGGTGCCACGAGCTTGACGCCGCTGGGTGCGCTGACGTCCTGGGCGGGTTGGAAGGTCGCCCCGTTGGAACCTCGCCGGACCTTCAGCGCCCCGTTGTGCATGTCGTTGGAATAGGGGGACTTCTCCAGTTGGCCGTACGAGATCTTCCGTATCTCGTCCCCGGTCGTCATCGACACCTCGGTGAGCGTCGGGTCCGCCTTCGGGAAGTCGATCGGGGCGTCCTTGTCAAGACCCAGCGGCAGATAGAAGGAATTCACCTTCATGCCCCAGGGATCCGGCTTCCCCTCCAGGAATTCCCGGGCCTCGGTGTCCGACTGGAGGTAGCGCCAGATCAGGGCATTGACGTCCGAATTACCGGCCTGAAGGATTATCGCGTTGGGCCCGAGCTGAGGCGCCGTGTCACGGTCGAAATACGGGTTCAGCTTTCTGAATTCCGGATCGACAATGAGGGACAGCGCATTTGTTTTGAGATGGTCCGGAACCGGATCCTGGAAGGTCATCTCCCGGATGTCGTAGGGGTACGAACCGGTCAGCAGCTTGGCCAGCAGGCGTGGACTGAGCTTGAGATCACGCACCTGCCCGGCGTTCCCGTCCTCCCAGAAGAAGCCGACCGTCAGAGCGCTGACCGCCACGGGAGCGTGCACGACCTCCGTCCCGCCCTCGACCGGCGCCACGGTGATGGCCGTTCCGGGCGAGGTGGATGTGGGATTCTCGATGAGTCTGCGCGCGTAGTCCTCGCCGGACTGGCTGAAGGAGAACCGCGCGTCGGCGCCCGAGCACAACTGCGTCTGCCAGGACGTGATGGCGTCGGTGAGCAGCTCGGACCCGATGACGCGGCGCTCCTGCTTGTCGGCGGGACAGGTGTCGCCCACCGGACTGAAGTCCATCGGGAAGACCATCCGCTGGTCCCAATTGGTCTGGCTCAGGGCGGAGGTCGTCAGCCCCGTGCTGACCTCGGAGGAGCCGTTCGGATCGTGTGTGCCACGGGGGATGACGACCAGCCAGCACCGCCGGGGCGTCGTCCGCCCGGCAGCCGGGTCGATCTCACCACAGCCCAGATACGGGGCTTCGAGTGCCGACTTCACCTCGAAGACCGCCTCGCCGGTGCCGTCCTGCCTCATCCGCAGGTAGGGCTGGGCGTTCGTGTCGTTGTTGCTGAAGTACGTCGCGTCGGTGTTCGTGTCGGTCGGTTCACCGACCACCGGCTGGAACGGCACGAACGGGTTGCTGCCCGCCGGGGCCTCGGCGTACTTCCGCTCCAGGGGATCCGTGCCCTTGGGCAGCGTTCGCAGGCCCAGGTTGCGGTCGCTCGCGTTGTTCAGTCCGTACTCGCACTGTTCACGTTCGGGCCCCGCGGCGCCGTCCCCCCAGCACTGCATGATCTGGAGAAAGTTCATGTAGTCCGTGGACGTCGACGTCTCAGGGCCCTTCCAGGTCACCTCGACACCCTGCGCACGCAGGTTCTCGGTCTGGTGGACCGTCACCTCAAGGTCGGAGAAGTCGTCGTACGGGCCCTTCTTGCCGCTCAGCGTCATCGCGGAGTCCTCCGCGTCGGCGTCCGCCGCCCGTATCTCGGGCGCCTCCGCCGCCTGGACAGGTCCGGACGGCAGCGGTACGAGGGCCAGCAGAAGGGCGCCGGCCAGCGCGCCGAGACCCGTCTTCACCCGCCGGGAGACGGGCATGCCGCGCACGCTCATCCCGATCCCTCCCTACGGCGTGTCCGCGCGGCCAGCGCGCGTGCCGTCAGCGGCGGGCCGACGATCACGCCGACGAGCAGCAGGGCGGAGAGCGCCATCAGCGCGCCACGCAGTCCCGATGCCTCGCCGGAGGCGAGGGTGACCGGGTTCGCGACGACCGAGGAGTCACCGCCGCCGGACGCGCCGTCATTGGTGATCAGTTCGCCGGTGTCCGGGTCGATCGTCCCGCCGGAGGCGCCGGCCGCCGCGGCCGGGTCCTGGGAGCCGGACGCGCCACCCGTGGCGCCGCCCGAGGCAGCCGCTCCGCCGGTGCCGGCCGAGGTGCCGCCCGTACCGCCGGTCGCTCCCGTACCGCCGGTGCCGCCCGTGCCGCCGCCAGAACCGCCGCTGCCCGAACCGCCGTTGGTGCCCTGCGCCGAGGGCTTCACCGGTGTGGACTCGTCCTTGGCGCCCGCGGTGCCGGTCGAGCACTGGGTCGAGCCCCGCTTGTCGCAGTCCTTGGGCTGCGGAGCGTTCTTGGCGAGCGTGTTGGTCCCGTCCGAGGAGAAGGTGGGATTGCGGCAGGAGTTGATGTTGACCTTGTCCTTGGGCGCGCCCGGGATCCGCTTGACCTGCTCGAAGCCCGCCAGGACCAGGTTCTTCGGCAGCGGCGAGTAGCCGAGTTCCTCGGCCATCTGCTGGCCGTCGCAGAGGAAGTAGTTGGCGAAGGTGCCCAGTGAGAGGCCCTTGGCCTCGGTCATCGGATTCTGCTCACCGGTCAGCGACGTGGGAATGATCATGTAGCTGTAGCTGGAGAGCGGATACGACCTCTTGTCCCCCGACCGGTAGACGCCGTCGAGAATCTGGGTCAGATAGTTGGTCGAGTTCTTGTCCGGGTTGATCCTGGCGTCGAGCAGGGCCACGGCGACGCTGGACGCGGTCGGCTCCACGTAGTAGTCCGAATCGTTGAGCACCTTGGCCACCGGGAAGCCGGTCGCGATCGCGTACGAGTACTCGACATAGGTGATCGCGCCCTCGGCCTGGCCCTGCTTCACAAAGCCCGAGACACCGAGGGATCCGGACTTGGCGATCGTCGACGTACCGGGCACCACCGGGAAGTACGAGGTGAGACCGCACGGCGTGGCACGGCCGGCCCGTCCGCAGTAGTCGTTCCAGGTCGAGCTGTGCTCCTTGGACAGCCAGGTGGTGAGCTGCGCCGTGGTACCGGAGCCGTCGGAGCGTACGACCGGGACGATCCTGCGTGCGGGCAGGGTGAGTCCGGGGTTGTCCGCCCTGATCTCGGGCGCGTTCCACATGGTGATCTTCGAGGTGAAGATCTTGGCGAGGACATCGCCGGACAGCCGCAGATTGGTGACCCGCTTGCCGCCGATCTTCAGGTTGTACATGAAGGCCGTACCGCCGGCCACGATCGGCATATAGGCATAACCGCGCTGCGGCGGGACATCGGTGACGCCGCCCTCCTTGAGCCCGTAGGGGATCTCGGAGACACCGAAGTCGACCGTGCCGTTCTTGAACTGCTCACGGCCGTTGGACGATCCGGTCGCGGCGAAGTTGACGGTCATACCGAAGTTGGAGGCGACATTGCGGCGCCACTGGTCGAGCGCGTTGGCACTCCAGGTGGAGCCCGCGCCGTTGATCTTCGGATAGGTCACCGCCCAGGCGGGCGGCGGGCCTACGGCGAGCAGCGCGCAGAGCAGCGCGGCCAGCACCATGGCCAGTCGGGAGACGGTCGCGGGTCTCACGGGGAACTCCTGAAGGGTGTGGCGGAGGGTGCGGCCGGCTTGTGGCCGTCCGTACCGGTGCGGGTGCGGGTGGCGAAGCGCTCGGCGTCACGGCGTGAGGCGAGCACCCGCCGATGGGTCTGACGGCGTGTCAACTGGCCCGGCGCGCGCCCGCCGATGATCCGGGCGGCGATGAACAGCAGCAGCACCAGGGCCATCAGCGTCGCCGCGGTGCCGAAGCCTCGGGCGATCATGTTCGGTTCGGGCGACTTGACGAACTCGAAGGTGGCCAGCGGCAGCGAGACCTGCGATCCGTCGAACGGATCGGCGTTCATCTCGGCGCTGAAGCCCGCCGTGAGCAGCACCGGAGAGGTCTCGCCGACTCCGCGCGCGGTGCCGAGGATCACCGAGGTGGTCAGGCCCGAGCGCGCGGTGGGCAGCACCACATGCCAGGCGGTGCGCCAGCGCGAGGTGCCCAGCGCGTACGAGGCCTCGCGCAGCGTGCCGGGCACCAGCCTGATCACCACGTCGGAGGCGCGGATGATGATGGGAAGCATCATCACCGCCAGCGCGAGGGAGGCGGCGAGGCCCGACCTGCCGGTGCCCAGGGTGAGGATCACGGTCGCGTAGATGAACAGGCCCGCGACGATGGACGGCAGCGCGGTCATGGCCTCGACGACGGTACGGACGAACCGCGCGAACCGTCCCGGCACCTCGTTGAGGAAGACAGCGCAGAGCAGCCCGGTCGGCACGGTGAGCACCAGCGCGATACCGATCTGCTCCAGTGTGCCGACGACGGCGTGCAGAATGCCGCCCACGCTCAGCGGTTCGAGCGGGCCCGAGAGCTTCATGTCCTCGGTGAAGAAGTTGAGATGAGGCAGTGCCTTGCGGCCCTCCCAGAGCGTGTAGACGATCACGAAGGCCAGGGCGGCGAGCAGAACCAGGCCCGCGGTGCGGACGACGACGCCGGCGAGCCGGTCCCGTACGGTCGCGCCGTCCTCGTCGAAGGAGACCAGCAGGGCATACAGGGCGAGGAAGATCACGTACCCGACGCAGACGAAGCCGACCGCGCCGTTGAACGGCAGCAGCCATACGAAGAGCAGCGCGGTCAGCCCGACGGCCGCGACGGCCGCGCCCAGCAGCGCATAGGTGTCCGAGGCCCGGCCCAGCGCCAGGGAACGCCGCCGCTCGCCGCCCGGCTCGGCGGGCCGCGGCCGGCTCGCGGGCAGCACGGTGCGCCGTTCCGCCGTGACGGACGGCGGCGTCTCGGGTGCGAGGGTCATAGCGGGTGAATCCCTTTGAGAGGCGGGCGTGAGAAGCGGGCGTGGAGTGGCGGGCGGCGGACCTGCGGCCGGACGGGCCCGGTGAACCGGCCCGGTCACGGCGCTACGCGTCGCTCGCCGCGCCGGAGCGGCTGCGGGCGACGATCGAGGAGGCGGCGAAGTTGACGATCAGGGTCATCACGAAGAGCGCGAGGCCGGCCGCCATCAGCGCGGACATGGCGAAGGGACTGGCCTCTCCGTACCGCAGCGCGATCAGCGAGGAGACCGAGCTGGTACCGCTCTGGATGATGTGCCACTGGATCACAAAGACCGGCGAGATGATCAGATAGACGGCGATGGTCTCGCCCAGGGCCCGGCCGAGACCGAGCATGGTGCCGCCGATCATGCCGCCCTTGCCGAACGGCAGGACGACGCTGCGGATCATTCCCCAGCGGGTGGCGCCGAGCGCATAGGCGCCCTCGCGCTCACCGGCCGGAGCCTGGGTGAACACCTCACGCATCACCGAGCAGATGACGGGCGCGACCATGAAGCCCACCACGATGCCCGCGATCAGTGTCGAGGAGGTGTAGACGGTCGCGGTGGAGAGCGGATCGTTCGGGTCGACGCCGACCACGCTGAACGGCGGGAACCAGCCCAGATAGGTGGCGATCCAGCGGGCGGTGGGCAGGATGGCGCCCTCGAAGAAGAAGAGCCCCCAGAGTCCGTAGACCACGCTGGGCACGGCCGCCATCAGGTCCACGACGCTGATCAGCGTGGAGCGGATACCGGGCCGCGCGTACTCGGAGATGTAGAGCGCCGCGCCGACCGCGAGCGGCACCGCCACCACGATCGCCACCAGGGCGATCAGCACCGTACCGACCATGACGGCCGCGATACCGAAACTTCCCGCGTCCGGCTCCCAGGACTCGGTGGTCAGGAAGGACCAGCCGGCCCGGTCGAGCGCCGGCCACGCGCGGTACAGCAGAAAGCCGCCGACCAGCAGCATGACGGCGAGGACCAGGCCGCCGCCGCCTCGGGCCACCCCGCGGAAGATCCGGTCGGGCAGCCCGGGGTCGGCGTACAGCACGCGTGAACTGTCGACGGCCGGCATCTCGCCGGAATCACCGTCGAAAGGCCCACCGGTCACCCCGGCGGCCACAGTTCGCTCCCTTGTTCGTCTCAGCACAACCAAGACGCTCACGGGGCGCGGTTGACACGTGGGCACCTTCCTATGAACGAGGGGCGCCCTAGAGGCAACTTCCGGTTACGAACGTGTGCAAGTGGCGTGCGAAGAACCGTGCGCGGCGCCAGACTCCTGTGCGCATGAGGACCGGATCACCGCTTCAGCTTCACCGGATCAGCGCTTCGGGTTCAACGGCCGCTCCACGGGAACTCGCCACTCTCGCCCAACTCCCGCAGCAGATCGCGGAAGCGGGCGTAGGCCGCCCGGCAGGTCGAGTACCGCTCGTACGAGCGCGCGGAGACTATGGTGCGCTGTCCGACCTCGTTCCTGACGATCCACATCCAGCCGTTGTTCTCCTGCGTGTGCTGGACACCTCCGGTGAGGACCGCATGTTGTCGGCAGACCTCCTCGAAGGAGGCGCGGCACCGCTCGTACGTGGCGAAAGCGATTGCCGATACGGCCACCACACGCCCGTTCTGTGCGACGACGCGCCATCCGTAGCGGCCGTCGGCGTCGATGTCGGTCTGACACCGCACGCCGGCGGCGCTCCGTAATCTCCCGGTCTCATCGGGCGATCCCATGTCCCCACCCCTGCCACTCGTCCCAGTCGGGCCGCGGTTACGGCCTTTGGAGCAGCAGGTGCAACCTAGTGAGACGTTCGTGACACGTGGGATTCAACCGACTACCTGGCGGGATGATTCGCCAGGAAGTTGCCCCTTGGTTACGGCCAGGCCACCAGGAGACATCGGGAAAAAGGTGGGAAACCGCGTTCTATCGCAACGAACTACGCGCGTCACACCGGGCGGGAGCGCCCGGTGTGACGCGCGTTCGAACGCACCCCGACGGGCGTCCGGTATATGGGGCCTTCGGCCCGAAAGTGCCCAGCCGAAAGGGCCTAGCCGAAGCGGCCGTTGACGTAGTCGGAGGTGCGGGGATCGGTCGGGCTGTGAAACATCGCGGTGGTGTCGCCGTGCTCGACGATCCCGCCCGGAGTGCCCTGTTCGGCAAGGAAGAAGGCGCACCGGTCGGAGACGCGGGCCGCCTGCTGCATGTTGTGGGTGACGATGACGACGGTGACCTCGCCGGCCAGTTCCTTGATCGTCTCCTCCACCCGCCGGGTGGAGGTCGGGTCGAGCGCCGAGCAGGGCTCGTCCATCAGCAGCACGCGCGGTCTGACGGCCAGTGAGCGGGCGATGCAGAGCCGCTGCTGCTGGCCGCCGGAGAGCGCGCCGCCGGGCTGGCGCAGCCGGTCGCGCACCTCGTTCCACAGACCGGCCTTCGTCAGACAGTGCTCGACCAGCTCGTCCTTGGCGTCGCGGCCGAGCCGGACACCGGTGAGCTTCAGTCCCGCGGTGACGTTCTCGTACACGGACATGGCCGGGAAGGGATTCGGCTTCTGGAAGACCATGCCGATCTCCTTCCTGGCGTCGGTCAGCCGCCGCTCCGGCGCGTAGATGTCCCGTCCGCCGAGCAGCACCTCGCCGGCGAGCGCGGCCGACGGGATCAGCTCGTGCATCCGGTTGAGGATCCTCAGGAAGGTGGACTTGCCGCAGCCGGAGGGACCGATCAGCGCCATGACCTCTCCGGCCGGCATGGTCAGCGACACCCGGTCCAGCACCTTGTGGTCACCGAACCAGGCCGAGACGCGGCGCGCCTCCAGCTCGGCGGCGGTGCCCGGGGCGGGAGTCCCCGCCGACGGAAGTGGGATGGTGTCGGAGGTGGAGGCGGTCACGTCATGTCCTTCGAGGTCGCATGGGATTGCTGGGAGGTTGAGGGCTCCGGCGGCCGGAGGCCCGGCGGTCGGAAGCCCGGCGGTCAGAGGAGATTGGGCAGCAGCAGCGCGGCCTGGTCCGCGACGACGAAGCCGAGCGCGCCGAGTACGGGTACGCCGATGACCCAGGACTCGCGGCGGCCCGAGCGGGCCCGTATCCAGGTCAGGGCCGCGGCGGCGAGCACCAGGCCCTGGCCCCAGAGCACCAGCGGCATCCAGGCGGACGTCTGGATCGCCATCGGCTTCTCGTCGGCGGGCAGTGCGACGGTCGTATACAGCGGCGCGGCGCCGGGCTGGATGGCGGAGACGAGATCCGCGTCCACCCGCAGCAGTCCGCCGGGCAGGAAGGCATGGCCGTCGCCGGTGATCAGCGTGAGCCTGCTCTTGCCCGCTTCGAGGGCGGGCGGCTGCGGATCGCCCTCCCGGCGCACACCCAGCACCTTGTAGGTGTGCCGGCCCTGGCCGGTGCTGACGGTGAAGGTCTCACCGGCCCTGACCTCGTCGAGATGCGCGAACGGTCCGCCGTACGCGGCCTGACGGCCCATCACGATGCTGACGCCAGGCTGGCCGGGCAGCACGGTGTCCCTGCGGTGTCCCGGCCCGGTGGCGAGCACCTGTGCGGTGGTGCCCTCGCCGATGACCTTGCGCAGACCGAGCTGCGGGATCTCCAGTACCGCGACCGGAGTGCCGAGGGCCAGCGGCTCGCCGTTCTGGTCGCGCGGCCCGACCGGCGCCGTGGCGTTGGCCAGCTCTCCGCGCAGGGCGGAGTTCGCCACCTGCTGGTCCCGGCCGTGGCGCAGATCGCCAAGCGGCCCCAGATTCGCGACGAACGCGAGGAGCAGTACGGCGAGGATGCTCAGCGCGGTGCCGGTGGCGCGCAGCGCCGGGCCGGCCGGGCGCTGGTCGCGCGCCCGGCCGGCCGGTGGGGCGCTCGGCGGGCGCTCCAGGGTTTCCTGAGTCACCGTCAGGTCACCTTCACTGACTTCGTGGTGGCGGCGCCGTTGGCGTATCCGGCGCGCTTGGCGGTGACCGTGACGGTCAGCTTGTGGTTCTTGTCGGCCTTGACCGTCGTGTACGTGGACTTGGTGGCGCGGCTGATCGCCTTGCCGTCCCGCTTCCACACATAGCTGTACGACGTGGCGGCGGGCGTCCAGGTGCCGGCCTTGGCGGTGAGCTTCTTGCCGACCTTGGCCGTGCCGCTGATGGCCGGTGCCGTCTTCACCTTGAGCGCGAGGCCGGTGGCGACGGTGACGGACGGGCTGGTGACCGTGGTGGTGCCACCGCTGTTGACGCCGCTGGGCCGGCAGGCGACCTTGTGCGTCCGGTCGGTGGAATCCAGCGTGCGGGTCGAGGCGGTCGCGCCGGTGATCACCTTGCCGTCGCGCAGCCACTGGTAACGCACGGTGGTGGCGCCGCTGAACTTCACGGAGCAGGTGACCTTGGAGCCGACGCGGGCCGTGCCGGTGACCTTCGGCGCGGTGGTGACCGAGGGCGCGCGGAGCTTGACGGTGAGCGCGACCGCGGCGGAGGTCGAGCCGGTGTGGTCCGCCGGATTCGCGGGCGTGAACTGCGCCTTCAGCGAGTGGGCGCCGACCGCGAGAGTGGTGGTGGAGAGGGACGCCGTACCGTTCGAGACGGTGACGGGCGAGCCGTACGGAGTGGTTCCGTCGAGGAACCGCACAGTGCCGGGCGCCGTGGCGGGCGTGATCTTCGCGGTGAGCTTGACCGCGGTGCCCTGGGTGACGGAGCCGGACGGGGACACGGTGAGGGCCGCCGTCGTCGGCTGCGCCGGAGCGGTGCTCTGGTACGCCGTGTTCGAGGTGAACCAGATGGAGCCCTTGAAGTCACCGTACGTCGTGCTCCCGAAGGCCTTGCGGCAGGTGACCGTGAACTCGTAGCGGCCCTCGAGCGTCTTGAAGCCCGCCGTGTTGGCGTAGTCCCGCATGGTCTCGGTCAGCGGCACCTCGAACCCGTCACCCACGACCGGATAGATGCTGATGTCCGAGTTGCCCACCACGTTCTGGCCCTCGGCCGGGAAGCCCGCGCCGGTCACCGAGACGAGGATGTGGTCCGCGGGCTCGGGGCAGAAGCCCGAGGTCCTCAGGTTCACGCCCGAGGTGTCGGTGCCGGTGGCCGGCGACGGAGTGAGCGTGCCCAGGGTGTCGGCCTGCGCGACGGGCGCGCCGAGCAGCACGAGCCCGCTGAGGACGCCGACGGCGCCGGTGAGCAGCGCGGCGAGCGTCTTACGGGCCGTCATCGGTTGCCGCCGTTCGCGAAAGTGAGCAGTCCGCGGCGGCGGGCCCAGAAGACGGCGGCGGTGCCGAGGCCGATCAGGGCCGCGGAGCCGACGCCGAGGAGTCCGGCCTGGGCGCCGGTGCTGGCAAGGGCGCCGCCCGTACCGCCGGAGGCGACCTCGGTGGAGACATCGGTAGAGCCGCCGGAGGAACCGCCGTCGGAGGCGCCGCCGTCCGAGGAACCGCCGTCGGCCGTACCGCCGTCCGCGGTGCCCGGGTCATCGGGCAGACCGGTGTCGGACGGCTCGACCGAGTCGCTCGGCGCCGGGTCGTCGGTGGGCTCGGTCGTGTCGCTCGGCTCCGTGCTGGGCTCGGTGCTCTGCGAAGGGCTGGGCGAGGTGCTCGTGGGCGGGTCGGAGGGCCCGGCCGGGTCGGTGGCGGTGTAGGCGGTGTTCGAGGTGAACCAGATGGAGCCGGTGAAGTCGCCGTACGTGGTCTCACCGAAGGCCTTGCGGCAGGTGACGGTGAAGTCGTAACGGCCTTCCAGCGTCTTGAAGCCGGCGATGTTGGCGTAGTCCCGCATGGTCTCGGTCAGCGGAATCTCGTATCCCGCGTCCGCGACCGGGTAGATGCCGACCTCCGAGTTGCCGACGACATTCTGGCCCTCGGCGGGGAAGCCCTTGCCCGCCACCTTGACGATCAGGTAGCCGGCCTCCTCCGGGCAGATGGCGGAGGTCGTCAGATTCACGCCCGAGGTGTCGGTGCCGGTGGCCGGCGTCACCTTGACGGTGCCCACCGGGTCGGCGGCCTGCGCGGCGGGCGCGCCGAGCAGCAGCGCACCCCCCGCGGCGGTCAGCAGAGTGGCGGCGCCGAGGGCGGCCGGCCTGGAGAAACGCTTGGTCAGCATGGAGGTCTTCACTTTCTTGGACACGGAGTGGGACACGGAGGCGGCCCCGGAAGCGGGCACGGAGTCAGGCACGGAGGAGAGGGATTCGGAGGCGGCGGGCCGGGTGGGACGCCCGCGCCGGCGGCGCTGCCGCAGCCACACCGCGACGCCCGCCGCGAGAACCAGCAGCAGGGCGAACAGCGCCCAGGGCACGGTCCAGAAACCGGCCGAGTGGGTGGCGCCGGGCAGGGCGGGATCGATGTCACCGCTCACCGGGACCGGATCGACGGTCACCGTCGCCGTCGACCGCACGGCGGGGAACAGATCACGCACGGAGGCGGTCACGGTGACGGAGTTGCCCGGCAGCAGCTCCTTGATGTCATGGACGCCGGGCGCGCGCACCGGTCCGGTGACCGCGTTGCGCACCCGTACGGTCTGCCGCGCGCCGAGCCGTACGTTCCCGGTGTTGCGCACCGTGTACGTCACCGTGGCCGAGCCGCCGCCGAACGGATTGAACGTTCCGTCGTAGGTCGCCTTCAGGTTCTCCACGGTGAGCTTCGGCTTGAGCTCGCCGGCCACCCTGATGTGGACCCGCGCCCCGACGCGCTGCTCCACGGCGACCCGGTCGCCCTCGGCACCGGTGCCCGACGAGCTGAGCGCGGCGACGATGCCCGCGGCGTGATCACCCGGGCTCGCACCGCGCGGAACGGTCAGTGTGAAGGGCACGATGACGCGCGAGCGGGCCGGGATGACCACACTGCTCTTCTTGACCACGACCCAGGTACCGGCGTCCTTCGACGGGCGTCCCGCGGCCAGCAGGTCGAATCCGCCGTCGGCGGTGTTGAACGCGTCGCTCGCGTAGACCTTCAGCTTCAGCGGCCTGGTGCTGTGGTTGAGGACGGCGAGATGGTCCTGGACCGCGGCGCCGGGCGTGGCGCTGTACGAGAAGCCGCTGCGCCGGTCCGGCTTCTTGGGGCCCGAGGGCTGCACGCCGAAGGTGGTACGGCCCTTGCCGTCCTCGGCCGGGGCCGACGCGTGGGCGCCGGGAGCCGCGGTGAGGGCGAGAAGGCAGGCGAGGAGGCACGCGAGCAGCGCGGTGACGAGGGTGCGGGCACGGAGGCCGCGGGCCAGGAGGGTGGTGGTCATGTCGGGGCGTCCGATCGGGGCCGTTTCTTCAGCGGTGAGGTGGCTTCGGTGACGTGAAGGCTTGACGTGGAGGCTTCGGTGATGTGGGGCTTCGCAGTTCGCAGGAGGAGATGTCGTCGGGCAGGGCAGTGAGGATGGGCGGGACGGGTGGGGGCACCCGTCCCGCCCACCTCAGCGACCGCGAGATGCACGGTCAGACAGCGGTCAGATGGCCGTCAGGGTGAGCGTGGCGGTGTACGTGCCGGCCACCGTGGACGTCGGGACGTTGAGGTTCAGATCGGCACCGAGGTGCGAGGTGCCGAGGCCCTTGCCGTTGGCGAGGGTGTGCGAGGACTTCAGTCCGGCCGTGCCGTTGTCGGCCGGCTCGGCGCCCGCGGCGGCACCGACCTGCGCGCCGGCCGTGACGGTCTGGCCGGAGACATGGTCGATGACGCTGGGCGTCCAGCCGAGGTTCTGGCCGTTGATGGTGTGCGTGGCGCCGTCGGAGAAGTCGGTCACCTGGCCGCTGACGGTCCAGCCCGGGTTACCGGCGCGGGTGTCGGTCAGGGTGACCGGGTTGAGCGCGCCCGCCGTGGTCAGCAGTTCGCCGTTGGCGTCCAGCTGCGGCGAGGGCAGGGTGACGTGCGGGTCCTCGACGCTGATGACCAGCGCGCCGGACTCGACGGTGGTGGTGATGTCCTCGGAGGTGGAGACACCCGCGAAGGCACCGATCTTGAACGGGACGTTGCCCGAGTCGGAGGCGAGGTACGCGGCGCTGTTCTGCGGCACGAAGGTCGCCGTGAAGGAGTGGTCGCCGGGAGCCAGGCTGCTCGTGGTGAGCGCGGCCTGGCCGCCCGTCACCGGGACGGTGCCGAGCGTGGTGGCCGTACCGCCCACGGTGTCGGTGAACTTCACCGAACCCGCCGCGCCCGCGGGCGTGACGGTCGCGGTCAGCGAGACCGGGCTGAACTGCTCGGCGGTGTCCGCCGGGGACACGGCCAGCGCGGTCGTGGTGGCCTTGGCCGCCGCGGCGTTCACCTGGTGGGTGACCGCCGTGGAGACGGAGGCGTTGTACGAGCCGCTGGAGGGCGTGAACTCGGCGGTGAGCGAGTGGCTGCCCGCCGTCAGGTTGGTCGTGGTCAGCGTGGCGGTGCCGCCGGTGACGGCCACCGGGCTGCCCAGCGCGGCGGCGCCGTCACGGAACTGGACCGTACCGGCCGCGCCCGCCGGAGCGACGGTGGCGGTCAGCGTGACCTGGTCGCCCTGCTCGGTGGTGCCGGACGGCGAGACCGCGAGGGCGGTGGTGGTGTCGACCTTCACGTCCGGGTCGTTCGCCTGGTACGCCGTGTTCGAGGTGAACCAGATCGAGCCGTTGAAGTCACCCAGGCTGGTCCCGTTGAACGCGGTGCGGCAGGTGACGGTGAACGCGTACTCGCCCTGGAGCGTGCTGAAGCCGGCGATGTTGGCGTAGTCGCGCATCGTCGACGACAGCGGGATGAGCATGCCGCCGGCGGCCGTGGTGTTGTACGTCTCGATCGGCGCGTTGCCGACCACGTTCTGGCCCTCGGCCGGGAAGCCCGAGCCCTTGACCGAAACGATGACGTACGAGGCGGTGTCCGGGCAGGCACCGGAGGTGGCGAAGTCGATGCCCGACTCGTCGGTACCGGTCTTCGGGTTGATGTCGATGGTGCCGATCTCGGCGGCCTGCGCGGACGGCGCCACGACCAGGCCGGCCGCGAACACGGCGACAGCCGTCACGGCAGTCGCGGCGAACGCCCGCACGGATCTGCGGGACGACACGGATCTCTGGGAAAACACGCTGGAAAGCTCCTTCTCCGTAATCAGGAAAACCGTGTCGGGGTCAGGGAGTCTGCTTGGACGTGTCGCCACAGTCCGGGCTGGTCGCGAAGCCATAGGTGTTGATCACGCCGGGCTGCTTGCAGACAAGCGAGTCCTTGCCGACGAAGACCGTGCTCCAGGGAGCCGTGGCGATCTTGCTGGTCGGGATCACGTTGTAGACATCACGCTTGACGGAGAAGTCGCTGTTGAGCGTCGTGGCGCTCTTGCCGTCGATGGAACCGAGCAGCGCGCGGCCACGGACGTCGGCCACGGTCTGCGAGGCCTGCGCGATGTACTGCGCGATGGAGAACGGCACGATGGACTTGTCGTCCAGCACGCGGCCGTCGTGCTCCTGGATCGGGGTGTTGTTCTTCTTGTCCTTGATGCAGGGGTACACACCGGCGACGACATCCGCGTCGGTGATGCCGACCTGGGCCTCCCAGAAGCTGCGGGTGCCGGAGCCGGCCTGCGGCAGCAGGACGTTCAGGTTGTAGTTGGGGCCGGCGCCCACGAAGGCCGGGTCACAGTGGTAGATCGCCTTCAGATCGGCCAGGGTGAGCTTGCGCGGCAGCACGCTGGAGGGCGTGATGGCGTACGAGACACCGTCGACCGCGAACGGGACATAGGTGAGGCCCGGGTTGGCCGCGCCCAGGCTCAGGCTCGACGACCGCGCGAAGTCCAGGCAGCCGTCATTGGCCTGGAGCGAGTTCAGCAGCGCGGTACGGCCGGCGCCGGAACCGTTCGGGCGGGTCATGGTGCACTTGTTGTTGACCGCCGGGTCCTTCGTGGTGATGCTCGCACCGCCCACGGCGTTGTACGAACCGAGCACCTTGGTGCCGTTGATGGTGACGACCTGGGACAGGCCGTTCAGCACGTCCTGCGTGGTGTCCGAACCCACGCCGGAGAGCTGCCGGTAGGTGGGCGTACCGCTGGGCTCGGCGGAAGCGACGGTGCCGAAAGTGGCCGCGAGCAGCAGCGCTCCGGCTGCGGCCGTCAGGATCTTCTTCTTGTTCACCTTCGTGTACCCCTCAGATAGGCTTGCGCCTGGTGTTGAAACCGCGATCGCTCGCGGGTGGCCGGGTTCCGGCCGTTCCGGAACATCCGGCCACCGGCCGGGGGTGGTGGCTGCCGCCCCCGGCCGGTCGTCTCAGGTGGTGTCGTCCTCCCGCCTCAGTGACCGCCATCCGGCCGCGACGACCGGCGCCAGCCTCGGCAGGAGCGGGCCGCCGATGGCTGCCGCGATCCCGGTGATGAGGACGATCAGCACGACATAGCGCACGGCTCCCAGCGCCCAGGGCGGCGTCGGCGAGGAACTCGCCTCGGCCGCCGCCGGCTTCGGCGACGCGGTGGAGACGCCGCCGGACGGAGCGGGCTTCGGGGAGCCGGAGGGCGCGGCGCTCCCCGCGCCGTCACCCGCGGGAGCGCCGCCCGGTGTGCCGGCCGCGGCACCGCCCGTACCGGAAGCGGCTTCTCCGCCGCCCGCCGCTCCCCCGCCGCCGCCCGAGGCGGACCCGGAACCCGTGGAGTCCGGGCCGTCCTCCGGCGGGGTCTTCCCGGCCTGGGCCGCGATGGTGGCGGCAGCCTGGACGGTCTGGGCGCGCAGCGCCTTGGGCAGCGGCGCGTATCCCTCGGGCAGCTCGCCCGCCGCGACACCGGGCCGCTGGCCGTCGCCCGCCGCGTAGGTGAGGAACTCGGCGTAGTCCTTGCCCTCGGCGGCGGTCAGCCGGGAGGGCACGGTCGCCGCGTAGGTGAGCGAGGTGAGCGGATAGGCACCCTTGGCCTTGGTGGCGGGCGCGGCCTCGGCCACCGACTTGACCGGTCCCGGCCGCATCGCCGCCTGACCCGCCAGCAGACCCGCGGTGGTCGGCGCGACATACTGCCCGGTGCCGTTGCGGAGCTGGGCCGGGATCAGTCCGTAGCGCAGGGCCGTCGCGCTGTCGGCCAGGGCGAGCATGGCGCGCTGTCCGGCCGGCTGCGGCGGGTCCTTCTTGTACGCGGGCGGGGTGGTGGTCTTGTCCCAGGAGGTACGGGCCAACGAGTCACCACGGCCCGCGGCGCGGGCGGCGCCGTGCATGTCCAGGGTGTACGGATGCTTGTCCTGGATGCAGAGCGGATTGTCGGGATGGTCCTCGAACTCCTGGCAGAACGGATCGCTCTTGGGGAAGTGGTCGACCGGAAGATCGAGCTTCTTGTAGTGCGGGTTGACCGTCATCCCGGAGTTGGCCGCGTCACCGTACTTGCCCTTGTTGTCGGGGGTGCCGTCGAGGAACTCGCGCGCCGCCGGATCCTGGTCCACCCAGTTCCACAGCAGCCGCGCGGAGTCCGAGAGCGCCTCGGGCACGAGGATGTCGCCGAACTTGCCGCCGAAGTCGAGATGGGCGTACTCGGGGTTGAGCCGGGTGAACTCCGGGTCGCGGCCCAGGTTGAACGGATTCTTCTCGGTGCTCGGCGCGAAGCGGGAGTTGCCGTCCTGGTACGACTCGGTCAGCAGCTTGGCCACCAGACGCTGGCTGAGCTTGAGCGAGGTGATCCTGCGGCCGTTGCGCGCCTTGACCTCGTCCGGTGCGGAGGTCGGCGCCTGGCTCTCCACGAGAAAGCCGATGGTGAGTCCGGACAGGGCCACCGGCGCGTACACCGGTGTCTGGTCCGCCGGTATCTGATCGGCGGTGGCCGGCTCGTTCAGGAACACCATGCCCGGGGTGCCCGAGCCGAGCTTCCCTCGCGCGGTCGTGTCGGTCACCTGGGCATAGCCGAAGATCGTCTTGCCGCCGGTCTGGCACAGGGCGGGCTGCCAGCGGCTGACGACCTCGGCGACCATCTCGTTGCCGAGGGTGGGACGTTCGTCGGCGCCGAGCGGGCAGAAGTTGCCGAGCGGCTCGAAGTGCAGCGGGACGACCAGCCGCTGGGCCCAGTTGGTCGCGGAGAGCGGCGAGGACTGGAGGAGGCCGCTGGACTGGGCCGTGTACCGGGTGCCGTTGACCTCGGTCTCGCCGCGCGGTACGACCACCAGCCAGCACTGCCGGCCCTCGGTCTGGGCGGTGTCCCCGGCCTCGGCCTCGCCGCAGCCGAGACCGGGTGCCTCCAGGGCGGTCTGGGCCTCGAAGTACACCTCGCCGGTGCCGTCGGGGTTGGTACGGGCGTACGGGACCTCGTTGGTGGTGTTGGAGTCGAAGAAGTCGTTGGAGTTGCCGGTCGGGGTGATCTGGCCGCCCACCGAGTGGAACGCCACATAGGAGATTCCGGAGGGCGACGGAGGCGGCAGGGTCTGGTTCTCGTCGGAGAGAGAGCCGTAGCTGAGCTGACGGGTGTTGGTGTACGCGCCCGCCGCCTGGTTGCCGGATCCGGGGCCGAGCGCCGAGGAGCCGCCGAACTGGCACTGCTCCGGGTCGGGTCCCGCCTTGTCGTCGCCCCAGCACTGCATGATCTGGAGGTAGTCGGCGGCGTAGGCGGTGTCCGAGACGGTCGGCGTCGCGCCGGTCCAGGAGACCTTGACGACCTGGTTGACCAGATGCCTGGTCTGCTCGACCTTGACCTTGAGCTTCGCGAAGTCGCCCTTGCCGGTGACGGTCACCGGTGAGCTGCCCGAGGCGGGATTGTCGGCCGCGCCCGCCGCGTCGGCGCCCGCGCCGACGAAGGCACCGGCGCTCAGGGCGCAGCAGAGCGCGAGGACGGCGACGGTGAGCGCCCGGTGGGCACGGGTGAACCGCGCGCTGATCCGGGTGCGGCTGATCCGGGTGCGGGTGGACTCGGTGCCGGTGTTGGGGCCGGTGCCGGTGGACTCGGTTCCGGGGATTCTCATGACGTCTGCTTCCTCGCCGTCAGATAGCGGGACAGCAGCGGAGGACCGACCGTGACCGCCACCAGCAGCAGGGCGGCCAGCACCATCAGGGCGAGCCGTACTCCGCCGCTGATCGTTCCCGAGGTGGAGACGGGCACGGCGAACGCGTCGCCGCCCGTGCCGACTCCGGCCGCGTCACCGGCACCGCCGGCGTCGGCGCCCGCCGCGATCGGCTGGCCGGTGTCCGGGTCGATGGCCGCTCCCGCGCCGCCTCCGGTGTCCGCGCCCGGTGTGGCGCCGCCGCCGGACGCGCCCCCGCCCGAGGTTCCGGAGGTTCCCGTACCGCCCGAGGCCGCCGTACCACCACCGGAGGCGCCGGAGGTACCACCACCACCGCTGCCGCCCGAGGCACCGCCCGAGCCCGCACCGCCGCCGCCCTGGGTGACGGTGGGCTTCTTGTCACCGCCGGTGCCGGTGGCGCACTGCGTCGGGCCCTTCTTGTCACAGGCCTGCGGGAAGGGCGCGCTCTTGGCGAGGGTGTTGGAGCCGTCGGCGGAGAAGGTCGGGTTGTGGCAGTTCTTGATGTTGACGTTCTCGACGTCGACGCCGGGGATCCTGCGCACCTGTTCGAGCCCGGCCTCGACAAGGTTCACCGGCAGCGGGGAGTAGCCGAGGTTGTCGACGTGCTGCTGTCCCTGGCAGAGGAAGTAGTACGCGAACGCGCCGAGCGTCTTGCCCTTCTGGGCGTTGAAGTTGGACTCCACCTTCGTCGGCACGATCATGTAGCTGTAGCTGGACAGCGGATAGTTGCGCCTGTCCTTGCCGTTGTAGACGTTGTCGAGGATCTGGGTCAGATACTTCGGGGACGAACTGTTCTTCTCGATCTGCGCGTTGAGCAGGGCCACCGCGACGTTCTTGGCGGTCGGCTCGGTGTAGTAGCCGGCCGCGTTGAGCACCTTCACCACCGGAAAGCTGGTGGTGTAAACGGCGTACGAGTACTCGACGTAGGTGATCGTGCCGATGTTGCCCGCCTGGGCGACATAGCCGGAGACACCGTTGGAGCCGGACTGGGCGACAAAACCGCCGCCCGGCACCAGCGGGTAGTTGGAGGTGGCGCCGCAGGGCGTGCTCCGTCCGGCCTTGGCGCAGTAGCCGTTCCAGATGGACGGGTACTGCTTGCTCATCCAGGTGGTGAGCTGGGCCGTCGTACCGGAACCGTCGGAGCGGACCACCGGGACGATCCTGCGGGCCGGGAGCGAGGCGGCCAGGGCCGGGTTGTCGGCCTTGATCGCCGCGTCGTTCCACTGCTTGATGCCACCGGTGAAGATCTTGGCGAGGACCTCGCCCGACAGCCGCAGATTGGTCACCCGCTGGTTGCCGATCTTCAGGTTGTACATGAACGACGTACCACCGGCCACGATGGGCATGTAGGCGTACTTGCGCGGCGGCGGCGAGTCGACGACGCCCGAGTCCGTGATGCCGTACGGGATCTCGGAGACGCCGTAGTCCACGGTGCCGTTGCGGAACTGGTTGCGGCCGTCCGAGGAGCCGGTGCCGTTGTAGTTGACCGTCATGCCGTACTGCTTGACGTTCGCCCGCCACTGGTCCAGCGCGTTCTGGCTCCAGGTGGAGCCCGCGCCGGAGATCGGTACATAGGTCGCGGCGGCGGCGGGGACGGGCTGGACGAGTGCCAGCAGCACCAGCGTCACAAGGGCGAGGGCCGCCAGGGCGGCGCGGACGCGTGGGCCTGGCAGCGGCGCCGGAAGGGTTCCGGACATCGGGAGACGACTCCTGTCGGTGGGGCGGGGCGGTTCTCGGTGGCTCGGCAACTCGACGGTGGCTCGGTGGCTCGCGCGTACGGGGTGGTCGGCCTGGCGGTCCGTGGGTTGTGGGGCGGGAGGCCGTGGGCCGGAGGCCGGGCGGCGTCCCCGGCCCGGAGAGGCGGGCCCGGGAGCTCGGTTGCCCGGCTCAGGTGCTCAGTTGCTCCATCGGCCCGGCCGGTCCGGGTGGCTCTGGTGGCCGGTCCGTGTACGTACTCCCGTCGGACCGTTCCACATACGTCCCTCCGCCCGGCCCGCTCTTCTGCCCTCCGCCCATCCGCTCGGCGTCACGGCGGGAGGCGAGAACCCGGCGGTGCGTCTGACGCCGGGTCAGCTCTCCGGGACCGCGTCCGCCGATGATCCTGGCGACGACGAAGAGCAGCAGCACCAGTCCCATCAGCAGCGCCGCGGAACCGAAGCCGCGGGCGATGAAGCTGGGCTGCGGGGACCGTACGAGTTCGAAGGTGGCCAGCGGCAGCGACACCTGCGGGCCGTGCAGCGGGTCGAGGTTCATGTCGGTGGTGTATCCGGCGGTGAGCAGCACCGGAGAGGTCTCGCCGATACCGCGCGCCGTGCCGAGGATGACGGCGGTGGTCAGCCCGGAGCGCGCGGTGGGCAGCACCACGGTCCACACGGTCCGCCACTGGCTGGCGCCGAGCGCGAGGGACGCCTCGCGCAGCGAGCCGGGCACCAGCCGGATCACCACGTCGGAGGCGCGGATGATGATCGGCAGCATCATCACTCCGAGGGCGAGCGCCGCGGCGAGTCCGGACTTCTCGAATCCGAGAAGGAGGATGACGGTGGCGTAGATGAACAGACCGGAGACGATCGACGGCAGCGCGGTCATCGCCTCCACGATGGTCCGTACGAACCGGGCGTAGGTGCCGGGGACTTCGCTGAGGAAGACCGCGCAGGCCAGTCCGAGCGGCACGGTGATGGCCAGGGAGATGGCCATGTGCTCGATCGTGCCGGCGATGGCGTGCAGCATGCCGCCGCTGGTGAGCGGCTGGACGGGCCCGGTGCGCGACATGTCGTCGGTGAAGAAGTTGAGATGCGGCAGCGCGGACCGGCCGCGCCACAGGGTGTACGCGACGACGAAGACGAGCGCGCCGACGACCAGCACGGCGAGGCTGTGGATGACGACCGCCGCCGCCCGGTCCCGTACCGCCATGCCGTTCTCGGCGAAGGACACCAGCACGGCGTACAGACCGACGAAGAACAGATAGGCGACGACGACGAAGCCGAGCGGCCCGTCGAACGGCGCAATGCGCGTAAACAGTACAACCGTCAGCCCGAGCGCGCCGGCCAGGGCGCCGAGCAGCGCACGGACGTCGCCCGCGCGCACGGTGGAGGTGGAGCGGCGGACTTCGGGTCTGCCGGTCCCGTCCGGCAGGCCCGGACGGACGGTGAGAGGGACGGGCTCGGCGGCCGAAGCGGGATCGGCGGCGGAGCCGGTGGTGGTGGAGGTGGTGTCGGGCGGCTGCACGGAGGTGGTGGTCCGGTTCATATCAGGCCTCCGTCCCGGCCCCGGAGCGGCTGCGGGCCACGATGGAGGAGGCGACGAAGTTGACGACGAGCGTCATGAGGAAGAGGGCGAGTCCGGCCGCCATCAGCGCCGACATACCGAAGTCGCTGGCGGAGCCGTACCGCAGGGCGATCAGCGAGGAGACGGAGTTGGTGCCGTTCTCCAGGATCCGCGGCTGGATGACAAAGGCCGGCGAGATGATCATGTAGACGGCGATCGTCTCGCCCAGCGCCCGGCCGAGACCGAGCATCGTGCCGCCGATGACACCGCCGCGCCCGAAGGGCAGGACGACCGTCCTGATCACTCCCCAGCGGGTCGCGCCGAGCGCGTACGCGCCCTCGCGCTCGCCGACGGGCGCCTGGAAGAACGTCTCGCGCATCACCGAGCAGGCGATGGGCGTGACCATGAGCGCCACCACGATCCCGGCGATGAACGTCGAGGAGGTGTAGACGGTCGTGGTCGCGAGCGGGTCGCCCGGGTCGGCGCCGTTGACCTTGAAGATCGGGATCCAGGAGAAGTACGTGGCGATCCACCGCGACAGACCCACGATGTGGGACTGGAGGAAGAACGCGCCCCAGAGCCCGTAGACCACGCTGGGCACCGCGGCCATCAGGTCGATCAGGCTGACCATGGTCCGCCGTACGCGCCGGGGCGCGTACTCGGAGATGTACAGCGCCGTGCCCATGGCGAGCGGCAGCGCGAGAGCGATGGCGACGAGCCCGATCAGCACCGTGCCGGTGAGGACGGCGGCGATACCGAAGTGATGGGAGTCGGGCTCCCAGGCGGAGGTGGTGAGGAAGGAGCCCTTGGAAACGCGCAGGGCCTCCCAGGCGCGGTAGCCGAGGAAGGTGCCGACGAGCAGCATGATGAGGAGCACCACACCGCCGCTGCCCCGGGCCAGCCCGCGGAAGAGCTGGTCGGGCAGGCCGGCGGAGCGCTTGATCGCCCGTGGCTCGTCATTCGTACCGAGAGCGGGTGCCGTGAACGTCATCGGGCACCCGCGCCTGCGGTACGCGTCTTCGGGAACTCCGGCAGGAAGCTCGGCGGCCGGTCACCGGGCGGGTGCGGCATACGCCTGGCCGAAAGAGACACCAGACCGGGCGCGAGCTGCGCCTCGGGCACGGCCTTCACAAAGTTGGCGAGGCTGTAGTGGCACTCGCGCTGGCGCTGGTACGACCGGCCGGCGAGGGCGACCGAACGTCCGTCGAGGTCGAGCCGCCAGATCCAGAGCCCGGTCGTCTCGGAGACGGTGACGACTGGCCGGGCCCTGGACATGCCTTCGCGCAGTGTCTCCACGGCGGCACGGCAGGCGACCAGTCCGGGCTGGCTCTCCCAGCCCTGACCGAGACCGCGATTGTTGGCGCCGAGCAGACGCCACACCACCGAGACGGTTCCCGTCTCGGTGTCGGTTCTCGGTACGAACAGAAAGCGCGGGTGATTCATGGCCCAGCCCCCCTCCCGGGCGCCCTCCGGCGGCCGGCAGATATTG
Source organism: Streptomyces sp. NPDC059743 (assembly GCF_042732975.1). NCBI lineage: Bacteria > Bacillati > Actinomycetota > Actinomycetes > Kitasatosporales > Streptomycetaceae > Streptomyces > Streptomyces sp. NPDC059743. The sequence continues at coordinate 217,447 of NZ_JBHWGS010000001.1, read as the reverse complement.
GCCGATTCCCATCACCGGCCGACCTGACCATCACGGAGCCCGGAAGAGCGGCGGGCACGCATGCATGAACACCGGACATCCGAAAAAAGAACGAGGTGTGCAGGCACCGCGCAGGCAGCGGGCATCACTGGATCATCACGCGCCGAGGGCGCGTGGAGCCGGCCTGGCCGCGTCGAGCGGAAGGCAGGTTCTGCTTGTACCACCTCACGGGGTTGTACGTCACTTCTGTCTCGGATTGGATGGCGCTGATCCAATCCGGCCGACACCGCCGTCCACCGCCCGCGCCACCGCCCGTACCGCACCTCCGCACCTCCGCCGACGTACCTCACCCATCGACCCACCGGACGAACGGACCATGCAGCCCGACTCCCCATGGCGGTTACCCGACTTCCGCGCGCTGTTCACCGCGGTGGCCCTCAGTCAGCTCGGCACCAATGTCGGCTATGTGGCCGTGCCGCTCATCGCCGTCTCCGCGCTCGACGCGAGTCCCGGTCAGGTCGGGGCGCTGGCCACGCTGAGCACCGTCGCCTTTCTGCTCATCGGTCTGCCGGCCGGAGCGTGGGTGGACCGGATGCGCCATCGGCGGGTACTGATCGCGGCGGATCTGACCAGGGCCCTGGTCTTCGCGACCGTGCCGGTGGCCTGGTGGCTCGACAGTCTTACGCTCGGCCATCTCTATCTGGTCGTCCTGCTGAGCGGCTGCGCCACCGTCTTCGCCGACGTCGGCTCGCAGAGCGTCCTTCCGCAGCTCGTTGGACGTGAGGGCCTGGTCCGGGCGAACGCCGACATCAACACGCTCATGGCCGCGGGCAATGTGGCGGGCCGCGGCGCGGGCGGCGGACTCGTCACACTGCTCACGGCACCGGTGGCCGTGCTCTTCACCGCCGTGGCCTACCTCGGCTCCGCCCTCGGGCTCACCGGTATCCGCAGGACTCCGGCGCCGCCCTCGCCCGGTCCCGGCCAGGCCACCCGGCTCCGGGCACAGATCGCCGAGGGCGTACGGCATGTCTTCGGCAACGGCGAGCTACGGGCCCTCGCGCTGACCGCGGCCCTCGGCAACTTCGGCTCGCAGATCATCAACACCATGCTGCCGGTCGTCTTCGTCAGGGAACTCGGTTACTCCGGAGGCGCGTTGGGCCTGTTCTGGGCCGTCGGCGGAGCGGGCCTGCTGCTCGGCGCCCGCTGCGCCCGGCCCGTCGCCGCCCGGCTCGGCTACGGCCGCACTCTCGGTATCGCCGGACTCTGTCTGGCGCCCGCCGGACTGCTGGTGCCGCTCGTCGACCGCGGGCCCTGGCTCGTCGTGGCCGGGACCGGCTGGCTGCTGGCCATGTTCAAGGTGGGCATGGACAACGTACTCGGAGTCAGCCTGCGCCAGCGGATGACCGCGCACTCGCTCCTCGGCCGTATGAACGCCACCTTCCGCTTCCTGCTCACGGGCGCGCTCGCCATCGGCGCGGCGGTCTCCGGCGTGGTCGGTGAGCTGACGACCGTACACACCACGCTCTGGGTGGGCGGCGCCTTCCTGGCGACCGCCTTCCTGCCGGTCTTCTTCTCACCGGTCCGCACCCGACGCGCACTGCCGGAGCAGCGGACGCAGGACGCGCCGGCACGGAGGGAACCTACCGCCGCGACCGAGCCCTGTCCCGAACCCACATAGCCGCGGGCGTTGATTCATGCGCGGGCGTACGGGTGGTGCGCGTGCGTACGGGTGGTGCGCAGGGTCGGAATTAAGTCAGTCGCTTGCTTTACTCCAGCAAGGACAGTTAACTGATCACGTACTCAAGCCCGGCCTCAAGGAGGATGTGCGATGGGTCATGACGAGAGTGATCAGGTGCTCAGCTATCCGCTGCCCGGCGCGACCGCGCTGGAGCCTCCGGCAGAGTGGGCGGACCTGCGGGACAGGTGCCCGGTCGCCCGGGTGAAGCTGCCCAGCGGCGACGAGGCCTCACTCCTGACGCGCTACGACGACGTCAAGCAGGTGCTGTCCGATCCGCGGTTCACCCGTCAGCTCGACGCCCCGGACGCCGCGCGCGTTTCGGCCAATGAGTCGGGTGGAGTGTTCAACAGTTCGCTGGCGAGTTCCATCCCGCAGACGGGCGAGGGACATCAGCGGTGGCGGCGGATGCTCACCAAGTGGTTCACCGCCAAGCGGATGGCGGCGCTGCGGCCGGAGATCGAGGCGATGGCCGACCGGCTCATCGACGAGATGGTGGCGCACGGCCATCCGGCGGATCTGAAGGCGAGTCTCGGGTTCCCGCTGCCGGTGTGGGTGATCTGCGACCTGCTCGGCGTCCCCGACTCGGACCGGGACAAGTTCGCCCACTGGTCCGACACACTGCTCAATCTGACGCGGTACGAGCAGCCGGAGATCGACGCGGCGCAGAAGGAATTCGCCGAGTACATGGCTGCCCATATCGTGGCCAAGCGGGTGAAGCCGGGCGAGGATCTGCTCAGTGAGCTGATCCTCGGTACGGATGCCGACGGCGGCGGTCTGTCCGACGCCGAACTGGTGGGCACGGGCCAGGGACTGCTGGTCGCCGGGCACGAGACCACGGCGAACATGATCGGGAAGATGATCGGCATGCTGCTGGCCGACCGGCGGCTCTGGGAGCAGCTGGTGGCGGACCGGTCGCTGGTGCGCACCGCGGTGGAAGAGGCGCTGCGCTTTGACGCCAATGCCGGATTCGGCATCCCGCGGTACATCGGTGAGCGGATCGAGGTCTCCGGAACCGTGCTGCCGGCGGGTACGACCGTGGTGTGCAGCATGGCCGCCGCCAACCGTGACGACGCCGCGTTCGACGCCGCCGCGGAGATGGATCTGACCCGGAGTCCGAACGTTCATCTGACCTTCGGCGCCGGCGCGCATTCGTGTCTGGGACAGGCCCAGGCCCGTACCGAACTCCAGGCGGTGCTCACGGTGCTGCTGCGCCGGCTGCCCACACTGCACCTCGCGGTCCCGGCGCGGGATCTGCGCCCGGTGGAGGGCCTCGCCGTCGGCGGACTGCGTGAACTTCCTGTGCGGTGGTGACGGTGTCGGGCAGGGTGGTACGGGCGGAGCGCGGCGACGCGACACGGGAGCTGATCCTTGCGACGGCGGAGCGGCTGTTCGCCGAGCACGGTGTATTCGCTGTTTCCAACCGCCAAGTCAGTGAAGCCGCAGGGCAGGGCAACAACGCCGCTGTCGGCTATCACTTCGGCACGAAAGCGGATCTTGTGCGGGCGATCACGCGAAGACACGCCGAGCCGACAGAGCGGCTGCGCCTGCGGATGGTGAACGAGGCCGGCGGTTCCACGGATGTACGGGACTGGGTGGCCTGTCTGGTGCGTCCGGTGACCGAGCATCTGGCCGCGCTGGGCAGCCCTACGTGGTACGCGCGGTTCGGCGCGCAGGTGATGACCGATCCGGCCCTGCGCGAAATCATGATCCAGGAGTCACTCAGCGCGTCCTCGCTGTACCAGGTCCTTGAAGGGCTCGACCGGTGCCTTCCGCATCTGCCCGGCGAAGTACGGGCCGAGCGCGGTGACATGGCCCGCCAGCTGATGGTGCACATGTGCGCCGAGCGGGAACGCGCGCTCGCCCTGGGCGCCGCGACGCCGCGATCGAGCTGGCACGACGCCGGGACAGGCCTGATCGACGCGCTCGTGGGGCTATGGCTGGCTCCCGTCTCACGCCCTTGATGAGTTTGCGACCTCCCATGTTCTTCACCGAACCGCAGGCAGAGACCGAACCGCACAATCACCGACACACTCACCGGCCCCACACCCGCGCTGCGCTGACAGACACGTACGGCACTGACAACCCAACCGCGGGAGAGCCGCGGACACCCCCCTTGGAGCACTCGATGACCAGTACGGTTCATCCTCCGGTCAGTGAAAGCCCGTCCGGAGTACCGGAGTTCCCGATGGAGAGGGCGGCGGGCTGTCCGTTCGATCCGCCTCCGACCGCGACGGCGAAGCAGAAGGAGGCGCCGCTCGCCAGGGTCCGGCTGTGGGACGGCAGTACGCCGTGGCTGGTGACGCGGTACGCCGAACAGCGGGCCCTGCTCGCCGACCCGCGAGTCAGCGCCGACATCACCCGCCCCGGCTACCCGAACGGCGCGCCGCTCCCTCCCGGCGGCGGATCCATCAGCTTCATCCTGATGGACGATCCCGAACATGCCCGGCTGCGGCGCATGGTGACGGCGCCCTTCGCCATCAAGCGCGTACAGGCGCTGCGGCCGGCCATCCAGAAGATCGTCGACGAGCTGATCGACGCCATGCTGGCCGGCCCGAAGCCGGTCGATCTGGTCGACGCGTTCGCCCTGCCCATGCCCTCCCTGGTGATCTGCGAGCTGCTCGGAGTCCCTTACAGCGACCACGACTTCTTCCAGGACAACAGCAAGACCATCATCAACCGGGACACCGAGCCCGAACGACGCGTCGCCGCCATGCAGGCGCTGAACACCTATCTGGACGAACTCCTGGCCAAGAAACTCGCCGCGCCCACCGAAGACCTGCTCTCCGGCCTCGCCGAGCGCGTCAAGGGCGGGGAGCTGACGCGGCAGGAAGCGGCCCAGATGGGCGTGCTGCTGCTGATCGCCGGACACGAGACCACCGCCAACATGATCGCCCTCGGCACACTCGCCCTCCTCGAACACCCCGACCAGCTCGCCCTCCTGCGCGACAACGACGACCCCGAACTCGTCACCTCAGCCGTGGAGGAACTCCTCCGCTACCTCAACATCGTCCACAACGGCCGCCGCCGCGTCGCCCTCGAAGACATCGAGATCGCGGGCCGGACCGTCCGGGCCGGCGAGGGCCTGATCATGGCCAACGACATCGCCAACCGCGACCCCGACGCCTTCCCCGAACCCGACCGCCTCGACCTCACCCGCGACGCCCGCCACCACATCGCCTTCGGCTTCGGCATCCACCAATGCCTCGGCCAGCCCCTGGCACGCCTCGAACTCGAAATCGTCTACAGCACCCTCTACCGCCGCATCCCCACCCTCCAGCTCGCCACCGGCATCGACCGGATCCCCTTCAAACACGACGGATCCGTCTACGGCGTCTACGAACTCCCCATCACCTGGTAACCCACCACCCCCCACCGAAGGAGACCCCGTGAAAGTCACCCTCGACCAGGACAAATGCGTAGCCTCCGGCCAGTGCGTCGTCGCCGCGGCCGACGTATTCGACCAACGCGACGAAGACGGCATCGCCGTCCTCCTCAACCCCAACCCCACAGCCCAACAAGCCGACGACACCCGCCACGCCGCAGCCGTCTGCCCCGCACTCGCCATCCACATCCAGGAATGACACACCGTCCGAAGTGACGCCCCCGGGCTCGGGAACCAGTCTCCTCGTTCTCCGGCGGAACGAGGAGACTGTGACGCCTGATTCATCACTTTGCGTGACTTTGCGTGACGCACCGTTGTTCCGGGTGCCATGGTGGAGCCATGAAGATGATCAGGGCAACGCTGGCGCCGGGCAGAGGATCGGTGTCATCACCGCCTACTGCAAGGGCACGAACAAGTGTCCCAACTGGATCAACGAGTGACATCCATGGATGAAGAGATCGCGGAGCAGCAGGCGGACATCACCCGTCTGTTGCTTCATCACATCCATGCGCCGCTCATCGGCACCCAGTACATCCGGGGCATCCTGCCCGTGCCGCCGCCCGCCGAGGCCATCCGGATCGTCACCGGCACCGGCCCCGACCACACGCCGGACCGGCTGACCGCCTACGAGATCCCTCTGCGCATGGGCGAGGATCCGGTCATCGCGGGCGAGATCACCGGCATTCTGCGCACTTTGCACACCGGTACCCGTCTCTACTCCAGCGACAGCGTCAGCACCGTGATGGGCATGACACTCGTCCATGTGGACCTGGCGACCGTGGACGGGACCGCCGCCACTCCTGACGACAATGCCCTGATCATCCTGCGTGGCATCGCCTGCCCTTTCACCGAGGAACAGCCGGACCCGCGCCTGCGCGGTTTCCTGTTCCTCGGCCAGGACCGGCTGCGTCTCTATGTCGACACCGAGGACATCCCCGGCGTGATCGCCGCCGACGTCCGCCCGTCCGGCGCCATCACCGCCCTGCTCGCGGCCCTGCCGTCCTTGATCACCGAAAAGGAACGCATAACGCCGGCCGACACCGATCCCCATTGCTCCCACCTGGTGGACCTCACCGACTGGTAGGAGAACGCCGGAGGCCGGCAGCACGGTCGACGCGGCGTGCCTTCGAATGGCCCGACCACCGCGCGTGAGATTCGGCAGGACCGCTCCTTCAGCCCAGTGTGATCCGGGCCGCGACCGGCAGGTGGTCGCTGCCGGTGGCGGGCAGGGTGCGGATATGGCCGACGGTCGCCGAGCGGGCCATGACCTGGTCGATCCGGGCCAGCGGGAAGGCGGCGGGGAAGCTGAAGGCGAAGCCTCGTTCCGGCACGTTCATCCGTGAGGTCAGCGGGGCCAGCGCACGGTCGTCGACCGTGCTGTTGAGGTCGCCCAGGAGGATCACCGTTCTCAGCTCCTCGGCGGCGACAGCCTTGCCCAGCAGGCCGGCGCTCTCGTCGCGCCAGGAGGACGCGAGACCGCTCGCCCGGACACGGACCGAGGGCAGATGCGCGACATACGCCGCGATCTCGCCGTGCGGCGTACGGACCACGGTCCGCAGACCGCGGCTCCAGGCCTCCGCGATGCCTTGGGGTTTGATGTCCAACAGCCGGGTGCCGGTCAGCGGATGCTTCGACCAGAGTCCGACGGTGCCGTGGACCGTGTGGTACGGGTAGTCCGGGGCGAGAGTCTTCTCGTAGACCGCCAGCGCAGGACGCACCAGCTCCTCCAGCGCGATGAGATCGGGCTCGGCGTCGGCCAGGGCGCGGGCCGTGCCCGCCGGGTCGGTGTTCTCGTCGCTGACGTTGTGCTGCACCACGAGCAGGTCGTACGCGCCGGGCTCCGCCACGGGCAGGAGCAGCCCGCCGAAGAGGTACGTCCAGGCAGCCACCGGCAGCAGCAGAGCCGCCGGCGCGACGGCCGAACGGCGCAGCAGCGCCAGGCCGAACAGCACCACGACCACCAGACCGAGCCATGGCAGGAACGCTTCCAGCAAACTGCCCAGGCCGCCGACGGAATTGGGTACGGCCCGGTGAAACGCCAGCAGCCCGGCCGTCAGCACCGCAAGCACGGCAAGCACCCGCCCACGCACCCAGACCGACCGCGCCCTCGCCTCGCCCGGAGCCCAGCGCTCTGCCCACCGGAGCGCCGCCTTCACCGTCGGCGTCGCACCTCTGTCCGTCCGCACCTGCTCCACCATGGCCTCCCGTTCACTTGACCTTGTCCCTCAGGACGAGTCACCAGGTGAATCAGTTTCTGGGACGGCGCACCCCGCCGGTCTCGTCACGCGTTGAGTACGCCCGCGCCCAGGAGCCCGAAGAGCGCCATGCCGATGACGACGCGATAAACGACAAAGGCATTGAAAGAGTGCTTGGCGACGAATTTCAGCAGCCAGGCGATGGAGGCGTACGCGACGACGAACGACACCACGGTGCCGACCGCCAGAGGCAGCGCGCCCACGCCGCCGCCCGTCGCGTCCTTGAGTTCGTACAGTCCCGCACCGGCCAGGGAAGGGATGCCGAGGAAGAAGGAGAGACGAGTCGCGGTGACCCGGTCCAGATCGAGGATCAGACCGGTGGACATGGTCGCGCCGGAGCGGGAGAACCCGGGGAAGAGAAGCGCGAGGATCTGTGAACTGCCCACCAGCATCGCGTCCTTGAGCGAGGTGTCGTCCTCACCGCGCTTGTGCCGCCCTATCTGGTCGGCCGCCCACATCAGCCCGCTGCCGACGATCAGTGACCCGGCCACCACCCACAGCGAGGCGAGCGGCCCTTCGATGAGCGGCTTCGCGACCAGACCGACGATGACGATGGGAATGGTGGCGTAGATGACCCACCAGGCGAACCGGTAGTCGTGATGGTGCCGCTCCTCGCGATTGGCCAGACCGCGGCCCCACGCGGAGACGATCCGCACGATGTCCTTGAAGAAATACGTCAGAACGGCGGCGATGGCACCGACCTGGATGACCGCGGTGAAAGCGACGACCGCTTTGTCGTCCACCGGGATGTCCATCAGCCCTTCGGTGATCTTCAAATGCCCGGTCGAGGACACCGGCAGGAATTCGGTCACCCCTTCCACAATGCCGAGAACAACGGCCTGTCCAATGCTGATGGTGCTCAATTGTTCCGTCCTTGGAGTGTGGTCGACGGGTGCGGCGTGCGGCCTCCGCCGTACGTGACGGCCGACATCACGGGCCGGCGGGCATGCGTGGCAAACTCATGGAAGGCCGCCATCTTCTACGCGCGCGTAGAAGATGAATGTGACTGTAGAGGACGGACGAGGAGGCAGCCAACCTTGGACACGGATGAGCCCTCCGGGGCGTATGAGGCGGACCGCCGCCTGGCGAACGGCAAGCGCGAGGCCGAAGTACTGGCCGCGCTCCGGTCGGCGCCGGGTCCGCTCACGCCCCGGGAAGTGCTGGAGCAGATGGGCGGCGGCCTGTCGTACAGCACGGTGGTGACAATCCTCACGCGGCTCCACGACAAGGACGTACTGGCCAGGGAGCCGCGTGGACGGGCCTTCGCCTACGCGCCGGTCACGGACGAGCCGGGATTCGCCGCCCGCCGGATGCACCAGGCCATGAAGGAGGTACCGGACCGCGAGAGCGTCCTGATGCGATTCGTCGACGACCTGTCCGCCGTCGACGAGAAACTGCTGCGCAGGCTGCTGGACGCCGACCTGGACCTGGACCGGGCCGATCTGGATACGGGAGAGGCAGGCCTGGAACCAGGACAGTAGGAGTCGCCACAAAGACAACCTTGTCCGGTTCTTGAATTGGCAGGTGGCCGGGTACGTGGCAAGACTTGGGCGCGACACGCGAGGGGGACGCGGTGACGATCGAGTTCGGTGTGCTCGGGGAGATTCAGGCGCACAGCGACGGCGTTGCCGTGGATCTGGGTCCGGCCCGGCAGCGCAGTGTGTTCGCGGCACTGGTGGTGGACATCAACCGCACCGTGCCGGTGGATGTGCTGGTCGACCGGGTATGGGGTGTCCGTCCGCCGCAGCGCGCGAAGCCCACGCTGTACAGCTATATGTCCCGGCTGCGGCAGGTGCTCGACACGATGGCGGACGAGGCGTCCATGGACGGGGCATCCACGAACGGGGCATCCACGGACAGGGCATCCACGAACGGGGCATCCATCGCGCGGCGAGCCGCCGGGTACGCTCTGCTCGCCGACCCCGGCGTCGTGGACGTCAACATCTTCAGAGACCTGGTCGGGCAGGCGAGGGCGAGGGACGACGCCGGCGCGGCCACTCTGTTCGAGAGGGCGCTCGGGCTGTGGCGCGGTGAGCCGTTCGCCGGGGTGGACACGCCCTGGTTCAGCTCGCTGAGGGAGTCGCTGCTCGGAGAGAGGCACGCCTGCCGGCTCGACCGTAACGACGTCCAGTTACGGCGCGGGCACCATGCCACGCTGCTCACCGAACTGGCCGCCTGCCACGACGCCCATCCGCTGGACGAGCGCCTGGCCGCCCAGTTCATGCTGGCGCTCTACCGGAGCGGTCGCGCGGCCCACGCCCTGCGCTGTTTCGAACAGGTCCGGCGCGCGCTCGCCGAGGAACTGGGCAGCAATCCGAGCGACGAGTTACGGCGGCTGCACCAGCAGGTCCTCGACAATGACCCGGCGATCGGCGTACCCGCCCCGACGGCCGTCGCGGCGCCGGCAGCCGTCGCCGTGCCCACCACGGGCATCCCGTCGTCACGGGACCGCGCCCTCCCACGCCAGCTGCCGGCCGCCCCACGGTGGTTCACCGGACGGCAGAGTGAGCTCGCGGAACTCGACAAAGCCCTGGGGCGGGCCGGACAGCCCGGCGCGGCGGTGGCGGTGTGCGCCGTCAGTGGCAGCGGCGGCATCGGGAAGACCTCGCTGGCCTTGCACTGGGCGCACCAGAACGCCGACCGGTTCCCGGACGGCCAGCTCCATGTCGACCTTCGCGGTTTCGACTCCTCGGGAGAGCCGCTGGCGTCGGCCGCCGCGGTCCGGGTGTTCCTCGACGCGCTCGGGGTGGATCCGGGTTCGGTACCGGCGGACCAGCAGGCGCTGACCGGCCTCTATCGCAGCCTGGTCGCGGACCGGCGCATGCTGATCGTCCTGGACAACGCCGTGGACTCCGCCCAGGTGGCCGCGCTGCTGCCGGGCAGCACCGGATGCGCGGTCCTGATCACCAGTCGCCGCCGGCTGAGCGGACTCGCGGTGACCCACGGGGCACACCTCGTACCGCTGGATGTGCTGACCGTGTCCGAGTCCCGGGAACTGCTGGGCCGTCACCTGGGCGAGGACCGGCTGGCCGCCGATCCCGGGGCCGTCACCGCCGTGCTGGAACACTGCACGGGACTGCCCTTGGCCATCAGTGTCGTGGGAGCCCGCGCGGCTGCCGGGGCCGGCTTTCCGCTGGCCGCGCTTGCCGAGGAACTCCAGGACGAGTCCGCGCGGCTGGACGCGCTCGACACCGGTGATCTGTCTGCCAACGTCCGGGCGGTCTGTCTCGTGTCGTACCGTGCCCTCACCGGCGAGGCCGCGGAGGTCTTCCGGCTCCTGGGCGCGGCGCCGGGCCCGGAGATCGGTCTGGCAGCCGCCGGAAGCCTGCTCGGCCGTTCACCGTCCGCGGCCCGGGCGGCCCTGCGGGAACTGGAGACGGTCCACCTCGTGGAGCAGCCCGCACCGGGTCGTTACCGCATGCACGATCTGATCCGCCTTTACGCCGCCGAGCGGGCCGCCGAGGACCGGAAAGCGGAGTCCCGCGAGCGGGCGCTGCGGCGTGTCATGAGTTTCTACCTTCACACCGCCTATGCCGGTGACCGGGTTCTCAGCCCGCTCCGGCATCACCACCTGGAACTCGAACCGCCCGTGGACGGCGTGACTCCTCAGCCTTTGGCCGACCAGACGGCCGTCATAGCGTGGTTCCGCGCCGAGTACGCCTGCCTGCTCGCCGCCCAGCGTCTGGCCGAGCGGAACGGGTGGGACGTCCTGGTGTGGCAGCTGGCCCGGGTGCTGGACGGCTTCCTCTGGCGGCAGGGGCGGCTCCATGACCTTGTGGCCCTGTGGCGCACCGGTCTCGCCGCGGCCGAACGCCACGGAGAGGGAAGCGTCCTCGCCTGGGCTCACCGCCGTCTGGCCCACGCCTGGGCCCGCTCCGGCAACCACGACGACGCCGTCCACCACGGTGACCTGGCCCTCGCCGCGGCCGAGGAGGCCGACGACCTCGCCGAGCAGGCGCGCATCCATGACGTCATCGCCTGGTCATGGGCCCGGCAGGGCGACGACCGGCAGGCCCTGGCCCATGTCCGTCACACCCTGCGGCTCCAGCGCCTGGGCCACGACCCGCTGGCGCAGGCGAACGCGCTCAACGCCGTGGGCTGGTACGAGGCCCGTCTCGGTGACTACGAGCAGGCTCTGGCCCACTGCGAGGAGGGCCTGAAGATCCAAGGGCGGCACGGTTTCCGCGACGGGGAAGCCTGCACCCTCGACAGCCTGGGCTTCATCGCCCAGGCCGCGGCCCGGCACCACGAGGCACTCGCCTACTACCGCCGCGCCCATGCCCTCTTCCATGACCTCGGCAACCTTTACGAGGAGGCCAACACCCTCGCCAACCTCGGCGACGTCCATCTCGCCCTTGCTCAGTTGGACGAGGCCCGTCACCACTGGCACCGAGCCATCAGCCTCTACGATGCCCAGCATCGCGCGGAGGACGCACGCCGCCTCCAGGACAAGCTGGACCGGGCAGCCCGCTGAGATCTTCTCGGCCGGACTCGCCGCGCTCGCCGGACTCGTCCGTCGCCGCGCTCACCGCGCTCACCGTGCCGCCGATCCATTGCGAGCGACGGAGCCGACGGCGCCGCTGTCCGCGGTGTTTTTCTGCGTATGTGACATGCGCCGGTATTCGCCCTCGGCGGCGATGAGCTGACCGTGTGTGCCGGCCTGCACGACGCGTCCGTCCCTCATCACCAGGATCTGATCGGCCTCCCGGACGGTCGAGAGCCGGTGGGCGATGATGAGGCACGTTCGTCCGCTCAGGAACGGTCGGAGGCTCTCCAGCAAGGCGCGTTCCGTGATGGTGTCGAGTTGGGACGTCGCTTCGTCCAGAACGACGATGCGGGGTGCTTTGAGCACCAGCCGGGCGATGGCGAGCCTTTGGCGTTCTCCGCCCGACAGATTCACTCCCTGGTCGCCCAATACGGTGTCCAAGCCGTTCGGGAGCCGTTCCACCGCGTTCCATATCTGCGCGACGCGGCAGGCGTCGACGATGTCGTTCTCGTCTGCGAGAGGGCGGGCCAGCTGGAGGTTCTCCCGAACCGTGCCGTGGAGGAGAAATGTGTTCTGGGTGACGACACCCACCGCGGACCGCAGCGATCGCAGTTGCGTACGGCGGACATCCTGGCCGCCGACCTCGATGCGCCCGGAACCGATGTCCCAGGACCGGGTCAGCAGATACGCGAGGGTGGACTTTCCCGCACCGGAGTGGCCGACGACACCCACCGTCGTCCCCGGCGCCGCCTCGAACGTCACTCCGCCCAGTATCTCGCGCGGTGTCCCCGCGGGGACGGTGACGGCGGCGCGGGGAGCGGACTTCAAGGAGGCGAGTCCCGTGGCTGTCTCGTGGGGGTAGGCAAAGGTGACGTCGGTGAACGTCACCGACGTGCCCGGCACGGGTTTCGCGTCTTCGTGCTCCACGATGTCCGGGCTGTATCTCATGATCTCGCGCACACGCTCGAAGCTGACCTCTCCGGCCGCCAATTCGAGTCTGCATCCGGGAAGGGCGGTGAGCGGCCCGTAGATCCTGGCCAGAAGAGCGACCATGGCCACCATCGTGCCCACGGTGAGGGAGCCCCGCGCGACCAGGACGCCCGCCGCCGTGTAGACACCGGTGGTGACGAGCGCGACAAGCAGCGTGAGCGCCGCGCCGAGCTTGCCGTCCAGAACCGCACCGCGCACGGTGACGTCCCGTAACCGGTGGACGTGCTGCCGGAAGCGGTCCGCTTCACGTCGCCGGTCACCGTAGAGGCGGATCGTCTCCGCTCCTCCCGGGCTCAGCCGTTCCGCCGCCATCGAGTCCAGATCGGCGGTCGCGGCCAGTTGCCGGCGCGTCAGGACCCGCAGCGTGGAACCGGAACGCGTGGTCAGGACATGGAACACGGGTGCGAGGCAGAAGACCGCGAGTGCGACACGCCAGTTCAGCAAGAGAATCGCCGCGCCGGCGACGACGAGTGTGACAAGCGCCGACACCACCGTGGCGAGAGTCCGCGTGACGAGGTCACGCACTCCTTGGACATCGCCGTGGAGACGCGAGACGATCGCCCCGGCCCGGGATCCGGCGAAGAACGCGGCCGACTGTTCGTGCAGGTGCTCGTACAGATCGGTTCGCATGCGGGCGGACACTTCTTCCCCGAGCCGCGCGAGCATCCAGCGTTCGGTCAGGGCGGAGCCCGCGGCCACCGCTCCGGCGGCGAGCAGGGCGCCGCCCAGGGCGTAGACGCGTCCCGTGTCACCAGGGATCGCACCGTCGTCGATGAGCCGCTGGGTGAGGAACGCGGGCAGTACCGCCAGCACCGCGTTGCCGGTGATCAGAGCAGCGGCGAGAGCGATGCGCAGGCGGAACACGGCAAGAAAGCTGGAGAGCCGTACGTAGTCGTCGCGCGCCATGGACCTTTTCCTCGGGAGTGAATGCGCCGGGCGGTGTGCCGACGGGCGGCAGGCCGAAGCCCGGCCGCCCGTCGGCGGGCCCGCTCATGTCAACGGGCAGAGCGACTTACCTGGCCGACTTACCTGACTGAGCGTCAGCCACACGCGAACCAGGACGCGTTGGACGGGCGGTTGTCGCCGCACGACCAGAGACTGATGTCGCTGGCCATCGGAGCCGCCTCGACCGATTCCTCGGTGGATTCCATTCCTTGCAGGTCGTACAGACTCATATCTCTTCCTCCATGTCGCCTCCGGTGAGGAGGCACTTCTCCGGGGCCGGTCGGTCCCGGAAGCTGAGTGCGGCCGGTTGCCGCGGTCGTCCCGGCGGGAGTCGTCACAGTCGCGGCGGGAGTCATCACAGGAACGGAAGGCATGCCGGCTTTCCCGCACGGCGCACACCGTGCGCCGCGGCGAGGGCCAGCAGCACCCCGGCACTGCCGGACGCCAAGTCCATCGACAGGCGCAGCAGTTGATCGCCCGGGAAGGCGACGGCATCGTGCCGGCGGAGTGTGTGCCAGTTGAGGCCCAGCATCTGACGGACCACGCTGTCGTCCTCCAGGGGCAGCTGATCGCCATGCCGAGTGGCGTGGAAGAGCAAGGGCCCGCAGCGGCCGTCGAAGAGGCCGGAGAAGACGTAGAAGTCCGAGGAGGCCGCTCTTTCGGCACCGCGCAGCATGTCCTGAAGTGCCGGATCAGGCGTGCTGCGCAGATAGCGCCGCAGTGCGAAACCCACGCCCACACTCCCGGTACTGAGATAGGGGACGGTCCGCCATCCTTCGTTGACGTGCAGTACGCCGACGGTGTCGGTCACGCATCGGCGCAGATCCTGTTCGAGAGCAATCCTGGCCGCGGCCCGATAGGTTTCGCGCCCGGATGCCTCGAACATGGCGGTCAGGAACACGGCCGCTCCGGATGAACCGTGCATCAGTCCCGCCCGTGCACGAGTGCTGCCACCACTCACTTCCGGCAGTTCACCGGCGGCGACGACACGGGAGCCGACAAGGTCCGCGAGATGTTCGGCCTGTTCGCGGTACGTGGGCTCGCCCGTGCGCTCGGCGAAGGCCAGACAGTTCAGCCCGATTCCGGACAGTCCCGAGAACAGGCTGCTGCCCAGCCCTTCGGTGCCTGCGCCTTCGGTGCCCGCGCCGGAGGCCCGCGCCAGCAGTTGGACGGCCTCCTCCTGACGGCCCAGCTCCCACAGAACGTATGCCATCCCGTGAAGCCCGTTGTAGAACCCGGGCGGGATCGGCTCTGTACGGTCCTGGGCCCGCCTGACCAGCCACTCCTCACCCTCTTCGTAGCGAGAAGCGCCGCTGGCCCGCAAGGCCCACAGCACTCCTGCCGCGCCGTGGGCCAGGGACAGACCGCCGCCCGCCGTGAACTGCCCGATGTCCCCGGGAAAGAGACGGTCGGTCCGGCCAGGGGACGCGCTGGCGTGGACGGCGGACGCCAGGGAGTCTCTGAGCTCGGCCCACTGGGACGGGTCGGCCTCGATCCGAGGGCTGGGCAGCCGCCGCGACCGCCTGCCGTTGGCCGCCTTCTCGCCATTGCCACCAGCCTCCTCACCATTTCCACCAGCCTCTCCGAGAGTCGCCACCGCATCGTCGAAGAGGCGGCGATCGATGGAAAAGGTGTCGGCGATCAGGTCGGCGAGATGTTCGGCCTTTCTCCGGTCGAGCCGGATGAGGGTGGTGAGAGGCACATACAGGGCAAGCTGCAAGGCGGCCAACGCATATGCATCGGCCTCAAAACCCTGCCGGTCGGCCGGAGCACCGAATCCAGGATGCTCCAGACTGTGGCGCCGGGGAGTGTCGACCGGCCAGCTCACTTCGAAATCGACAAGCACGGCCCGTATGTCGGCGCCTTCTTCCACCACCATGACATTGAAGGGATGCAGATCGCCGAAGACGATGCCGCGTTTGTGGACCGCTCGCAGGGCCGTCGATACGGCGTCCCACACGCGCTGTGCCCAGCGGCCGTACTCGGCGAACCGGCCCCGGGCCTGGACCGCCCCGCAGATCGGGTTACGCTGCGCATAGAACTGGTTGAGAGGGATCGCGTCGACAAATCCCTCGACGAGGAACTCGTTCTCTCCGAAGCGGCAGTAATCCACCAGCTCGGGAACGCAGGCAAGCCCGCGCAACCGCTCCAGAACATCCCGTTCATTCCGTAGCCGGGCAACGGCATCTCTGCCGCCTGCATCAAGGCCGGCATACGGACGGGCTTCTTTGATGATGAGCCGGCGGCCCGACGCGCGGTGCTTGCCCTCGTAGACGCCGCCTCCGTTGGAGAAATGAACGGCACGGACGATCTCGTAAGGAAACTCGTCAACCTTGAGTTCAGCGCGCCGTTCCAGCTCCGGCTGGAGGAACGGAGGCGGGGACACCCAGTCGGGAATCCGGAATACCGGTCCGCGAGGATCTGGCTCCAAGCTGCCCGAGGGTGTCTCTAAACCGGACTGGACAACGCCGTTCGCGTCGACGTACTTGCGCTCGAGAAACGATCCGTAACGGACGTAGAGCGGTCCGTCCTTCCAGCGCAGATCACTGAGAATGTACGGGCCCTGCTCACCGTCCAGCATGGCGCCGAGCCCGTCCAGGACACGAAGCAGCTCCGCCTCGCCGACGGGATACAGCGTGGCGAGTTTGCCGCTGCCGGCCCGGTCCGCGTACTTGGAGTTCTTGAGCATGTATTCCCGCAGATCGGGAACGAGTTTGAAGGCGATGCGATGTGTGGTGCAGTAGTCCCACACACGGGACGCGACGGAGTCGGCATTCGCCACGGCAGCCGACACATGGACCTTCCATCCCTGGGCGGGCAAGGTGGTCGTGGAAGGAAGACAAGTGATCCAGGCGCCTCTGCGTCGGCGTTCCCAACCGGACGGGAGCGGAGAGCTGTGAACGGACAGGTGGTCCGATTCACTGATGTCAGAGCTGAGTTGATCGTAAAATTCGTGATCGCTCAGACAGAATTCCTGGTATCGCGGATCCATAGCTCCCTCAGCCGTCGGTTCGGGGCCTTCACCCGTACTGCGTGCCACTGACTGTGCACGGGGGGCATTGGCGAAACCTTGCCCAAACCTTGAATCGCCTGTCCGGACCGGCGATACGGAGTCCGGCCGGGCGGATGGCTGGCGTCTTCTCGCAGCGGGCTACTGGTAGCCGACAATGACGATGCCCGGCCCATTCACTCGCATGGGCCGGGCAATCGTGGGCCGGGCAATCGCTCTGCTTACCTGGTCATCTACTTGGTCATCTACTTGGCGATGACGGCGACGGGCGCGTCCCAGTCGTTGCGGTCGACGGTCAGGGTGACGCCGCCGCGGGTTTCCTTGCTGTTGACCAGGTACTGATGGGCGCGGCGGTGGCCGGTGTACAGCGACGGGCTCCAGGGCCAGTCGCGCGTGGTGGTCTTGTCCTTGTCCCACAGCGCGTACCACATGATGTCGGGCAGGTCCGTGCGGTCCTTGGCGGTCGCGACGGCGGCGGCGCTGGTGGATCTGAAGCCGTAGTAGCCGGACCAGTAGTTCTTCGCGTGGACGGCGCGGGTCCAGGCCCGGACGTAGGTGAGGACCGCGGTGTTGCAGGAGGCGTTGGCGATGTCGTACGGCTCCATGTCGAGGTAGAGCGCGCTGCCCGCCGTCATCTTGAGCGCGCTCGCCTTGGCCACCGCGTCGTTGCCGTCCCGGGTGCCCTGGGCCGCGGCGGTGGAGGCGGCGATACGGTCCGGGTTACGGCTGGTCTGACACGGCGGCTGGGCCGCCACGTACAGCGGGACGAGCTTCCAGCCGGACGCCGAGACCGACTTGACCCACGAAGGCGTCAGCTGCGGCTGGGCACAGCCCCGGTTCTTGCCGCCGATATAGACAGCCGCCGCGCCGTAAAAGTTTGAGCTCTTCCACGCCTTCATCGCCGACAGCGAAGGCGCGGTACACGTGTCGAACGCCCGGCCCGCGTACAGCGAAGGCGCGGGCAGCTTCGTCCCGGACGCGGTGCCCGTAACGGCATTGGCGGTGACCGCGCCGCCGGCCGCCAGGACGACGCCCGTGGCCGCCCATGCGAGGGCGCGATTGCGCTTGGACATACGGTGCTTGGACATGATCGATTCCCCCCAAAGGCCGCCGCGGTCCCCTACCGCGACCGGCCTCGGTCCAGGGCCGGTGAACACGGCCGATGGAAAGATTGGACCATCCGCATCCGGCGCCTGGGGCAGCGGGGTGCAGCGTGAGTACAGCGGGCCGTCGGCTCGTAACTCTTGCCGGTTCGTGCCTCTTGCCGGTTTCCGGCAAGGAAACAGACGCTGGAATTGCCGGTGCCATACCCACAGCTCGCGAAAGCACGGCTTGCGAAATCCGGTCAGGGTACGGTGCAACATTCCGCTGTCCCGCTCCACCGATGAAGGAAGCAACAGAACCCGTATGAGATCCCGCATGAGACACCGATACGTTTGGGGAACCGCCGCCGTAGCCGCGGTGGGACTCTCCGGAGCACTCGTACTCCAAGGAGTGACCGGGCAGTCCGAGGACAGTGCCGCCGGTCAGGGCGCGTCCGATCCCGTCAGGCCTCATGCCCGCACCGCAGCGCTGAAGACGGCCGACAACGGCAGCCGCGCGAACCTCAAGCAGCAGGACACCGAGCCGTTCAGCATGCTCGGCATCACCTGGACCGACCCGTCGGCCCGAATAACGGGGACGGTCGAAGCACGTACGCGTGCGACGGGCTCCGGCCGGTGGTCCAACTGGCTGCGGCTGGACGGCGACAGCGGACAGGGTGAAACCGGCGGGAAGGGCTCAGCCGACGGGAAGGGCGGATCCGCGGCCCTGCGCGGAGGCACCGAACCCGCTTGGGTGGGACCGTCGGACGGTGTCGAAGTACGGATCACTGCGGGCGGAAAGACGACCGCCGGACTGCCGGCCGGACTGCGCCTGGACATGGTCGACCCCGGCAAGGGCGCACCGGGCAAGGGCGCATCGGCCGGCATGGAACCCGCCGGGTTCCATGCCGACACCGCCGACACCGCCGTCACTTTGGAAGACCCGACGCCGTCGGCCGACACCGGCGGCCCTGGTGCCGAGCCGTCCACGGACATACCGCCGAGCGACAGGCCCACCGCCTCCCCCACCGAGACCGGGACAACGACGGCTCCGACAACTCCTGCGACTCCGACGCCTCCGGCTCCTTCGAGCAGCACGCCGGGCTCGTCCGCGCCCTCGTCGGCCCCGCCGTCCACGAGCCCGAGCGCGACGGCACCCACGCCTCCGTCGTCCACCGCGCCGCGCCCGACGATCACTTCGCGCGCGGCCTGGGGAGCGGACGAGTCGATCAGCCCTGAAGAGCCGAGTTATCTGCCGGGCGGGAAGATCAAGGCGGTCGTGGTCCACCACACCGCCGAGAGCAACGGCTACACATGCGCCGAAGCCCCGGCCGTCGTGCGCGGTATCTACGCGTATCACGTCAAGCAGTTGGGCTGGAAGGACATCGGCTACAACTTCCTCGTCGACAAGTGCGGCACGATCTACGAGGGCCGCAAGGGCGGTGTCGACCTGCCGGTGATGGGGGCGCACGCGTACGGCTTCAACTCCGAGACCACCGGTATCTCGGTCCTCGGCACATACACCGATGTCGCGCCGAGCGAGGCCGCCATGGTCTCCGTGGCCAGGATCGCGGCCTGGAAGCTCGGCCAGTACGGTGTGAACCCGAGCGGTACCACCACGCTCACCGCGGGTGCGGACGCCACCAACTACTTCGGCAAGTCCTGGGCCGCGGGCGCGCAGTTGAGCTTCCCGGTCATCCACGGCCACCGCGACGGCTACAACACCCAGTGCCCCGGCAACCAGTTGTACGACCGGCTGGCCACCGTACGGAGCTGGGCCGCGGGACCGGTCACCGGCCTTGCGATCAAGTCCGTCACCGGCGCCGGCCTCTCCGGTACGACGTACTACACGCGGGCCGGGATCACCGTGAACTGGTCGGCCACCACACCGGCGTCGCTGATCTCGAAGTACGAACTGCTCGTCGACGGCAAGACCGCGGCCACCACCGCGGGCAGCGTCACCTCGGCGAAGGCGACCCTGGCGGTGGGCACGCACCAGATCCAGGTACGCGCGACGCACCAGTCCGGCAAGACCGCCGTGTCGGCGATCGCCACGGCCGTCGCCGAGACGACGGCGCCATCCTTCCCCACGAAGCCGAACCTGTCCCTGCGGACCGGCACGGTCAACACCACCGCCGTTCCCGTCAAGCTGAGCTGGAAGGCCACCGACAACGCCGCGCTCAAGGAGGTCAGACTGACCGCCCCGCTCGCCGCCACGTACGGCCCGACGACCACCAGCGCGAACCACACCAGCAAGTCCGGCGCGGCCACCTCGTGGTCCATGACGGCCTACGACCACGCGGGCAACAGCGCCACGTCGTCCGTCTCAGGCACGCCGGTCATCCTCCAGGAGACCGCCGCCACCAAGTCCGGCACCTGGACCACCAAGTCCTCCACCAGCTACCTGGGCGGCAAGTCCTACTCCAGCTCGACCAAGAACGCCTCCCTGAGCTGGACCTTCACCGGCCGCTCGGTCGCCTGGGTCGTCTCCCGGGCCTCGACCTCCGGCCAGGCCCACATCTACATCGACGGAACCAAGACGGCAACGGTCGACCTCAAGTCACCGACCACCAAATACCGCGACGCACTGTGGACCAAGACCTGGCCCACCAGCGCGAAACACACCATCAAGATCGTGGTAGCCGGCACCACAGGCCGCCCGGCCATCACAACGGACGCCATCGTCTACCTGAAGTAGCCAACGCCCCCACACAGCTCCCCGGACCACCCACCAGCGCTCCGGGGAGCTGTGGCCCGACTCGATGACGGCGCGAACCAGCCCGATCGGCCACCCTCCGAAGCGAATCCCCGGCCCCACCGGACCCGGAGGAGCGCCGGGTCAAACCTTGATGACGGTGACCCGTCCAGCGCACAGGGCGGTGAGGTCCTCCGGATCCGAGGTGAGGATCGTGACCGGTTCGGGAGCGGCGAGGGCGGTGGCGCCGAGCATGGCGTCGATGGCGTACTTGTGCCCATGCAGGCCGGCGTTCGCCAGAAGGGCTGCGGCGTGGCGGGCGATGGGCTCGGTGACGGGCTCGACGACGAGGCGGGAGAGAGTCCACTCCAGGGCAGGGCGATTGATCCGGGGGTGGACCACTTCCACGAGAGTGGCGGCGGAAGTGATCACCCGTAGGTCATCGGCACGGGCGAGGGCGAGCCAGGCGGTGACCGTGCGGTCGCGCAGGACGGCCTTGGCCAGCCCCTCGCTGTCGAGGACCAGAGTGCCGCCGGGCACGGCGGGCGAGCGACTCACGCGGCGTCCGCCCCACCCTGCGCCTGATGCCGACGGGCCTGCTGAAGCTGATCGCGCAGGGCCTGGACTTCCTCGTCCGCGATGGGTCCGTGCTCAGCCTCCGCGACCGCGATGAGCTCGTTGAGGTTGTCCCGCTCAATCTGGCGCGCGACGGCCGCCGCGACGTAGGCGGACAGCCCGGACGGGCCGCTGCGGGCCTTGGCGGCTTCAGCGATGTCACGCGGCATGGTGATCGAATATTTGCCGGTGGGCTCACTCATACCACTTATCCTACCTCTCATACCCCACCCATTGCCCCGGTACCTTCGGCGGCGCCACCTGAACCTGCACTCTGATCCAACGACATGAAAAAGACCCCCTGCTCAGCGTTCCCGCTGGTCAGAAGGTCTATCCGGAAGTGCCCCCGGCAGGATTCGAACCTGCGCACACGGCTCCGGAGGCCGTTGCTCTATCCCCTGAGCTACGGGGGCGTATCGCTGTGGTGGCGACGGGTGAAACCCTACCAGCTTCGGTGGGGTGGCTGTGAACAGGTATTTCCGGGGCGGTGGCGGGCGGGGCGGGGTCAGGCTGAGGAGCGTTTGGTTCTGGTGGGGGCGGTCTTCTTGGTGGGCGTCTTCTTCGCTGTGGTCTTCTTGGCCGCCGTCTTCTTCGCTGGGGTGGTCTTCTTGGCCGCGGTCTTCTTCGGCAGCTCGGTCACCTCCGCGACCTCGCTCTCGTCGCCGCGTGCCTGTTTCGCCGCGCGTACGCTGTTCTCCAGCGCCGCCATCAGGTCGATGACCTTGCCGCCGCCGGCCTCCGCCGGTGCGTGTTCCGGTGCCGGTGCGCCCTCTGCCTTGGCGGCGATCATCTCTTCGACCGCCTCGCGGTAGTCGTCGTGCAGCGAGTCGAGTTCGACCGTGCCGAGAGTGTCCATCAGGGCGTCGGCCAGGTCGAGTTCGACGTCCCGTACGGTCACCTCGGCCTCGGGCGCGACGCCCTCCGGGGCGCGGATCTCGTCCGGCCAGAGCAGGCCGTGCATCGCGATGACGTCGTCGACCACCCGCAGCATGCCGAGCCGCTCGCGTCCCCGCAGGGCGAATTTGGCGATGGCCACCTTCTTGCTGCGTTTCAGCGCCTCACGCAGCAGGATGTACGGCTTGGCGGCCGGGACGCCGCTCGCGGAGAGGTAGTACGCCGCATCCATCTGGAGCGGATCGATCGAGTCCGCCGGCACGAACGCCACGATCTCGATCGTCTTCGCCGTCGGCAGCGGCAGCGCGGCCAGGTCCTCGTCCGTGATCGGGATGATCGAGCCCCCCGCCTCCTCGTATCCCTTGCCGATGTCCGCCGCCGTCAGCTCCTTGCCGTCCAGCTCGCAGACCTTGCGGTAGCGGATACGGCCGCCGTCCTCCTTGTGGATCTGGCGGAAGGAGATGGAGTGGTTCTCGGTGGCGTTCACCAGCTTGATCGGGATGCTGACCAGTCCGAAGGAGATCGCACCGTTCCATATGGATCGCACGTTCCATCCCTTTCATCCGTTAATCATGAGATTTATGGGATTCTCATCGTATGACGCCGATCACAGTGGTGGACGGGCGGCGCCTCTCGCTCAGCAATCTGGAGAAGGTGCTGTACGGCGCGACAGGCACCACCAAGGGCGAGGTCCTGCACTATTACGCCCGGACGGCGGGCCCTCTCCTGGCCCATCTCGCCAACCGCCCGGTCTCCTTCCTCCGCTACCCGGACGGGCCCGGCGGCCAGGTCTTCTTCACCAAGAACCCACCGCCCGGCACGCCCGGCTGGGTACGCGTCGCCGAGGTGCCCAGAAAGACGGCGGACAGCGGCAGACAGGTGGTGGTGGAGGATCTGCCGACGCTGATGTGGGCGGCGAATCTGGTCGTGGAGTTCCATACGCACCAGTGGCAGGCCGATACGCCCGGCCACGCCGACCGGCTGGTCTTCGACCTGGACCCGGGAGCGCCCGCCACGGTCGTGGAGTGCTGCGCGGTGGCGCGCTGGCTGCGCGAACGGCTGGGCGAGGACGGCCTTGAAACCTATGTGAAGACCTCCGGCTCGAAGGGCCTCCATCTCCTGGTACCGCTGGAGCGCGCGCCGTCGGCCGATGTCTCGGCGTACGCGAAGGGCCTGGCCGTCGAGGCCGAGGCAGCCCTGCCGGAGCAGGTGGTCCATCGGATGAGCCGCTCGCTGCGCCCGGGAAAGGTTTTCGTCGACCACAGCCAGAACGCCGCGGCGAAGACGACCGCCGCGCCCTACACCCTGCGGGCCCGGCCGGAACCGACGGTCTCCACGCCCGTGACCTGGGACGAGATCACGGACTGTACGGCAGCCGAGGAGCTGGTCTTCCGGTCGGCGGACATCGCTGCGCGGCTGGAACGGTACGGAGACCTCCTCGCCCCGCTCCTCGATCCGGGCCACGCCGGGCCACTGCCGGAGACATAGCCCCACCCGGTGGTGTGGCGCGAGCCACCACTACTACACCGACAGCCATGTGTGGCGATCGCGGGCCGTCGCGTACAGGGCCTCGATGTCCGCCGGTTTGAGTACGCCTCCGAGGGACGCCAGCGTCGAGATCTCGGTGTCACGCAGGATCCGTACGTCCGACGAGGACGGCACCGCGTCCAGCCGGGACGCCTCGGCCACGGCGAGGACCGGGCGTACGGCGGTCGCCAGGGCGAACGAGGCGCGCTCGGCCGCGCGACGGGCCCAGCGGAGGTGAGGCTGCGGTTGGGCACGGCCCGTACGGACCATGGGATCGGCGATTCGGACCCGCCGCCCGCACGCGGCGACGGTACGTACGGCCAGGACGCCGGCCGGGCCGATCGCGAGATGGTCGATACGGGCGCCGGCGCCGGCCCCGGGGAGCGGTATCGAGTGCAGCACCCGCCAGCCCGCGGCCTCCAGCCGGTCGAGATGGTCGCCGAGGAGTTGCTGGGCGAGGAGTTCTCCGTGCCGTGGATCCCTGCGATATGGGTCCCTGCGATATGGATCACCGCGATGTGGGTCCCTGCGACGTAGGACCGTCGGCCATGTGTCCCGGCCCCATGTGCCCGTACTCCATGTGCCCACGCCCCAGGTGCCCCGGCGGAACCACCCATGCCGTTCGGGCGCCGGAAGCGCGTCCAGTTCCGCGTGGAGCGCCTCGCCCGGACGGTTGGGCGCGAGGTCGTCGTCCGGGTGGAGGGAGAGCCGGTCGAGATCGGCCGGCGTCGGTATCGGCGGCGGTCCGACCGCCACCTCACCGGTGATGTACGGCGCGAGGGCGGCCAGCACATCCTCGCGGGCCGCGCCCGGGAGCACACTGATCCGCCCGCCGAACCGCCCATCGGCCTGCCCACCACCGGTCGGGCCACCGGCCGGGCTGTCCGCGTCAGCGGCGCCGTCGTACCAGGCGACGGCCGTACCGTCCGGCAGACTCACAAAGAGCCGGTCGCGGCCTCGGACACGGACCGGCGTGACACGTAATCGGATCGTCATGCCACCTCACCCCCATTGCCACCATGGGAACAGTCACCGGCCCGCGGAAGCAATAGGTCACGCCGGCTGCCGACTGCCGCCCGCCACCACCTACCCGCCCGCCACCGCCGCCGTCATCTCCGTACGGCAGTCTGGGTAGAGGGAGCAGACTCTCCCCGACGCTCCCGTCCCGGGCGCGTGTCTCGCGGAAGGAATCGCTCACATGATCATCTTCGGTACCAAGGGCTATCTCTACCAACTGGCCATACTGACGCTGGTCTGCGGCCGTTGCGGCAATCCCTCCGCGCATACGCTCAAGAAGCGCGTCACCAAGTTCACGCTGTTCTTCGTGCCGCTCTTCGCGTTCTCCACCAAGTACGCGACCCAGTGCACGTTCTGCGGCGCCGAGCAGCAGGTGACGAAGGAGCAGGCCGACCAATTGCTCGCCCAGAGCACCGGCCAGGCCGGCGGCAGTCCCGCGCACAACCGGACGGAGCAGCAGAACCCTTACCAGCGCTGAGCCGACGCACTGAGCCTCCGCCGAGCCGACGCGCCGAGCCAGTGCGCTGAGCCCATATGGCGTGAGCACCCAGAGTCACAAATTGCGGACATTGAGTAGCGAACCTAGCGTGAACCACGCGAGTCATATGCCGGAATCACCGGCTCCTCGCCCTCAGGTCCCAGGAGTCACCATGCCCGTGCGTTCGCCCGGCCGTACCGCCGCCGTCCTCACCGTCTCCGCGCTCGCCGCCACGACTCTCGCCACCGTCTCCGTCGCACCCGCGTTCGCCGCGCCCACCGCCGCCGCATCCGCGACCACCGGACCGGTACCGGTGGCCGCCGATGAGCCGGCGGGCAATCCACCGCCGAAGTCGCAAACCGACGCCCAGGGCCTCGGCAGATACAGAGGCAAGGTCGTCGCCAGGACCGGTCTTCTCCTCCGGGACAAGCCGACGCGCAGCAGCAGAGTCGTCGGCGAGCTCGAATACGGCGACATCGTGCGCATCTTCTGCAAGGTGGAGGGCGGCAGCGTGGACGGAAACAACCGCTGGTACCTCCTCGCCGACGGCAGCTGGGCCTGGGGATCGGCCAAATACATCCGCAGCCTGGGCGAGACACCGCACTGGTGCTGACACCGCGCCCAGCCGCCCGCTCCGCACACACCGCGCCGCGCCCAGCCCCGTACCCAGCCCCTTACTCCGCCGCCCCATGTCCCCGCCCCACATAGGCCCGCACCACACGAAGTAAGCACGGCATGCTTTACGACTCCACATAAACGGACATAAGGCATGCCGCCTTGCTACGTTTCGATCCATGACCGCAACGACGAGGGACACTCCCCCGCCCGAGCCCGGCCTCCGCAAGCGCCGCGGCGTCGAACTCTCCCTCCTCGTCTGCGCCGTCCTCATCTCCGTCTTCGGCTATGTCAGTGTCGGTCTCGGCAAATACGGCGCGCTGCCGCCCGACGCGGCCGGATACGGCGCCGGGCTGGGCATGCTCGCCCTCCTCGCCCATATCGCGGTCCGTCTCCGCGCGCCGTACGCGGATCCTCTGCTGCTTCCCATCGCGGTGCTGCTCAACGGTCTCGGCCTGGTGCTGATCCACCGGCTCGACCTGGAGACCCCGAACGGCATCGCGGCGCCGACGCAGTTGGTGTGGTCCACGTTCGGCGTCGCGCTGTTCATCGCCGTCGTCGCCTTCCTGCGCGACCACCGCACGCTCCAGCGCTACGCGTATCTCTCTGTCGCCACCGCCCTGGTGCTGCTCATCGTGCCGATCTTCTATCCGGCCGTGAACGGCGCCAAGATCTGGATCAGAGTCGGCGGGCTCTCCTTCCAGCCCGGTGAATTCGCCAAGATCCTGCTCGCGGTCTACTTCGCCGCGTATCTCGCCGCCAACCACCATGTCCTCGCCTACACCGGCCGCAGGATCCGCAAGCTCCATCTGCCCACCGGACGCGTCCTCGGACCGATCGTCGCCATCTGGGTGATCAGTGTGATGGTCCTCGTCCTCGAACAGGATCTGGGCACCTCGCTGCTCTTCTTCGGGCTCTTCGTGATCATGCTGTACGTGGCGACCGGACGCACCGGCTGGATCGCCGTCGGCCTGCTGCTCGCCGCCGTCGGCGCCTTCGCGGTCGGTTCTCTGGAGCCGCATGTGCACAGCAGAGTCCAGGACTGGCTGCATCCGTTCGCGTCCATCGAGGAAGGGCGCGGGCCCGGCCAGCTCGCCCAGTCGCTCTTCGCGTTCGCGGCGGGCGGGCTGTCCGGTACGGGCCTGGGCCGCGGCCAGTCCATTCTGATCGGCTTCGCCGCCAAGTCGGACTTCATCCTCGCCACCGCGGGCGAGGAGCTGGGCTTCGTCGGGCTGGCCGCCGTCTTCATGCTGTATGCGCTGCTGGTCGCCCGCGGCTACCGGACCGGCCTCGTCCTGCTCGACCCGTTCGGCCGACTGCTCGCCACCGGGCTCGCCTCGATCCTCGCCCTTCAGGTGTTCGTCATCGCGGGCGGAGTGATGGGCCTGATCCCGCTCACCGGTATGGCCATGCCCTTCCTCGCCCAGGGCGGCTCGTCGGTCGTCACCAACTGGATGATCGTGGCGCTGCTCATCCGGCTCAGCGACTCGGCCCGCAGCCCACGCCCGGAGCCCGCGCCCTCACTCACGCCCGAGTCCGAGCCCACACCCGAGTCCAAACCCACGTCCGAGCCCACGCCCACGCCCGCGCCCGCGCCCGGGTCCAAGCCCAGGCCCACGTCCAAGTCCAAGCAGACCGGAGTCGTCACGCCCGCGATCCTGGACCCTGGAGCCGGAGTGGTACGACCGGTGATCCGCGAGGACGACCGGTGATCCGCCATATCCGGCGCACCGCCCTCTTCTGTCTGCTGCTCCTCGTCGCCCTGCTGCTCAACGCCGTCAGAATCCAGCTCGTCGACGCGGACTCCCTCGACGGCAATCCCGCCAACCGCCGTGCCTCCGTGCTCCGTTACGCCCAGCCGCGCGGTGACATCCTTGTGGACGGCAAAACCGTCACCCGCTCCAAGGACACCCGGGAGCTGCTGCGTTACGAGCAGAGCTACACCCAGGGACCGCTGTACGCGCCGGTCACCGGCTACGCCTCCCAGACGTACGGCACGACGCTGCTGGAGAGCGCCGAGGACGACGTGCTCTCCGGTACGGAACCGATGCTCGCGCCCTTCCCCTTCTGGAACGACTTCACCCGCAGTCGGCAGCCCGGCGGTTCGGTCGTCACCACCATCAAGGCGTCGATGCAGCGGGCCGCGTACGACGGACTCGCCGGGCGGCGAGGCGCGGTGGCGGCGATCGAGCCGACCACGGGCAGGATTCTGGCACTGGTCAGCAGTCCGTCGTACGACCCGGGTTGGCTCTCGGGCACCGGCAGGAGTGTCACCAGCGCCTGGACCCGGCTGACCGGCGAGGAAACCCAGCCGATGCTCAACCGGGCGATCCGGGAGACCTATCCGCCCGGTTCGGCCTTCAAGATCGTGACGGCGGCGGCTGCGCTGGAGTCCGGAACGGTCAGGGACGCCTACGCGCCGACCGGTATCGAGGAACCGTTCATCCTGCCGGGCACCAGGACCAGACTGCCCAACGAGGCGGTCGGCTGCGGCCGGGCGTCGCTCGCGTACGCCATCAGATGGTCCTGCAATACGGTGATGGCCGGGCTCTCGGTGAAGGTCGGGCCGGACCGGATGGTGCGCACCGCGGAAGGATTCGGCTTCAACGACACCGGGCTCAGGATTCCCTCCCGTGTCGCCGCCTCCCGTTTCGACACCCGGATGAGCGACGACGAGCTGGCGCTGTCCTCCATCGGGCAGTTCGACACCCGGGCCACTCCGCTCCAGATGGCGATGGTCGCGGCGGCGGTCGCCAACGGCGGCGATCTCAGACACCCGTATCTGGTGGACCGCGTCACCACCTCGGACGGCGACATCGTGTCCCGTACGGGCGAGCGGATGTACCGGCGGCCGATGAGCCCGGCCACGGCGCAGCAGCTACGGCAGATGATGATCGACTCGGTCAGGGACGGTACGGGCACAAAGGCGGGCATTCCCGGAGTGACGGTCGGCGGGAAGACGGGCACGGCCCAGCACGGTGTGGACAACTCCGGTCTGCCGTACGCCTGGTTCATCGCCTGGGCACAGGCCGAGGACACGGTCCGGCCGGCGGTCGCGGTCGCGGTGGTCGTGGAGGACGCGGCGGCCGGGCGGGCGGACATCAGCGGCGGCGGGAACGCGGCGCCGATCGCACGCGCGGTGATGGAGGAGGCGCTGCGAGACTGAGGAGGGAGACCGGGCGCGAGGGCGCTGGGGCAGGGGGTGTGCCTATGACGGAGTTGGTCGCGGAGGCGTTGGCGCGGATCGAACGGCTCGATCCGGAGCTGTGCGCGTTCATCGAGGTGTGGGACGACGAGGCGCCGGCGCGGGCGCGCACGGTGGACCGGCGGCTGCCGCTCGCCGGAGTGCCGTTCGCGGTGAAGGGACCGTCCGGGATCCGGTCGTACGCGGCGGAGCGCCTGATCGCGGCGGGCGCCGTGCCGGTGGGCTCGACGGCGGTGCCCGGGCCCGGAACGTACTGGCAGACCTGGGGGCAGGGCAGACACGGCCGTACGGTCAATCCGTACCGCGCCGACCGTACGCCCGGTGGATCCTCGGCGGGCTCCGCGGTGGCGGTCGCGGCCGGGATGGTGCCACTGGCCACCGGCAGCGACGGAGCCGGCTCGGTCCGGATCCCGGCCGCCTGGTGCGGCGTGTTCGGGCTGAAGACGACGAACGGGCTGCTGCCCTCGCCGGACCGTACGGGACTGGCCTCGGCGGGCGTACTGACACGGTCGGCGGCGGAGGCACGGCCGTATCTGCGCTGTGTGCTCGGCGCATACGAACCGGCTTACGACCTGACTGACGACTTGGCTGACGAACCGACTGCCCTGTCCCTGCCGGTGCCCGCGGTCTACTCCCCCGATCTGGGCTATGCGCGGCCGGATCCGGAGGTGGCCTCGGTGGTACGGGCGGCGGTGGAGCGGCTGGTGACGGCGGGAGTGGTACGGCTCGTACGACCGGAGGACGCGCGGTACGCGGAGGCGCCGCGCGCGCCCAACGACCTGCTGCCGCCCAACGACCTGCTGACGCCCAACAATCCGCTGACGCCCGCCGATCCGTTCGTACTCCTCGATCCGCGCGAGGCCTGGACGACATTGCGCGGCGGCGAAACGTCCAGAACCGCCCGGGCACGGGCGGCGGAGGTACGGGCGGAGAACGACCGCAGGCTCGACGCCCTGTTCGCCCGGGCGCCGCTGCTGCTCACGCCGGTCACACCGAACCGGCCGCATGGCCACGAGGGCCCGGGCGAGCTCTACTCCACCGCGCTGACCTGGGCGTTCAATCTGAGCGGGCAGCCGGCGGCAAGCATTCCGGCCGGTTTCACGGCGGACGGCTGCCCGGTCGGGCTGCAACTGGTCGCGGCCCGGGGAGCGGATGCCGCGCTGCTCGACATGGCAGTCGCGGCGGAGAAGCACGCGGCGCCCTGAGCGGCCAGGCCTATGCCTGAGCGGCCCGGCCTGCGCCTGAGCGGCCCGGCCTACGGCAGCGGCTCCCACAGTGGCAGCGGCTCCCGGCGCTCGCGCCACTGCGCCGGGACCGAGCCCGTTCCCGTACGGGCCGCGACGATGCCTCCGGTGATGGCGCAGGTGGTGTCCACATCACCGAAGCCCTCGGCCGTCGACCAGAGCGCGGCCGGCAGATCGTCACGGTGGCGGGCCGCCGTCCAGACCGCGAACGGCACGGTGTCGTCCGCGCGGATCCGCCCGCCGTTGCCGAGCACATCGGCGGCCTTCCACGGCTCGGTGGTGAAGGGCAGTTCCGCCGCCCGCGCGAGACCGTCCCGTACCGGGCCCTCGGGCGTGGCCTCGGCCACCGCCGCCACGGAGAGTTCGGACCGTACCGACAGCGCAGCCGCCACGGCGACCGCCACCGCGCCCGCTATCCCTTGCGGATGGGCGTGCGTCACCTCGGCGGAGCGTACGGCCTGCTCGGCGACGCGTGCGAGGTCGGCGGCGAACCAGGCGCCGAGCGGCGCCACCCGCATCGCCGCGCCGTTGCCGAGGCTGCCGCCCTCGAACAGCCCGGGAGCCAGAGTGCGCCAGCTCTCCGGCTCGGCGAGCAGGGCCGGCAGCAGCGTGTGCATCCCGTGCCCGTAGCCACGGGCCGGATCCGCGTCGTAGGTGAGGGCGAAGCAACTGGCCAGCCGGTCCTGGTCGATGGCGCCGTGCTCATGGAGGACGCGCTGGACCGCGAGGGCCATCGCCGTGTCGTCCGTCCAGTGCCACTCCAGCTCCTGCGGCGTGAGCCTGGCCTTGATCTCCGCGTGGGCGCGCGGGCGTTCACGGAAGAGCGGGAACCAGCGCTCGCCGAAGGCATCGCCCAGCGCGAGCCCTTCGAGACTGCGCCGGGCCGCCGCTCGGTCGGCGGGAACTCGGTCGGCGGCTGTGTGTGGGGTGGTCATAGGGGCCATCGTGCCTCCCGAAGGCGCGTGATGCGCCATATTCGGAGTCCGCGGCCGGTCCGCGACCGGCGCCCGGCCGACGCCTGACCGGCCGCCAGGTGCGGTTACGCTGCCGACATGACCGCGTCCGCAACACCCGCGTACCGACGGCTCAGCGTCGAGGAGCGCCGTACGCAGCTTCTCGACGCGGCGCTCACGCTCTTCGCGCACCGGGCTCCCGAGGATGTCTCCCTCGATGATGTCGCGGCGGCGGCCGGAGTGTCGCGACCGCTCGTCTACCGGTATTTCCGAGGCGGCAAGCAGGAGTTGTACGAGGCCGCGCTCCGCTCCGCCGCCGACGAGCTGGAACTGTGCTTCACCGAACCGCCGGTGGGACCGCCGACCGAGCGCCTCGGGCGCGTACTGGACCGCTATCTCGCCTTTGTCGACCAGCACGACGCGGGATTCAGCGCGCTGCTCCAGGGCGGCAGCGTGTGTGAGACGTCCCGGACGACCGCGATCGTGGACGAGGTACGACGGGCCGCGGCCGAACAGATCCTGCTCCACATCGGTACGGGCCGGACGGCTACGGACCGGGCAGCCACGGACCGGCCCGCGCCGCAGCCGCCGGGAGCGCGGCTGCGGATGATGGTGCGCACCTGGATCGCGGCCGTCGAATCGGCGTCGCTGATATGGCTGGACGAGGAGAAGCAGCCGCCCGCCGCCGAACTGCGCGACTGGCTGGTGGACCATCTCATCGCGCTCCTGGTCGCCACGGCGGCCACGGACGAGGAGACCGCCGCGGCCGTCGACGCGCTGATGGCGTACGAGCGTCCGGACGGTCCTGTGGCCACGCTGGCCCGCCGCGTGATCCCCAGGGTGAACGGCGCCGCACGGCTGCTCTAGGGCCGCTTCAGAGGTGTCGGGGCCGGGTGTCGGGCCGTACCGGAGCCGCACTCCGCCCGGTCTGAGCGAGACTGGGCCCGTGAGAAGCGAAGACACCCTTTTTGTCGGCGGCCCGATGGACGGGCGCGTACTGCCCGTGCTGACGGGACCGACCGGGCATCCGCCCAAGTGGTACGAGATCCCGGTGCCCGACGCGGACGGCGGGCCGCCCACCGTACACACCTACCGGCGCGCACCGGCGAGCTACAGCAAGCGCCTTGGGCTGCAGCGCGGATGGAAGTACGAGTACATGTCCGCGGGCCGTGAGCGCCGGAGGCTGAAATGGCCCTGGTCGAAGCCGGGCGGTCCCTCACGCGGGTGATGCTGTTGCGCCAGCCCGCCCATTAATGGGCTATTCGTACGTCATCTCACCTCATCATCGCCTAGTGCTGGACTCTCCATCCCGCAACCGGAGGTGATGACATGTCAGGAAGAGTGCTACGAGCGGCCTGTACGGCGGCACTGGCCACCGCGACGGTCCTCGCCGGACTGCCCTTCGCGTCGCACGCCGTCGCGGAGCCGGGCGACGACACGGCATCGGGCACCTCGGCGTCCGCGTCGGCGTCTCCTTCTCCGTCCCGGGACAAGGGCGGGACGGACGATCTGGATTCCGAAAACCCAGAAAACCCAGCAGCTGATGGGGCGTCAGAAGCCCCGGAGGGCGCCGAGGACGGAGCCGTCGGCGCCGGAGCGCCCGCCGACACCGCCGCCCTCGACGCCGCCGCCCTGGAAGCTTCCCTGGACGCCTCTCCGCCACGAACCGTCTCCGAGATGCTGAGCCGCCTCCGGCTTCTCTACCGGCAGGCCGAGCAGGCCACGGAGGCGTTCAACGCCACCGAGACCGAACTCGCCCGGCAGCGCGCCGAGACCAAGCGGCTCACCGCCGCCCTCGCACGGGCCCGTACGGCCCTGGCCCTGAGCCGCGGCGACGCGGGCCGGCTGGCCCGTCGGCAGTACCAGGGACAGTCCGAACTCTCCGGCTATCTGCGGCTGTTGCTCGCCCGCGATCCACAGCAAGCCCTGGAGGAGAACTATCTGGTGAGGCGCACCGCACGCACCAGGGCCCATACGATGGCGCGGCTCGCCGCCACCGAGAAACGCGCCGCCGCCCTGACAACGGCATCCCGCGAGGCCCTCGGCAAGCAGCAGGCGCTCGCCACCAAGCAGCGCAAGCAGCGTGACATGGTCAAGTCCAGGCTCCTGGACGTCGAGAAGCTGCTCGCCTCGCTCAGCGGCAAGCAGATCGCCGCGGTGGCCGCGCTGGAGAAGGCCGGTACGGACGAGGCCCAGCGCGAACTGCTCGCCTCGGGCGCGCTCGGTGAGGGCATCGGCGCGGGCATCGGAAAAGGAACGACGACACAGGCGGGCGCGCCCGGAGCACCAGGAGCGCCCGGAGGCGAGGCGGGCAGAGCGCCCTCGGCCAAGGGCGACGAGGCGGTGCGCTACGCCGTCGAGCAGATCGGCAAACCGTACGAATGGGGCGCCGAGGGACCGGACACCTACGACTGCTCCGGGCTGACTCAGCAGGCCTGGGCGCGCGCCGGCGTGAGCATCCCGCGTACCAGCCAGGAGCAGTGGGACGAGCTCCCTCAGGTCTCGCTGCGCGAGCTGCGGCCCGGCGATCTGGTGATCTACTTTCCCGAGGCCACCCATGTGGCGATCTATCTCGGCGGCGGGATGGTGATCCAGGCGCCTCGCCCGGGCGCCCGTGTCAAGGTCTCGCCGATCGCGGCGAACCCGCTGCTGGGCGCCGTACGGCCGGATCCCGAGGCCCGCTCGCTAAATCCCGGCGCGTACTCACCGCCGGAGCTGCCCGAGGGCGCCATGGACGGCGCGGACACCGGCTACAACCAGGGCTGACGCACGGGAGGCACGGCAAGCTGGGCGGGCACGACGGACGGCCCGATCAGACGCCGGCCGCGCCCGCCGCGCCGACCGCGCCCGAGACCTCCGCCAGATACGCGTTCGTCTTCTCGGGCTCGTAGAAGAAGTTCTCGAAGTCGGCCGGATCGTTGAAGCCGTTCGCGAACCGGTCGGCGACCGGCGGGAGCCCGCCCGCCGCGCCGATCAGATTGAGGACATGCTCCGGCGGTACGCCCAGCATCGCGTTCGTCCACTTCGTGACATGCCGCGCGGTCTCCCAGTAGCGGTCGAACGCCGTCTGCATCCACGTCTCGTCGAACGGCCGGTCGCCGTGCGCCACGATCGACTCCAGATACGAAGCGGCGCACTTGGACGCCGAGTTGGAGCCCTGTCCGGTGATCGGGTCGTTGGCGACGACGACATCGGCGACACCGAGGACAAGACCGCCGCCGGGCAGCCGTCCGACCGGATGGCGCACGGTCGGCGCGTACCGTCCGGCGAGCGTGGCGTTGGCGTCCGTCAGCTCGACCTTCGTGGCGCGCGCGTACTCCCAGGGCGTGAACCGTTCCATCAGCTCCAGCGTGAGCGAGAGATGCTCGGCGGGATCCTTGATGCCCCGGAAGACATCGAGCGGACCGCCGGGCACGCCCTCCCAGAAGAGGATGTCCGCGCGGCCGGAGGTGGTGAGCGTGGGCATGACGAACAGTTCGCCGACGCCCGGCACCAGATTGCAGCGCACGGCATCGTAGTCCGGATGCTCGGGACGCGGGCCCAGACCGTGGACGTACGCCACCGCGAGCGCGCGCTGCGGTGTGTCGTACGGAGAGCGGGAGGCGTCGCGGCCGAACATCGAGACCAGTTCGCCCTTGCCCGCGGAGACCAGCACCAGATCGTACGTACGGGAGAAGTAGTCCAGGTC
Source organism: Streptomyces sp. NPDC059743 (assembly GCF_042732975.1). NCBI lineage: Bacteria > Bacillati > Actinomycetota > Actinomycetes > Kitasatosporales > Streptomycetaceae > Streptomyces > Streptomyces sp. NPDC059743. Next base: position 182,649 of record NZ_JBHWGS010000001.1, on the reverse strand, counting down.
GGAGACGGCCGCGCCGTGTATCACCAGCTGGCCGCCGCGCTGGGCGAAGGTCTCCATCCAGCCGGCCATCTTGACGCGCTGGTCGACGGACTGCGCGTATCCGTCGAGCGTGCCGACCCAGTCGACCGCACGGGTGGAGTCGGGCCCGGTGACCGAGACGCCGAGACCTTCGATCCTCGGCGCCTGCGACTCCCAGAAGCCGAGCTGGAGATCGCGCTCGTGCTGGAGCGCCGTGTGGAACATGCACTGTGTGGACATGACCCGGCCGGACCGGATCTCGTCCGCCGTGCGGTTGGACATCAGGGTGATCTCGTAGCCCCGCGACTGGAGGCCGAGGGCGAGCTGAAGCCCGGACTGGCCGGCTCCGACGACGAGTATCTTCCGCATGGCGGGTTCTCCGTTTGCGTACGTGATGCGAGTTCGAGCTTCGGGACGCGGCGCCCGCCCGGGACGCGGCGGGCGCCGTCGGCCCGCCGGGCGCTATTCCGGCGAGGCCGCGAGCGCGTGGCGTACCAGCGTGAGCATCGACTCGACGACCGTGATCCGTTTGCGCGCGTCCATGATCAGTACGGGGATCTCGTCCGGAATCGTCAGCGCGTCCCGTACATCCTCGATGTCGAACGGCTCCGAGCCCTCGAAGTGGTTGACCGCGACGACATAGGGCAGCCCGCAGCTCTCGAAGTAGTCGAGCGCCGGGAAGGAGTCCGCGACGCGCCGCGTGTCGACCAGGATGACGGCGCCGATCGCGCCGCGCACCAGGTCGTCCCACATGAACCAGAAGCGCTCCTGGCCCGGTGTGCCGAAGACATACAGCACCAGGTCGTTGTCGAGCGTGATCCGGCCGTAGTCCATCGCCACGGTCGTGGTGACCTTGTCGGGCGTGGCGCTGAGATCGTCGGTCTCCGCGCTGGCCTGCGTCATCAGGGCCTCGGTCTGGAGCGGCGGAATCTCCGAGACCGTGCCGACGAAGGTCGTCTTGCCGACGCCGAAGCCGCCCGCGACCACGATCTTGGTGGCGATGGGCGCACGCGTGCGGTCCAACTGCCATGCCTTGAGCTCTTCTTCGGGCTCGGTCACGAACGGCGGAGCCATGACACCGGAGGCGGTCGCGCCCGAGGCGGTCACACCCGACGAGGCCACGCCCGAGGCAGTCATACCCGAGGCATTCGCACCCGAGACCTTCGCACCGGCGGTGGTGACACCAGCGGCAGCGGTGGCGTCAGAGACGGCGGAGTCCACTCAGCACCCTTTCCAGCAGCGCGTGGTCGGGCTGGCCGGTTCCGTACCCGGTCCCGTACACACGGATCTTTCCCTGGTCGGCCAGGTCGCTGAGCAGCACCCGGACCACTCCCAGCGGCATCTTGAGCAGTGCCGACACCTCTGCCACTGTACGCATGCGCCGGCACAGCTCGACAATCGCCCGCATCTCCGGCATGACCTTGGAGGACGCCCCGCCGTCCGTCAACTCCTTGCGCTCGTCGGCCGCTTCGATCGCGGCGACGAAGGTCTCGACGAGCAGGACGTGTCCGAAGCGGGTACGTCCGCCGGTGAGCGAGTACGGACGGACCCGGGCCGGCCTGTGGTCCCCGCCCCGTACGGGGAGCCGCCTGCCCGGTTCGGTGGGCGGCGTCATTTGGCGCTCTCCGTCGGCTCCATCGACTCCGTCAACTCCATCGACTTGCGCAACTCGTCGCGGAGCTCCGGCGTCAGCACATGTCCGGCGCGACCGACGAACAGCGCCATGTGATACGCGACCACACTCATATCGCAATCAGGTGTGGCGTGCACACCCAGCAGCGAGCCGTCGCTGATCGCCATGACGAAAACGCTGCCCTCCTCCATGGCGACCATGGTCTGTTTGACCCCGCCGCCGTCCATCAGCTTCGCCGCTCCCACGGTCAGACTGCCGATGCCCGAGACGATGGTGGCCAGATCGGCGCTGGAGCCGCGAGGGCCCTCCTGACGCACGGTGGTGGCCGCCTCGGTGTTCAGCCCCGGGTCGGAGGAGAGCAGCAGAAGTCCGTCGGACGAGACGACGGCGACCGAGTGGACTCCTGGCACCTCCTCGACGAGATTGCTCAACAGCCAGTGCAGGTTACGGGCTTCGCTGCTCAGTCCGAATGTGCCGGTCGCAGTCAACTGCGTGCCTCCTCGACTGTTTCCCCCGCCTCATCGGTATGTACTTCGGTCCGCGCTGCGGGCGCTGTCTGCTCCGTGAATTCGGCCTCGACATCGCGTCGGCCTTCCTTCGCGCCTTGGTGGAAGCCGCCGAGCCTGCGGCGCAGGGCTTCCGCGTCGACACTGCCGGTGCGCTCGGTGGGCGCGGCGGCCGGTGTGACTGTTCTCGGGGTGCGCTTGGGCAGCCCCTTGCCGGTGATGCGCTCCCGCCGGGGAGCGGTCAACTCGCCCGGCTCGGAGCCGATGTGCGTGTCTGTGGCGGTGTCCGGCTCCGGGGTCAGGGTCGGGGCCGGGTCCGGAGTGGCGGGCGCGCCGGGCCGGCGCGGGAGCCGCATCGTAAAGGTGTCCAGATCGGCGCCGACGGTCCCGGGCTCGCCGTCGGCGACGCGCTCATGGCGCTCGGGACCGATGGCGTACGGGCCGGGCAGCGGCGCGGCGTCGGGTACGGCGAGGGCCGCGGCCGGCTCGAATCCGCGCTCCGGCTCCGGATCCGGCTCGAATCCACGCTCGGGCTCGGGCTCGTGCTCGTACTCGGCTTCAAGCGCAGGCTCGGGCTCGGCTTCAAGCGCGGGCTCGGGCTCGTACTCAAGCTCAGGCGCCGTGAACTCGTCCTCGTCCAACTCGGATGCGGCCTCGGCGCCGGAGGTTTCCGGCTCCGGCTCCGCCTCGGCGGACTCCGCCTTACGGATCGCCTCCTCCGCCGCCGCAACCAGCGGATCCGGTGCCGAACGCCCGGGAAGCGCATTGGAGTTGGCCTCCGCCGCCGAGCCCGGCAGATGCAGCGCGGGCGCCGCTCCGGCCGTCCGTGCCTGGTGCGGTGCGCCGGCCGGCGGCGAGGCGGGAAGCAGGGCCTGCGGGAGTACGACGACCGCCGCCACACCGCCCTGCTGGTGCTCGCGCAGCTCGATCCGTACGCCATGGCGCGCCGCGAGCAGCGCGGCGACCCGCAGACCGAGTCCCTCGCCCTCGATCTCGCTTCCGTACCGCTTTCTGGCCCGGCCCTCGATGCCCTCGGACTCACCGGTGTCCTTGGCGTCCTCGGGCTCGGCGAGCCGTGCGTTCAGCTCGGCGAGCCGGTCCGCGGACATACCGATGCCCTGGTCCTGGACGGAGAGCATCACCTCGCCGCCCTCCAGCAGCCAGCCGGAGAGCTGGACCTCGGCGTCGGGCGGCGAGAAGGAGGTGGCGTTCTCCAGCAGTTCGGCCATGAGATGGCTGAGGTCGTCCGCGGCGAAGCCGGCGACCTGGGCGTGCGCCGGCAGCGAGTGGATCGTGACGCGCTCGTACCGCTCGATCTCGCTGACGGCGGCGCGCAGGACGTCCACGAGCGGTACGGGCCCGTTGGAGCCGTGGCCGTGCTCATGGCCGGCCAGCACCAGCAGATTCTCGCTGTGCCGGCGCATGACCGTGGCCATGTGGTCGAGCTTGTAGAGCGTGTCGAGCTGCTCCGGCTCCTGCTCGCGCTCCTCCAGCCCTTCGATCACGGCGAGCTGGCGCTCCACGAGGCCGAGCGTACGCAGCGAGAGATTGACGAAGGTGTGGTGGACGGTGTGCCGCAGCCGCTGGAGCTGGCCGCCGATCTCGGCCGTACGCTCCTGGAGTTCGGCGCGCTGCGCGACGACCTTCTCGCGCGCGGCGATCAGATCGGTGCGGTCGCCGTCGAGCGTCTCGGCGCGGGCGGAGAGTTCGAGCAGCTTGCCGTGCAGGCCGTTGAGGGACCGTACGACCTGGGCGAACTCGTCGTTGCGCCCGGTGAACCTGACCGGTTCCTCGGTCTCCGGCGCCGCCGCGAGCCGGGCCGCGCCGATCCGTACGACGGCGAGCGGCCTGGTCAGCGTACGGGCGACGGCGGTGGACACACCGACGGCGATCAGCAGACAGCCGCCGAGGAGCGCGATCCGCAGTTCGAGGCCGGTGACGGCGTCGTCGCGGAGCAGTTCGAGACGCTCCAACTGGCTGGAGCCGAGCCCGGACTCGACGCCGCGCATCTGGTCGATCCTGGCGGAGAGCGCGGCCTCGACCTTCGCCTGGTCGGCCTCGCGGTCGGCGTCGGAGAGCTCGGGCCGGTCGGTGAGCCGCGTCAGATAGCCCTCGGCGGTCTTGACGTCCGGTCCGGTGACGGTGGCGGTCAGGGACTCGCGCGCCTCGCTGTCGGCGGTCTGGTCGAAGTCGGCGAGGGCGGCGAGTTCACGGACGCGCGACTGCTGGGCGGTGGCGCTGAGCTCGTCGCGCAGCTGGTCGTTCTTCTTGCTGTCCGAGTCGGCCGAAGGCTCTACGAGGAGTCCGGTGATCGGGTCGTACTGCGGCGCGGAGTCGGTGGGCGCGGGCACGGCGAGCGCGGCCAGCAGCAGTCCACGGGAGGCGGAGGCCTGTTCGACGGCGCGGCCCAGCGCGCCGGGCGCGCGGGTGCCGTCGGCGGCCTCGGCCGGAGTCTTCTCGGCCAGTTCGTCGGCGAGCGCCTGGAGCTTGGCGATGACGTCGGAGTACGCGCGGTACGCCTCCAGGGCCGAGCCCTTGCCGGTGAGGGCGGTACGGCGGATGGAGGGAACGGTGGAGAGGTCGTGCAGCAGACCGGGAGAGGCCGAGGCGGCCGTACGTATCTCGTCGATCTGGCGGTCGACGCGGGCGCTGCGGGTGTCGGAGATGGTGTGCTTGCCCTTGTCACCGCCGCCGGAGTTGGAGCCGGTGCCTGTGTCGCCGGAGCCGGAGTCGGTGCTGCCGCCGGAGCCCGCTGTGTCGCCGGAGCTGGAGCCGGTGCCGGTGCCGTCGGCGGAGCCTGTCCCGTCCGGCTGTGTCTCCCGGCCCGCGGCGATGAAGACGACGACCTCGTCGCGTTCGTCCGCGAGGGAGTGGGCCAGGACCACGGCCTGCTGGTTCAGCTCGGCGAGAGTGACCAGACTCTGGGCGTCGTTCAGCTCGGCGGAGGCGGTCAGCACGGCGGGCGCGCCGGCCGCGACGACGGTGATACCGAGGACGGCGACACCGGCGACCAGCCTGCTGCGTACGCGCACGCGGCGCCCTTCTCCGGCCGTACCGCTCGCGGCGAGACCGTTCGTAGACGTGGGCACAGACGCAGACGCAGGCACGGGCGTGCTGCTCGCGCTGTCGGCCCGGCCTTTGCGGCCCTTGCTCTTAACGGACTTGTCCTTGCCGGACCTGCCCTTGTCGGACTGCTTGTCCGTCCCGGCCATGCCTACCGTGGCCTTGCCGGTCTCAGCCTTGGTCGCCCCGCCGCGCGTGACACCGTTACCCCGAGGCCGCTTCTTCTGCACCGGTGCTCGCATTCTTGTACTCGTCCGCCCATGAAGCAGAGGTGACGACCGGTCACAACGAGAGAGCCCCCACCCCTGGTACGGCTTCCGACCATTCCAGCGCATGTGCGAGGGAAGCACGTATCGGCCGCTCCGCCACCCGAACGAGTGAACATCACGAACGAGTTGGCAAACAACTCTTCCCAGCCGAGGCCCTGCCGGAACCTGGCGTGCCGGGTGGACCTTCTGGACATGCTTTGGCAGGATGCGCGCCCGCAGCTTCCCCGATGCGCCCTTTCCCATCCCGTCCCGGTCCCGTTCGGCGTTCATTCTGACCGAATGACAGTGGTTGACCAGGCCGTACGAGTCCATCGACAGCGCGTGCAGAGACCGTGAAGGAGTCATGCGGTCCGCCGGGGGAATCGTGCAGACTGGACATCATGCGCATCGAACTGGCCAGCGTGCCGGGGGCCGCCGCGAGGCCCAATGAGGACTGGACATCCGTCGCTCTGCCCGCCGCCGGCCGGGGCGGAACGCTGGTCGTCCTGGACGGGGTGACACCGCCGGCCGGGGACGACGGTTGTGTGCATGGTGTGTCCTGGTTCACCTCCCGGCTCGGCGGAGCGCTCGCCGAACTGTCCGGTTCCCGCCGGGATATGACGCTGGCAGAGGTCCTCGGCGTATCGATCACGCGTACGGCGGACGCGCATCGCGAAACATGTGACCTTTCTCACGTACGTACCCCTCAGGCCACCGTCGTACTGGCGCGTTGGGGCCCGGACGAGGTCGAGCATCTGGTCCTTTCCGACTCGACGCTGCTGCTGGAGTCGCCGGACGGCGGTGTACGGGCGGTGCTGGACGACCGTCTCGACCGCGTCCCGCGCGAGGTGCTGCGCTCGGTCGCCTCGACGGACGCGCTGCGCAACGCGGAGGGCGGTTTCTTCACGGCGGCGGCCGACCCGGCGGTCGCGGCGAAGGCGGTGACGGGCCGTACGCCGACGGCGCGGGTACGGTCCCTGCTCGCACTGACGGACGGCGCGGCCCGCTGGGTGGAGGTGTTCCGGGAGGGCGGCTGGGCGGACTGCCTGGCGCTGGTACGGAAGAACGGCCCGCAGGAACTGATCGACCGGGTCAGAGCGGCGGAGTGGGCGGACCCGGACGGAGTGACGTTCCGCAGAGGCAAGACGAGCGACGACGCGACGGTGACGTACGTGGAGCTGTGACGGCGGGGGCGGGGCGGGCCAGTCGGGGCAGCCGGGGCAGCGGCGGGCGGTCGGGGGCAGGCCTGGGGGCGGCCGGGGCTGCGGCGGCCGGTCAGGGGCAGGCCTGGGGGCGGCCGGGGCAGCGGCGGGCGGTTGGGGGCAGGCCTGGGGGCGGCCGGGGCGAGGTCGGCCAGGGCGGCCGGGGCGAGGTCGGCCGGGGCGGCCGGATCCACGAGGGGGACCACCCTCGTGACCCGCGGTCCCGGCCCCGCGCCCAGCCGTCGCTCCCCGCCGCCTCAGCTCTTCGCGCGCTAGCTCTCCGCGCGCTCGTTGAGGTGGTGGAGCAGCCGGGCCAGCTCGGCGATCTCCGCGCGGTCCCAGTCCGCCAGCTTCTGTACGTACAGCTCGCGGCGGGCGTTTCTGACCCGTCGGAAGCGGGACGTGCCCTCGTCGGTGATCCGGATCAGCCAGGCGCGGCCGTCGGCCGGATCGGGCTCGCGCGTGACCAGGCCGAGCGTCTCCAGCGCGCGGAGCTGACGGCTCATCGTGGCCTTGCCGACACCGAAATACGCGGCCAGTTCCGTGGCCCGCTGGCTGCCGGCCTCCTCCAGCCGTACGAGCAGGCCATAAGCCCCGGGCTCCAGCTCGGGATGGACCTCGCGCGCCACCTCGCCGGAATTGGCACGGGCGCGGCGCAGAAAGACGGCCAATTCCCTTTCCAGGGCCAGGAATTCCTGGTCCACACCACTCCACCGGCCGTGCTCCGGCTCATTTCCCGTACCACTCCCGTGCACGTCAGCACCCATCGCGCGCTTTTCCGCCCCTGAAAGTTTCTTTCGCCGACGGCTGTTGCCGCGACCCGGTCAGTATTTCGCAGGTTTATTCCGGGGGCAGCCGCGTGGCGTGCTTCCGTCAACTGGTCTACATGCGTAGCGTTATGGGTGACATGTCCATCTCCACCCCATGTCATCCGATTCACGCGCTCCCACTCTCTGCCCCCCCACGAGGTCTTCGGAGGCACGAAATGCCCGTGCACAGATCCGGAACGACCGGCCGCGCGCTCATCGCCGCGGTCGCCGCGCTCCTCACCACTCCCGCGCTCCTCCTCGCCCGGCCGGGCGGGGCGAGCGCGGCCGACATCCCTGCGGATCCGCCGGCCGAGACGTCGACGGAGACGTCGGCGGAGACGCCCGTACGAGGCTCGGCCCATATGGGCATGGGCATCATCGAACACGACGGCCAGGGCGCACTGCCCCGTACGGACCGCGCCCCGCAGACCGAGGGCGTGGATGTCTCCGGGCACCAGGGCAACGTCAACTGGGCGGCCCTGTGGAGCAGCGGGGTGGAATGGGCCTATACCAAGGCGACCGAGGGGAGCTCCTACAAGAACCCGCACTTCACGCAGCAGTACAACGGCGCGTACAACGCAGGGTTGATCCGTGGCGCGTACCACTTCGCCGCGCCCGACGGCTCCAGCGGCGCGCACCAGGCGGACTACTTCGTCGACAACGGCGGCGGCTGGTCGCGCGACGGCAGGACGCTGCCGGGCGTGCTGGACATCGAGTGGAACCCGTACGGCGCGGCCTGCTACGGCAAGACGCGGGACCAGATGGTCGACTGGATCGGCGACTTCCTGGACACCTACCGCTCCCGCACCGGCCGCGACGCCGTGATCTACACGGCCACGAGCTGGTGGAAGACCTGCACCGGCAACTATCCGGGCTTCGGCGCCACGAACCCGCTCTGGCTCCCCCGTTACAGCACGACGGTGGGCGAACTGCCCGCGGGCTGGGACTTCCACACGATCTGGCAGTACACCAACAAGGGCCCCATCGTCGGCGACCACAACAGATTCAACGGCGCCCTGGCCCGAGTCCAAGCCCTGGCCAACGGCTGACCACACCCCCGCCCCACACGGTCCCGGTCCACCTCCCGACCGGGACCGCCGTCATGACCGCACTCATGACCGCACTCATGGCCGGACGCGCAGCCACACGGGAGCGGATCCGGTCTTGAAGGCCAGCCATACGGTTTTGCCGACGACGTGCTCGGTGACTCCGAAGTCGTCTGCCAGTTCGTTCGCCAGTTGCAGCCCGCGTCCGGTGCATTGATCCGCCTCCGGGTTCAGCACCACCGGGCATCCACCACCGCTGTCGCTCACCTCCACACGTACGAGCAGTCCCTCCACAGTGAGCCGGACACGGAACTCCCTCCCGGGTGGAACCCCGTGAAGCAGGGCATTCGTAGCGAGCTCCGAGACGCAGAGCCGGATGTCGTCGTGCCGGTCGGAGACGCCCCACTCAGTCAGCGTGTCGAGGGCGAAGTCACGAGCCGAGCCGACCGAGGTCCGGGCTCGGGGAAAGCGTCGCTGCCGTGACAGAGACACGGCGCATCACCGCCTTGATCCTGGGCTGTACGATCCAGAGCACCGCACTTCTATTCACGAAAAGCAGCAAGGTGGGCCCTGAGCGGAACAGCGAGTGACTCACTTACTGTGTAAAGCAGCAAAGTTGGACCGGCACGGGCAGCGCGGAGGACGTCATGAGTGTGGGCGAGTGGGTCAGCACCTCGATGCCGTATGTGGCGGCGCGGGGAGCCGGTCAGGGCGACGCGTGGAGTGCAGAGACAGCCGCGCGGGGGCGGCGGGGTGGGCAGCGGATCGTGTACGCGGGAGAGGTGCCGGCGCCGGCGGACGTGGCGGAGTTGCTCGGTGTGGCCGAGGGCGAGGCCGTCGTCGTCCGCAGGCGGGTGATGTACCTGGACGAGGAGCCCTGCGAGCTGACCGACACCTATTACCCCGGGTCCGTCGCCCGTGGCACCCGCCTCGCCGGTACGGCGAAGATCCCCGGCGGAGCCGTCACCCTGCTCGCCGAACTGGGACACGTGGGCGTACAGGTCAGGGAGGACGTGACCGCCCGGATGCCCAGGCCGGAGGAACAAGAAACCCTGCACACCGGCCCGGACGAGCCGGTGCTCCGCCTCTCGCGGGTCACCCTCGACGCCGACGGCCGGTCCATCCAGGTCGACATGATGACCATGCCGGCCCACCGTCAGCGGCTGCGCTACGAGATGCGGATCGGATGACCGTGCCCAGGACCGAACACGACGCATACGACCGCCGTTCCCTCCACGAACGGATCGCCGCCGACCTGCGCGACGAGATCATGACCGGCGATCTCGCGCCCGGTGCCCGTCTGCCGTCCACCGCACAGCTCAAGGACCGGTTCGGCGCCTCGAACGCCACCGTGCAGAAGGCGCTCCAGCTCCTCAAGGACGAGAGGCTGATCGTGGGGCGGGCGGGAGCGGCCGTGACCGTAAGGGAACACCGGCAGCGCACCGTACGGCCCGCCTCGTACATGGCTCCTGCTGCCAACGGTGAGCCCTACCGCTGGCTGACCGAGACCGCGAAGCACGGTGGGGAGGCTCGGAGCCGGCTTCTCTCCGTGGCCGAGACTGCACCTCCGGCGGACGTCGCCGAGTCGCTTCGGCTGCCCGAGGGCGGTACGGCTCTGCTCCGGCATCAGGTACTGATGCTCGACGACGAGCCCGTCGAACTGGTCCATTCCTACTACCCACTGGACATCGCCCGAGGCACCGCGCTGATGGAACGCCGCCGTATCAAGGGAGGAACCCCGACGCTGCTGGCCGAACTCGGCCACCCGCCCCGGCTCAGCGTCGACCGCGTCTCCGCGCGCGTACCCACGCAGGAACAGTACGAAGCGCTCCGCCTGCCGGGCGATCTGCCGGTACTGCGGACGCTGCGCGTGGTGTACGGGGACGGCCGGCGGCCCATCGAGGCCACGGTCATGGCCAAGGCGGGCCATCTGTACGAGCTGCGCTACGAGTTCACGCCGGAGTGAGCCACCGACGGGCGCGTCGCACGCACGCGGCCGGAACCCTGGGGTGGGTTCCGGCCACGGGCGTCTTGTGCCGTACGGGATTCGGTACGGGCTCTCGGTCAGGCTGCGGCTGAGATGGGGACCTCCGCCGGGGACAGGGCCAGGTCCAGGACCTGGCGGACGTCGGTGACCGGGTGGACGGTCAGTTTGTCGAGGATTTCGGCCGGGACGTCGTCCAGGTCGGGCTCGTTGCGCTTGGGGATCACGACCGTTGTGATGCCCGCGCGGTGGGCCGCCAGGAGCTTCTGCTTGAGGCCGCCGATGGGCAGGACGCGGCCCGTCAGGGAGACCTCGCCGGTCATGGCGACGTCCGTGCGGACCAGGCGCCCGCTCAGCAGCGAGGCGAGTGCCGTCGTCATCGTGATGCCCGCGCTCGGGCCGTCCTTCGGGACCGCGCCCGCCGGGAAGTGGATGTGCACGCCACGGTCCTTGAGATCGGCCACCGGCAGCTCCAGCTCCGCGCCGCGCGAGCGGAGGAAGGAGAGCGCGATCTGCGCCGACTCCTTCATCACGTCACCGAGCTGTCCGGTCAGCGTCAGTCCGGAGCCGCCCGTCTCCGGATCGGCCAGCGACGCCTCCACGTACAGGACGTCACCGCCCGCGCCGGTCACCGCGAGGCCCGTCGCCACGCCCGGCACCGCCGTACGGCGCTCGGCCGGATCCTGCGCGGACTCGGGCACATGGTGCGGCCGTCCGATCAGCTTGCGCAGATGCTCGGCGCCGAGCGTGAACGGCAGCTCACGGTCGCCCAGCTCGTGCTCGGCCGCCACCTTGCGCAGCAGCCGCGCGATCGCGCGCTCCAAGTTCCGTACGCCCGCCTCCCGTGTGTACTCACCGGCCAGCTTGCGCAGCGCCTCGTCCTCCAGCGTGACCTCGCCGGGCTCCAGGCCCGCGCGCTCCAGCTGCCTGGGCAGCAGATGGTCCCTGGCGATGACGATCTTCTCGTCCTCCGTGTAGCCGTCGAGCCTGACCAGCTCCATACGGTCGAGCAGCGCCTCCGGGATGGCCTCCAGGACGTTCGCCGTGGCGAGGAACACCACGTCGGACAGGTCGAGTTCGACCTCCAGATAGTGGTCGCGGAAGGTGTGGTTCTGCGCCGGGTCCAGGACTTCGAGCAGCGCCGCGGCCGGATCGCCGCGGAAGTCGGAGCCGACCTTGTCGATCTCGTCGAGCAGGACGACCGGATTCATCGAACCGGCCTCCTTGATCGCCCGGACGATACGGCCCGGCAGCGCGCCGACGTAGGTACGCCGGTGGCCGCGGATCTCCGCCTCGTCCCGTACGCCGCCGAGCGCGACCCGGACGAACTTCCGGCCCATCGCGTGCGCCACGCTCTCGCCGAGAGAGGTCTTGCCGACACCGGGCGGCCCGACCAGGGCCAGTACGGCGCCGCCGCGACGGCCGCCGACCACACCGAGACCGCGGTCCGCGCGCCGCTTGCGCACGGCGAGATACTCGGTGATCCGTTCCTTCACGTCCTCCAGGCCCGCGTGCTCGGCGTCGAGGATCGCCTGCGCGCCGCGGATGTCGTACTCGTCCTCCGTGCGCTCGTTCCACGGCAGCTCCAGCACCGTGTCGAGCCAGGTGCGGATCCAGGAGCCCTCCGGGCTCTGGTCGGAGGCGCGCTCCAGCTTGTCGACCTCCTTGAGCGCGGCTTCACGCACCTTCTCCGGGAGGTCGGCCGCCTCGACGCGGCTCCGGTAGTCACCGGACTCGTCCTCGTCGCCCTCGCCGTTCAGCTCGCGCAGCTCCTTGCGCACGGCGTCGAGCTGGCGCCGGAGCAGGAACTCACGCTGCTGCTTGTCGACGCCCTCCTGGACGTCCTTGGCGATGGACTCGGCGACATCCTGCTCGGCGAGGTGGTGGCGGAGCTGCTCGGTGGCGAGCTTCAGCCGGGCCACCGGATCGGTGGTCTCCAGCAGCTCGACCTTCTGGGCGGTGGAGAGGAAGGGCGAGTAACCGGAATTGTCGGCGAGCGTGGACACGTCCTCGATCTGCTGGACGCGGTCCACCACCTGCCAGGCGCCGCGCTTCTTCAGCCAGTCGGTGGCGAGCGCCTTGTACTCCTTGACCAGCTCGGCCACCGAGCCGGGCAGCGGCTCGGGAGCGGTCTCGTCGACGCTCACGCCCTCGATCCAGAGGGCCGCGCCGGGCCCGGTCGTACCGGCACCGATCCGCACGCGGCCACGGCCGCGGATCAGCGCGCCCGGATCGCCGTCGGAGAGCCGGCCGACCTGCTCGACGGTCCCCAGCACACCGATCCCGGCGTAGGTCCCGTCGATGCGCGGCACGAGCAGCACCTTCGGCTTGCCCGTACCACCGTCGCCGATCCGCGCGGCGGCCTGCGCGGCCTCCACCGCGGCACGGACTTCGGTGTCGGACAGGTCAAGAGGCACCACCATGCCGGGCAGCACGACCTCGTCGTCGAGCGGCAGCACGGGAAGCGTGAGCGGTGTGGACATGGCAGCCATGATCTCCCCTTCGGCAGTCAAGTTGAGCTATACCGACTCAATGCTTGTGAGCCTCTGGATGTTCCCCCGGTCGCGTTCGCTCTGAGCGATCACGCTGCCGCTGTCCTGTATCGGTGAACCTTGCGAGGTCCGGTTCAACGTTGCGAGGGATCTTGCGGCCGTCCGAGGCGACCTTGCGAGATGCCAGGACGCCTCCACCGGACGCCGTCAGCCGAAGGTGCCATCGTCACGGGCAGAGAAACGCTCACAGCCGTCATGCTCGAAACGCACCCACCCGTCGAACGGCGAGCCAGCACGAGTGCAGGCTCCCCAGTCCAGGCCCAACTCTCCGCTCAGCGCGATCCAGAACCGGCATCCGCCGCACTGCTTGTCGAACCATTCATCCCGATAGCCGGGCTCTCCAGTGGAGCGATTCAGCAGCCGCAACCAGCGCTCATGGACCTCGCCGTCGCCTCCACCACCACCACCCGCCTGCGGTCTGCCGGACTCCATCAGCTCCCGCCCTTCTCGCCGAATTCGCAAGGTCAATCTGCACGGAGTCGACGCCCAGCCGCCAGCTGATTCCTGTGAACCGCAGCCCATCGGCTCAAGGCGTCGCAGACATCACATGCGAAGGACAGCACTGTCCTTGAGTCATGACCTTGCGAGGTCCGAGGTGACCTTGCGAAACGGGTGCTGTTAGGTCGGCGTGGGCCAGGGACTACGTGCTGTACCCGGCGGGGCTGTACCCGGCGGGGCGGCAAGCCCTCCCACCGAAGGTTTTGAGGTCGCGTACACCGATCCGGGCGGGTCGGAGATGCGGCGCCTGGAGCGCGATCATGTGATGCTGCTCGACTTCGCTCCGCCGGTGGTCGGGATGCCGGACCCGATCCGCGTCGGAAATGTGCGGTGGCCGGCGGGCTACCGGCATCCGCGGCACCGCCTGGAGCCCGTCGTCTCTTCTCCGAAGAAGAGCGGCGCAGCCCGATCGTGGTGACGGCCGTGGCGGCCTGTCAGGCGCGGCTCGGTGCCGACTCCGGCTCGGAGAGAGGGGCTGCCGCGCGGCGGGGGAGCAGCAGCGGGGTCGCCAGTAGGAGTACGCCGGCCAGGCCGATGGCTGTGCGCGGGCCGAGCAGGCTGCCCAGTACGCCCCAGACGGCCGTCAGGAGCGCGGTCGTGGCCTTGGTCGTCACCGCCCAGGCGGACAGTGTGCGGGCGGCCCGGTCGGTCGCGGTGCGTTCGAGGCGGTAGGTGGCGTGGACGGGGTTGAAGACCCCGCAGCAGAAGATGAGCCCGAGCTCGACGCCTATCACGAGCAGCAGCCCGCCGGTGCCCGGCCCCAGGAAGGCCAGGCCGACGGGCCAGATCGCGCGCAGCGTCCCGGCCACGACCAGGACCTGGTGCTGCCCGAACCGGGTGACGAGCGGCCGGGCCAGCCGCGAACCGAGCAGCCCGCCGATCGAGGGCACGGCGAAGGCGAGGCCGTACTGCCACGGTGTGAACCCGAGTCGGCCGAGCATCAGGACGGCCAGCAGCGGCTGGGCGGCCATCACCAGGCCGTTGAACAAGGCGGTGTTGAAGAACAGCGGACGCAGCGTCGCGTCGGCGAGGATGTACCGCCAACCGTCGAGCAGGTCCCCGACCCGCATGCGCGCGGCCTCCCGGCGCTCGGGCAGCGGTTCGTGCCCGCCCATCGCGCGGATACCCAGGGCCGAGAGCAGGTAGCTGACCGCGTCGGCCACCACCGTCGCCACCGGACCGAGGAGCCCGATCGCCGCGCCGCCCAGCGGCGGTCCGACGATCGTGGTCGTCCAGGCCGTGGACTCGAATCGGGCGTTGGCGACGAGCAGGTCCTCGGCCGGCAGCAGCGTCTTCAGGTACGCGCCGGAGGCGGCGCGGAAGGTGATGTCGGCCGCCGCGACGACGACCGAGACCAGCAGGAGCTGAAGGAAGGTGAGCACGCCGAGCGCGAACGCGGTGGGGATCGTCAGCAGCGCCGCGAACCGCACCAGGTCCATCGCGATCAGCACGGTCCGCTTGCGGCGGAACTCCACCCACGGGCCGAGCGGCACCGCCACGGCCGCGCCCACCGCAGCGCCCACGGAGGAGAGCGCGGCGACCTCGGCCGGTCCGGCGTGCAGCACCTGGATGGCGATCAGCGGGAACGCGCCGAAGGCGAGCCACGTGCCGAGGGCGCTGGTCCCGTACGCCCCCCAGAGCCACCCGAACCGCCGCCCCAGCCGATGTCCGAGCAGATGTCCCAGCACATGTCCGAGCACATGTCCCAGCCGGTACCTGCTCCTCATGCCCGACGCCCCTCACCACTCACCCTGCACAACCGATCCGCGATCGGAAGCATCAAACCGAGCGCCATAGCAGGGGATCAAACAACCACCGGGCCGCTGGCCACAACCAACGGTTGTGGCCATAGGGTGTCGGCGTGGACCTCGACACCGTCCGTACCTTCGTCGCCGCCGCCGACGCGGGGCAGTTCCGGGAGGCCGCTGCCGAGCTGGCGGTCACCCAGCAGGCCGTCTCCAAGCGCATCGCCGCGCTGGAGCGCACCCTCGGCGTGCGGCTGTTCACCCGCACCGCGCGCGGCGCCGAGCTCACCATCGACGGGCAGGCGTTCCTGCCCCACGCGCGCGAGCTGCTGCGCGTCGCCGAGCGCGCGGTCGCGTCCGTGCGCACCGGCCGCCGTCCGCTGCGCGTCGACGTGATCGCCTCGCGTGGCGCGGCGGCGGGCCTGATGCGCGGCTTCCACCGCGCGCACCCCGAGATCGAGCTCGACGTGCTGATGCTGTTCGACATCGAGACGGCCGTCGCCGCCATCCGGTCCGGTGCGATCGACGCGTCCTTCCGCGCCGTCGCCGTGCCCGGCCGGCCCCTTCCCGAGGACATCGAGTCCGTCCGGGTGCTCGACGAGCCGCTCCAGCTCCTCACCGGCCCCGCCCACGCGCTGGCGGGCGCCCGGTCGGTGACCGTCGCTCAGCTCGCCGGGCACCGGATCTGGATGCCCGGCATCGTCCCCGGTACCGAGTGGGCCGCCTACTACGACGACCTCGTCGCCGAGTTCGGCCTCACCATCGAGGCGACCGGCCCCAACTTCGGCTCCGACGCGCTCCTCGACACCATCGCCGACACCCCGGCCCTGGCCACCTTCATGGGCGGGCACACCCGCCTCGTCTGGCCCGCCGGCCACGGCCTGCGCCGTATCCCGGTGACCGACCCGACGCCCGTCTACCCGCACTCGCTCCTCTGGCACCGCGACAACCCCCACCCGGCGCTGGCCACCCTCCGCACCCACCTCGCCGCCACAGCGACCGCCCACGACGCCGCCGGGACCTGGGCGCCGAGCTGGGTGATTCCGCGCTGAACAGCCGCCGCGTCCGCGATCACCGTGGCCGAGCCGACAGCCGCCGACTGGAACAGGACCGATCGGTCCGGCACCCTCAGCCTCGAATGCTCGCCGCTCAGCTCGGCGCCGGTCATCACGGACGTGCGTCACTTGCTGTCACATGGCGCGGAAGGCTCAGCGTTCGACGGAGTTCACTGAGGAGGAGGGAATCCCGAATTCCGTCAGGCGAACCGCAGCGCGCTTCTCTCGTGTTGACCTGAGCCTTTTGGACACCTGTCGTTCGGACAGGTAAATAAACGAATAGGTGAATAATGGCCGGGAAGTGGTCGCCGGGTATCGGTGGCACTCCAATGCTATGGCATCACAGAATTCAGGGAAAACGCGAGACCCGGGTGCAGCCTTCACTGCTTTCCCAATCGAACGGCTACGCCGCGGAAGATGTCAGGGCACATTTCGTCAGGCGTTCCCACGCTGCCGACAGGTGCGCGTCAGTGAACATGCGCTGCTTGCGGGGCGTCCATTCCTTCACATACGCGGCGGCGGTGGCGTAGGTCACCGAGTGTGGCGTAAGTGCTTCCGCCGCGAAGAGCAAGGTACCGAGCAGTTCCATGCCGTAAGGATGCTCATATCCGTCGATGAGACGGTCAAGACGTTGGATCGCAGCATTGAATTGCACGTCTGCGCCAAGGAATTCAGCAGCCTGGGCAACAGCATCCGGCTCAGGTGACAAGGGAGCCGAGGATCCTCTCGTACCGTCTCCGTAACCACTGACGTAATGGCCCTCAAGTGCCGCGATGGCACGGTCCAGGCCGACCGAGTACGGGCCATAGTGCCCCTTGGTGAAGCCCAGGCCGAAATCGAATCCGACACGCTGCAGTAGGTACATAATTTTATGCGCCTCCAGCAGTGTCGCCTGCCGCTCGATAATGAATCCCCCCGCCAGTCCTCGTTTGATGTACCAGTCGAGGGCCACCAGGAAAGCCGCTCGCTCGCGGTTGAGCGCGGGACGCGTCTGGTTGTTCGGCATGGCGGTTGCCGACGGGGCGCCCTGCGGGGCGTAAACACGCACCTCGACGTCTGGCAGGTCCCCCAGTGCAGTGATGATCAACGGATGGACATCGTCCCAGGCCAACCCTCCATTGCCACACCCCAATGGAGGAACCGCAATGCTGCGGATCCGGAGGTCGACGATGACACGCCGAAGGTCCTGCAGTCCCTGCCGCACATCTTCCAGACGGGACGGCGAGCGCCAGTGCCTCTTGGTCGGAAAGTTCACCACATACCGGGGTTTGGCCAAAACACCTCGGTCGTGTACGTGCATGAAGCCCGGCTTCACTTCACCCGCCGTACACGCCTTCTCATAAGCCACGAAATTGTCTGGATAGGCTCGCTTGAACTGCAAGGCGATGCCCTTTCCCATGATCCCAACCGTATTGACGGTATTGACCAGGGCATCCACTTCCGCAGTCAGGAGGTTACCCTCCGCATAGTTGATCACGGCTGCCTTCCTCCTTCTCCCTGCTCGACAGCTTCAGTCTCAGTAATACCAAGTGGGTCTGACAACCACATCGAGCGTGCAGCCGTGGCTGCTCAGAAGCTGCCGCACGGCGTCCGCACGCGACTGCCTCCGCACCGCCAAGTGGATGACGGCGGTGACGGGGACACGTTCGTACACGAGGAACTCCGCCATGCGCCGCCGCATCCGGTCAGGATCCTCGGAAGTATTGTTCCACCGCTCCAGTCGCATCACCGGCCAGTCCACATGGCTTCCCAGGAGTGTCAGATCGCCTTCGATGGCAGTAATGTCCGCTGCACAGTTCCCGTCGCTGAACACACTGTCGCAGCCGGCCGCCGCCAGCCTGCGAGGCGTCGTCACCAGGTAGATCAGCGGATCCTGGCCGTCCGCATAGGTTGGCACCGATCCTTTACTGATCTTGTACAGCATGGGCGAGCGGGGTGCGAAGTAGAACGGCACATAGTCTGCGACTACTCCGCCTGGGGGCGGATCAACCTTCCGTGAGCGTCGCCGTTCCTTGATGTCCCGGTCCCCGCACTCGACCCGCAGACTGCCGTCCTCACGCACGATGCGGTCACAGTTCACGCAGCCCTGGTCCAGCACGCTGGGCAGGTTGCGCATGTGCGTGAAGTGATAGACATGGCGGTCCTCCGGAGGCAGCACAGCCGGAGGCTATCCGATCGCTTCTCCGGTCACTCATGCAATGCGCCAGTCCTCGTGTGTCTGTAACAACGTTCGCTGGTAGCGGAGTTCCTCGTTCCGTTGGCTTCGGGAGCGCACTTCACTCAACTGCACAGAGCCCGCTGACGCCTGTCGCTCACACGCGTCGACGGGCATGCTCGGTGGTGCCGGGACGGGATGTGGGCGGCGGACGGGGAGTTGGCGGGATGTGGCTGCGACGGGCAGGGCGGGCAGCGGGTGGAGTGCTGCTGGCGGGGCTGGTGCCGGCGGTGGTGCTCGTTGGGTGCGGTGGGAACGGTACGGACCGTACGGGCGGTACGGATACGCCGCCTGCCAGTGCGGCTCCTTCAGCGGCTACAGCCGCCCCGGCGAGCTCATCCGCCTCTCCGCCGCCGGCAGCCGACGGGACTCTTGTCGTCGTCACCAGGTCCGGTGGTATCGCGGGGCGGCACGACAGTGTCGTGGTGAGGAACGACGGTGGCTATACCGTCCTGTCCTCCGGCCGTGAGACCGGCTCGGGACGCCTGCGGGCCGCCGAGCTCACCGAACTGCGGCGGGCGCTCGCCGCGTCCGGTATTGAGCGGCTCCCTCGCGTGATGTTCGACCGGCCCGCGCCCGACGCGTTCATCTTTGCCGTCAACCACGCGGGCCACGAGGTCGCGATCTCCGAGGCGCAGCCCGTACCCGCCCTCCAGCGCGTCGTCGCCGCCGTGCCCCTCCCTTCGTAATCCCTCGTAATCCCTCGTAGTCCTCGCCGTGAACCGTCGGCGCCGGTGCCGGCGATAGAGAGGCGTGAGACTGTTCCGCCCCATGGAGGGTGACCGCGACGACGGCCAGCTGCTGCGTGCCGTCGCCAAAGGGGACGCCGAGGCGCTGGCCCTGCTGTACGACCGGCACGCCGGCTGGCTGCTGGCCCGGCTGACGCGGCGGTGCCCGGACGCCGAGACCGTACGGGAAGTCCTCCAGGACACCTTTGTGACCGTATGGCGCTCGGCCGCGAGCCATCACGGCGGCGAGGCGGGCGGCTGGCTGTGGGTGATCGCCGCGCGGCGGCTGGTCGACGCCCAGCGCGCACAGGCACGCGCCGAGCGGGCCGCCCGTACGGAGGCCGGGCGCGAGCCGGGCGACGTCGCGCCCTCCGCCGAGGAACGCGTGCTGGCCGGGCTGGAGTACGGAGACGTCGGCGCCGCGCTCGACCGGATCTCCCCCGAGCTGCGCGAGGTGCTGCGCGCCACGGTCGTCGACGGACTGACCACCCGCGAGACCGCGCGGCTCCTCGGCATACCGGAAGGCACGGTCAAGTCCCGTGCGCTGCGCGCCCGCAGAGAGCTGCGGGCCGCGTTGGCCCACATTGCCCCCACGGGAGGTACGGCGTGAACACCTGGCATGTGGATGACATGCTGGCCGCCGCCTACGCGGCCGGTTCGGCACCTGAGCCCGACGCCTGGTCGCTGGAGAAGCACATCGAGTCGTGCGGCGCGTGCGCCGTCGTGGTGTCGGCAGCGGTACGGAGAGGAGCCGCGGGTCCCGTACTCGCCGAGGTCCGGGAGGCGGTGCTCGCGACGGCGGTGAGGTCGCCGACCGCGCGGCCCGCGCCGCCCACGCAGCTCGCGCCGCCCACGCCGCAAATCGGGCTGACGGCCCGTGTCCTGTGGGCGGCCGGGCCCGCGCTGCGCGGTCCCTGGCTGGTGGCCCTGGTGCTGGTGGCCGCCGGTGCGGTCGGACTGGCGTACGGTGCCGGCTTCGCGGGCACGCGCCCGCTGCTGCTGGCGCTGGCACCGGTGCTGCCGCTGGCCGGCGTGGCGGTGTCGTACGGAGAACACGCGGACCCGATGCACGAGATCGGCGCGTCCACGCCGGGCGGCGGGCTGCGGCTGCTGCTGACCCGTACGACGGCGGTCCTGGCCGTGAGCCTGCCGCTGCTGACCTTGGCCGGAGCGCTGCTGCCGTCCTCGGCGTCCTCGGCGGCCTCCATGGAGGTGCCGGGCGCGGCGGCCTGGCTGCTCCCGGCGCTGGCGCTGACGCTGGCCACGCTCGTACTCGGCTCGTACGTGGGCTGCCGTACGGCGGCCGGTGCGGTGGCGGGCGCCTGGGCGGTGGCGATCGCCGGATCGCTGCTGAGCACATCGCGGCAGGGCAGCGGCGGCATGGAGATCGTGGAGTTCCCGACGGCCGAGCTGTCCGCGTATCTGACGCGCTTCCTGGCCGGCGCCGAGGCGCAGGGCGGCTGGGCCGCCGGCGCCCTGGTGTGCGCGGGACTGCTGGTCCTGCGGCGGCGGTCGTTCGACCGCCCGGCCCTCGGCGCTCCTGGGCACGTGTGAGGACGCCTGTACGCCCTGAAACGAAGACCGAAATGAAAGGAACGCGCGTGACAGCAACGAACACAGCGACAGACATAACGGCAGCGGCCATGGCGGTGGAGGTGCGCGGGCTGACCGTCAGACACCGCCGGACGGTCGCGCTCGACACGGTCGATCTCGGCCTGGGCCCCGGCGTACACGGACTGCTCGGTCCCAACGGCGCGGGCAAGACCTCCCTGATCCGGGTCCTCGCGACGGTCGCCGCGCCCGCCGAGGGACGGGTGGAGCTGCTGGGCCGGAATGTGTCCGAGCACGGGCCCCGCGCGGCCGTACGGCGGCGGCTCGGCTATCTCCCGCAGGAGTTCGGCTACTACCCGGGCTTCACGGTCCGCGAGTTCGTCTCGTATGTGGCCTGGCTCAAGGAGATGCCCGCGTCTCAGGTGCCGAGGGCCGTGGAGCGCGCGGTCGACCGGGTCGGGCTGATGGACCGTATCGACACCAAGGTGAAGACGCTGTCGGGAGGCATGGTGCGCCGGATCGGGATCGCCCAGGCGATCGTCAACGAGCCCGATCTGCTGCTGCTCGACGAGCCGACCGCCGGACTCGATCCGGAACAGCGCGTCGAGTTCAGGGCGCTGCTCCGGGACATGGGCTCCGCCTCCACCGTGATCGTCTCCACGCATCTGGTGGAGGATGTCGCGGCGGCCTGCTCGGAGGTGACACTGCTGGAGTCGGGCCGGATCGCGTTCCGCGGTACGACGGCGGAGCTGACCGCGCTGGGAGACGGCACGGGCGACGAGCCCGGCGACAATCCGATCGAACGCGGCTACACGGCGGCGGTACGAGCGGTACGGGCCGTACGGTCACACCGCGCCGCGTCCGAAACCGCCTCCAGGACCGCCACGGAGGCCGCCCGATGAGCGCCGTCGACACCTCCGACACCTCTGGCACCTCTGGCACCTCTGGCACCTCTGGCACCACCTCCCGTACCGCACCGTCCCTTCGCAGACCTCTCCGCGCCGAACTGCTGCGAGGCATCGGCCCATGGGCCGGTACCGCGGTCGCCGTGACCATCTGGGTGGTCATGTACTCCAAGGCGCCCCAATGGCAGGGGCGTTGGACGGAGACCACCGATCTGCTGCGCGTCGTGGGACTGCTGCTCTGCGGGCCCATCGCCGTCGCCGCAGGCTGCTGGCAGGGCGGACGGGAGCGGCGGCGCGGCACCGACGAGCTGTGGATGTCGTTCCCGCGCACCCTGCTGCGCCAGGCGCTCCATGCCCTGGCACCCGTCGCGCTCTGGCCGCCCGCCGGATATCTCGTCGGTGCGAGCGGCTGTCTGCTGGCGACCTGGCCGTACGCGAGCGGCCCGCCGCCGTTCGTGTCGCTGATCGCGGCGGACGTGGTGGCCCTCGCCGCCCTCGGTGTGCTGGGCTTCGTGGCCGGCCGGCTGATCCCGTGGCGACTGGCCGCACCGGTGCTGGCCGCCGTCACCTATATCGGGCTGGCCTTTCCGGCGTACACGCAGTGGGACATCCGCTGGCTGAATCCGGCCAACGACCACTTCTATCTCTGGGACCGGCCGGTGTGGTGGTTCGGACCGGCGAGCGCCGTATGGACGGGCGGTCTCGCGGCGGCGGCGCTCCTGGCGTACGCGGCCCGGCGCCGCGTCCTCGCCCTGCTCCCTCTCGTTCTCGCCGTCGCCGCCGCCGTACCGATCGCGCTGACCGGCGAGGCGGTGTGGCGCCCGGATCCGGAGGCGGCCCGGCTGGTCTGCGACAACGGCGACGACGGCACTCCGCAGGTGTGCGTGACGGCGGTCGACCGGAAACTGCTGCCCGCGACCTCGGCGGCGCTCGCCGGTACCAACGCCAAACTGCGCGGCATACCGGGCGCGCCCACCCGCTGGGTCGACGGCCGCTCGCACGGGCCGGAGGAAGTAGGGCTGCTGAGCCCTGCCTACCTGGCCGTACGCGGCCGGCTGCCCGATCCCGCCTACTACGCGAACTGGGCGGTCGGCGCTCTCCTCCACGCCGACTGCGGTCAAACCGAGTTCGAGGACCCCGGCGGGGAGCGGGCCTCCGCCGTCCATTCGGCCGTACGTCAATGGCTCGCCCCGCACCCGAGCTCGGCCCCGTCCTGGCCGGAGACCGTCGCGCACCTCAAGCGGCTCGAAGCCATGAACGCCGAGCAGGGCCGTGCCTATCTCACCCGCTATATCGCCGCCGACCGCTGCCGCGCCGACGAGGTGCCGATCCCATAAGCGGAGAACGCGGAACCCGCACGCGGGCGACAAAGGATTTGTCCCTCCCGCTCCCTCCGCACCAGGATGTTGGCGATGTGTTCCACCGACGGACACCGACGGAGAGGTCCGCATGCCCGTACCCGCCACTTCCGTACCCCCTGCGGTCCCCACCTCGGCGGTCCCTGTCCCGCTCCCCGGCCCGGACTCCGCTCCCGTCACCCTCGACCGCCGCGACGGACCGTACGGCGAGATCGTGCTGCGACAGCGCGGCGAACGGCTGGAAATCATCGCCAACGGATGCTTCCTGATGGACACCTCGGACGGCCGCTCCGAGCGTCTGCTGATCGACGCGGCGCTGGACACGCTGCTCGCGGCGCGTTCCGCACCGCAACCGGAACCGCAACCGCAACCGGAACCGCAACCGGAACCGGAATCCGAACCGGAACCGCCCGCGCCGAAGCCGTCCGTCCTCGTCGGCGGGCTCGGTGTGGGCTTCTCCCTCGCGCACGCCGCCGCCGATGCCCGCTGGGGCCGGATCGTGGTCGTCGAGCGTGAGCAGGCCGTCATCGACTGGCATCGCGAGGGCCCGCTCGGCCGGATCTCGGCCGCCGCGCTCGCCGATCCGCGGACCGAGATCCGCCGCGCCGATCTGGTGGAGTACGTACACACCGCCACGGAGCGTTACGACGCGCTCTGTCTGGACATCGACAACGGACCGGACTGGACGGTGACCGAGGGCAACGGGAATCTCTACTCGGCGGACGGTCTGGCCGCCTGCCGCGCGCGGCTGAAACCCGGCGGTGTGCTCGCCGTATGGTCGGCGCGGCCGTCGCCCGCCTTCGGCGAAGCGTTGCGGAATGCCGGTTTCACCGGGGTACGGGAGGAAGAGATCCGGGTTGCCCGAGGCGTACCCGACGTGGTCCATCTCGCTGTTCGCACTGCGTAGCCGGAATGCCGCCGCTGCCTCTACGCTGCACCACACACACATCGATCCACATCCGCATCGGGAACGTGGATCGCCGGAACAAGGATCGCGGAACGCGTACCAGGGGCGGGGCGATGGAGCAGACACACACCAGCCACAACGGAGTCGCGGCGACGCCCGGCGCCCAGCGCCGGGTCCTGGTCGTCGAGGACGATGCGACGATCGTCGACGCCATCGCCGCACGGCTGAGGGCCGAGGGATTTCTGGTGCAGACGGCGGTGGACGGCCCGGCGGCCGTCGACGCGGCCGAGGCCTGGCAGCCGGACGTGATGGTCCTCGATGTGATGCTGCCCGGCTTCGACGGCCTGGAGGTCTGCCGCCGGGTCCAGTCGCAGCGCCCGGTGCCGGTGCTGATGCTGACGGCCCGCGACGACGAGACCGACATGCTGGTCGGCCTCGGCGTCGGCGCCGACGACTACATGACCAAGCCGTTCTCCATGCGGGAGCTGGCGGCCCGGGTGCATGTGCTGCTGCGCCGGGTGGAGCGCGCGGCGCTCGCCGCGGTGACTCCGCGCAGCGGCATCCTGCGGCTGGGCGAGCTGGAGATCGACCACGCGCAGCGCCGGGTGCGGGTGCGCGGCGAGGATGTGCATCTGACGCCCACCGAGTTCGATCTGCTGGTGTGCCTGGCGAACACTCCGCGCGCGGTGCTCTCCCGGGAGCAGCTGCTCGCCGAGGTGTGGGACTGGGCGGACGCGTCCGGCACCCGTACGGTCGACAGCCATATCAAGGCGCTGCGCCGGAAGATCGGCGCCGAGCGGATCCGCACGGTGCACGGCGTCGGATACGCGCTGGAGACTCCCGCGCCATGAGCCGCGCCACGAGCCGCGCCATGGGCCGGTCGGGCTCCGGTGCGGACACAGCGGACACACACGGCACACACGACACAGACGCGCACGGCGGCGGTACGGAGACCACGGGCCTGCGGCCGTTCTCCATCAAGGCCAAGCTCGGCACCCTGGTCGTCGTCTCCGTCTTCATCACCACCGGTCTGCTGATGGTGGCCCTGCGCACCGAGACCGAGCTGCGCTTCATCACCGTCTTCTCGATGATCGCCACCCTGCTGATCACCCAGTTCGTGGCCCACGGTCTGACCGCACCGCTCGACGAGATGAACACCGTCGCCAAGGGCATCTCGCACGGCGACTACACCCGCCGCGTCAGCGGCGCCGACCGCCGGGACGAGCTGGGCGACCTCGCCTCCACGATCAACCGCATGGCCGACGATCTGGAGGCGGAGGACCGGCACCGCAGGGAGCTGATCGCCAATGTCTCGCACGAGCTGCGCACACCGATCGCCGCGCTGCGGGCCGTGCTGGAGAACGTCGTGGACGGAGTCTCCGCCGCCGATCCCGAGACGATGCTGACGGCCCTGCGCCAGACGGAGCGGCTCGGCCGGCTGACGGAGACACTGCTCGATCTGTCCCGGCTGGACAACGGCGTCGTACCGCTGAGGGCCCAGCGCTTCGAGGTGTGGCCGTATCTCTCCGGAGTGCTCAAGGAGGCCAATCTGGCGGCCTCGCAGCGCGCGACGAGTTCCGGCTCCGGCAACCACTCCCGTACGGACGTCCATCTGCATCTGGATGTCTCGCCGCCCGAACTGACCGCGCACGCGGACGCGGAGCGGCTGCACCAGGTCGTCGCCAACCTCATCGACAACGCCGTCAAACACAGCCCGCCGCACGGCCGGGTCACCGTACGCGCGCGGCGCGGCGCGGCGCCCGAGTCGCTCGAACTGGAGGTCCAGGACGAAGGTCCCGGTATCCCGGAGCAGGAGCGGTACCGGGTCTTCGAGCGCTTCAACCGCGGCACCGCGCCGTCGCCGCACGGTCCGGGCAGCGACGGCGGTACGGGTCTGGGACTGGCGATCGCGCGCTGGGCGGTGGATCTGCACGGCGGCCGGATCGGAGTGGCCGAATCGGCTCGCGGATGTCTGATACGCGTCACTCTTCCAGGAACAACCCGAGCGCACGGTTGACGTAGGCTTCGAACTGTTGAGGCACGTTCTCCGCACGATCCGGCACGTTCTCCATACGATCCCTCCGTACGATCCCGGAGATCCACGCCGGGACGTGTACCGCGAGAGCGCGGTGGAGGCCGGCCATCAAGGTGTGGCCCGGCCGTTACCCGCTCGTCGTATGCCCGCACGCCGCAGAACCTCGCTAGTTTCCCGCCATTTCAGCCACCGAAACCCGCCGTCGGATGTGACTTGCACGACGATGGCACGCCCGGTCTGCAACTGAAGGCCTGGTAGGCGTAGCCTTGATTCCCGCTGTCCATCACCTTGTGAAGCGGAAGAGGGCGGTTCACGCCGTGTCGTCTCAGTCCCCCAGTAACGCGAGCATCTCGACCGACGAAGACGGGCAGGGCAAGAACCCTGCCGCTGCCTTCGGAGCCAATGAGTGGCTCGTCGACGAGATCTACCAGCAGTACCTCCAGGACCCGAATTCGGTCGACCGTGCCTGGTGGGACTTCTTCGCCGACTACAAGCCGGGCACTCCCGGCACGGCGGGCGAACCCACACAGAACGGCGTGACCGCGGTCGCGGGGGCTGCGGTGACCACGACCCCGGCCGCCCCGGCCCAGGCCGCGCCCGCGGCTCCGGCGAAGCCCGCCACCCCGGCACCGGCCACTCCGGCTCCCGCCGCACCGGCCGTCGCCGTCCAGCCGCCGGCCGCACCCGTGGCGTCGGCTCCGGCTCCCGCTCCCGTACGGGCGGCCCCGGCAGCGGCTCCCGCCGCGCCCGCACGGCCCGCGACCGCCGCTCCCGCGGCTCCGGCCGCCGCCCCGGCCGCCAAGGCCGCTCCGGCCCCGGCGAAGCCCGCCACGGCGGCCGAGGGCCCGGAGTATGTGACGCTGCGCGGCCCGTCGGCCGCCGTCGTGAAGAACATGAACGCCTCGCTGGAGCTGCCCACGGCCACCTCCGTGCGCGCCGTCCCGGTGAAGCTGCTCTTCGACAACCGCATCGTCATCAACAACCACCTCAAGCGCGCACGCGGCGGCAAGATCTCCTTCACGCACCTCATCGGGTACGCGATGGTGCAGGCGCTCAAGGCGATGCCGTCGATGAACCACTCCTACGCGGAGCGCGACGGCAAGCCGACGCTGGTCAAGCCCGAGCACGTCAACTTCGGTCTGGCCATCGACCTGGTGAAGCCGAACGGCGACCGCCAGCTCGTCGTCGCCGGCATCAAGAAGGCCGAGACGCTCAACTTCTTCGAGTTCTGGCAGGCGTACGAGGACATCGTCCGCCGCGCCCGCGCCAACAAGCTGACGATGGACGACTTCACCGGCGTCACCGTCTCGCTGACCAACCCGGGCGGCCTCGGTACGGTCCACTCCGTACCGCGTCTGATGCCCGGTCAGTCGGTCATCATGGGCGTCGGCTCGATGGACTACCCGGCCGAGTTCCAGGGCACTTCGCAGGACACCCTGAACAAGCTGGGCATCTCCAAGGTCATGACGCTGACCTCGACCTATGACCACCGTGTCATCCAGGGCGCCGCCTCCGGCGAGTTCCTGCGGATCGTCAGCCAGCTCCTCCTCGGCGAGAACGACTTCTACGACGAGATCTTCCAGGCGCTGCGCATCCCGTACGAGCCGGTCCGCTGGCTCAAGGACATCGACGCCTCGCACGACGAGGACGTCACCAAGCCCGCGCGCGTCTTCGAGCTGATCCACTCCTACCGGGTGCGCGGCCATGTCATGGCCGACACCGATCCGCTGGACTACCTCCAGCGCAAGCACCCCGACCTGGACATCACCGAGCACGGGCTCACGCTGTGGGACCTGGAGCGGGAGTTCGCGGTCGGCGGCTTCGCCGGCAAGTCGATGATGAAGCTGCGCGACATCCTGGGCGTGCTGCGCGACTCGTACTGCCGCACCACCGGCATCGAGTTCATGCACATCCAGGACCCGAAGCAGCGCAAGTGGATCCAGGACCGGGTGGAGCGCCCGCACGCCAAGCCGGAGCGCGAGGAGCAGCTGCGCATCCTGCGCCGGCTCAACGCGGCCGAGGCGTTCGAGACGTTCCTCCAAACCAAGTACGTCGGCCAGAAGCGGTTCTCGCTGGAGGGCGGCGAGTCCGTCATCCCGCTGCTCGACGCCGTTCTGGACGCCGCCGCCGAGTCGCGGCTGGACGAGGTCGTCATCGGTATGGCCCACCGCGGCCGGCTGAACGTCCTCGCGAACATCGTGGGCAAGTCGTACGCGCAGATCTTCCGCGAGTTCGAGGGCAACCTCGACCCGAAGTCGATGCACGGCTCCGGCGATGTGAAGTACCACCTGGGCGCCGAGGGCACCTTCACCGGTCTGGACGGCGAGCAGATCAAGGTCTCGCTGACCGCCAACCCGTCGCATCTGGAGGCGGTCGACCCGGTCCTGGAGGGCGTCGTCCGCGCCAAGCAGGACATCATCAACAAGGGCGGCACGGACTTCACGGTGCTGCCGCTCGCGCTCCACGGCGACGCGGCCTTCGCCGGCCAGGGCGTCGTCGCCGAGACGCTCAACATGTCGCAGCTCCGCGGCTACCGCACCGGCGGCACGGTGCATATCGTGATCAACAACCAGGTCGGCTTCACCGCCTCGCCGGAGTCCTCCCGCTCCTCCATGTACGCGACCGATGTCGCCCGCATGATCGAGGCACCGATCATCCATGTGAACGGCGACGACCCGGAGGCCGTGGTCCGTGTCGCGCGGCTCGCCTTCGAGTTCCGCCAGACGTTCAACAAGGACGTGGTGATCGACCTCATCTGCTACCGCCGCCGCGGTCACAACGAGGGCGACAACCCGCAGTTCACCAATCCGCAGATGGTCCGGCTGATCGACAAGAAGCGCTCGGTGCGCAAGCTCTACACCGAGTCGCTGATCGGCCGCGGCGACATCACGCTGGAAGAGGCGGAGCAGGCGCTCCAGGACTTCCAGGGCCAGCTGGAGAAGGTCTTCGCGGAGGTCCGCGAGGCCACCTCGCAGCCCGCGCCGGCCCAGGTGCCCGACGCCCAGGCCGAGTTCCCGGTTTCCGTCGTCACCGGTGTCTCGGGCGAGGTAGTCAAGCGGATCGCCGAGTCGCAGGTCAACATCCCGGACACGGTCACCGTCCATCCCCGGCTGCTGCCGCAGCTCCAGCGCCGCGCGTCCTCGGTGGACGACGGCACGATCGACTGGGGCATGGGCGAGACGCTCGCCATCGGCTCGCTGCTGATGGAGGGCACTCCGGTCCGGCTCTCCGGCCAGGACACCCGCCGCGGTACGTTCGGCCAGCGCCACGCGGTCCTGGTCGACCAGGAGACCGGCGAGGACTACACGCCGCTCCAGTACCTCACCGGCGAGCAGGCCCGTTACAACGTCTACGACTCGCTGCTCAGCGAGTACGCGGCGATGGGCTTCGAGTACGGCTACTCCCTCGCCAGGCCGGACGCGCTGGTGATGTGGGAGGCCCAGTTCGGTGACTTCGTCAACGGCGCGCAGACGGTCGTGGACGAGTTCATCTCCTCGGCCGAGCAGAAGTGGGGCCAGACCTCCGGCGTCACGCTGCTGCTGCCGCACGGCTACGAGGGCCAGGGCCCGGACCACTCGTCCGCGCGCCCGGAGCGCTTCCTCCAGATGTGCGCGCAGAACAACATGACGGTCGCCATGCCGACGCTGCCGTCGAACTACTTCCATCTGCTGCGCTGGCAGGTCCACAACCCGCACCACAAGCCGCTCGTCGTCTTCACGCCGAAGTCGATGCTGCGTCTGAAGGCCGCGGCCTCCAAGGCGGAGGAGTTCACCGACGGCGGCTTCCGTCCGGTGATCGGTGACACGAGCGTGGACCCGAACGCGGTGCGCAAGGTCGTCTTCTGCGCCGGCAAGGTCTACTACGACCTGGACGCCGAGCGGCAGAAGCGCGGCATCACGGACACCGCGATCCTGCGTCTTGAGCGGCTGTACCCGCTGCCGGGCGCGGAACTCCAGGCGGAGATCGCCAAGTTCCCGAATGCCGCGAAGTATCTGTGGGCGCAGGAGGAGCCGGCGAACCAGGGCGCCTGGCCGTTCATCGCGCTCAACCTGATCGACCATCTGGACCTGGCGGTCGGCGCCGATGTGCCGCACGGCGAGCGGCTGCGGCGTATCTCGCGCCCGCACTCCTCGTCGCCGGCGGTCGGCTCGGCCAAGCGGCACCAGGCGGAGCAGCAGCAGCTCGCGAGCGAGGTCTTCGACGCCTGACGCTCGTACGTGCGGCTCGGCCCGGTTCCGCGGACTTCGCGGGGCCGGGCCTTCCGCGTATCCGTCGTATTCAGCCTTTCCGGGTCTCCGGGGTAGGCAGCGCTTCAGATGAGCAGCGGCTCGAAGTCCCAGTGCGGCCTGGCCCGTTGCCGTGCCTCGACCGTCACCGGGTGCTGCGGTCCCAGCGTGGCCGCCAGTCTGTTCAGCGCCTCCTCCTCCGCCCTCCCGGCCTCCTCGATCCGCCGCAGCGCCCGCAGATCGTCCGCGAGCCCCAGCAGGCAGAGGAGAGTCAGCGGATGTTCTCCGCCCCGCCCGCGGAGCGCCCGGCCCACGGTCTCGCGGCTCAGCGCCGCCGCGCTCTCCTCGTCACCGGTCCGGGAACGGGCGGCGGCGGTGTTGAGCGCGCAGCCGATGGCCCAGGGATGGTCCGCTCCGACCGCCTCGCACATCCCGGCGTACGTACGCTCGATCTCCTCGCGCCCCGCGTCCCGTTCGCCGAGAGCGAGGAGTGTCAGCCCTCGGTTGCCCCGGACGCCCACGGTGAACGGATGGGCCGGGCCGAGCATCGCGGTGTACCGGCGCTCCACCTCGTTGTGTCTGGTGAGCGCCGCGTCCAGGTCTCCCGTCTCGCGCTCCACCCAGGCGCGGCTCGTCGCGATCATCGTCGTGAGCGGATCGTCCTCGCCGAGCACCCGCTCACAGCGCGCCAGCACCTCGCCGAACAGTGGCCGGGCGCCGGCCCGGTCGCCCGCGTGGTACCGGCAGAGCGCCAGATTGTGCTCGGCGCGCAGCGTCTGCGGATTGTCGGCGCCGAGCACCTGCCGGTGCATACGGGCACTGCGCTCCTGCGCGGACTCGGCCTCGCGGTAGCGGCCCAGCAGCCGTAGATCGATGGCGTAGTTGATCTCGGAGAAGAGCGTCCAGGCGTGCCGTGGCCGAAGCCGTCTGGTCCGAAGGGCGAGAGTGCGCCGGTCGACCTCCAGCGCCTCCTCGTACCGGCCGAGCAGCCGCAGCGACACACCCAGGTTGTTCTGCGCGTTGAGGGTACGGGAGTCCTCCTCCCCGACGAGTGAGGCGAAGAGTCCGACCGTGGTGCGGGAGAGTTCAAGGGCGTCGTGGTAGCGGCCGAGACCGCGCAGATCGGCGGCGAGACCGCCGGCCGCGCGCAGATACTCCAGGTTCCCGGCACCGTGCTCGGCGCGCAGGTGTTCACTGGCCGCACGGTCGACGGCCTCGCTGCCGCGGTAGTCACCGATCGCGCGCAGCAGATTGCCGTAGTGATGGCTGAGGTCCCAGATCCGTGGATGGGTCGTGCCGAGCAGTTCCCGCCAGCCGGCCATGGCCCGCTCGGCCAGCCGGATACCGGCTCCGTACTCGCCCGAAAGGTACATGTAACGCAGGCAGTTGAGGACCAGGGTGTGGATCGAGGGATCGGTGCTCTTGAGTACATCGGCCCACTTGAGATGCGGCGTGATCTCCGCATACCGGGACCAGAGCCGCGGATCGGCCGGTCTGCCGGGATCCGCCGTCGCGAGCGCCCGCCGCGCCACCTCGATGAACTCCCGGTGGTCCTCCGCGGGCATGTCCTGGTGGACGACCTGATGGACCATCCGGTGCAGATAGAGCGTGTCACCGCCCGTCGTGCCGGAGAGTCCCGCGGCGCTCGCCTGATCCGGGACATCGCGCTCGTCGTCGCCCACGGCGCGCACCACCGCGTACTCGCGCAGCTTGCCGACCGCCCGCGCCCATGTCCCGGAGTCCTCGACCAGCGGGCGGAGCCGCTCCGGGAGCGCGTCCGGCGGCAAGTCCCGTATCAGCCGTACGGGAATGACACCGGGCGTGAAGAACGTGCACAGCCGCAGCAGGTCGACGGACTCGGGGACGGTCTCCCTGAGCGTGTTGAGCAGGATCGCCCAGACGGTCTGGAAGGCCATCGGGAAGTCGGCCGAGACCTTCAGGACCTCCTGTCCCCGGCCGCCGCGCAGCAGTTCGGTGTACTCGTCGATCGACATGCTGGACTCGTTGAGCCAGCCCGCCGTCTGGTCGAGCAGCAGCGGCAGGTCCTCCAGCGACTCCGCGAGCTGATCGGCCTCGGCGTGTGTCAGCCGCGGCGCGCGGCGGCGTACGAAGTCGACCGACTCGTCCCGGCCGTAGACCGGCACCTCGGCCACGGTGCTGCCGTGTTCGGCCCAGTTCGGGTTCCGGGAGGTGATCAGTACATGCCCCGTCCCGGTCGGCACCAGATCGGCGACCGCCTCGATGTCGTCGGCTCCGTCGAGGACCAGCAGCCAGCGTGCGTAC
This sequence comes from Streptomyces sp. NPDC059743, assembly GCF_042732975.1. NCBI lineage: Bacteria > Bacillati > Actinomycetota > Actinomycetes > Kitasatosporales > Streptomycetaceae > Streptomyces > Streptomyces sp. NPDC059743. The sequence goes on along the minus strand of NZ_JBHWGS010000001.1, from coordinate 150,082 downwards.
GGATCGCCGCGCCGCAGCGCGTCCCGTACCGCGCGCAGCCGCTCACCGTATTCGGCGCCTGTCCGCAGCCCCAGCGCGGGCGCCAGGTCGGCGAGTTGCTGCCGGAGGATGGAGCGGCGGTCGGCGGAGACCCACCACACCAGGTCGTAGTCGGAGCTGAAGCGGTAGACATACTCCGCGGCGAGCTGTGTCTTGCCCACGCCGGACATGCCGACCAGGGCCACCTGGGCTGCCGATTCGCGCGCGTCCGCCAGCAGCCGGTGCGTCCGGCCCAGCAGCTCTTCCCGGCCGGTGAACCGGACGTTGCGGCGCGGCACTCCGCCCCATACCTCGGGAGTGTCGGCCGGATAGCGCGAGCCGGGCCCTGCCGCCTGGTCCGGCAGTGCGTCCATGGACATGCCGAGCCGGGCGAGCAGCCGGTTTTCGGCCTCCGTGGCTCCCAGATGGCGCAGATCCACCGGGGCGAGGACCGAGACGGCCGTGGGCAGTACGGAGCCCGTGACAGAGACGGCCGCGAAGCGCCCGGAGTGGGCGGCGGTCACCTCGCGCAGCGCCCTGTTCCACTCGTCGTGGCCGCTCGGGCCCAGTTGGAAGAACCAGTCGCTGAGAACGAGCAGGATCCGGCCCGGTGCCAGCGTCAGATCCCGCAGGGACTCCTCCAGCGAGGTCCTGGGAGGCGGATTCCACCGCTGATAGGCGACGCGCAGACCACGTCGCTCCAGCCGGTCGCCGATCCAGCTCGCCCAGGGCCGGTTGAAGCCCGCGAAGACGATCAGGAGTTCCTGGTCGGAGTGGCTTCCGGAACGCGCGGGCGCGGGCACGGGCTCAGGCGCGGGCTCCGGCTCGGCCTCGGATTCGGGCGAGGGACTCGATGGAGCCTCACTCAGTGGCGCCTCACTCCGTGGCGCCTCACGACGGGACTCGGCGGGATTGCGGAGTGCCCGGTCCAGGAGGGCGCGCAGCCTGCCGGGCCTGGGCCGTGGCGGAGCTTCCGGTACGGCTTCGGGCAGGGCTTCCGGTAAGGAGGCGGCGGGATCCTCAGCTGGGTCCTCAGCAGGTGCTTCCCCGGGCGCCTCCGGTACGTATCCCACGATCTCCGCGCCCGCGCCCTCGCCGGCACCCGACTCCCTGATCCGGCAGCGCAGTTCGGCCTTGCGTACGGGCATGCCCCACTGGTTGCTGATCGTCAGCCACAGCGAGGCCGGGCCCGCCGGCCGGCCCGCCGTCACGACGAAGCGCGCCGGTCCGTAGGTCCCGCCGAAGCGGTGCAGTACGACGCTGGGATCGTCCAGCACCTCGCAGACGAAGTGCGGAGAGCCGTCGAGCTCGACGGTGAACGTGAACTCCTCGTCCTGGTACGGCCAGTCGAAGCCGATGCCGACGCCGTCGGACTCGCCGTCCGGCCCGCCGCCCGGCCCCTCACCCGCCCCGAGCGGGCCCCGCAGATCGACCGTGACCAGATACGTACGCCCGGCCTCCGCCTCGCGCGGCCGGCTCACGACGGGCTCGATCAGCAGAGGCTGCTCCGCGCTGGTCACGGTCCGCCCCTTCCCGGTCCTTCGTCGCCCTGCCGGCCGGTGAGCAGGAGTGTGGTGAGCGGATGCCCGTAGTACTGGAACATGAAGCTGTACAGCAGCCGCAGGACCCGTTTCTGGCCGTCCGTGTCGAGTTTCCCGTCATCATGCTGGATACGCGGGATGTCCGACAGAGGGCCGAAGTCGTCCAGCGCACGGGCCCTGAAGGCGCGCAGCGAGTGGCTGACGGGCCGCTCGGGCTCCGCCGTCACCTCCCGTACCAGCCGCCCGATCAGATCACGGGCCTCGGTGTCGCCGACCTTGCCCGCGGTGACGATGGCACCGCCCGCGCCCTTGCGGAGGAAGAGTTCGGCGAAGCCGCGCAGCGCGTCCTCACCGCCCGCGCCGTTGTCCACGAACCGTCCGGAGTGACAGGCGTTGAGACAGACCAGTGCCTGGTCCTCGTGGAGTACGGCCATCGTCCGCTCGTCCAGCTCCGCCCAGGTCACCTCGGCGAGCGAGAGCGCGCTGAGCCGCTCGTCGTAGGTGCCGTGGGCGGCCATGTAGACGAGTCCGGTCGGTTCGCCCGGATGCTCGTCCAGGGCGTCGAGGAAGGAGCTCATCTTCAAATGAGGCTGGTGGGCGTAGGGCCGGAAGGCGGCGATGTCGTGCAGCATCTCCCGGTGGAAGTAGCCGAGCACCCGGCCGGCGCAGGCGCCGGGAGTGTGCGGCAGATCGTGGGCCAGCTCATGGATCGTCGTCCAGCGGGACATGACGACCAGCGCGCCCAGCAGCCCGCCCGCCAGGCCGTGTTCGGGCTCCGCGGGCAGCCAGAGCGTCTCCCAGGGAAGTTCGTAACCGGTGTCGTCCCAGATCAGCAGGTGCAGTCCGGCACCGTGCTCGGCGCGGGCCCGGTTGATCCAGTCGGCGAGCCGCCGCTGATTGGCCGACCAGCGGCGGATGGCGCGCAGGAGTTCGGACGGCGCCTCGCCGCCCGCGCGGGCGTTGCCGAGGCCGATCGCGGGCGGGCGCAGCTGGGTGGCGCCCGAGATGTACGGGAGCGGCGCGAGGCCCTCGCAGCGCGCGCTGAATCCGAACGCTTCCCGGCCGCTCGGATGGCGTCCCCGTACGACTCTGATCACCGCCATCCCGTGCGGGAGACGGGCGCCGGGATCCACCGGCGCCGCGCCCAGGGCCTCGGGCTCGCCCGGCTCGGCGTGCGCGGGTACGGGCGTACGGCGTGGCCGCTGCGCCTGCCCGGGCAGCCGCGCGCCCGCCGTACCGAAGAGCCGGCGGGCGAGCCGGCGCGGCTCACCACCCATCGTCGCTCACCGCCTCGGTGGTGATCCGTCCCTCGATCACACTGCCGCCGAGGGCGTCCGCGAGGAGATGAGGCAGCTCGGCGTACGGCCGGCACAGCGGATCGACGACGATGCTGTGCAGCCGGGTACGGTCCATACCGCCGATCCGGGCGGCCACGGCGAGGGCGTCCTCCACACCGCCGCGGCCGACCGGACCGTCCGCCGGCCGGCCACGGCGGCTCGCGTCCAGCGGCACATTGCCGCGGCCGTCGGTGACCACGACGAGCCAGGCCTCCACCAGACCGGCCCGATGGTGCTGGAAGGCGCGGCGCAGGGCCTGTGCCGCCTGGTCGAGGCCATGGGCGAGCGGAGTGGCGCGGCCGGGCGGCCGGACCAGCGCGGCGGTGATACGCGGATCGAGGACGCTGCGGGCGGCGAACGACTCGGCCCGTAACTCGCTCACCGCGTCCCGGCCGCCGATCTCCACCACATGCGCGGACGCCCGGCCGACATAGGCCCACTGGAGGAACGGTTCGAGCGCCTCCCGCCAGCGCCAGTCGCCTCGGCAGGTGTGATCGAGGACCAGGGCGAGCAGCCGCTCCGGCTCGGGAGCGCGCGCGTAGCCGCGCAGATCGCCGGGCGCGATCGCCAGCCGCTCCGGATTCCCGCGTACCGCCTGGTACTTGGCGGCCTCCATCGCCGTACGGACGAAGGCGAGATCGCGCAGATCGTGGGAGCGCCGTACGCCGATGACAGGTCCTCGCGCGGAGGCCGGTCCCGAGGCGCGGGGCCAGGGCGTGCGCAGGGAGGCCGACTCGGCGGAGGGCGCGGCCTCGTCCTCCGGATACGGAGTGGCCGCGGTGGCGGGCGCTCCGGCCTCCGGCGCGGGGCCGGGCCCGATGCTCTCCGCGGGCTCCGGCGCGAGTACGGGCCGGCCCGCGGGAATCCGGCGCTGCCCGTCGGGACCACGGTCCGTACGGCGCGGTGCGCGGCGGGGCCGGTCGCCGGGACGCGGCGGCTCGGGCGGTACGAGGCCGGATCCGGGCGCGGGCGCGGAGGCACCGGACGGGAGCGGCGCCGAGGGCAGTCCGATCAGCCGCGCGGCCTCGTCGGCCCGGGCGGCCGTCACCTCGGTGGCACCGTCGAGCCGGGCCAGCGCACGGGCGATCCGGGCCAGTGCGAGGGCCCGCCGATGACCGGTGTCGGGGCCGAGCAGCTCCAGTACGCGCGGCGCGAGGTCCTCGGCGAGCGCCGGAGGCGGCCGGTGCGCCTGCGGGCCCAGAGCGGCCCGCCAGGCGTCCGGGAGCGGGCCGAGAGGACCGGTGAAATTGTCGCCGGTGGAGTCGGCGCCCGGGAGCGTGCCGGGGCCCGGGAGCGTACGGAGTCCGGCGACGGAGAGGCGGACCGGGAAGCGGTCGAGGAGATGCGGCGAGACGCGTTCGGTGTCCTCGGCGCGGCAGACGGCCAGCCAGCGGGCGCGCGGCTGCCAGCGGTGCCGAAGGCCGGAGTGCTCGACGGTGGCGACATCGGCGCCGAGGAGCTGCACCACGGCCCGCATGCCGGACACACTGAGCCGGGCGAGATCGGGCACGACGACCAGGGAGGGCCCTGGGGGCGACTCGGTGAGCGGTCCGGGTACGAGCGTGAAGCTGATGCCGTCCGGGCCGCGCGCGAGCCGTGGCCGTATCCACAGGTCCTCGTCCCTGGTGGCCGCGCCGAGAGTGGTGAGGGACACGGCCCGGGCGCCCTCGTCGGCGTCCTCGGGCGTTCCGGCGGCCCCGCCGACCAGCCGGGCGAACACCTCGGTGACGGGAGTTGTCAGCTCGGGCGGCAGATCGAACAGCAGCACACCGGGCAGTCCGGGCTCGACGGCGGCACAGACCAGGGCGGTCAGCAGCCGCCGCGCGAGCTCGCCGGAGCCCGGGACCACAGCCGCAGCCGCAGCCAGGGACAGCGCCGCAGCCGGTGGATTCTCGGGTATCTCGGGTATCTCGGGTATCGCGGGCATGGGCGGTCAGCCGAACAGGTCCTCGACGCGCGCGTCGTCGTCGGGCCCCCACTCGAAGGTGCCGCCATGCATGGACTCGGGCCGCCGATGGCGCAGGGCGAACGGCAGTACGCGGCGGACATGTCCGGACTCGACCCGTGCGGCACCCTCCTTGGCGGCCAGGGCGCGGGCGGCCTGCACGGTGACGAGTTCACCGCGGTGGCCCACGGCGGAGACCCGGCCGGCGGCCTCGGCACACAGCCTGCCGATCTCTTCCGCCACCTCGACCTCGGGCAGCGCGGCCCTGGCGGCCAGCAGCGCGCTCCTCAGCGTGGCGCCCTCCGTCCCGGCGTCGGCCCGCCAGACGGACTCCGCCTTGGCCAGCTCCTCCTCGAAGGTCAGCACCGTCATGATCATGCGATGGCGTGCCTCGGTGTCCAGCTCGGCGGCGGTCACCATGAGCCCGAAGCGGTCGAGAAGCTGCGGGCGCAGCCCGCCCTCCTCCGGATTCATGGTGCCGACGAGCCCGAAGGAGAGATGCCTGGCCGCGGCGATGCCCTCGCGCTGGACGGAGAGCACTCCGGTGGAGACCACGTCCAGGATGATGTTGACGAGATGGTCGTCCAGGAGATTGACCTCGTCGACGTACAACAGCCCTTTCTCATGGGCCTCTTCGAGCAGCCCGGACTGTTCTCTGGCCTCGCCGCGCATCAGCGCGTCCAGCTCCCAGCCGCCGAGCACCCGGTCGTCGGTCGCGTTGATCGGCAGGGTGACGGGCAGCTCGCCACGGGACATCAGTGCGAAGGCCCGTACGACCGTGGACTTGGCGGTGCCGCGCTGGCCGGTGATCAGCACTCCGCCGATGCGCGGCGCGATGAAGTTCAGCTCCAGCGCCAGCTTGAGATCGTCCTGCCCGACAACGCGGCTGTACGGAAGGATCGGGATGGCCGGTACGGGCGCGGGCGCGGACGCAGCCGCGGGTACCGGTTCCGGCGCGGTTGGTTCGGGTACGGCCAGTTCCGGCGCGGCCAGTTCCGGCGCGGCTGGTTCCGGTGAGGCTGCTTCCGGTGAGGCCGGTTCCGGCGCGGCGGCTTCCGGTACGGCTGGTTCCGGCGCGGACGGTTCCGGTACGGCAGCGGCCGTCACAGGTCCGGAGCCGCCCTCGCCGTCGGTGGTCTCCTCGGTCACGGAGTCGCTCCCGCCGCGGCACCCGAGGCCTGTTCGCCCGTCGGCGCGGCCCCCGCGACGGCAGCCGGCGCGGCCCCCGGCTGCCAGCGGAAGGTGATCTGGAGCTGGGCCTCGGCACCGGCCTTCACGACCGCCGCCATGCCCGCGTCCAGCGTGATCGACACCTGTAACTCGACCTCGTCCGGGCGGAGTCCCTCGCCCAGGTCGCCGAGCCTGCGCATGGCCTGCGAGGCACAGCGCCGCGCCAGATCGAGACCTTCGCCGTACGAGTCCCTGGCCACCCGTAAGACCCGCTGGGCCGCGCCGTCCCGGGTGTCCTCGTCCTCGTACACGGCGTCGTACGCGGCGGCCGGACCTCCGGCCGGGCCCGCCGCGTATCCCGGCCCGCGCATGTCCACCACGACGGGAATCGGCCCGTCCTCCCCCGGTGCCGCAGGACCCACGATGACCGTCATGCGTCTCCCCCTCCACCGCTCAAGGGCCACTGTTCTACAGGACCGCTGACGGTGTTTCAGCGCTTTTCCCGAACCCGCCCACCACGGGCCCCGCCACACGCCCGGCCCGGGCCCGGCGCCCAGGACGCGGCCCGCCCGCCCATGCCACGGGCGGGACGCGTCCGGGCCCGAACCGGTCAGGTGGTCGGCGGTTCGAAGTCCCAGTAGGGCCGGGTACGGGAGCGGGCCGCGACGGTGTGCACATGCTGGGCGCCGAGCGTCCCGGCCAGATCGTCCAGCGCCTCTCCCTCGGCCTTCTCGGCGCGCTGCGCGTCGCCCAGAGCCCGCAGATCCGCCGCGTGCGCGATACGGGCGGAGAGCGTCAGCGGATGGCTACGGCCGAGGACCTCGGTGGCCCGGGCGATGGTGTCGCCGGTCAGCGCGGCGGCGCCCTCCAGATCGCGCACGATGTTGCGCAGCGCGGAGGCGTTGATGGCGCAGCCCAGTGTCCACGGGTGGTTCTCGCCCACGGCCCGTGTCATGTCCACGAGGGCGTCCTCGATGAGCACATGGGCCTGGTCCCGCTCCCCGACATTGCGCAGGATCAGGGCGTGGTTGGCGCGGGTGCCCGCGACAAACGGATGGTCCTCGCCGAGCATCGCCACATAGCCGTCGACGACATTGCCGCTTATGGCCAGGGCCTGGTCGATGTCGCCGTGCTCACGGGCGAAGCAGCTCTGGCTGGCCGCGAACATCATGGTCAGCGGGTCCTGTTCGCCCAGCACGCGCTCACAGCTCTCCAGGACCTGGGTGAACAGGGCACCGGCCTTGACGCGTTCGCCCGCACGGTAGAGGCACAGCGCGAGATTGTGCTCGGCGCGCAGCGTCTGCGGATTGTCCCGGCCGAGCACGATGCGGTGCACGCGCACGCTCTGCGACTGGAGCGACTCGGCCTCGCTGTAGCGGCCGAGCAGCCGCAGATCCGTGGCGTAGTTGATCTCGGAGAAGAGCGTCCAGGCGTGCCGTGGCCGCAGCAGCTGCCGACGGGCCTCCAGCGTGCGCCGGTTGAGATCCAGCGACTCCTTGTAGCGGCCGAGCAGCCGGTGCGAGACGGCCAGGTTGTTCTGGGCGTTGAGCGTACGGGAGTCCTGCTCGCCGAGGAGTTCGCGGAACGAGACCAGGACCCAGCCGGAGATCTCGAATGCCTCCTGGTACCGGCCGAGGCCGCGCAGATCCGCGGCGAGCCCGCCCGCGGCCCGCAGATGCTCCGGATCCTTCGGGCCCTTCTCCTCGCGCAGATGCTCGACGGCGGCCCGTTCGATGGCCTCCGTACCGGCGTAGTCGCCGACGGCGCGCATCACATTGCCGTAGTGGTAGCTGAGGTCCCAGATCCTCGGATGGGTCTCGCCGAGGAGCACCCGCCAGGTGTCCAGCGCGCGCCGGCCGAGGTTGATACCGGCCCGGTACTCGCCCGAAAGGTACATGTAGCGCAGGCAGTTGAGGATCAGCGTGTGCATCGCCGGATCGGTGCTCTGGAGTACATCGGCCCACTTGAGGTGCGGAGTGATCTCCGCATACCGGGGCCAGAGCCGGGTGTCGGTCGGCCGGCCAGGATCGGCCTGCACCAGCGCCCGCCGTACGACCTCGATGAACTCCTTGTGGTCCTGCGAGGGCATGTCCTGGTGGACGATCTGATGGACCATCCGGTGCATGTAGAGCGTGTCGCCCGCCACACCGGTGAGGCCCTCGCCGTTCACCGAGTCATGGACCTCGCGCTCGCCGACTCCGGCGGCGCGCACCACGGCGTACTGCCGCAGCTTGCCGATCGCCCGTGCCCAGCGCACCGGATCGTCGATCAGCCCGCGGAGCTTCTCCGGGAGCGTGTCCGGCGGCAGGTCCCGTACCAGCCGTACGGGGATGGCGCCGGGCGCGAAGAAGGTGCAGAGCCGGAGCAGGTCGACCGATTCGGGAACCGTCTCACGGAGCTTGTTGAGCAGTATCGACCAGCCGGTCTGGAAGGCGAGCGGGAAGTCGGCGGAGACTCTGACGACGTCCTGGTCGATGCCGTCCTCCAGCAGCTCGATGTACTCGTCCACCGACATGTCCGAGTCGTTGAGCCAGCCGGCCGTCTGGTCGAGCAGCAGCGGCAGGTCTTCGAGCGCCTCCGCGAGCTGGTCCGCCTCCGTGTGGCTCAGCCTGGGCGCGCGGCGGCGTACGAACGCCACCGACTCCTCGCGCTCGTAGACCGGGACCTCCATCAGCGCGCTGTTGTGCTCGCCCCACTCCGGATTGCGCGCCGTGATCAGCACATGTCCGGGACCGGTCGGCACCAGGTCCCAGATCTGGTCGGGCTCGTCGGCGCCGTCCAGGACGAGCAGCCACCGGCTGTACGGTTCGCCGCGGCGCAGCGCGTCACGCGCGGCGCGCAGCCGCTCGCCGTACTCCACACCGGTGGACAGACCGAGCGCCGGGGCGAGTTCGGCGAGTTTCTGCCGGCAGGTGACGCGCTTGTCGGCGGAGACCCACCACACCACGTCGTACTCCGCGCCGAAGCGGTACACATACTCCGCCGCGAGCTGTGTCTTGCCCACGCCCGACATCCCGTGCAGGGTGACCACTCCGGCGCCGCTGCCGGCCGCCTGGAGCGCGTGATAGGCGTCGTTGAGCAGGCCCTCGCGGCCCGTGAAGCGCGTATTGCGGCGCGGCACTCCGCCCCATACGTCGGGCGTGTCGGCCGGGTAGCGCGGGCCGCGCCGGGTGTCCACCGGCTCCGGGCGCGGATCGGCGGGCAGGCCGAGACGGGCCAGGATGCGCCTCTCGGCCTCCTCCTCGCCGAGCGTCGTCAGATCGGCGGCGGCGAAGACGGCGGTGGCGCCGGGCAGCGCGGAGGTGGTGATGGTGACGGCGGCGAACCGGTCGGACTCGGGAGCCACGACCTCACGCAGCGCCCTGTTCCACTCGTCGTGAGTGCGCGGGCCGAGCTGGAAGTACCAGTCGCTGAGGATCACCAGGACGGGACCGGGTGCGAGCAGCAGATCGCGCAGCGACGACTCCAGCGATGTCTCCGTAGGCGGGTCCCATCGCTGATAGACGACCGGGATTCCGCGCCGCTCCAGACGGTCCCCGATCCAGGCCGCCCAGGGCCGGTTGAAACCCGCGAAACTGATAGTGACAGCCTGCGGCCCGGTTGCTCCAACTGGCTTACGCACTGCGGGCATTCGGCCGTCTCCCTGCATCGTCATACGCCCTTTTAACATACCCCGGAGCGCCCTGATTCCATCCTCGTGCGCGCCGCTTCACGTTCCGTTCCTTTGGCGCCAGATCATCCGCGCGGTACGTACATATGCCACCGCCCGGGTGAGATGGCCGGGCGGCGGAGGAGTGTCCGCCAGCCGGTGGTAGACCGAGATCATCTCGTTGACGAGTACGCGGCCCTCCGGTGTCAGCGCTCCGGATCCGGCCAGCGCCGGCAGGACCGCGCCGACCTGTTCGCGGCAGCGGGCGTGCTCGGCCCAGGCCAGATCGCGGTGGGAGAGCCGCTCGGCGCCGAGCGCGAAGCGCTGCCAGTAGTCGGCGAGCGCGAGGTGCGAGTACGCGCCCTGGAGCAGTCCGTCGAAGGGCCGGGCGTCGGAGCGCCAGGGAGCGAAGTGCCGTGGCGTCGCGTCCTCGTGGTGCAGCGGGACGAGGGCGGCGAGCGCGGCGAGTTTGGTGTGCTGGAGCTCATGGACCAGCATGGACGCGAAGAAGGCGGCGGTGGCCGGGCGGCTGCTGAGAACCGCGCCGAACGCCTCGCGCCGGGTGCCGCTGGTGTGTGCCGCTCCCTCGCCGGTGGGCGCGGCGCCGGGCGGCGGCGCGAGCGGGACCACACAGTGCAGCAGGGCCGCCGCCTCGGCGGGACGGTGCGGTCCGCCGATCCGGAGCAGTGGCTCCACTCCGGCCCAGGACCGGGCCCAGGTCGTACGGTCGTCGTCGCCGAGGCTGGTGACGGCGGACAGACCGTGGCGCTCCAGGCCGCTGCCCGCCGTGCGGTACGGATCGAGGTCGTCCAGCGGTACGGGCGCGGCTCCGGGCCGTACGGCGGGCAGCGTGAGCACGGGCAGCCAGCGCGGATCGTCGGCGCGCGCGCCCTCGGCCGTGATCCGTACGGTGACGGGCGCGGCGCCTTTCTGACAGAGCGTCAGGCGCTCTTCCGCCAGCTCGGCGTCGACCGGCGCGGGCGGGCCCGGCTCGGTGCGCAGCGCGCCGAGCGTCGGCAGCGCGAGCAGCCCGTCGTGGGCGGTCAGCCGGGCGGTGAAGGGCAGCCGGGCGCGGATCGCGGCGGCGGCGGCGAGCGCGCTGAAGTGATCGAGATCGGCGCGGAGTTCGGGCGCGGGCACGCGGCCGGTGGCGGTGAGACCGGTGGCGGTGAGGCCGCGCAGACAGCTCTGCGCCCAGGGGCCCGCGAGTGGATAGAGCAGCACGGCCCGTACGGCGGCCCGGTCGGCGCGCTCGGCGGCCTCCAGCAGCGCCCAGTCCTGGCGCAGCCGGTCGAGCGCCTCGGGCGGACAGAGGGCGGGCGGTGCGGCCTCGGCGGCGTCGAGCAGGGCGCGCAGCAGGACCAGACGGCGGGTGTGCTGGTCGCGTACGAGCAGTCCGAGGGCCTCGGATCCGCCTTCGGTACGGCCGAGTTCACGCAGTACGGTCTCCGGAACGGCGAGGCTCACCGAGGACCTCCCGCGTGCGCCACGGCCGTTGCCGCCGATGCTGGTGCCTTCGATGCCGGTGCCGGTGCCGTCGTCGCCGTCGCTTCGGTGAGCCTGGCCGCCACATGGCGGATCAGCCGCTCCAGATCGGCGCAGTACACGGAGGGATGGCTGAAGCCGTCTCCCGCGCGGTAGCGATGCGCGTAGTTGCCGCCGCCGCAGACGGTGAGCAGCGGACAGCTCCGGCAGCCGGCCGCGAGCGCCGCCGCACCCGACTGCCGGGCGGCGACTCCGGGATGGCTCAGGGCCTCGTCGAAGGAGTGGCGGAAGATGTCGAGTCCGGTGGCGGCGGCCGTGTCGTAGGCGGACTTGAGCGAGTCGACCTGCTCGATGGCGCCGTCGGTCTCGACCACGACGGCGTTGACGGGATCGAGCCCGAGGGACTCGGTGGCGCCGGGCAGTCCCAGCAGCAGGGCGAGACACTCCTCGAAGAGCCGGATCCTGGTCTCCCGGCGGCCCGCCGACCACCAGCGGTCGAAGACCGCGCTCAGCCAGTCGCCGTACGGAGTCGGGCGGTTGACGCCAGGGCCGTGGCGGCGCGGGTCCATGGCGGGCAGACCGGGCGGCGGCACGGTCCAGTTGCCGTGCGGCAGCAGCAGATCGAGCGCGGGCGGGCCCAGTTCCAGCAGCGATTCGTACATCTCGACCGGCTCGGTCCGTGGATCGACCACGGTGAGGATGCCCGCGTACGCCTCGGGATGGTGCGCCGCGAGCAGCCGCGTACCGCGCACGGCGGCGGGCCAGGACGGGCGGCCCGCGTGGTCGGTGCGGAGTGTGTTGTGCGCGGGCCGGCCGCCGTCCAGGCTGACACCGACGCGTATGGAGTGCCGGGCGAGCGTGGCGATCCGGCGCTCGGTGAGCAGCGTGGCGTTGGTCTGTACGGTCGCGTGGACCGTACGCTCCCGGCCCGCCCGTTCGCGTACGAGACCGGCGAAGGCGGCCAGCCGTCCCGCGCCCGCGAGCAGCGGCTCACCGCCGTGCAGCACGAGGGCGAGTTCGCTCAGCGCGTGCGCGTCCGCGTGCTCGGCGATCCGGGTGGCGGCGCGGTCCAGGACCTCGGGCGCGGCTGCGGCGGGACGGTCGCGCCAGGTCCGGTCGGGGCCCTCGTACAGATAGCAGTAGCGGCAGGCGAGATTGCACCGGCCGTGCACCTTGACGATGAACTGCCCGAAGGGCACGGGAACCCCCATGAGGTACGGCGTCTGGGCAGCCGTGGCCGCCTGTCCGGGACAGCCGCGGGCGCCTGCGGACAACAACCTGGGGCCTGTCCGGCCGAGGTGTGGTTCCCGGGATGACCGGGCAGGCAAACCCATGGCGGCGAGGTTGTCCATTTCAGCGGTGTCCCGGACCGAAACGGTGTGCGAGGACCTTCTCAGGGCGTGCGAAATCCCTTCTCAGAAAGCGTTGGTGAAGCCCCACAGCATTTCGCGTGGCTGCTCCGCCCTGCCCCGCAGATCCGCCACCACCTCGGCCAGTACCGGGTGGTCCAGTGTCCGTAGTGTCTCCAGGTCCAGTGCCAGCAGATCGGGCAGCTCGCCGCCGCCGACCGCCGTCCCGTCGATCGCCGTCCCGCCGTTCAACGCCCGGTCGCTCAGCGCCCGGTCGTCCAGCGCTCCGTCCTCCGCCGTCCTGGCCGCGTCCGCCGCGGCGTACGTCACGTCGCTCATCGCATTCTCCCCGTAGCCCTGTCGTGGAGCGCCCGGCTCAGCGCTCCAGCTCGGCCAGTCGCTCCATGGTCGATCCGGCCGTCCCACCGCCGCCGTCCGGCAGCTTGCGCCATTCCGTACGGGCCGCCCGGTATGCCTCACGCGCGGCCCTGGGCCGTCCGGCCCTCTCGTATGTCATACCCCGCCAGTGGTACGCCTCAGCACGCAACGCGACGGCTTGAAGGCGCAGTTGTGGACTCTCCAGCTCCTCTTCCGCCGTCCTCGCCGCGTCCGCCGCGTCCCGGAACGCCTCGGCCGCGTCGTCCAGCCGGGCCGGCCGGTGCAGCGTCCGGTACGCGTCGAGATGCGAGCGCCCGAGCTCCAGCCAGCAGCGGGCCTCGGTCAGCGGTTCGTTCGCCTCCTGGGCCGCGAGACCGAAGAGATGCTCGGCCTCCCGCAGATCCACCCGGTCGTCGTTGATCCGGTGCCGCAGCATCAGCGCCCGGCCCAGCATCAGCAGCCGCTCCGCCTGGCGCGCGGTACCCGTCACCGTCTCCGTACGGCAGTCGCGCAGCACCCGTACCGCCGCGCCGGTGTACGGCGCTCCGTCCGGCAGTTCGGCGCGGTGCAGCAGCGCGGCGCCCCATTCGGCGAGCAGATCCGCGTGGGCGCGGGAGTCACGGGCGGTGCCGCGTGCCGCGCGGGCGAAGCACTCGGCGGCCTCTTCGAGATCGGCCGGATCGCCGGAGCGTTCGTACCGCGCCACGCGCACCCGTCCCGCGCGCGCCCTGAGCGAGGCGAGCAGCCGCTCGTCCCGTACCGTCGCCAGCGACTGTTCGATCAAGGTCCCGGCCTCCTCAAGTCCCTCGCCGGACCGCAGCAGGGCGTCCACCAGATCCAGCAGGATCCTGGCCTGCGTGGACACGGTGTGCGCTCCCGAGCCCGGCGCGAGGGCCTTGCGCAGCGAGCGCGCGGCCTGGGTCGCGTACACCTGGGCCTGTTCGATGTCGCCTGTCGCGCCGGAGAGCCGCAGCAGCGTGCGGCCGTGGGCCAGAGGCAGCCCGGCGGGACGGTTCTCCTGGTCGGGCCAGACGTCGGCGAAGGCCTCCAGCATGCCGATCGCGCCATGGAGCAGCGCGGTGTCACCGCCGAGCCGCCACTGCGCCTCCAGCGCGCGCACCCGCTCCAGAGTGAGCCGCAGCGCCTCGCCGGGCTCCAGACCGGGTGCCGCGAAGGCGTACTCACGGTCGGCGCGGCGCAGCAGCTCCAGCGCGCCCGGCCGGTCGCCACGCCGGCGCCGGTCGTCGGCCGCCGCGTGCAACACCTGGGCCAGCACGGCCCGTTCGCGTACGGCCCGTGGATGCGCGGCGGCCCGCTCGGCCGCCCTTATGGCTTCGCGCAGCAGCTCGCCGCCGCCCTGGACCTCCCACAGCCGCAGCAGACAGCGGGCGGTCTCGGCCCACAGCTCGGGATCGGCGGCGCCCGGTGCCTCGCGCTCGGTGGCACCGCGGAGCTGCTGTACGGCATCGATCAGATACTGGACCATCCCGTCCGACTCGAACTTGCGCAGCAGGTCACGGGCGCTCTCCACCGCGGCGTTGGTGGTCCGGTCCTCGGGCCCCGGCCCGCCCGTGTCGCCGTCGGTGAACTGCTCCGGCAGCGGCATGAAGCGCTCCAGCACCCGGGCCGCCACCTCGGCGAAGGGATGCGGGACCCGCTGTCCGTCCGCGCCCGGCTCACCGTTCTCACCGGTGTCCATGCCGTCGGTGCCATGGACGCCGAACGGGCCGTCGTCGTCCGGGCCGCCGTGCGGAAAGAGCGGGCCGTGGCTGCCGTCGCCGAGCTGGGCGAGCGCCAGCGCCGGGAAGTTCGGTCCGCCTCTGCCGAACCGCTGCTCTATGTACTCCGAGCAGTGCTTGAGCACAAGCATCGCCTCGTCCCGCCCGAGCGGTCCGAGCAGTGCCTCCTGCACTCCGGGAGCGAACTCGTACCACGGCCCGTCCTCCGCGCTGTCGCTCTTGGCGCGCGAGAGCAGCCCGCTGAGCAGCACCTCGGCGAGCTCCGAGGGACCGGAGTCGGGCAGCATCGTGCGCTGGACGAGCTGCATCACCGGCAGATAGAGCGGAGCCGCCGCGAGATAGACGGCGAGCTGTCCCGCGACCGGCGAGGCCGCCGAGCGGAACCGGCTGACGAGCTGGAGCGAGGACATCCGGTCGCCGGGACGCGGCGGAGGCGCGGCGGGATGGTCGGCGCGCACCCAGCCGACCGCGCCGGAGATCCGGCCCGCGCCGGTGCCCGAGAGCAGCCGGGCCCACGCGCCGAGCGCGCCCGCGACCGGCGGCAGTACGGGAATGGCAAGGGCGCCCGGATGCGCCGCCTGGCTCGCCGCCGTCTCGTCACCGACCTTCAGTACGGCGGCTCCCGCGAGCCCTTCGCCCCGGGAGAGCACACCGTAGGTGACGGGCAGCCGGGTGCGGTTCCACATGCGCTGCGGCAGCGGCTGGATGACGGCGGTGGGAGCCTGGCGGCCGAGCTGGTGCAGCAGCCGGTGGGCGCGTCCGCTGTGCCAGAGCGGTCCGGCGCAGTCGCTGACGACCACGGTGACACGGCGTCCGGTCGGATCGCTGAGCCGGTCGGCGGAGCTGAGCGGCGCGGCGGCCGGATCCGGGCTCCTGCTGACGGCGGGCGCTCCGTCGGGGCCCTGGTGCAGATAGCGCACCTGGACATCCCGGAAGGCACCCAACTGGGCGAAGATCTGCTGGAGTTCGCCGAAGAGCCGCTCCCACACCCGCATGGACGACGAGGTGTCCATGACGAACTGGAGGAGTGCGTCCGCCCGGGACACCCCGCGGAACACCGGGATGATCAGCCCGCCGGCACGGGCGCTGAGTTCAACGGTCGCCACCTCGTCAAGGGTACGGCGCAATGGCGGCGCGGCCGGACGGTACCGCTGGAGCGGGCGCAGGGCGCGCTGGAGCTCCAGCGGCGCGGGCAGCGCGGGCGCGGCGGGCACACCGAGCGTGAGCGCGGCGGACGCGCCGCCCGACCGGGTGCGCGGCCCGTCGTCGCGAGGGACGGGATGGAGCGCGATCCGCCGGTCGGGATCCGGGAGTTCGGGCCGCGGGAGCGGCTCGTCCGCCGGGCCGTCCTCGCCCGTACGGTCCTGCTCGCCCGGCCGGGTGACGGACAGCGGTCCGGAGTCCGTCGGCTCGGAACCGGCGCGCGTGTCGCCCGCCGTGCCCTCGGTGTGTTCGGCGTCCTCGCTTGAGGGCCGGCCGCTCCGGCCGCCGCTGGTCTGCTGGGCCAGCCAGATGGCGTCGCAGAGTTGTTCGGCGTCGGGATCGAGACCGGCCTCGCGCAGCCGGGCGACGAGCGCGGTGAGCAGCGCGCCGTCGTAGGGTGGCCGGCTCCCGGCCGCGGGAGGCCGCTCCGGGGCATGCCCGCGTCCCGGTTCCGGCTCGCTGTCCGGGCCGTGCCGTACCGTGACGTCGGGCATCAGCGCATCACCTCGGCCGGTCGAGTCGCTGGATGAGCAGGTCGGCGAGCCGGTCCCGGCCTGCCGGGGCGGCGGCGTCGGTGAGATAAATGGCGTTCAGAAGCTGGTCGGTGGAGATCAGTTCGCTGCGCGAGCGCTCCAGGAAGTGGGCGATGAGATCGTCGCCCGCGCGTGCCGCCTCGTCGCCGAGATGGGCCCGTACGAAGGTGGCGAGCCGCTGGTGGTCCGGGCGGCCCAGTTCGAGATGGATACAGCGGCGCATCAGCGGCGCCGGGAAGTCGCGCTCGCCGTTGCTGGTGAGGACGACGAACGGGAAGGCCTTGCACTGCACCCGGCCGCCCTTCACCTTCACCTTCGTACCGTCGTCGGTGAGCACCTCGGCCTCGCCGTCGGGCAGCCGGTCGGCGATGCGCTCCAGCTCCGGTATGCCGAACTCGCCCTCCTCCAGCACATTGAGCAGATCGTTCGGCAGGTCGATGTCGCTCTTGTCGAGCTCGTCGATGAGGAGGACGCGCGGCAGCGTGGAGGGCAGCAGGGCGGTGCCGAGCGGGCCGAGACGGATATAGCTGCCGATGTCCGCCGACGGATCCTGGTACCGCGCGCCGCCCGAGCCACCCGCACCACCCGTACCGCCCGCACCACTGGCACCACTCGTACCGTCCAGCTCCGACGAGGCGCGGTGCGCGGCGAGCTGCACATCCTGGAGCCGGGCGATCGCGTCGTAGTGGTAGAGCCCGTCCAGCAGCGTGGAGCGGCTGACGATGGGCCAGCGCAGCACGCGGCCGAGCCCCAGCTCATGGGCGACCGAGTGGGCCAGGGTGCTCTTGCCCGCGCCGGGACTCCCGGTGACCAGCAGCGGACGCCTCAGATAGAGCGCGGCGTTGATCATCTCCAGCTCTTCCGCGCCCGGCCGGTGCAGCTCCGCCTCGTGCCGGTAGCCGCCGAGCCGGCGGTCCGCGGAGCCGTTCGACGAGGTGTCGTCACCGCCCGCGAAGTCCCGCCAGGGCGGTGGCGGCGGAAGCTGGTTGATGCCTCCGTGCGGTTCGCCGGCCCCTCGGTAGATGAGCCACTCGCCGGGTTCACTCATCACGTGTTCCTCATCGTCACTCGTCCGCCTGGGCGGTCTCGGGCAGTCGGGAGGGCAGCCGGAAGGGCAGCCGGAAGGGCCGGACGCGCATCGCCGCAAGGACAACGTGCATCACCGTAGCGATCCGCCGCCGCGCCCGTAAGAGGACCGATAGGCCCTGAACGTCCGTCCGCGAGGCCGTTCACGGCGCCTCCAGGAGCTGTCCCGATCCGGGCAGAGGGTGGTGCGGGTCGTCGTAGTAGAGCGCCACGCCGTCCGACCAGAACATCTCCGTACGGCCCGCGCGCACTCCGCGTCTCAGCTCCTGGATCCTGCGCGGGAGCTGATCGGCGGTCCCTGCCTCGGCGACGGTGTCCAGCGCGCGGCGGTGGAAATCCGCGCAGACCATGCCCGGCCGGTCCTCGCCACGGCGCAGCAGGGCGATATGGAAGCCGCCCTGCACCACCCGGCCCAGCCCGGCCGCGGTCTCGCCGTCCGGCCGGTCGCCGTACCGGCAGAGCACCGGCACGGTCTCGTACGCCAGCGCCCGCAGATCCTCCTCCGTCGGTACGGGTACCCGCAGTCCGTCCTCGCAGTCGATGATCTCGCCGCGCATCGCCACGCTCCAGGTGCGGTTCCACCGGGCCCGGTGCTCACGCGTCTCGTCCTCCGAGAGCGGCGGACCGGGATTCGAGCAGCGGACCACCACCGGGCGTACGGTGCCGAGCGGCGGCTCGTCGGGCGACAGCTGCCAGCGGTCGACCTCCAGACCGAGCTGCGCCTGGACGACGGCGACCTGGAGCACGGCCGGGCTGTCCGGTTCGTCGCACCGCCGGAACGCCTCGGCCAGCGGCGCGGTGAGCCTGGCCGGCAGATCCTTGGCCACCGTGCCCCGGCTGTCCTCCTTGACGGGCACCACCTCGCCGGTGTGCCGGGCGACACCGACGCGCCAGTCGTAGCTGTCCCGCTCCCAGCCGCGCGGCTCCAGCTCCAGCAGGACGAAGGAGCCCTCGCCCTCCACGGGCCGCTCTCCGTACGCCGGCGACGCGCGCCGCTGCGCGCGGTCGGTGCGGTAGCGGGCCGCGGACCAG
This sequence comes from Streptomyces sp. NPDC059743, assembly GCF_042732975.1. NCBI lineage: Bacteria > Bacillati > Actinomycetota > Actinomycetes > Kitasatosporales > Streptomycetaceae > Streptomyces > Streptomyces sp. NPDC059743. The sequence goes on along the minus strand of NZ_JBHWGS010000001.1, from coordinate 131,617 downwards.
AGCTGGGTGATCTCGTTGCGGAACTCGCGCGAGAGCCGGTCGTCGGCGATCCACTTCACCCAGTTCCACAGCGCCTCCTCGGCCGCCGCCGTGGAGTGGGTGACGTACGGGCGCTCGGCGGAGATGACGCTCATGCAGTAGCGCAGGACCAGTTCGAGCGCGGCCTCGCCGCCTCTGGTCTCGTACAGCGCGCCGAGCCCGTCCCGCCAGCTCCGCGGCGCCGGATAGCGGTCGACCGAGTGCACGTTCGGCAGGCGGACCAGCAGATCGAGCAGGCTGCGGGTGGAGACCGGCGGCGGCAGCTCGGCGAGTCTGCCGAGCAGGATGATGCGCTGCTGCGGAGTGAGCGCGCGGTCGGCGCCCGCGCCGAGTCCGCTCTGGACATCGGCCCAGGTGCGGCCGGTGCCCACCCGGTTGGTGTGGCGGTCCGCGTGATAGCGGTCATGGGCATGGAACACGGCCTGGTAGTCGTCGTCCGACTCGGCCGTGGCCATCGTGGCGGGCACGGGCAGCGAACGGAGCTGCTCGATACCGATCGAGGTGCCGCCGAGGCCGCCGACGAGCTGCGACTTGAGCACACCGACCACCTCGCCGCGCGCCGGATCGATGGCGGGCCCGCCGGAGATCCCCGGCGGCAGCAGATCGCCGCCGAGCCGGATCTGCTCGTCCGGATCGCCCCAGCCGCCGAGCGTGCCCTGCACGGTGCAGTAGCCGCTGAGCCGCTTGAGCCGGCCGCCCACGTCCGTCCAGCCGGAGTAGAGCACCTGCCCGCCGCCGAAGAAGGCCGCGGGCCGCTCTGTGACATACACACAGGGATGCTCGACCGGCCGGCGGAGCCTGATGAGCGCCAGATCGGGTCCCGGCCAGCTCCCGGGCGTACCGAACGAGCGTGCCGCGAGCGCGTCGCGCGGCGGCTCGGGAAGTGCCGCGACCACGGAGCCCTGCACCGACGACTCGCCCTCGCCGCTGCCGGGGCCGATCTCGAAGACCACGGTCACCTCCCGCCCCTCCCCCTGCATCGCCACATGGGCGCAAGTGAGCACCCAGCTCGGGGCGATGAAGAAGCCGCTCCCCAGGAAGCCGCCTGGTTCTTCAGAGGGATACCCGGGCACCGGGCCATGGATGCGCACGGTCGCCGCCGCGACGAGGTCCTTGAGCGCACGCTGGGTCTCGCCCGAGGCGCCCGGCGCACCCCGGCCGAACCCGTCGATCACGGTCCGCTCCCGGCCGGAGGCGTGAGCCCGCCCGGATGCGCCGGTGCGCCCGGTGGTGCGCCCCCGGGCGCCTCCCCGTCGGACTGCGGCCCTCCGGAGGGCGTGCCGGGCGCAGTGCCGGACGGTGTCCCGGGCGGCGTGCCCGTGGACGGTGCCACGGCCTGCGGAGGTACGAGCGGCGGCGCCGACAGATCGGGCGGTCCGCCGTTGTTCCAGGTGAGGGTCACCTTGATCGCCCCCTTGGCCTCGCCGTCCGCGAGGAGTCCCACGACCTTGCCGGACTTGGCGGTCAGTTCGATACCGAACTCGATGCTGACCTCGTCGGGCCGCACCGCCCTCAGCGGTCCCGCCAGCGACCGCGCGACGCTGGTGACCACTCCGTTCAGACTCTCCACCCGCGCCTGCACCTGCTCGGCGAATCCCGTGTCCGAGTAGGTCAGGCCGCCGGAGGGCCGCCTCAGCTCCTCGGCACCCGAGATCCGTGCCCAGACGGGCGTGCCGTCCGGCATCTCGATGCGGGTGATACGGACCTCTCCGTCCTCCATGACGCCCCCGTTCCCCCAATTCCCCGCAGGTTAACGGCAGTACGGAGCCGAAGCGAGGCAATGGAGGAGGACGGCGATTCGCCGCCGCCCGGTTCCCGGCGGGCCCGGACGGCCGGGAGACCGGGCCCACGGCCACCGCACCGCCCTTCACCAGGCATTAGGCTGTTCGCCATGTACTTCACCGACCGTGGGATCGAGGAACTGGAGAAGCGGCGCGGCGAGGAGGAGGTCACTTTCGAGTGGCTGGCCGAGCAGCTCCGTACGTTCGTCGACCTCAATCCCGACTTCGAGGTGCCGGTCGAACGGCTGGCGACATGGCTGGCCCGGCTGGACGACGAGGACGAGGACGACGAGAACGGGTGAACACCTCGCACGGTCCGGCGCGCAGCCGGTCGTACGCGAGCGTCAGCATCCCTTGCGCGATCAGCAGGGCACCGGCGAAGGCCCAGCCGGCGCTGTGGCGGCGCGCCGCCCAGAGTGTGAGCGGGACACCGGCCGCGAGCTGGCCCGCACCGGCCAGCCGGGCCCGTGGTCCGCGCAGCCAGGGCCCGAGCGGCCCGTCCTCCACGACGTCCAGCTCGGCCCGTACGGTGTCGCGCCAGCCCGCCCACTCCACCTGCTCGGCGCCCGGCTGGACACGCGCCACCTCGCGCAGCCGGTCGGCCGGTTCACCGGGACCGAGCCCGACCGGGAGCACGACACCGGCCCGGGAGAGATACGCGGCGAAGGCGAGCAGCCGGTCCCGGGAGTCGGCCTCAGGGTCCTGACGCGTCAGCGGTTCCAGGGCCGGCAGGTCCAGTACGGGATCGAGACCGAGACGGGCCGTGAACGTACGCATCGCCTCGTCCTCGCCCACCGGTGTGCCGTCCGCCAGCCAGATGTAGCCGACCGTGCGCCGGAAGCCGGCCGCCAGGGTGTATCCGGCGCGGTCCGCGTCCCACCACAGCGCGAGCACCGGCCAGTTGACGCCCACGGCGAGCGCGGTGGCCCAGCCCGCGACCACCCGGTCGACCGGTTCGCCGTCGTCCCGCCAGGGCTTGCCCTCGGGCACCAGTACGCTCCAGCCGGGGCCCGCCGGGACGAGCAGCAGCCGTTCACGGAGCAGATGGGCGGCGGGCCGTACCACCACCGGCTCGGCCCGGCAGAGCAGCAGAGCCCCCACGGAAGTCGCGTTCATGCTCTTACGCTAGGACACTTCGCCCGGATATGAGCGCTATGCCCGTTCGAAGCCCTTGAGGTTCCTCCGGGTTCGGCCACCCGGCCTTGACTTCCCAGGACCGCGATATATCGTGTTTCTCAGGAGACGCGATATGTTGCGTCAAGGCAGGCCGGGAGGTCGCACCATGGCAGAGTCGACATGGGAAGTCAGCGGGCCGACGAAGCTCACCTTCGACGATCCGGTGACGGCGCTCCATGTGCGTATCGTCAACGGGACGGTGAATGTCGTCGGCTCGGACGATCCCGTACTGAACGAGCAGGGCGGCGCCCGGCTGGAGATCTCCGGTGTCGAGGGACCGCCGCTGACCGTGACACGGAGCGGTTCCACGCTCACCGTGGCCTACGAGGATCTGCCCTGGAAGAACTTCCTCAAGTGGCTCGACCGCAGAGGCCGGCGCCGCAGCGCCGTCGTCTCCCTCGCCGTCCCGTCGGGCGCGGCGGTGGAGGTCGGAGTGGTCGGGGCCGGGGCCGTGGTCTCCGGGATCCGCGGGCGGACGGAGGTGCGCGGAGTCAGCGGTGACACCACGCTCGTGGGACTGTCGGGCGAGGTCCGCGCCGAGACCGTCTCCGGGAGTCTGGAGGCGCAGGCCGTCACCGGAGACCTCCGCTTCACCTCGGTCTCGGGCGATCTGACGGTGGTGGAGGGCGCGGGCTCCTCCGTACGGGCCGAATCGGTCAGCGGCGACATGGTCGTCGATCTCGATCCGGGCGACCGGCCCACGGACATCAAGCTGTCGTCGGTCTCCGGCGAGGTCGCGATCCGGCTGCCGCATCCCGCGGACGCGAAGGTCGAGGCGAACACGGCGAGCGGCAAGGTGTCCAACGCGTTCGAGGACCTCCGGGTCAGCGGGCAGTGGGGCGCCAAGCGGATCACCGGCACGCTGGGGGCGGGCACGGGCACACTCAGGGCGACAACGGTGTCGGGATCGATCGCGCTGCTGAGAAGGCCGCCGATGGAGTACGAACCGGCCGACGGGGTACGGGCCGACGCGGTGCCGACCGATGCGGTACCGACCAACGCGGTACCGACCGACGCGAAGGAGTTCTGACATGGCCCCGGTCTTCGCCCATGGCCGACTCCGGCTCTATCTGCTCAAGCTCCTCGACGAGGCGCCACGCCACGGGTACGAGGTGATCCGGCTGCTGGAGGAGCGCTTCCAGGGCCTGTACGCGCCGTCCGCCGGCACCGTCTATCCCAGGCTGGCCAAGCTGGAGGCCGAGGGCCTGGTCACGCATGCCACCGAGGGCGGGCGCAAGGTCTACTCGATCACCGACGCGGGCCGCGCCGAACTGGCGGGCCGCAGCGGCGAGCTGGCCGATCTGGAGCTGGAGATCCGCGAGTCGGTCTCCGAACTGGCCGCGGAGATCCGCGATGACGTACGGGGCGCGGCGGGACAGCTGCGCAACGAGATGCGCGCGGCGGCCTCCGAGACCCGTAAGGGCGGCGGCACGCGGACGGACTGGGACACGGCGTTCACGGACAGCGAGTCGTGGCGCGAGGCCAAGGAGGAGCTGAAGCGCGCGAAGCAGGAGTGGAAGGAACAGGCCCGGCGCGCGAAGGACGAGTCCCGCCGGGCCCGCGAGGACGCACAGCAGGCGCGCCGCCAGGCCAAGGAGGCCCAGGAGACGGCCCGTCAGGAGATGCAGCGGATCGCGAAGCAGGTCCAGGACCAGGTACAGGACCACTTCCTGCGCGGCGACTGGCCCACGGGCGTACGGGAGGGCCTGTCGGAACTGGCGGGCCAACTGGGCGGCCTGACATGGGGCACCAAGTCCGACCCCACGGAACGCGAGACTGCCGAGCCCAAGGAGCCGCTCCAGGATCCCGCCTGGGCCAAGGACACCCCGGAGACCGGCGATCCGGCCCGCGATCTGGACCGTCTCCTGGACCGCTTCCGCGACGACATCCGCGACGCGGCCCGCGACCACGGCGTAACCCCCACCCAACTGTCCGCGGCCCGCCGCCACTTGTCCACAGCGGCAGCCCACATCAGCGCGGTCCTGCGCATGCCGGAAGCCTGACGAGCGCGTAAGAGCAGGCTCCGCCCGCGCCGACCGAGCCCTGGGAACGCCCGGCCCCGGTCGGGCGTGGCCGGGGTCGCGCGGGTGCTCGGCGCCGCGGTGGCGGCCACACTGCCCCCGGCACCGACGCCCGGCGCCGCCGCTGATCCGGATCTGCGTCTGGCGCTGGAGGCCCATAGCCCCGGGGCAGTAGCCGTCCACCCGCAGCCGCTCAGGCGTCGAAGTCGTACTCAAGTACGTACGAAGCGGAGTCGAGCGTCATCTCATTGACCTCGACCGGTCGGCCCTCGGCCGTGAATGCCGTACGGCAGACGAGCACGACAGGCGTACCCGCAGACAGGCTCAGCCGGTTCACCTCGTCCTGGGACGGCATGCGGGAGCGAATCTCTTCCCTGAAGCGCGCGGGCTCGAAGCCGAGTTCGGCGAGACGCGCATAGGTTCCGCCGGGACCGGTGTCCTCCCGGGTGATGGCCGAGCCCGCGACAAGGGCGGCGGGCAGGAAGCTGGTGGCCAGCAGGACCGGCTTGCCCTCCAGGACATAGCGCCGGTTCCGTACGCACACGGCGTCGCCCGGGTCGATGCCGAGAACCCTGGCGATCCGTTCCGGGGCAGGCTCTTCGGTCACACCGAGCTGGTCGACAACGAGTGGCCGGTCCTCGGTGTCCGTCGACCAGATCGAGCGCCCCTCGCCCCACCGGTCACCCGACAACCGCTCGACGCCGCGTCGCCTCAGCGGACGGAACGACCGGACGAACACCCCCGCGCCCTTGCGGGACTCGGCGATTCCCTCGCTCTGGAGCACCCCCAGCGCCTGCCGGGCGGTCATCCGCGCCACGCCATAAGCGGCCATCAGGTCGTTCTCGCCCGGCAACCGCGCCCCCGGCCCGTACTCCCCCGTCCGAACCGCGTCCCGAAGCGCATCCGCGATGCGCTGGTACTTCGGCCGACGGTCATCGCCCTCGGTCACCATGCGTAAACCTCCTGCCTCTTCTCTAGACACCCTAATTCACGCCCGCGCCAGCGCACTTCGACGGCCCGTCGGGCAGGAGTGACCTAGCATCTCTAGACATATTGATTGACATCTCTAGAGACGTAGGCTTCACTCAAGGTGCCTGGAGAGGTTGCCGCACAAGACAGGGCGGCCTCACGAGTGGGGAGGTCCCATGCCGTCATCAAGGGCCAACGCATCGACCGCAGCCGCGTTCAGCGGGCCTGCGACCGCAGTTCCGTACATCGCCAGATGGAGTGCGGAACAGGCGCCCCGCATGCGCGTTGTCGCACGCGGCAGAGGTATCGGCTACGCGGACGAGCGACCGTACGACCGCGACACCGATGGTGTGCTCTGGACCCGTGTCCCCTCACTGCCCGGCAAAGGCCGGCCCGAGTTCGGCAAGGTGCACGCCCTACGGCAGCGACGGGCCATGAGCGAACTGCTCTGCCAGATCTGCGCCCGGCCCGCCGACCGCAACGCCGAGGGCGTCCTCTGGATCATGGGTGAAGACCCGGACCACCCCGGCTCCTGGCCCGCCGACCTCACCACAACCCATCCTCCCCTGTGCGCGCCCTGTGCCCTCAACTCCGTGCGGGCCTGCCCCCATCTGCGCAGTCAGTACGCCGTACTCCGAGTCCGCACCTGCACTCCGGCAGGCGTACAGGGCGCGCTCTACCGTCCCGGGTACCCCGACCCGGTCCCGGTGGACGCCACGGGAGTGTCCTTCGACGACCCGCTCATCCACTGGGTCCGAGCCGGACAACTCGTCATGCGCCTGCACGACTACACGGTCACCGATCTCGAACCCGGATGCGCGTGAACCCCTCCCGGGTGAAACAGGAGACAAGCGCCGGCAGTGCGGCATCAGGGGGACTCGTCTCGTAACGGATGTCCGTGAGGGGGCAAGCCCCCGCCCCGGCCCCCTTACGGCTGCAGCGCCACCTTCCCTGGACAGGTCCGCGGCGCTCCAGTTGGCATCGGCCGACAGGACGGCGGGGCTGGTTGGGCTGGTTGGGCTGGTGACGCGCCATACCCCCTCCTGTTCACTGCTCTCGGACGGATTCCGGCCGATTTACATAAGGCGCAAGCGCGTTCAACGCGTACACGATCGATCACGTCGAGCCCCTGTCCCGACCGGCCGGACGGATGTCTGATGGGCTTAGGCCCACACGGTGCCGCGGGCGGCTCCGAAAGCATTACCCAGCTCGAGCCGCTGCTACGAAACTGCCTTCCCGAAGGACGCTCATGAGGACCGGCACTGCAGAGATGCCTTACGAAATCGTCCGTGGCCCTGTGGCCGACCCGTATCAGGCACGGGTCATAGAGACCTATGCCGACGACCCGCAGCTCTGGCAAGCCGTGATCGGCCCTGCCTTGTGGTTCCAGTTCGGCGTCTATGCCCCGCCCGAGAGGGCTGCCAATGCCGATTCTCCTGAGTCATTGGACGCCTCGGGGCGCCGCCATCTCGAACGGCAGCTGGACATCGCAGGAGTGGACATCTCTGGGACACGGAGGGGACGATTCCTCGATGTCGGATTCGGCTGGGGCACAGCGCTGGAGTATCTCGCCCGCCGCTTCCCCGACGGCCCCAGGCTGGACGGCGTCAACATCAGCCCCGCCCAGACCCAGTACGCCGCCCGCCGTCTCTCGGACCTGTCCCTGGCCGACCGCGTGAATCTGTACCTGTGCAACGCCCAAGATCTGTGGCTCTTGCCCGATCCCGGGCAACCCTACGATCTGGTCCTCCTGCGGGGGAGCATCACCCACTTCTCCGCCGGGGCCCTGGACGCGACCCTGCGTGCCCTGGCATCCCGGATGGCCATAGGTGGAAAACTGATCATTTCTGAAAGCCTGTACAACATTCCGCTCGACGTATACACCTCCGCCGTGCCCGACGATGAAGACCGGCTGGCCTGCGGACACCGCAAAACCCTGAACCTTCTGGTCGACGCCCTGATGAGGAACTCCTTCATACTCCAGGATGCGCGAAAACTCCCCACCGACGAGGACGTCATCCACTGGCTGCGGGCTGTGCGGTCCAACATCGAGCAAATTCTCCCGAGCGGAATCCCCAAACCGCTCAAAGAACTCCGGGACACAGCAATCAACTTGACAGCAGCCCTGCGCGAGAACACCTATTCCGTCTACAGCATCATCGCGAGCCGTTGACCGCAACCATCCGCCCGATCGGCTCACAGATGATCCGAGAAGAGGTTGAGAGGCGCATGAAGTCCCAAGGAGAGCAGACTCCAAAGCCCCAGGTATCCGACGCACCCGCCGCTCGGTACGAGAATACGGCTCCGGCTGTCAACCCACCCGCGGGCATCGTGCCCACCGTCGCCCCTGTGGGGCTGTATATGCCGACGATGTACTGTCCCATTACTCTGCACCTCCACCCCGGAGCGGACGAGGCCGACGCGCATACCGAAGCCTGGCTCGACCAGTACGGGCTCTACAGTGACACGACGCAACGCGCACGACTTCTCTCCACGCGATGCGGACGCCTCGCCGCCCACATGGCGCCTTTCTGCCCTTCGCCGGAACTCCTCAACGTCCATGCCGACTACTGCACTTGGGCATTTGCCTTCGATGACGAATTCTGCGACGAAGGGCCCATCCGTTTCCACCCTGCCGAGCAGACCGAGGCGTTCAACCGTATGCTGCGCGCCATCGAGGTGGTCGAGTACCCCATCGATCCCGATGACAACTACTCAAGCGCTCTCCGTGACATCAGAATCCGGCTGGACACCTTTGCCTCTCCAGCTCAAGGGGATCGCTTCGTTGAATGGATGCGCGGCTACTTCATGATCGAGTTGTGGAAGTCGGGCAACGCGGCACGCGGCATCCTGCCCAACCTCGACGACTATGCTGTTGCACGTCTCTATGGAGGCGGAGGTATGGTGTTCTCCCAGCTCCCGGCCTCTTACGAGGACCTCATGCTCGACCCTCGCACCGTGGCTCGACGTGACGTTCGCGCTCTGCTGGAGGCAGCGTCAACCCTCGTCTGCTGGGACTCCGACCTACTCGCCTTCGCGAAGGAACGCGAGCGAACCTCTGACGGAAACAACCTGATTGACATCATCGCGAACGAATTCGAGCTCCCACTCCAGGAGGCGATCAACACCGCGATGGATCTGCGCAACCGCGTCATGTGCTTCTACTTGAGACTGGGAAAGGCGCTACGGGAAGATACAAATCCCGAACTCCACCGTTACAGCATACTCTTGGACCAGTACGTACGCGGATTCCTGGAATGGGCTCTGGAAGCCTCCACTCAACATCGGTATCTCCGTTCGGACGGCACCCTTCCCTTCACATTCGAAGGATGGACGACGGATTCCCTTCCGGAGGAAGCAACCGAACCCGTAGCCATCCCATCCATCGCCTGGTGGTGGCAGCACGATCCCGTCAACCCTCAGAAAATATCTCGTGCGGTGAGTTCCGCGAACTGAACCGGGTGACCAGCATCGCCCGCCGTGCCTCGTCAGGGGCGGGCGGTTGGGAACGGGACTGGCGCCCGTCAGCCGGTGGCCGGGAGGTCGGGCGGGAGCGCGGCGGTGGACATCGTCCGTTCCAGCGTCGTATACGTCGCGCCGTGGGCCGCCAGGACCTCCGATACGACGCCCGGGCGCGCCGCCAGGGCCAGGAGGAGGTGTTCGTCGCCGATGTGGCGGTCGCCGCGGCCCACTGCGATGCGCAGGGACCTCTCCAGCGCGCGCTTGGCGCCCGGGGCGAAGGGCCGGTGGCCTGACCACCAGCGCCTCGGGCGGCCGGTCGTCTCGCCCGCACGCAGCGCGCCCTCGCCGTGCGTCTCCTCGACCGTCGAGACGATCCGGCCCACATCGATCCCGATATCGGCCAGCGCGTCGGCGTCCGCCTTCGACAGGCCGCCGTGCCTGCGGGCGTCCGCCAGGGCCTGTTCGACGGCGGCGCGGCGGTCCCGTATCCCGACCGCGGCGAACGCGAAGGACGCGCGCGTACCTTCCTGGTCGAGCAGAGCGAGCAGCATGTGCTCCTCGGTGACCGAGTCCGCCGCCATGCGCTCGGAGTGGCCGACCGCGCCGGTGACCACACCTCGGGCGCCCTCGGTGAACCGTTCGAACATCACTGCCTCCCGTGCTTCTTGTGCGCAGCCTGCCGGCTGACGCCCAGCACATCCGCGATCTCCTGCCACGACCAGCCCTGTTCGCGGGCGCTGCGCACCTGTACGGCTTCGAGCCGCTCCAGCAGCCGCCGCAGCGCGGCGACCGCCCTCAGCCCGACCCGTGGGTCGCGGTCGCCCGCCCGCTCGGCGAGATCCGTTGCTTCGGTCATGGTGTCAATCTACGTTGACAGACAGGGCGTGTCAATCAAAGTTGACACTTGCGCCGGGGCTTTACGGCGTCAGCACGACCTTCCCGAACAGATCGCCCGCCGCCATCCGTTCGAATCCCTCCCGCGCCCGGTCCAGCGGCAGCACCGCGTCGATCACCGGACGTACTCCCTTCGTCGCGCAGAACGCGAGCAGATCCTCCAGCTCGTCCTTGGTGCCCATCGTCGAGCCGACGACCTTCAGCTCCAGGAAGAAGATCCGGGTCAGTTCGGCGTGCGCCGGCCGGTCGCCGCTCGTGGCGCCCGAGATCACCAGCGTGCCGCCGCGCCGCAGACACTTGACGGAGTGCGACCAGGTCGCCGCGCCGACCGTCTCGATCACCGCGTCCACGCGGTGCGGCAGTCTCGCGCCCGGCTCGAACGCCTCCAGCGCGCCCAGTCCGACCGCGCGCGCCCGCTTGGCCGCGTCGCGGCTGGTGGCGTACACCCGTAGGCCCGCCGCGCTGCCGAGGGCGATCGCGGCGGTGGCGACGCCGCCGCCCGCGCCCTGGACGAGCACCGAATCCCCGGGCCGTACACCGGCGTTGGTGAAGAGCATCCGGTACGCGGTGAGCCAGGCGGTGGGCAGACAGGCGGCCTCTTCGAAGGTGAGCCCGGCGGGCTTGGGCAGTACGTTCCACACCGGCACGGTGACCTGCTCGGCGAAGGTGCCCTGGTAGTGCTCGGTGAGGATCGAGCCGGTCTCGCGCGGCCCGACGCCATGGCCGGTCTGCCCGATGACGGAGTGCACGACGACCTCGTTGCCGTCCTCGTCGAGCCCGGCCGCGTCGCAGCCGAGGATCATCGGGAGCCTCTCGGCCGGCAGCCCGACACCACGCAGCGACCAGAGGTCGTGGTGGTTGAGGGAGGCGGCCTTCACCGTGACGGTGGTCCAGCCGGGCCGTACCTCGGGCGCCGGGCGCTCGCCCAGCTCAAGGGCGCTGAGCGGATCGTTGAAGTCGGTACGCGCTGCGTAGGCGGCAAACATGGCCCCGACATTAGAGCGACCGGGCCGCGCACCGGAACCGCCACGGCCTGTGACGCGGGCCGCGCCGTACCCCGTTCAGGAGCAAAAGGGAGTACGACACGGCCCGTACGAATCCGAAACCGAAACCGACTGTCGACGCGGCCAGTTCAGCTCACCTCAGCTCACCGCCGCGCCACGCCCTCCGCCCGCGCCGCCGCGGCCACCGCCGCCGTCACGGACGGCGCGACCCGCTCGTCGAACGGCGACGGGATCACATAGTCCGCCGCGAGTTCGTCACCGACGACATCCGCGAGCGCGTTCGCCGCGGCGAGCTTCATGCCCTCGGTGATCCGGGACGCCCGCACCTGGAGCGCTCCCGCGAAGATTCCCGGGAAGGCCAGCACATTGTTGATCTGGTTCGGAAAGTCGCTGCGCCCGGTCGCCACGACCGACGCGTACTGGTGCGCGATGTCGGGATGGACCTCGGGATTCGGGTTGGCCATCGCGAAGACGAACGCTCCGGGCGCCATCGAGGCGATCGCCGGCTCCGGCACCGTACCGCCGGACACGCCGATGAAGACATCCGCGCCGGAGAGCGCGGACTCCAGCGAGCCGGAGAGCCGGGCCCGGTTGGTCAGCCCGGCGAGCTCCCGCTTGACATCGGTCAGATCGCCGCGGTCCGGGCTGACGAGGCCCTTGCGGTCGGCCACGGCGACATCGCCGATGCCCGCCTCCAGCAGGAACTTGGCGATGGCGACACCGGCCGCGCCCGCACCCGAGATCACGGCGCGCAGCTCGCCCAGGGCGCGCCCGGTCAGCTTCGCCGCGTTCCGCAGGGCGGCGAGCGTCACGATGGCCGTGCCGTGCTGGTCGTCGTGGAAGACCGGGATGTCCAGCCGCTCCTGGAGCCTGCGCTCGATCTCGAAGCAGCGCGGCGCCGAGATGTCCTCCAGGTTGACTCCGCCGAAGGAGGGCGCGAGCCGTACGACGGTCTCGATGATCTCGTCCGTGTCGGTGGTGCCGAGCGCCAGCGGCACCGCGTCCACACCACCGAACTGCTTGAACAGGATCGCCTTGCCCTCCATCACGGGGAGCGAGGCCTCGGGCCCGATGTCGCCGAGGCCGAGCACCGCCGTACCGTCCGTCACGACGGCGACGACCTGCGACTTCCAGGTGTAGTCATGGACCAGCTCGGGCCGGTCCGCGATGGCGCTGCACACCTTGGCGACGCCGGGTGTGTACGCGAGGGACAGATCGTCCTTGTCCCGGATCGGCACCGTCGCCCGGATGGCCATCTTGCCGCCGCGGTGCAGCGCGAAGGCCGGATCGAATGCCTGGTCGGCGTCGATGCCCGTGCCGGCGTCGGCATCCCTGCCGGCATAGCTGCCGACATCGCTGCCGGTGTCGGTGCTGCGAGGATTCACGATCTCCGCTGCCATGTGGTGGTAACCCCTTACGTCTTCATCGGTTGAGGGTGGCCGCTCCTGGTTGAGGAGGGGTGGGTGGGCACCGCGTCCGCGCCCCGCGAGGGCGGTTGACCTGCCCGGCGGAGTCCGTACGGACGCGCGGGCGCGCCGCACACGCGCCCTGGGCCCCGGATGAGGGGTGTGATCGTCCTTCTTACCCGACGGACCTCCGCGTCCACGAGTCCATATGGCCGCGGCGACACGGCCCATGGCCGCGCCTGCCGAGCATCTCCGACATCTCTCACATATGGCATGGATCATGACGGGGAACGGCAATGAACCGGAGATCCTCCGGCCGGAAGAAGGCATTCCAACAGAAGGTCCGGTCTTGCGGTACCGCCATGTTGGGGGTGGGGGGTGTCCCGTTACCCGATTTTGACATGCTCGGCCCCCTGAATGGGCCAGTCCGAATGGCAGGATGCCCTAATCACAAATGGTCGCGGCACTCGAAGACGCGTGCCCGGCCACTTGGCAGCTTTCCCTCACCGCCGGAGGATCCTGATCATGATCGCACGCACCACCCGCCGTACGACCGCCGCGAGGTCCCGCATCGCCACGGCCGGCGCGATCGCGGTCGCCGGCGCACTGCTGCTGCTGACCGCCTGCGGCGACCAGACGGACAGCGGCAACGGAGGCCCGAAGACCTCCGAGACGAACAAGGCGCCGCTCTTCGACCAGCTTCCCAAGGCGATCCAGGACAAGGGCAAGATCAAGGTCGGTTCGGACATCGCGTACCCGCCGATCGAGTTCAAGGACGAGTCCGGCAAGACGGTGGGCTTCGACCCGGACCTCGCGGACGCGATGGGCAAGCAGCTCGGGGTGACGTTCGAGTTCGAGAACGGCACCTTCGACACCCTGCTCACCGGTCTGCGCTCCAAGCGGTACGACATCGCCATGTCGGCCATGACGGACACCGCGGACCGGCAGAACGGCGTGGACGGCGACACCGGCAAGAAGGTCGGCGAGGGCGTCGACTTCGTCGACTACTTCACCGCCGGTGTCTCGATCTACACCAAGAAGGGCGACGACAAGGGCATCGCCGCCTGGTCGGACCTCTGCGGCAAGAAGATGGTCGTCCAGCGCAACACCGTCTCGCACGATCTGGCCAAGGCCGAGAGCGAGAAGTGTACGCAGGCCGGCAAGGGCAAGATCACGCTGGAGGCCTTCGACAACGACCTGGAGGCCCAGACCCGGCTGCGCGGCGGCGGCGCCGACGCCGGCTCCAGCGACTTCCCGGTCGCCGCGTACGCCGTGAAGACCTCGGGCGGCGGCAATGACTTCCAGCTCGTGGGCGAGCAGGTCGAGGCCGCTCCGTACGGCATCGCCGTGGCCAAGGGCAACGAGCTGTCGAAGGCGCTGCTGGCCGCCCTGGACGCGGTCATCAAGAACGGTGAGTACGGCAAGATCGTCGCCAAGTGGGGTGTCGAGGCGGGCGCTGTGACGGAAGCCAAGCTGAACGGCGGATCCTGAGCCCGTCCGCACACGGCTCAGGAACGGCTTCGGCGTCGGCTCCGGCTCCGGCTCCGGCTCCGGCTCCGGCTCCGGCTCCGGCGTGAGCGTCGGCGTCGGCGTCGGAACACGGCTCCGAAACACAGCCTCGGAACACGGCCGCGAAGGCTCTGAAAGGCGACATCCGTGACGGTTGACATCCACAAGTCGGACGGCCCGCAGGAGGGCCCCAAGGACGGCCCGGGCGACGCGGCGCCCGTCGCACCGGAATCCATCAAGGCGATTCCGGTGCGGCACTACGGGCGGTACGTGTCCGCGGTCGTCGCGATCGGCGTACTGGTCGCGCTCGTCTACGCGTTCGCGCAGGCCGATGTGAACTGGGGTGCCCTCCCCGACTACTTCTTCGACGGCCAGATCCTGACGGGCGTCAAGAACACCGTGGTCATCACGGTGCTGGCGATGCTGCTCGGCGTCGTGCTGGGCATCGTCCTGGCGGTGATGCGGCTGTCGAAGAACCCGGTGACCTCCGCCATCGCGTGGTTCTACATCTGGTTCTTCCGCGGCACACCGGTCTATGTGCAACTCCTGGTCTGGTTCAACCTGGGCATCGTCTTCGAGTACATCAACCTCGGCCCGATCTACAAGGACGAGTGGTCCTCGTTCATGACTCCGTTCCTCTGCGCGCTGCTGGGCCTCGGGCTCAACGAGGCGGCGTACATGGCGGAGATCTGCCGGGCCGGCCTCCAGTCGGTCGACGAGGGCCAGACGGAGGCGGCGCACGCGCTGGGCATGAGCCATGGCAAGACGCTGCGCCGGATCGTCGTACCGCAGGCGATGCGGGTGATCGTGCCGCCCACCGGCAACGAGGTCATCAATATGCTGAAGACCTCGTCGCTGGCGGTGGCCGTGCAGTACACGGAGCTGCTGCGGGCGACCCAGAACGTCTCGCAGACCTCGGGCGCCACGGTCGAGATGCTCTTCCTCGCCGCCGTCTGGTACATGATCCTGACCTCGGTGCTCAGCATCGGCCAGTACTACCTGGAGCGTTACTACGCGCGTGGTTCGAGCCGCAGCCTGCCGCCGACACCGTTCCAGCGCATCCGCGTCAATCTGTTCTCCCTCGGCCGGCCCAAGGGAGGCGTGGCATGACCCGGACGGTGAAGGACACGGTGAAGGACAGCGGCATGAACGGGACGCCGATGGTGCGGGCCGAGGGCGTCCACAAGTCCTTCGGTGCCGCGCACATCCTCAAGGGCATCGATCTGGAGGTCGCGCCGCGCGAGGTCTTCTGTCTGATCGGGCCCTCCGGCTCGGGCAAGTCGACCTTCCTACGGTGCATCAACCATCTGGAGAAGATCAACGCAGGCCGGCTGTCGGTCGACGGCGAGCTGGTCGGCTACCGCCAGAAGGGCGACAAGCTGTACGAGCTGAAGGACAGCGAGGTCGCCAGAAAGCGCCGGGACATCGGCATGGTCTTCCAGCGCTTCAATCTCTTTCCGCATATGACGGCGATCGAGAACATCATGGAGGCACCGGTCCAGGTCGCCGGTGAGACCAGGGCCGTGGCCCGCGCCCGTGCCGAGCGGCTGCTCGACCGGGTCGGTCTGGCCGACAAGGCCGGCCACTATCCCTCGCAGCTCTCCGGCGGCCAGCAGCAGCGGGTGGCGATCGCCCGCGCGCTGGCGATGGAGCCGAAGCTGATGCTCTTCGACGAGCCGACCTCGGCGCTCGACCCGGAGCTGGTGGGCGATGTCCTCGACGTCATGCGGGATCTGGCCCAGGACGGTATGACGATGATCGTGGTCACCCATGAGATGGGCTTCGCCCGCGAGGTCGGTGACGCCCTGGTGTTCATGGACGACGGTGTGGTGGTCGAATCCGGCCATCCGCGCGAGGTCCTGACGAACCCTCAGCACGATCGGACGAAGTCGTTCCTGTCGAAGGTGCTGTAACGGAAGGTGCCGTAACGAGAGCGATGGCCGGGGCGGCGGCGGGGGCGGTACGGACGATTCCGTACC
>NZ_JBHWGS010000001.1:0-115367 GCF_042732975.1 Streptomyces sp. NPDC059743 | reverse complement strand
TTTTTGGTTATTTTTGGTTTTTTTTTGTGTGTTTTTGATGGTTGGTTCCTTTTCGTGGGGGGGGGGGGGGGGGGGGGGGGGGGGGGTGCGCTCCTCCCCCCCCCCCCCCCCGCCGGTACGAGCGCCTGGCCCGTACCGCCCGCGCGGCCCATGCGCCTCATCCCGTGCCCCGTGCGCCTCAGCGCCCGCCCGGATTACTTCAGCGCGAGTACGAGCGTGTCGGAGGGCGAGGCCCATACCGCGCGCGCCTCGCCGAAGCCCGCCTCCAGGAGCGTCCGCGTGTGCCAGTCCAGGGACGGTGTGTCGCCGTCGGCGTGTTCTCCGTAGATCGCGAACCGCTCGGCGGTCGGCTCGGCGAGGACCGGGTCCTTACGGGCGAGATCCCACCACTCGGCCCAGTCGAGGGCGCCCGCGGCCTTGGCGCGGTCCATACCGGCGTGCCGGTGCGCGCGCTCCACCGCGTTGATCCGGGGCGTGCCCAGGTCCGTCATATGGTCGGCGTTCATCAGGACGCCGCCGTCCCTGACCAGCCCGGCGAGCTGTCCGTACAGCGCGGCCAGCGGCCCGGTATTGAGCCAGTGGAGCGCGGTCGCGGTGAGGACGGCGTCGTACGGGCCGGGAGGCAGCAGCCGCGTCCAGCCGGGATCCGCGAGATCCGCGGTCACGAAGCTCACGCGCTCGTCGCCGGCGAAGTAGCCGCGGGCGATGGTGAGAAGGGCCGGATCAAGGTCGACACCGGTGCTGGTGGCGCCGGGGAAGCGGCGCAGCAGCCGGTCCGTGATGCTTCCCGTACCGCACGCGAGGTCGAGCACCCTGGGCTCGGGGCCGGCCACGGCCTCGACCATGTCCAGCATCACCCGGAAGCGCTCCTCGCGGTCCGGCATGTACCACTCCTGCTGGCGGTCCCAGCTCTCCTGCCAGGCCCGCCAGTCGGTCCCGGCCGCCGTCTCTGCCATGAGCCCTCCCTTGTAATACCCTAGAACCGTAAACAGCCATTACATCCACACTCGCCCCGACTCTAGACCGCTTCCGTAAGGACTACAAGTGGAACTGGCCTCTTACTCGGACTCCGCCGTACGCCTGGTCAACACCGAGGAACCGGCCCGCGGCACGGACACCCTGACCTCGGTGGAGGCCGTACGAGCCCTATTCGGCCCCAGCTCCCAGGCGGCGCGCCGCGCGACGGACGCGGACGTCACCCGCTTCCGCTCGGTACGGGCCCGGCTGCGCGCGGTCTTCACCGCCGCCGACGCGGGCGAGGACACCCGGGCAGTGGATCTGCTCAACTCCCTGCTGCTGGAGTTTCCCGTCAGCCCGCAGATCTCCGGCCACGGCTATCTCGACGAGGAGGGCCGTCCGCGCTGGCACATGCATCTCGCGGACCATCCCTCGAACGCGACGGCCGGATACGCGGCGACCGCGGCGATGGGGCTCGCGTTCCATCTGACCGAGCACGGCGTCGACCGGCTGGGGCTGTGCCAGGCGGCGCCGTGCCGCAACGCCTATCTGGACACCTCCACCAACCGCTCGCGCCGCTACTGCTCCGACCGCTGCGCGACCCGGGCCAATGTCGCCGCCTACCGGGCCCGCAAACGCCTGGAGACCGAGCGCTCGGTCGGCACCGGCCGTACCGCCGAGACCAGTCGTACCGCCGAGACCAGCCAGGAGATGACCGCGCGCACCGAGCGCTGACCGCCCAGCGGCCGGTAGCGCGCCCTGACCCGGCCCAGCAGCAACTCCTCGGGCACCGTCCCGAACACCCGGCTGTCGCCCTCGGCACCGGGATTGTCCCCGAGCACCCACCAGCCGCCGTCGCGCCGCTCCACCAGCCGTTTCACGATCAGCAGATCCTGTTGCAGCGGATGCCTGAGCACCGCGACGTCGCCCGCCTTCACCGGGGCGCGATAGTGCACCAGGAGCTGATCGCCGTGCTTGAGCGTCGGATACATGGACGGCCCCATGACCTCGGCGATCCCCAACTGCACTCTGGGCTGCCGCCCGCGCTCCGTCCGCCCGCGCTCCGTCCGCCCGTCCTCCGTCCGCCCGTCCTCCGTCCGCCCGTGCTCCGTCATCCGGCACCTCCCGGTCCCACCGTATGTCCCGCCACCGGTCCCATATTCACCCCGGACTTTCGTCCTAAGCCCTAGGGGGCACTCGCGAAATCACGCTTCTCACCGAGTAATGTCGCACCTGAGAAGACGATCACGAGGAAGGACAGCTCCATGCTTTCCCGCCTGTTTGCCCCGAAGGTGAAGGTCAGCGCCCACTGCGACCTCCCCTGCGGTGTGTACGACCCCGCCCAGGCCCGCATCGAGGCCGAGTCGGTCAAGGCCGTCCAGGAAAAGATGCAGGGCAACGACGACGCCCACTTCCAGGCGCGCGCGACGGTCATCAAGGAGCAGCGCGCCGAGCTCGCCAAGCACCATGTCTCGGTGCTCTGGAGCGACTACTTCAAGCCCCCGCACTTCGAGAAGTACCCCCAGCTCCACCAGCTCGTCAACGACACCCTCAAGGCGCTCTCCGCCGCGAAGGCGTCGACCGACCCGAAGACGGGCGAGAAGGCGCTGGAGCTCATCGCCGAAATCGACCGCATCTTCTGGGAGACGAAGAAGGCTTGATCTTTTGATCAGCCCTTCCGACCTGTGGTTACCACCCCCACAGCGTCCACCCGACCGCACCCGGCGCCCCCAACGGCCCGGGTGCGGTCACCTTTCCGGGCCCGCGGCCTCACCTTGGGTCTCTCAGCGGTGACAGATGAGAATGCCGCCGAGACAGGTGATCTCGAACGCCCCGTGCCGGGTGATGTGGTCGACAAGGATGGAGCGGGCCCGGTCGATGGTCGCGTCGAAGGGCACGTCGTGCTGGTCCGCCCACGCCCGGTAGGAGGCCAAGTGCGCGATGGCCGGCTCGGGGTCGCGGACGGTGACGGTGCCGGGCAGTTCGATCGTCTCCACGCGGCTGAACTCCTCGCCGAGGAAGGCCGGTGCCTTCTCCAGGGTGAAGCGCGCGCCGAGCGAGATGCGGGCCGGGCCGCGTCCGGTGCCGAGGACATCGCCTGCGGCCCGTTGCCACAGGTCGTCGAGTTCGGCCTTGTCCCGTTCTCTGTTGGTGGAGGCGACCACCAGCCCGTCACGGGCGACGACGCGGGACAGCTCCCGCACTGCCTGGGGGATGTCGGGGACGTGGTAGAGCATGTGCAGCGCCAGGGCGGCGTCGACGCTCGCCGTGGCCAACGGCAGGCGAGTGGCGTCCGCCACTGCGACGGGGCCAGGCACGCTGGCGAGGATGCCGGGAGCAATGTCCAAGCCGAGCAGGGCCAGATCGGGCCGGTCCTCGCGAAGCCGCTGGATGAACTTGCCGTTGCCGCAGCCGACATCGACCACGCGCCCGTCCCCGCGCACGCCGCTCAGCTTCTCGGCGACGATGCCTGGCAGGTCGTAACGGGGCGTCTGCCACTGGTAGAGCGACTGTCGGGCGGCCAGGTCCCGGTCGCTGCTGTAGGCGCTCCCGGCGAGGCGACGCCGGTCGGTGACGGCGGCGTCGTGTGCGGCGGAGAGGTTGGTCACGTCGGCGGCTCCGGAGGACGGGCGGCGGGTGAGGCCGCGAGTACACATTTGACCGCGCTGGTTCCGGCGCGCAGGTTCTTCAGTTCGTCCATCGCCTGGGCGGCTTCCTTCGTCGCGCCGATTCGGCTGGCCAGTGCGAAGGCCGCCTCCAGGTGCTCCGCGGCGGAACCGAGGTCACCGAGACGGTGCTCGGCCGTGCCCAGGCCTCTTTGGGCTTGGGCCTCTTCATGTGCCGCGCCGATGCTTCTGGCCAGGTCGAGAGCTCGTCGGTGGTGTGCCGCCGCTTCGACGGTTCTGTCGGCCGTGTGATAGGCGACGCCCATCCGGTAGAGAGTGATGGAGGCGTTGCGTCGGTCTCCGAGACGCTGAAACGTGAGCAGGGCCTCGCCGTACAGTTCCAGCGCCGCATTCGTCTCGTCGGCCGTGTCCATGGTGTTGGCCAGATTGACCTGTGCGATTGCGTGCGCCGATGGCATTCCTGCGGTGGCGATGAGTTCGAGGGATTCTCCCAGGATGCGACGGGCGGAATCCCTGTCCCCTGTTTCTATCCGCAGGTCCGCGAGATTGTTCAGAACATGAGACTCTCTGCGGGTGTCTCCGGCTTCCCGGAATCCGGCAAGGGCCGCTCGGAAGGATTTCTCCGACTCCGAGTAATTTCCCAGGAAAAGATGGGTGATGCCCAAATTGTTGTGTGAGCGTGCGATCAACCAGGCGTCGCCGGAGTGTCTTCGCAGTGCCAGTGCGGCGTTCTGGAAGGAAAGAGCCTCCTCCAGCCGGCCGCGGTTCCAGCTCAGCAGGCCCAGAAGATGAACAGCCTCGGCCTTCGCCATGGCATCGCCCAGGGCGCTCGCCACGTCCAAGGCGCGCTGCGCCGAGGCGAGTGCCTGCTCGTAGTGGCCCGAGTGCGACAGGGCATCTCCCAGGTCGACCAGGGCGTACACCTCCGCCAGGCGGTTGCCCGTCTCGCGCCAGTAATCGGCGGCAGGTCCGTGCATCTGCCGGGCCACGCCCCAGTAGCCGTCGTCATCGAGGAATCCTCCCAGAGCGTGTGCGAGCAGCGCGGCCTGCCAAGGTCTGCCATGAGCGCGGGCATGGCTTTCGGCGGCGATGAGGCCCATGCGTTCCTGGGTGAGCCACTGCTTCGCGGCCTGGGCATCGCTCCATATGGGCAGCTGCGAAGGGAGGGAGTCGTGCGGAAGGTCGAGCCGGAGGCGCCGGGAATGGGTCAGTTGCGCCGCCGCGCGGGATGCCTGCACATAGAAATCTATGACTCGTCGAATCGCCGGATTGCGGTCCTCCGTCAGATCTTCGGTGGCGGTGAGTGTGCGGGCGTACTCCCCGACAAGATCGTGGAAGCGATACCGGTCCGGCGCCGGCTCCTGTAGCAGGTGCGCATCGAGGAGTGCGTCAAGAATTCTCTCCGCGGAATCCATGTGATAACCCATCAGGGCCGCTGCGGCGTGCGGTCCGAAATCAGGACCGAGATGAAGACTCAGCAGGCGGAATGCCGCCTGCTGATCTTCTGTGAGGGTGTAGTAGGACATGGCGAATGCTCGTGCGATTTCCCGGTAGCCATCCCTTATCTCGCCGATTCGTCCGGGCTCCCGGGACAGCTTCTGAATCAGATGGGACATTGTCCATGAAGGGCGTGAAGCCATGCGTCCGGCGGCCAGTTCAATGGCGAGAGGAAGGTGTCCGCACAAGCGGACGATCTCGAAGACCTCGGTTTGATCTTCAGTGCGTTCCTCGCCCACGAGCCGGCGGAACAGGGCGACGGCGTCCTCTGCGGGAAGGACGTCCAGAAAGAGCAGACGCACACCGGGCAGTCCGGTCAGCCGGCGCCGGCTGGTGATGATGATCAGAGACGGAGAGGCGCCGGGGAGAAGCGGGCGGAGCTGCTCGGCGTCGACCGCGTCGTCGAGGATAACGACCGCGCGACGGTTACCGAGCAGAGTGCGCCACAGCGCGCTCAGTTCACCTGGATCGTCGGGTATCGCTGATGCGGAGACACCGAAGATACGGAGCAGAGTGGAAAGGGCGGCCTGAGGGCTCAGTGGCTGCCGACGCGCAGAATGCGCGCCCAGATCCAAATGGACCAGCCCATCGGGAAAGAGTGGAGCCAGGCGCCGTGCGAGATGCAGGGCGAGAAGAGACTTTCCGACGCCGGCCATACCCGTGATCGTCTGCAATGCGATGACCGCACCGTCTGCCGGAGGCTTTTGGAGGATGCGCATCTCCCGCTGCCTGCCGATCAGATCACCGTGGCTCGGCAGAGTGTTCGGGACGCCCTTGGCCGGTGCCCGCCGACCGAGCAGATCTGTCACGGGAGCCTGATTCAGAATGAGCCCGTGCAGCCGGGAGAGGGACTGACCGGGACTGGCGCCGAGTTCCTCTCTCAGCCGTCGCCGTACGGCGTCGTACGTACGAAGGGCATCCGCCTGACGGCCATAGGCATAATTGGCGATCACGAGTTTACTCGCGATGTGTTCATCGGTGGGATGCTGTTCCAGCAGTGTGGTCAAGTCCGGTATCAGATCGGCGAAATGACCCATGCGCAATTCGATGTCGATCCGGGTCAGAGTCGCGGCAAGGCGCTTGTCCGCGAGATTGGTACGGACGCTCTCGGCCCATAGGCCCGGCAGGCCGGAGAGCGGATCACCGCGCCACAGTCCGTCCGCCTGCCTGAGGAGATCGAGCGCCTGAACGTCCTCACCACTGTCGGACAGCGAACGGGCAAGAGTGACCAGACGCTGGAAGCGATGTGCGTCCACCTTCTCAGGATGTACGTTCAGGGTGTAGGCATGCGCCTGTTGGGCCAGATAATCCTGGCCGGAGCCAATACGCAGTGTCCGTCTGATCCTCGCGGCGTACGCGTGAAGGCTCGCGCGCGGTTTGCCCGGCGGATTGTCGTCCCAGACCCGCTGGATCAACGTGTCAAGAGTGACCGGCCGACCCGCGTCAATCGCCAGCGCTGCAAGAACCAACCTCCCCTTGGCCGATCCGAGCAGATCACTGCGCCCGTCCACATGCAGTTCGACGGGCCCCAGGACGAGAATCTTGAAGGTCACCAGCGCCCCAATCGCCGGCCCACATTCGCTGGCCCGGTACTCAGGATGGCACGATGCCAACTTCGTGCAAAGGATGGCATCACCGGAGTGCTCAGCTTGGCTCAAATACTCTCTTCGCTGAACTCTTCGGCCTGTAGTGGCGTCGACGTGGGTAAATCTCAAGCCATCAGAGCAGTCGCGGCTCATCCCGCCTGGGGGCAACGGGGGAAGGTGGCGGAAATGGAACCGGTCACGGCTGCGGAACTGGCGAGTGTGCTGACCGCGGCAACGGGAAATCCGGAACTTTGGCGGGTACTCGCCGAGGCGGTGCGCAAGGCCATGGGTCCGATGTCGGAGAGGCTTCTCCAGGAATGGGCCGAGGCCGATGCAGAGCCGGGCACGGCGGATCGATTCCGGGCACTGGCCGAGGCGCTGGCCGGCCAGGCGGCCACCTCGCCGCAGCTCACACAGGATCTGCGGTGGTGGATCACGTCGGTCACCATGTCCATGAACGTGGACAACGCTGTCACGGAGGGCACGACGGTCAGCGGTTCCGTTGTCCAGGCCGGGCAGATTCTCGGAGGAGTGCACTTCCACGCCTCACCAGGACCGGAGGCAGCCATTCGGCCCGCTGTGGTGCCGCATCAACTTCTTCCGGTTTCACGGCATTTCATGGGCCGGACGACGGAACTCGCGGCCTTGGACGAACTCATGGGACGGTCCGGGAACAGTCCGGTATTGGCGGTGATAAGCGGACCGGCCGATGTCGGCAAGACGGCACTGGCATCTCGCTGGCTGGGCAGCCGGGCCGGAGAGTTTCCGGACGGGCAGTTGTTACGCGGACCTGCGCGGCTTCGCCGACATCGGCCGACCAGGGCTGGGACACCACCGTGTGGCAGCTCGCGGACGCGCTCTGGCCCTTGTTCCTCAGGCTGCGTCCCTACGCGTTGTGGATCGAGGCGTACGAGACCGGACTGGCCGCCGCGGAGCGGCTCGGGGACCGGCAGGCCGTGAGCCGGATGCTCACCTCCGGTGGTGCTGGTCTGCGTAACGCCGGGCGCTACGACGATGCCGCCCGGTGGTTCGCCCAGGCCAGGGACGGTGCCCGGCGGGACGGCGATACGGGTACCGAGGCTCAGGCCCTGCACGGTCTCGGCCAGACACACCGGCTCGCCGAACGGCTCACGGAGGCCGCGGACTTCTTCGGTCAGGCACTCGAACTGCGCGAAACGATCGGCCATCGGCGCGGTGCGGCACTGACCAGACTCTGCCTCGGTGATGTCGCTCTGGCCGCGGACCGTCCCGAGCGGGCCCTCACCTTCCTCGTCCGGGCACGCGCCGATCTGCTGGCCGAGGACGATGCCTACGATGCGGCACGGGCCCTGGCTTTCCTCGGTCGCGCCCGCGCCGGAAGTGGTGACCACGAACTGGCGGAGCGTCAGTTGATCCAGGCACGCGACGAGTTCGCGGCAGCCGGTTCGGTGCACTGGCAGGCGCGGGTGCTGGAGATGCTCGGAGAGAGTGCCGAGGAGCGCCGGGACACGGCGAGAGCCAGGGACTGGTACGAACAGTCCCTGGCCCGTTACACGCCGGTCAGCACGGCCGACGCGGCTCGTGTGGAGACCCGGCTGCGTCGGCTCGGCCGTCGGTCAGGGCCCTGATCACCTCCCGATGGAGAAGAGAGGCGAGTCGCGCACAACAGTGGTGGGGAGACGTGGCACGGATCGGGAGCGTCACTGCCCGGTCCCCGTCACGGATGGCGGCCCGGTAGTCCCCGTCGGTGCACCGTACGACGATCAGGAGACAGCCTGGGTAGTCCCTCAGCGTCCGAACGGCCAGCCGTTCCGCGTCGGCGGGCGGGCGCGGAAGACTGCCGTACAGCACGTCGGCGCACTGCCGCCACACTTCCGCCGCGCCGCCGTCCAGGTCGATGGTCAGATGCCCGTCGGCGAACACGCTCCCGCAGCCTCCTTCCGTACGCTCATGCTTCCGTACGCTCATGCCGATATCTCCGTCGCTCCGGCACCGGACTCAAGGCCCGATGGCATCGGCAGATGCTGGGTCACCGGCTGGAACGCGGGCTCGCCCAGTCCCAGAAGCCGGTAGATCAGCCGCCGCATCCGCCGGTTGAACCGTCCCGGCTCCGAGGAGATCCGCGCCGCGATCCGCGCGTACTCCTCGGCCGGACGCTCGGCCGCCGCGTACGCGAGCTGTTCCGGCAGCGGATGGGACGGCGAGAGCGAGGGAGCGATCCGCGCCAGTTCGGCTCCCGGGGAAGCCGTGTTGACATCCCGCTCCGGAAAGCGGGCCAGCAGGATGGCCGCCTCGGTCAGCGTGGCGTACAGGGTGACGGACCCGTGGTCGCCGATGACCCAGTCCGCCGCGATCAGCGGGGCGCGCCAGTCGGCTTCCGGAGGGATGACCGCCACACCGCGCCGCCGGAAGGCGGAGAGCCAGGCGCGTACCTGCCAGTCGCCGTGGCCGGCGGCGACATTGGGGTGCACCAGCACGGCGATACGGTAGCCCTTGCGCGGAAGCTCCGTCAGCAGCCTGGGCAGCAGGGTGTCCAGCCGGTTGAAGGACGAGCCGAGGCCCCAGGTGCAGGACACCAGGATCAGCTTCTGCCCGGGACGCACGCCCAGTGCCCTGCGGTACCGCTGACGCAGCGGCAGGCTCACCGCGATGCGGTCGTGGCAGGCATCACCGACCACCTCGGCCACGGGCAGGGCCTCCGGGCACCAGCGTTCCAGGGTGGTCAGATCGTCGCGGTGGGCCAGGGCGAGTGCCTTCGGTACTACCTTCCCGTCCCACATCAGGTACTGGCGCCCCATGCCACTGACGGTCCGTGACGCCTCCAGCGTTCGGTCGTCGGCCACCCGCGACAGCTTCATATGGCCGACTCCGTGCGGCATACGGATCAGTGGAGCACGGATCTGCTCCACTCCCTGGGATCCGGCGGCCAGTGCGAGATCGAACTCGGTCCTTACTGCCTCCTCCCAGGGCAGCAGGGTGTTCCCCATTTCACGCAGAGTCCGCGCGGCGCCCCCGTTGAACGCGTGCGGTGCGATGGTGAAGAACACCTGGATCCGCAGATCGGATTCCAGCAGCGGCAGCAGTTCCCGCAGCCGCTGCGCGTACACCTCGGTGTGCGCGACGATCAGCACTTTTCTGCATCCGGCCAGTGTCAGCCACTGGCTGGGCTCCGGCTGTGCGGGACCTATGGGTCCCTTCACATCAATCATTGCTTCCCCCGACGTTCCTTCTCGGACCTTTCGAGGCCGGGATGCCCGCCGAACCGGGTGGAAGTCTTGCCGGGCGCTTGCAGAATCCTTGCAGGGCCGGAGCGTGTCGGTCCGCTAATGTCGGTGTCTTCGAGAGGTCGCCTCTTGGGCGGACGGGCCTCTTGGGCGGACGGCGGGAGAGAGCCGGTGGGCTTTACGGACGAGGTCTGGCGCGTGGTGGCGCGCGAGGACGGGCGAACGGTCGGACACATCACCATCGAGGTGGCCGACTTCCCTTGGCTCAGCGGCCGGTTCACGCCCGGCCCGGCCTTCGAGTCGGTACGGCCGCTCTTCGACCACGAACTGGCGCTGCTCGACCGCATCGACGAGAACCAGGCCGCGTGGGAGGCGTCGTACGACGCCGTCGAGCGCGCGGTCTCCCTCCACTCGCCGACGGGCCCCGTCGCGGAGTTCCTCCTCCACATCAAGGGCGACCGAGCCTGGTTCCGCTGGAGCGACACCCCGTTCCCGGAGGACTGAGCCCGTGGACAGCGAAATCGCCGCGGGGTAGGACGGCAAACGAGGCTCCTGGTTGGAGCATCAGGTCTTGGTCGACAGCTCACGAGGCCATGAGTGCACGTCGGCGTCTTCGCGTATGCGTGCCTTGCGGAACACGGTCGGAGGTCGCCCCGCGCGATCGAGGGGCTTCCTTCGGGGAGCCGAAGGGCAGGGCCCATCCATCGTGTCGTTGCGCCCGCCCACCGTGGTCACCTGTCACACGTAGCGAGGACCGGGCGGCGACAACAGTCGCGATAGCACTGAGCGACGAATCCGCATGATCACGGAGC
This sequence comes from Streptomyces sp. NPDC059743, assembly GCF_042732975.1. NCBI lineage: Bacteria > Bacillati > Actinomycetota > Actinomycetes > Kitasatosporales > Streptomycetaceae > Streptomyces > Streptomyces sp. NPDC059743. Next base: position 104,685 of record NZ_JBHWGS010000001.1, on the reverse strand, counting down.
GTGAGCGGCAAGGTCAGCCGTCACCCGTGACCTTGCCCGACCAGCCCTGACCTGGCCTTTGGGGGCGCACAACGAGCGCGTGCGCCCCCTGTCTCAACCCGTTTGAGGGCGCGTGACGGCGCCGGGCGGTGATCTAGGGCTGGATCCTCCCCTAGACTGCAAACCCCGCCAAGTGTTTGTCCCAGACATGTGTGCGGCAGGCCACTCCTGCGGGGCATTCGGCGCACTGATTCACGTTCACGACAGCTAGGACACAACGGAAATATGCGGACTCCGGTCAAGAAGGTCACGAAGGTCACACTCGTGGTGCTCATTTGCATTCCTACGTTTGCCACCTTGGGGCTGAAGATCGCGGACAATCTCGCTGAAGGTCGGCACAGCTCGACGTATATAGCGTCCGGTCTTCGATAAGCGTCTGGGCGCATCCGAATGGCTGCCGCGCACACCCTCGCGAGGTGCAGCCGCTTCCGTAGCGTCTGAATCGAAATCGCATGGCATGGCCCACACCCTCATGGATCCAGCCATGTACAACGACGGTCCGGCATCAACGGACCGTCGTTGTCGTTGTCCTTGTCGTTGTCGTTGTCCAAATCTCCTTCCTGTTGACTGTTGAGGGCGTGCTCAAAGCGCCGGGGCGTGCAGTAGTGGGCTTTTGTTGCGGGTGAGCCAGAGGCGGTAGTCGGTCGCTCCGAGGGCAGCTTCGCGGTAGGCCTCTTCCAGGTCCGGGTAGACCTGGGCGCCTATGGAGGTCTCCTCGGTCGTGGGGCCCGGGCGGGAGAAGAGCAGTAGGCGTACTGCCAGCGGGTCGTCTCTCAGTGGTCTGATCGCCATGTCCTCGCGTGGGCGTGAGGTGGGCTGGCAGGGTGCTACCGCCTCGCCGACCGCGATGAGTGACGCGGCCGTCAGGTAATCGCCGTGCAGTACGGGCGGGTTGAGGCCGGCCGCGCCTAGTACGCGGCGTAGGGCGTCCCATTCGCCGTCCACCGTGGGATCGACCATCCAGCGGTCGTCGGCGAGATCGGCGAGTTCCACCACCGGGCTGGCCGCCGCCGGGTGGTCGCGGGCCATGGAGATGAACTGCGGTTCCCGCTCGACCAGTACCCGCATCTCCAGTCCCTCCGGGACATGGAGCGGGCAGCCCTCCACCTCGTGCACGAAGGCCACATCGAGCTGGCCCGCCGCGACCGTCCGCAGCAGCGCGTTGGCCGAGACATCCATCTGGAGCGAGATGTCCGTGCCCGGCAGCCGCTGCCGGAGCCGACGCAGCCAGCCCACCAGCGCGCGGCTCGCGGTGGAGCCGATCCGCAGCCGCGGGCCGCCGGCCGCACCGGCCGCCGCCCGCGCCTCGGCGACCAGCGCGGCCAGCCCGGAGACCAGTGGCCGGGCCCGGCTCACCACGGAGCGGCCCAGCGGAGTGGGCCGGCAGCCGGTGCGTTCACGCGAGAACAGCTCGGCGCCCAGGGAGTTCTCGATACGCCGTAGCTGGGTCGTCAAGGACGGCTGGCTCACGCCCAATTGTCGTGCTGCCTTGTGCAGACTGCCGGTATCGGCGATGGCGCACAGGGCTCGCAAGTGCCTCACCTCCAGCTCCATGCCCCGAGAGTAGAGCCGCCTCATGAGCCGCACCAGGTGCCCAAATCGCAGTAATTAGCGGCGCATTCACTGAAAGTCGGCCAGGGTGATGCGCTGGTGCTATCGGGAATTGACATCATCCGCCGGGCGCCCGGCTCACCGAGACTCTCCCGTACCGAACCCGTTCACCGGTTCCGTTCACCGGACGAGTAGGGAGCCCCCCACATGAAGCACCCCAAGACGGCGATTTCCGCGATCTGCGGAATTGGTCTGGCATTCGCGACCGCGTTCAGTGTCGCACCCACGGCCACCGCCGCCGACACCGCCACCACCGCATCCGCGGGCGCCGGTTCGTACGCCGCCTACGCGGGCTCGAAGGCGGAGGCCGCCGCCAACAAGGCGTTCTTCGACGCCGTCCTCAAGTCGGTGGCCGAAAAGCGCGCCGCGAATCCGGGCGTGCAGGCCGTCACCGTGGTCTACAACGCGTCGAACGCGCCCAGCTTCGCCGGTCAGATAGCCAGCAGCACATCGATCTGGAACAGCGCGGTCACCAATGTGAAGCTCCAGGCCGGCAGCAATGCCGACTTCGCGTACTACGAGGGAAATGACTCGCGGGGCTCGTACGCGAGCACCGACGGTCATGGCCGGGGTTATATCTTCCTGGACTACCGGCAGAACCAGCAGTACAACTCCACCCGCGTCACCGCGCACGAGACCGGGCACGTGCTCGGCCTCCCGGATCACTACTCCGGTCCGTGCAGCGAGCTGATGTCGGGCGGCGGCCCCGGTACGTCCTGCCAGAACGCCCAGCCGAACGCGGCCGAGCGCTCCCGGGTGAACCAGCTCTGGGTGAACGGCCTCGCCGCCGCGATGGCGAAGGTGTCCTGACCTCACGCTCGACACCTCATGCTCGACAGGGGCGCCCCGAACCGCACCAAGGGGCGCCCCTTCCCTCGTTCCCCTTGGTAACGTCTCTCGGTGGACTTCAGTACGGACACCGGCGCGTCGCCGAACGAGTCGCCGAACGACGAGTTCGGCCGGGCCATCGAGGGCGATTTCGAAACGCATGTGACGGTACGGGCCGACCGGCCGGACACGATCGCGTCGCTCGGCGCATGGGCGGCGGCCCACGGCCTCAAACTCACCCATATCGTTCTGGACCGCGGTCGCACGCCCTCCCAGCCGATGCTCACCCTGCACGGCACGGGCAGCCTGGACGAGCAGCGCCGCGCGGCCGAGGAGTGCACGGAGCGCCTGGCGCGGGCCGGATTCACCGTCGTACGGACGAAGATAGAGGCGGCGCCCTGGAACGCGGGCGTACCGCAGACCGACGCCGAGGCCGCGACGCTCCCGGCGCACTGCCACTTCGAGCACCACATCAAGTTACGGCTGCCGATCCCGTACGACACCAAGCGGTTGACCGCGGTGGTCGAAGGGCACTCCGCGCATGTCTCGCGCAACGCCCGGCGTGTGCTGTCGGGCGGCGTCCAGGAACGCTTCGTCACCCAGCGCGCCCGCGGTGTCGGCCGCCCGACGGCACGCGCCCGGCTGGACGCGCTGCTCGACGGGCTCATCGCGGCCGGTTTTCAGCCGGTCGACATCGAGGAGGAGTTCGTCCTCCACGACGACAACCCGGCGGTGGACGGTGGCTGGATCGAGGAGTCGGCCACCTCGCCGAACGGCTGAGGCAGGCGGTGGCTCGGGCGTACGGGCTCGAAGGCCAGAGGGCCCGGACCGTCCGGGGCCAGGATCTCGGCTCCGGGCTCAGGCCCGGAGCATCGGGCGCCGCCTGGAGACGGTAGCGCTACGGGGCGGGCGAACCGGGTGTCCGGGCCGCGCCACGTGGCCGGTTCGCCCGGCCGGTTCGCCTGCGCTTCGGGCGTCATGACCTCACGCCATCAGGCCGCACCTACCAGCGACTTGCCGCCCAGCTCCATGCCGGGCGGAAGCTGGCGCCGGATACGGTCCAGGGCCTCCTCGAATCCGCCGCCGGCAATGCCCGACGCATAGGCCGCTCCGCCGAAGTGGAGCGTGAGGCTCAGCTCCGGTCCCCGGCCGCCCGAGGCCTCGGCGCCGCGCTCGCCGAGCGCCAGCAGACAGCTCAGCGTGGCCTGCTGGACCGTGCCTTCCGAGGCGACGGGCAGCGGGATGTCCCACTCCATGACGCACGACGACAGAGCCTCGCCCGCCCCTACCGCTTCCAGCGCGGCGAAATCCGCTCCTTCGTACTCAACTCCTCTTATTCGGGTGCGCACTTGCCGCCCACCCGCGGTGAGGGTGATCGCTTCCGCCCCCTGGCGGTCCCGGTACCAACCCGCCCATGTGTCCGTCGACTCCGCTGTCATGGCGCGGACTGTAGCGCTAGCGGATCTTCCCTCGCAGCACGGGTCACCGCTTCCTGTCGTACTTCCGGACAAGTACACCGTTCCCGAAACTCCGCGCCCTCCCCGACATGAGGGCATCGACGGCGAGAACCGGCCACCGGGCGCACCCCGGCACGCAGCGCGCGGCGCTCAGCCGTCCCGCGGCTCACGCCACATCGGCCACATGTGCGGCCCGTCCGGCAGATCGACCGTGGTGCCCATGAAGGCGAAGCCCAGCCGCTCGTACAGCCCTCGGCTGCGCTCGCTGCTCGCCTCCAGATAGGCCGCGACGCCGTCCCGGTCACAGCGCTCCAGCACCGGCTCGATCAGCGCCCGGCCCAGGCCGCGGCCCTGGTGCTCCGGGGACACCGCGATCATCATCAGATACTCGTGCGCCCGGTCGTGCGGATGGATCGCACCCGTCAACCGGCCGACCAGCTCGGTCCGTTCATTGTCCGGATCGGCCGTCTCCCGCATCAGGGCCGGAGTGTCGTCCTCGCCCTCGGGCGCGCCCGCCGGCACATGGAGCCAGAGGGCCATGGCCGTCTCGTCCTCCATGATGTCGACCCACCCGTGCGCGAGCGCGATATCGGCGAACACACCGAGGAAGAGGCCGTGCACCTTGTGCCGATGGGCCGCGTCGGGAAAGACCCAGCAGCTCACCGGATCGTCGTCAAAGGCCTCTTCGAGCAGCCGTACCAAGGTCGCCCGGTCGCTCAGCCCCGCCCGTCGGATCCGCGTACTCCCGTTGCTCCCGTTGCTCCTGGTGTTCCCGCTACTCCGGCTGCTCCCGTTACTCTCCGTGCTCCCTGCTCTCCCTACGCTCCCCGCGCCCATCACTCGGCCCTCCTCATGGATCGCCACCCAGGCCCTGTCCGGACCTCGCCGACCGTCAATCCGACGCTGCGATCTTAGAGTTGGGCCGCCCGGCGCAAGCTCAGCGGGTACGCCGCGTGACGAACTCCGCCAGGGCCAGCAGATCGCCCGCCGCCGTCAGATCAGGGACCGCCCGGGAGAGCTGGTGGACCGCCCGGGACATCCGGTCCGCTGCCTGGTGCTGTGCCCAGTCGCGCCCGCCCGCCCGCTCGACGGCGGACGTCGCGCGCCGGACCGCGTCGGCATCCATCGGCGCCCGGTACAGCTCGGCCAGTTCCTCGGCCGCCGGAGTGCCCGAGGACAGGGCCGCGACCACCGGCAGGGACTTCTTGTGGGCCACCAGATCGGCACCGGCCGGTTTGCCCGTACGGTCCGGATCGCCCCAGATCCCGATCAGATCGTCGATGAGCTGGAAGGCGAGGCCCGCCTCCCGGCCGAAGGTGTCGAGCGCGGCGACCTGCTCCTCCCCCGCGCCCGCGTACAGCGCACCCAGGGCACACGAAGTGCCCAGCAGGGCGCCCGTCTTGGCGGTCGCCATGGCGACACACTCGTCCAGCGAGACATCGTGCGGATCGCGCTGCTCGAAGGCGCAGTCCGCCTGCTGGCCCGCGCACAGCTCGATGACACAGGCCGCGAGCCGGGCCGCGGCGGCGCCCGACGCCGGGTGCGGGTCCTCGGCGACCAGCCGCAAGGCGAGGGCCATCATGGCGTCGCCCGCGACGATGGCGTCCGGTGTGCCGAAGACCTTCCAGGCGGTGGCGCGATGCCGTCTGGTCGGGTCCTCATCGATCACATCGTCGTGGAGCAAGGTGAAATTATGGGCCAGCTCCACGGCGACGGCCGCCCGTACGGCCTGCTCCGGATCGCCGCCCAGCGACCGGGCGGCGGCCAGGACGAGCGCCGGCCTGATCGACTTGCCGGCCCGCCCGGAGGCCGGTGTGCCGTCGGCGTGCTCCCAGCCGAAGTGGTACATCGCGATCCGGCGCAGGGAGACGGGCAACGACTCGACGGTGGAACGCAGTTCGGGATGGACGGCGGTGCGGGTGCGCTCCAGGAGGGCGACGGCCTCCTGGCCCTCGGCCGCGGCGTCGGCGCCGCTCTCGACGGCGGCATCCGTGGTGGTCATGGTCACTTCCTCTGCGGCATCTGTGGGACCGGGGCATGGGCAGAAGTGGGGCAATGCGGGCCTGAGGGATTGCCGGTCTGCCGGTCCGACGCATTACGGGACCGACGCATTACGGGACCGGGGCAATGTGGCGCCGGACCCGGGTGGGCCGGCCGTACGGCTCCGTACGCTCCCGTACGGTCCGTACCGCCGCCGACCCACCCGAAGCCCCGGAGCGGTCACCTCACCGCCGGCGCCTCACTTCCAGCGGCCCACTTCCACGTTCTCCAGCACTCCCAGGGCGTCCGGCACCAGAATCGCCGCTGAGTAGTACGCCGTGACCAGGTACGAGATGATCGCCTGCTCGTCGATACCCATGAAGCGGACCGACAGACTGGGCTCGATCTCGTCCGGGATACCGCTCTGCTGGAGCCCGACGACTCCCTGCTCGGCCTCGCCCGTACGCATACAGATGATCGAGGTCGTCCGGGCGTCGGAGATCGGGATCTTGTTCGACGGGAAGATCGGCACACCGCGCCACGCGGGCACATGGTGGCCCGCGACCTCCACACTGTCCGGATAGATCCCGCGCCTGTTGCACTCGCGCCCGAAGGCGGCGATGGCGCGCGGATGCGCCAGGAAGAGCTTCGAGCCCCGGCGGCGCGAGAGCAGCTCGTCCATGTCGTCCGGGCTCGGACCGCCGTCGTGCGGCTGGAGCCGCTGTCCGTAGTCGCAGTTGTTCAGCAGACCGAACTCGCGGTTGTTGATCAGCTCGTGCTCCTGGCGCTCGCGCAGCGCCTCGACCGTGAGCCGCAACTGCTGCTCGGTCTGGTTCATCGGCTGGTTGTAGAGATCGGCGACCCGGCTGTGGACCTTCAGCACCGTCTGCGCGACGCTCAGTTCGTACTCGCGCGGCGACGCGTCGTAGTCGACGAACGTATGCGGTACGACCGCCTCGCCGACATGGCCGGCGGACAGATCGATCTCGGCCTCGCCGTACTTGTTCGTCCGCTGGTGCGGTACGAAGGCCAGCGACGCCAGATGGCCGCTCAGGGACTCCGCGCGCTCCGCGAGGTTCAGTACATCGCTCCTGCTCAGCACCAGTACGGTGCACGCGGTCGCCGCGCGCGCCGTGTATCCCCAGGTGGCCTCCCCGTCCACCAGGGCCTGGTCGCCCAAGTACGCGCCGTCGGCGAGCACTTCGAGGACCGCCTCGTCCCCGTACGGGCCCGTGCCCACCTTCTCGACCCGGCCGTGCGCCAGGAGATAGACCCGGTCCGCCGGGTCGCCGGCGGCGGCCAGGACCTCGCCCGCCGCGAACTCCCGCTGCTCGCACCGGCGTGCCAGCTCCGTGAGCACCTCTTCGTCGCCGTACTCGCGCAGCGCCGGCAACTCCCCCAGCTCGGCGGGAATGACCGTCACCCGGTCTCCGGTCTGCACGAAGGTCACTCGCCCGTCACCGACGGCATAGCTGAGCCGGCGGTTGACCCGATAGGTGCCGCCCTGCACCTGGACCCACGGCAGCATCCGCAACAGCCACCGCGAGGTGATCTCCTGCATCTGCGGTACCGATTTGGTGGTGGTCGCCAGGTTCCGGGCGGCGGCCGTTCCCAGACTCTGCTGGGGCGGCGACTGCACTGCGCGGACCTCGTCACCAACCGACATGAAGTCTCCCTCTCGATCATGTGCTGACCTGCAAGCAGAAAGCTTCCAGCACAGGGAGTGCGTGCGCCATTACACAAACGAGTGGGACTGGATCACGCTGTACGGGGCAGAACACACCGAATTTCATCCTGTCGGCCCAATCCGCCGGGCCGTCAGCCCGACCCGCCGGGCCCTCGGCTCCCGCCATGTCCGGATCGGCTCGCACACCGTCCGAACGGCTCGTGACACCGTGCGCCTCCGGGTAGCAAGCCGCGGTACGAGACATTCCGCCGCCGGCCGGAAGCTCGCCCACCCGAAGGGAGTCGGCCATGGCCCGACCCATGTCCGCGGGACGTTTTCTCGACGCGCTCACGAGCGAGGGCCTCACGGTCGTCGAAGTCGGCGACTGGCGTACCCACAACCGGGACCACAAGGGCCCTTGGGGCCCGGTCCACGGTGTGATGATCCATCACACCGTCACGCGCGGCACCGACGCCACCGTACGGCTGTGCAAGAACGGCCACTCCGCCCTGCCGGGACCGCTCTGCCACGGTGTGATCGCGAAGGACGGCTCGGTCCATCTCGTCGGCTACGGCCGCGTCAATCACGCCGGACTCGGCGATGTCGAGGTGCTGCGGGCCGTGATCGCGGAGAAGCGGCTGCCGCCCGACAACGAGGCCAACACCGACGGCAACCGCTACTTCTACGGCTTCGAGTGCGAGAACCTCGGTGACGGCGAGGATCCGTGGCCCGACGCGCAGTTGGAGGCCGTCGAGAGGGCCGCGGCGGCCGTCTGCCGGCACCACGGCTGGACCGCCGCGTCGGTGATCGGGCATCTGGAGTGGCAGCCCGGGAAGGTCGATCCCCGGGGCTTCACGATGGCGTCCCTGCGCGCCCGCGTCCAGGACCGCCTCAAGTGAGGCCCGCGTCTCATGTGTGCGCCGCGTCTCACATACGGACCGCGTCTCACGTACGGCCCGCACCTCACATACGGCCCGATCCGACGGCGGGCCCGACAATGGCGAGGTGACCTCCTACGAAGCGCTCGATCCCGGAGCCCTGCGGCCACGGCTCCCGTCGCCGCTGCGGCCGGCCGAGGACGAGCGCTTCGCCCGGCACGGCGTACGGCTGCTCCTCAAGCGCGACGATCTGATCCATCCCGAGCTGATCGGCAACAAGTGGCGCAAGCTGATGCCGAATCTGCGGGCCGCCGCCGCGGCCGGCCGGCGGACTCTCGTCACCTTCGGCGGCGCGTACTCCAACCATCTGCGCGCGACGGCGGCGGCCGGACGGCTGCTGGGCTTCGGCACCGTGGGGATCGTACGCGGCGAGGAACTGGCCGGCCGGCCACTGAACCCGTCACTCGCCCGGTGCGCGGCCGACGGGATGCGGCTGTGCTTCCTGGACCGCGCGGCCTACCGCCGCAAGGCCGAGCCTCCGGTCGTCGGCGCCCTTCTCGCGCGCGAGGGCCTCGATCCCGGCGCGGTGTACGTCGTGCCCGAGGGCGGCAGCAACGAGCTCGCCGTACGCGGATGTGCGGAACTCGGCCGGGAGCTGCGCGGTACGGCCGAGACCGTCGCCGTCGCCTGCGGTACGGGCGGAACGCTGGCCGGACTCGCGGCCGGGCTCGGTGCCGGACAGCGGGCGCTGGGCTTTCCGGTCCTCAGAGGCGGCTTTCTGGACCGGGAGATACGGGACCTCCAGCGCGCCGCGTTCGGCGGCCCGGCCGGAGAGTGGAGTCTGGACGACCGCTTCCACTTCGGCGGCTTCGCCCGTGTCCCCGGAGAGCTCGACGCATTCGCCGAGGACTTCGAGGAGCGGCACGGGCTCGCGGTGGAACGTCTCTATGTCGCCAAAATGCTGTATGGACTTACGGTCCTGGCGGAGGAGGGCCTCTTCACACCCGGCACGACGGTGGCCGCCGTCATCACCGGCGGCCCGGAGCCACACGAGCCGCCGGAACGCTAGCGCGCGGAAGCGGAAGCGGAAGCAGACGCGGGCGCGGGCGCGGACGCCGGAGCGCCGAAGCGCAGGCCGTCGATGATCAGATCGAGCAGCCGCGCGGCGCGCGCCTCGCCCTCCTCGCCAGGGCTGATCCGCCAGAGGAAGCCCAGCACCAGCAGCACATCGTCCGGATCGGTGTCCGGCCTGATGGCGCCGACGTCCTCGCAGGCGCGCAGCAGCAGCGTGAGGGCCCCGGTGACCAGTTCGTAGGTCTCACCGGCGAGGGCCTCGTCGGTGAGGGCGTGCAGAACGTCCGACAGGCCGTGCTTGACGCGCCCGTAGTGCGCCAGCCGGTCGAGCCACAGCCGCAGGGACTCCATCGGCGTGTGCTCCGCCAGCAGTTCGGGAGCGTACGCGCCGAGCCGCTCCACCTCGTGGCGGTAGACCGCCATGATCAGCGCCTCGCGCGTGGGGAAATGGCGGTAGAGCGTTCCCGGGCCCACGCCCGCCTGCTTGGCGATGGAGTTCAGCGACGCGTCGTTCGAGGCGGCGAACGCGTCCCGCGCGACCTCGATGATGCGGGCGCGGTTCTGCCGCGCGTCCGACCGCACGGGCTCGTTCCGCTGCTCGGTCATGCCGTCCTTCCGCCCTCTCATCAGGGACCGTACCGGTCCGTCCGTCTACCGGAGACCTCTCCGGTCAAGCTTAGAGCACACCCCACACACGCATGGGATGCGCGGATCCGGCAGGCAGTCCACCGGCCCGGACAGGTCGGCACGGGCCGGCACAGGCCGACGCAGGCCGTCCCGGCAGGCGCCAAACCGCCCCAGCCGCACCGGAGTTCCGGACCGCCACCGGCCCCCGCCACCGGCCCGCGCCCGCTCACGGCGCACCGTCCTCCCGGTACGCCGCCGCCTCCTCCAAGTCCAGTCTGCGCAGCAGCGTCCGCATCATCTCGTCGTCGATCCGCCGCCTGTCCCGCAGCTCCACGAAGACCGCGCGCTCCGCCTCGATCATCTCGCCCGACAGCCGCCTGTAGGTCTCGTCCGCCGACTCGCCCGTCACCTCGTTGACCGCCCCGAGCCGTTCCCACACCGCGTTACGGCGGCGCGCCAGGACCGCGCGCAGCCGCTCGGCCAGCGGCTCGGGCAGCGCGTTGCGCTCGTCGGCCAGCAGTTCGTCCAGCCGCCGCTCCGCCGCCGCGGACGCCTCGCTCTGCGCCTGCGCCTCGGCCAGCGTCTCGGCCTGGCGGTCGCGGCCCGGCAGCTTCAGCATCCGGATCAGCATCGGCAGCGTGAGCCCTTGTACGACCAGGGTGCCGATCACCGTCGTAAACGTGAGGAACAGCACCAGATTGCGCCCGGGAAACGGCCGGTGGTCCTCCAGTGTCAGCGGAATGGAGAACGCGATCGCCAGCGACACCACTCCGCGCATACCCGCCCAGCCGACGATCAACGGCGCGGTCCAGGTGGTCTCCGGCTCGCGCTCCCTGATCCGCCGGAACATCGCGCGCGGCAGGAAGGTCGCCGGATAGACCCAGACGAACCGGACCACCACCACCGCCACGAACACACCGACGGCATAGAGCAGCGACTCGCCGACGCCGTACTCCCCGAGCCCTTCCAGCACCACCGGCAACTGGAGCCCGATCAGGGCGAAGACCGCCGACTCCAGGATGAACGCGACCATCTTCCACACCGCGTGCTCCTGGAGCCTGGTCGCGAAGTCCACCTGCCAGGAGCGGTGTCCCAGATAGAGCGCGACCACCACGACGGCGAGCACGCCCGACGCGCCCACCTGCTCGGCCAGCGCGTAGGCGACGAACGGGATCAGCAGCGAGAGGGTGTTCTGGAGCAGGGCCTCCTTGAGATGCGTACGCAGCCAGTGCAGCGGCACCATCAGCAGCAGACCGACACCGATGCCGCCGAGCGACGCCAGCGCGAACTCCCGCAGTCCGCCCGCCCAGGTCGCGCCCGCGCCGACCGCCGCGGCCAGCGCCACCTTGAACGCGGTGATCGCGGTGGCGTCGTTCACCAGCGACTCGCCCTGGAGGATGGTGGTGATCCGGCTCGGCAGCCGGAGTCTGCGGGCGATGGCCGTGGCCGCCACGGCGTCCGGCGGCGCGATGACCGCGCCCAGCACCAGGGCCGCGGTCAGCGGCAGATCGGGCACCAGCAGATAGGCAAGCCAGCCCACCACGACCGTGGCGAAGAGGACATAGCCGACCGAGAGCAGGGCGACGGGCCGGATGTTCGCCCGCAGATCGAGATACGAACTGTCCACCGCGGCCGTGTACAGCAAGGGCGGCAGCAGCAGTGGCAGCACGATGTGCGGATCGAGTGTGTAGGTGGGCACGCCCGGCACGTACGAGGCGATCAGTCCCGCCGCCACCAGCAGCAGCGGTGCCGCCACGGGTGTCCTGCGCGCGGCACCGGCGATCGCCGCGCTCGCCGCCACCAGCGCCACCAGGGGCAATACGTCCATCCCACCGTCCTCACACGCGTCGTAACCTGGTCATCATGAGTGAGTGCCCCCATGTTGCGGAACTTCCGCGTCCCGAGCCCGCCCCACGGGGTGAGACCTGCGTGGAGTGTCTCGCGGTCGGCGGCCACCCGGTCCAGCTGCGGCTCTGTCTCGTCTGCGGACAGGTCGGATGCTGTGACTCCTCCCCGTACCAGCACGCCACAGCACACTTCAAGGAAACGGGCCACGCGGTGATGCGGAGCTTCGAACCCGGCGAGAGCTGGCGTTGGTGCTATGCCGACGGTTCGATCGTCTGAGCCGAGGGTTCGATGACGATTCGATCGTGTCCGGGCCGACGGTTCGATCGTTCGAGGGCTGGGTACGTCAACCCTCCCCCGGTTGCTCGTAATTGAGCATCGCAGACCTCTAGCCACTTTCTGTGTTCATGTGCTTACCATGAGTGACAGTCGTCGGACGGGGGTCCCCGGCGACACGGCACCACGGAATCGCGATAGCGTCGCCAGTCCAGACCGGCTACGTACCGACTACGTACCGCGAGGCTTCGGGACATCCCCCGTCCCGGAGCCCTGAAGAGCTTGTGCCACCTTGGAGGTGAGGGTGTCCCAGATCGCAGGCGAGCCCGGGACCCAGGACTTCGTGGAAGTCCGGCTGCCCGCTGCGGGTGCCTACCTGTCCGTGCTGCGTACGGCCACGGCCGGCCTCGCGGCGCGCTTGGACTTCACCCTCGACGAGATCGAGGACCTGCGTATCGCGGTGGACGAGGCCTGCGCGATCCTGCTTCAGCAGGCCGTACCGGGCTCCGTTCTGAGCTGTGTCTTCCGCCTTGTGGAGGACGCGCTCGAAGTGACCGTCTCGGCTCCCACCACGGACGGGCGCGCGCCGGAGCGCGACACCTTCGCCTGGACGGTGCTCTCGGCGCTGGCCGGCAAGGTCGACTCGACGGTGGCGGAGGACCGTACGGTCACCATCAGCCTCTACAAACAGCGCGGCGCGGGACCCGGGCCGGCGTGACGAACGAGGAACGGGGACGGTCCGGTGCGTGACGAGGGGCGCATCCCACGGGAACCGCGGGGAGGGCACGAAGCTCCCGAGGAGCTGGTGCTCGCCCCCGCGGGCATCCCGGAGCAGCAGGCCCGTCCCCACCCGGAGGACGGACTTGACGGCCACACGGCCGCGGCGGAGCAGGCGCAGGCAGAGCGGGCGGCCTTTATGAGCGAGCAGCACAACGAGAAGCACCACGATCCACATGACCGCAGCGGTGCGCGGGCGATGTTCGTCGAGCTGCGCAAGCTGCCCGACGGCTCGCCCGAGCGGGCCGCCCTCAGAAACCAGCTGGTGCGGATGCATCTGCCGCTGGTCGAGCATCTGGCGAGACGGTTCCGCAACCGCGGCGAGCCGCTGGACGATCTGACACAGGTCGCGACGATCGGCCTGATCAAGTCGGTGGACCGGTTCGATCCGGAGCGCGGTGTCGAGTTCTCGACATACGCGACACCGACGGTGGTCGGCGAGATCAAGCGGCACTTCCGGGACAAGGGCTGGGCGGTGCGGGTGCCGCGCCGGCTCCAGGAGCTCCGGCTCTCCCTGACGACGGCCACGGCCGAACTCTCCCAGCAGCACGGCCGTTCGCCCACGGTCCATGAGCTGGCGGAGCGGCTCGGTATCTCGGAGGAAGAGGTCCTGGAAGGTCTGGAGTCCGCCAACGCGTACTCCACACTGTCGCTGGACGTCCCGGACACGGACGACGAGTCACCGGCGGTGGCGGACACACTGGGCGCGGAGGACGAGGCGCTGGAAGGTGTCGAGTACCGCGAGTCGCTCAAGCCGCTGCTGGAGGATCTGCCGCCGAGAGAGAAGCGGATTCTGCTGCTCCGCTTCTTCGGCAATATGACCCAGTCGCAGATCGCGCAGGAGGTCGGTATCTCGCAGATGCATGTCTCGCGTCTGCTGGCCCGCACTCTGGCGCAGCTCCGTGAGCGGCTGCTGGTGGAGGAGTAGGAAGGGCGTTACGGAGCGCAGAGAAGCGTTACGTCACCGGGGTTACGTCAAGGGCCCGGCCGTACGGGACGTGCTTGCTCAGACGTCGCGGGCCGGGCTGCGGATCAGGCGTCGGTTACGCATCAGGCGTCGCGGGCCGGGCCACGGATGCCGAGGGCTTCCGTGGTCGTCGGGTTGACGATCAGCACCAGACCGGTCACCGCGACCACCGCGAGCGCGATCCCGGCCGGGATCAGTCCGCCCGAGGCGCGCAGCAGCGTCCAGGCGACGGGCAGCGCCATGATCTGGGTGATCAGCGCCGGGCCGCGGCTCCAGCCACGGCGCAGCAGCAGTCCCCGGGCGGCGAGCAGCGGGATGACACCGAGCACGATCAGCGTGATGCCGCCCATCTCCGCCTGCTGAGGGCTGTCGGGCCGCCCGAGCACACCCATCACCAGCAGATACACACCGCCGACGACCAGCGCCAGGGCTTCGAGCCCGCAGACGGCGGCGGCTGCGGTCAGTCGCGCGGGACGCGACGAGGGCGCGGGGACGGTGGTCTCTTCACTGCTGCTCACCCTTGCAGGGTAACCACAGCCCGTAGGCGAGACTCCTGGCAGGCCTGTACGCGAGGCCCTCCGCCAGGCCCGTACGGCACCCTCGGCAGGCCCGGCCCGTACCGCGATGGGCCCCGCCGTCCCGGAGACGACCCTTCCGCGCCCGGCCGGTAATCTGCTGGGCATGCGCGCACTCCTTGTGGTCAATCCGGCAGCAACCACCACCAGTGCACGCACCCGCGACGTCCTCATGCACGCGCTCGCCAGCGAGATGAAGCTGGAAGCGGTGACCACGGAATACCGTGGGCACGCCCGTGACCTGGGCAGACGCGCCGCGGACTCGGACGATATCGAGCTGGTCGTCGCGCTCGGCGGCGACGGCACCGTCAACGAGGTCGTCAACGGTCTGCTCCACAACGGCCCGGATCCGGACCGGCTGCCACGGCTCGCGGTGGTGCCCGGCGGCTCGACCAATGTCTTCGCCCGCGCGCTCGGGCTGCCCAATGACGCGGTGGAGGCGACGGGCGCGATCCTGGACGCGCTGGCCTTGCGGAGCGAACGTACGGTCGGTCTGGGACTGGCGGCCGGTACGCCCGGGACCGAGGACGAGGCGGTGCCGTCCCGCTGGTTCACCTTCTGCGCCGGCTTCGGTTTTGACGCCGGTGTGATCGGCCGGGTCGAACAGCAGCGGGAGCGCGGAAAGCGTTCCACACACGCTCTTTATGTGCGGCAGGTCGTACGGCAGTTCCTGGAGGAGCCGCACCGCAGACAGGGCCTCATCACACTGGAGCGTCCCGGCGCGGATCCGGTCGAGGATCTTGTGCTGTCCATAGTCTGCAACACCGCGCCCTGGACCTACCTGGGCAATCGTCCGCTGTACGCCTCTCCCGAGGCGTCCTTCGACGCGGCCCTGGACATCCTCGGGCTGACCAGATTGTCGACAACCGCGGTGGCCAGATATGCCACGCAACTGCTCACATCGAGCCCCGAGCGGGGCCCTCATGGACGGCACGCGGTGTCTCTTCATGATCTGACCGACTTCACCTTGCATTCCAAGGCACCCCTCCCTCTACAGATGGACGGAGACCACCTCGGACTGCGTACGAGCGTGACGTTCACAGGCGTACGCCGTGCACTGCGTGTGATTGTGTGAGTGGAAGGGGCCAAAGTCCTTTCACTCGAACGTTTAGGCTGGGATCCACCCCATGGAAGTACGGCTGTGACCTAGTCGACACCGAGGAATCAAAAAAAACTTTTCAGAAGGGGTTGTATCCGCCGCCGAGGTTTGCGAATCTCTACTTGGCGATCGGGACGGCCCGCAACATCGGCCTCCCTGAGAACCGGAACCCCTCCTCATTCCAAGGACCACACCAGTCCATCTGGCGGTCGGCCCTTCCCTTGTCGAGGGATTCGTGAAAGCGTTCACATTCACAAGCAATCTGCACGTAATACCAAGAGAGGTAGCAGCCATGGACTGGCGTCACAACGCCGTTTGCCGCGAGGAAGACCCCGAGCTGTTCTTCCCCATCGGCAACACCGGTCCTGCGCTGCTGCAGATCGAGGAAGCCAAGGCCGTCTGCCGTCGCTGCCCCGTCATGGAGCAGTGTCTGCAGTGGGCGCTCGAGTCCGGCCAGGACTCGGGTGTCTGGGGTGGCCTCAGCGAGGACGAGCGCCGCGCTATGAAGCGCCGCGCCGCTCGCAACCGGGCGCGTAACGCGACCGCCTGAAGCACCCTGCACGAGCCTCAGCCCGGCGGAGCGTACAGCGTGTACGCATAGCCCCGCCCCCGAACCGCAGCGCGCAGTACCCCCCGATGCGCATCGCCCAGTGAGCTTCGAGCCGAGCCCCGGACCGTCACCACGGCCCGGGGCTCGCTGCTGTTCGCTGTTCCTGCCGGGCGCCCGACCGACCGGCTGCCTGTCTGTGTCAACTCGCCGCCGCGTACACCATCCGTACGGCTACTTCTCTTACGGCTGCTTCCCGTACGGCTATTTCTGCGGCTCCACCGGAATGTCCAGTACGACGCGCGTACCGCGCACCGGCGCCGGCACCATGTCGAAGCCGCCGCCCAACTCGCCCTCCACCAGCGTCCGTACGATCTGGAGCCCCAGATTGCCGGCCCGCCGCGGATCGAATCCCTCGGGCAGACCGCGTCCGTCGTCCTGGACGGTGATCAGCAGCCGGCCGTCCGAACGAGGGCCGTCGCCACGCTTCTTGGCCAGTTCACCGCCGCGGGCGCCGCTGCGGACCACCGAGACATCGACCCGGCCCTGCTCGCCCGGCGCGAAGGCATGTTCCAGGGCGTTCTGGAGAATCTCGGTGAGCACCATCGAGAGCGGAGTGGCGACTTCGGCGTCGAGGATGCCGAACCGGCCAGTGCGGCGGCAGACGACCGTGCCCGGTGAGATCTCGGCGACCATCGCCAGCACCCGGTCGGCGATCTCGTCGAACTCCACCCGCTCGTCCAGATTCTGGGACAGCGTCTCATGCACGATCGCGATCGAACCGACGCGCCGTACAGCCTCGTCCAGGGCCTCCCGGCCCTGTGGTGAATCCATTCGCCGGGCCTGGAGACGGAGCAGCGCTGCGACGGTCTGGAGATTGTTCTTCACCCGGTGATGGATCTCCCGGATGGTGGCGTCCTTGGTGATCAACTCACGCTCGCGGCGCCGGAGTTCCGTGACGTCCCGGAGCAGCACCAGCGAGCCGATCCGGGTGCCCTTGGGCTTGAGCGGGATCGCGCGGAGCTGGATGACACCGCCGCTGCCCTCGACCTCGGTCTCCCTGGGCGCGTAGCCGCTGGCGAGTTTGACGATCGCCTCGTCCACCGGGCCACGGGCCGGGGCCAGTTCATCGGTGGTCCTGCCGAGGTGATGGCCGACCAGATCGGAGGCGAGTCCCAGCCGGTGGTACGCGGAGAGGGCATTGGGGCTCGCGTACTGGACGACTCCCTCGGCGTCGAGCCGGATCAGTCCGTCGCCCACGCGCGGTGAGGCGTCCATGTCGACCTGCTGGCCCGGGAAGGGAAAGGATCCTGCGGCGATCATCTGGGCCAGATCGGAGGCGGACTGGAGATAGGTCAGCTCCAGCCGGCTGGGCGTGCGGACGGTGAGCAGATTCGTATTGCGCGCGATGACTCCGAGGACGCGGCCCTCACGCCGTACGGGAATGGACTCGACCCGTACCGGCACCTCCTCGCGCCACTCGGGATCGCCCTCCCTGACGATGCGTCCCTCGTCCAGCGCCGCGTCCAGCAGCGGTCTGCGGCCCCTGGGCACGAGATGGCCGACCATGTCGTCCTGGTAGGAGGTGGGACCGGTGTTGGGACGCATCTGGGCGACGGACACATAGCGGGTGCCGTCCCGGGTGGGCACCCAGAGGACGAGATCGGCGAAGGAGAGATCGGAGAGGAGCTGCCACTCCGAGACCAGCAGATGCAGCCACTCGAGGTCAGACTCACTGAGGGCTGTGTGCTGTCGTACGAGGTCGTTCATGGAGGGCACACAGGCGAGCGTACCCGCGCGGCAACAACCGGCACGAACTGTGGTCTGTCGCGAACGGCCGCGGGGAAATAGGCTCGGCACACGCATGGACAGCGAAGAATGGTCTAGTCCACAATGACGCTATAGAGCCTCCACTCTCCCCGCACAGGAGGGTGGACCGAGGTGCCGGCGCTCTCTGCCCTGACTGCGGCGGAACCTCTCCCACGGCCGAACGGGACCGCACACCCGTCGGCCGAGCAACTCCGGGCTGCGGTGCCGGACGGGTTGAGGGTCCCGTCGCGGCGCCGCGGCCCGCGGGTGAGCAGCCCGCCGATGCCGTCCGTACCGTCGGCGCCATCAGTGCCGTCAGCGCTGTCAGTGTCTTCAACGGGTCTCCGTGACCTTCGCGAGGGCCCTGGGAGCGTCCGGGTCCTGGCCTCTGGCGATGGTCACCTCGTACGCCAGAAGCTGGAGCGGCAGAATCTCCAGGACCGGCTGGAGCTCCTCGGGAACGCCGTCCGTAGGGAGCGCGAAGCCCGCCGACGCCGTCTCCACCTCCGCCGCCGGGCCGACCACGAACAGATCGGCGCCCCGGCCGCGCAGCCGTTCCAGCACCGGCCGCAGGGCCTCGCCGCCCTTGCCGTCGGGGACGACGGCGATCACCGGCGAGATGTTGTCGACCATCGCCAGCGGGCCGTGCAGCAGATCCGCGCCGGAGTACGCGAGCGCCGGGATATAGCTGGTCTCCATCAGCTTCAGGGCCGCCTCCTTGGCCGTCGGATAGCCGTAGCCACGGGAGGTGATGACCATCCGTTCGGCGAAGCGGTAGCGGGAGGCGAGCGTCCGTACCTCGTCCCGGCGCGCGAGGATCCGCTCGGCGAGATCCGGCAGGACACCGGCCGCCGCGCCGTCACCGCCGCCGAGTCCCTCGACAAAGAGATAAAGCGCGAGCAGCGAGGCCGTGTACGTCTTGGTGGCGGGAAGCGCACGCTCCGGGCCCGCCAGGATGTCGACATGGAACTCGGACACGGCGGCCAGCGGTGAGTCCGGGCTGTTGGTGACCGCGAGCGTGACCGCGCCGGCGTCCCGGGCCGCCCGGGTGGAGGCCACCAGATCCGGCGAGCCGCCCGACTGGCTGACGGTGACGACCAGCACATCGGTGAGGTCCGGCTTGGCGCCGTACGCCGTCGTGGTGGACATGGAGGCCAGACCGCAGGGCAGGCCGAGCCGGATCTCCAGCAGATACTTCGCGTAGAGCGCCGCGTTGTCCGACGTACCGCGGGCGGTGAGCAGTACGAAACGCGGGCTCCGCGCCGCGATCGCCGCCGCCACCTCGCGGATCCGGGGCGCGCCGTCGCGCAGGACGCGCCGGAGCACCGCGGGCTGCTCCGCGATCTCGCCGGACATGATCCGGCCCGGCGGCTCGCCCTCGTCCGGCTCCTGAGGCTCCTGAGGCGAAAACACGGCCGACATGGTGGTTTCTCCCCTTCTCCTCGAAGGCTTCCGCCAGCCCAGTCGACCACGGAGGTCCGAGGCCACGCCAGCCGACATGAACGGCCAGGACCTGTTCCGGAGGCTCTTCGTCCGGCAGGGCGCCTCTGCTAGATTGGTCTATACCACATCGGACACACCATCAGATCGGCAGGCCCAGCGTGGAAGTTGTCATCGTCCAGGACGCGACGGCAGGCGGCGAACTCATCGCGGAGAGCATCGCCGCCCTGCTGCGCCGCAAGCGCGACGCCCTGCTGGGCGTGGCCACCGGTTCGAGCCCGCTGCCCATCTATCAGGCCCTGACGGCCAAGGTCCGCTCCGGCGCCGTGGACGCCTCGGCCGCGCGGATCGCCCAGCTCGACGAGTACGTGGGACTGCCCGCCGGCCATCCCGAGTCGTACCGCTCGGTCGTGCTGCGCGAGGTGGTGGAGCCGCTGGGCCTGCCGGAGAGCGCCTTCATGGGCCCGGACGGCAGCGCCGAGGACGTCCAGGCGGCGTGCGAGGCGTACGACCGCGCGCTCGCCGAGGCCGGCGGCGTGGATCTCCAGCTCCTCGGTATCGGCACGGACGGGCACATAGGCTTCAACGAGCCCTGCTCCTCGCTCGTCTCGCGCACCCGGATCAAGACGCTCACGCGCCAGACGAGGGCGGACAACGCGCGCTTCTTCGACAGTCCCGAGGAGGTGCCGCACCATGTCATCACCCAGGGCATCGGCACGATCCTGGAGGCCCGCCATCTGGTGCTGCTCGCCACCGGCGAGGGCAAGGCCGAGGCGGTGGCGCAGGCCGTCGAGGGCCCGCTCGCCGCGGTGGTACCGGCCTCGGCGCTCCAGCTCCATCCGCACGCGACGGTCGTCGTGGACGAGGCCGCCGCGTCGAAGCTGAAGCTGGCCGACTACTTCCGTGACACCTTCGCCGCGAAGCCGAGCTGGCAGGGCATCTGACCTCGCGGTGTCCTCAGGCGCCGGACGGGCTGATTCGCAGCCCGTCCGGCGTCTGAGGACAGAACACAGCGCCCGTCCGGCGCCTGAGGCACAGCACCAGGACCGAGTACAGCGCTAGCGTCCCGCGATGACCTCCGCGGCGGCCTGTCCGCACACCCGCGCGGCCCCGTAGGTCGCGATATGCAGGGCTCCTCTGGGCTCCGCCTCGTTCAGGCCCATCTCCACCACGACCGTCTCGGGACGGGCGGCGAGCAGGGCGTCCAGGGCGTCCGCCATCCAGGCGTGCCGGTGGACATCGCGTACGACGGCGACGACCGTACGGTCACCCGCCGCCGCGAGCACCCGTGCGACCAGCGCGTCCGTGCCCGTGCCCGCGATACCGGCGCCGCTGTACGAGACCGTCTCCGTACCGGGAAGCAGCCGTCCCAGCTCCGCCGCGACACCCCACGGCGTCTCGTCCCCGACGGCGATGTTCGCGACGGGAGTGAAGGCCGCGACGAACGGCGCGGTGTCGAGCGGCTTCGCCGTCCCGGTCACCCGCAGCGCGCGCCGGGCCGCCACCAGACCGATCGCGGTGCCGGGCGCGGTCCCCTCCTGTGAATCCGCGCCCGGCTCCGAAGCCCCCCGAGCCCCCCTGGCCCGCAGTGTCCAGTCGGCGAGACCGCGCACACGCGCGGCAGCGTCGGCCAGTCGCTCCTCGGGCAGATCACCGCTCCGTACCGCCGCGACCAGGGCGTCGCGCAGCCGCAGTACGGTGTCCTCGTCCGCCAGGCCGCCGCCGACACAGATGGCGTCGGCGCCCGCGGCGATCGCGAGGACAGAGCCGCGCTCGATTCCGTACGTCGCGGCGATGGCCTGCATCTCCATGCCGTCGGTGACGATCAGGCCCTCGAAGCCCAGCTCCTCGCGCAGCAGTCCGGTGAGGATCTGCGGGCTGAGAGTCGCCGGGCGGTTCGGGTCGAGCGCGGGAAGCAGGATATGCGCGCTCATGACGCATTTGGAACCCGCGGCGATCGCCGCCCGGAAAGGCAGCAGGTCACGGGCGTGCACTGTGTCCAGGTCCACATCGATACGCGGCATCGCGTGGTGCGAGTCGACGGCGGTGTCGCCATGGCCGGGGAAGTGCTTGGTGCAGGCGGCGACGCCGGCGCTCTGGAGGCCCTCGACATACGCGGCGGTGTGCCGGGCCACCAGCGCCGGATCTGCGCCGAAGGACCGTACACCGATCACCGGATTGTCACGGTTGGAGTTGACGTCCGCGGAAGGAGCCCAGTTGAGGTTCACACCGCATTCGGCGAGCCTGTGGCCCAGCTCCTGGGCGACGGCCCGGGTCAGCCCGGTGTCGTCCACCGCGCCGAGTGCGTGGTTGCCCGGGAAGGAGGAGCCGTGCCTGACCTCCAGCCGGGTGACATCGCCGCCCTCCTCGTCGATCGCGACGAGGACGTCGTCCCGTACCGCCCGGAGCTGCGCGGTGAGCGCGGCGAGCTGGTCCGGCGAGGAGATGTTGCGGCCGAAGAGACCGACGGAGGTGAGGCCCTCGCCGATGTGCCGCAGCAGCCATGCCGGAGCGGTGGTGCCGAGGAATCCGGGCTGGAGGACGGCGAGGGCGTCGCGGGTGAGGGTGTCCGTACCGCTTACGAGTGTGGTCATCGGCGGATCAACCCTTCACTGCGCCGGAGGTGAGGCCGGTCGCCATGTACTTCTGCACGAGAAGGAAGAAGGCCACGACCGGAATGGCGATCAGCGTCGAGGCGGCCATCAGGGCTCCGTAGTCGACACCGCGTGAGGTGGTGAAGTTCATCAGCCACACGTTGAGCGTGTACTTCTCGTTGTCCTGGAGGACGACATAGGCGAGCAGGTACTCGTTCCACGCCGTGATCAGAGAGAAGATCGCCGCGGCGGCGAGACCGGGCGCGAGCAGCGGGAATGTCACCCGCCAGAAGGCGCCGGTCCGGCTGCATCCGTCCACCATCGCGGACTCCTCCAGCTCCGGCGGGATATTGATGACGAAGCCGCGGATCATCCAGGTCGCGAAGGGCAGTGTCGTGACGAGATAGACGACGATGACGCCCCAGTACTCGTTCAGCCCGCCCAGATCGTTGAGCTGGATGTAAAGAGGGATCAGCATGGCCGTCGGCGGTACGAGCTGGACGGTCAGCAGCACGATCATGAAGAACTTACGGCCGCGGAACCGGAACCGGGCGATGGAGAAGGCGGCGATGGTGGCAAGCAGCATGCCTCCGAGGACCGCGACACCGCAGATGATGAGGCTGGACTGGATGGCGGTGGCGAAGTTCGGCTGGTTCACCGCCCGCTGGAAGTTGTCGAGGGTGAGCGACGAGGGCCAGAGCGTCTGGTCGTAGCTGCGGATCTCATGGTTGGGCCGCAGCGAGCTGATGACCAGCCAGTAGACCGGGAAGGCCATGACGACGAAGACGGCCAGACCGACGATGTTGTAGCCGAGCCGGTTCTTCTTACGGTCCGGGCGCAGGACCTGGGTCCGGTCCTGCGGGCGGGCCTGCGAGCCGGCCTTTGCGGTGGCCTGGGAGTCGGCCTGGGTGGTGGAGGCGCTCATTCGACCTCTCCGATCTTGAGCAGCTGGCGCAGGTAGTACACAGCGACGCCGGAGAGCAGCAGGACCGTGATCAGGGAGATGGCCGCGCCCTGGCTGAACGAGTTGGACTCGAATGCCTTCTCGAACGAGTAGATGCCGAGGACCGTGTACTCCGGCTCCGGCTTGTTGCCGCGGATCAGGAAGATCTGGCCGAAGACATTGAAGTCCCACAGTACGGACAGGGTGCCCACCATCTGGAAGACCGGCTTGATGACCGGCCAGGTGACATAGCGGAAGACTCCCGCCACACCGGCTCCGTCGAGCGCCGCCGCCTCCTCCAGCTCCTTGGGGACCTGGGTCAGCGCCGCGTAGAGCGTGACGGCGACGAACGGGATGGCGCCCCAGACGACGACCGCGCCGATGATCAGAAAGCCCTGTACCGGATCGAGGAACCAGTTGTGGCCCTGGGCGTCCACTCCGAGGTACTTGGTGAGCACCATGTTCAGTACGCCGTAGTCGGAGTCGGCGAACCAGCGGAAGATGGAGGTCGTCACCAGCAGCGGCATCGACCAGGCGGCGATCAGCGCGGCGGTGAGGAGCAGCCGTACCCAGGTGTCCATGCGCTGCATCAGCATGGAGATACCGAGGCCGATGACCATGGTGGCCAGCACACAGACGACCATGAAGATGACGGTCCGCCAGACGACGGCCCAGAACTCGCCGTCGCCGAGGATATTGGTGAACTGCTCGAAGCCCACCCAGGGAGCGGCCTCCCCGGTCCACAGTTCGCGCCGGCCGACATCCTGGAAGGACATGATGACCGTCTTGACCAGCGGCCAGGCGAAGACGGCGGCGATCGCGACGAACGCGGGTGCTATCAGAAGGTACGGCAGCAGCGCGCCCGCCTTGCGGCGCGTTCTGCGCGGCACGCCCTTGGGCGGCTGAGCGCCGCTGCCTTCGGTGACCCGCGCTACGGTTACCGGCGGATCGGCTGCTTTCATGTCGGCGGCACTCACTGTGCTTGCCTTCCGTTCGGACCTGGTACCGGAGGACGGGGGGCGACGAGCCCTTTCGGGCCCGCCACCCCCCGTAGGCGATCAACTGAGTCTCGGTCTCAACCGGTTCGGTGGTCCGGAGAGTTCGGACTCAGGGAGTCCGGGATCAGGACTCTTCGTTGATCAGCTGGTCGATCTCCGCGTCGGCCGCCTTCGTGGCCTCCGCTACCGACTTGCCCTTGATGATGTCGAGCAGCATGACCTCGAGAGTTTCCTTCTTCTCGATGGCCGTCCAGCCCGGGGCGATCGGCGTGAACCACGCGTCCGGAACGGCGTTGGCGATCGGTGCGGTCTCCGGCTTCGCCTTCAGCGGCTCAAGCTGCTTGGTGTTGTTCGGCAGGATGTTCTTGGAGGCCAGGACCTCCTGCGACTTGGCGCTGGTGAAGGCCGCGATCCACTCCTCACCGAGGTCCAGGACCTTGGACTTGGATATGGTCGCGAGGTCGGAGCCGCCGATGAAGGACGGCAGGGCCTTGCCGTCGGGACCGGGCATACCGGCCGTACCGATCTTGTCCTTCAGCTTCGGGTTGCCGTTCGCCGCCGGGTCCACGACGCTGCCGGCCTCCCAGCCGTTGCCGTAGAGAAGCGCGGTCTTCTCGTTGGCCATGACGTTGGCGTGGTCCGCCTCGTCCTTGGTCTTGTCGCCGTTGTTGTACTTGTTCACCAGGTCGACGAAGTGCTGGATGCCCTTCTGGGCCTCGGGCGTGGAGAGGCTCGCCTTCCACTCCTTCGCGCTCTCGTCGTACGTGGCCACCTTGCCGCCGTACGCCGCGACGTACGACATCGCCGCGTACCAGTAACGGCCCGGCAGATACAGCGGCGAGAACGCCTTGTCCTTGCCGTACTTGGCGCCGACCTTGTCGAGGGCCTTGGTCAGGTCCGCCTCGGTGGTGGGCAGCACGTCCGAGCCGGTGGCGGCCTTGAACATGTCCTTGTTGTAGATCGCCACACGGGCGCCCGCGTAGTAGGGGACACAGAACTGCTTGCCCTCGAAGGTGCAGGTGTCCTTCAGACCCTTGATCCAGGTGTCCGAGTTCTCGTACTTCGCCGGGTCGATCTCACCGAGAGCGCCGTTGAGGATGTACGTCATCGTCTCGGTGTTGCCCAGCTCGACCACGTCCGGGAACTTGTCGCCCGCGAGCGCCGCGTCGAGCTTCTTGGCCTTGTCCGCCCACTGCTGGTACTGGACCTTGACCGTGACGTTCGGGTACTTCGCCTTGAACTGGTCGTTGACGTCCTTGACCAGCTCCGGCCAGGTGCTCTGCGCGTCCGACATGAGCCAGACGGTCAGCGTCTCCTTACGGTCCTTGGGATCCTTCGACGCCGTGCTGTCGTCCGAGCCACACGCGGCCATACCGACCATCATGCCTGCGACGCCGACCGTCGCGATGAGCTTGCGCTTCACGCCACCCTCCTCAGGGATGCCTGCAACCCCTGCCCACCGCGAAGACCGCAAAGACTTACGACGAGTACTGCTGGGGCTGGGACCTGGTCTTTAATGGTTTAGACCAGTACGGGGAGCTTGGCCTAGACCTTTAGGGGTGTCAAGGGTGTATAAGAAGGGCAGTCGTGTCCGTTATCGGACCGACACCTGAGGGAGGGCGACGACCCGTGGCCGGACCGTGCCACCATGTGAGCCGCGACAGACGGAGGAGCCGGTGACGGCAGCAGCGCAGGAGTCGGGAAGGCAGGCCATGGCCGCGGACGGGGGCGGGAGCGGGAACGTCACGGAGACCGACAACGGAGTCCCCACCCGTACGGCACGCGTGCCTAAGTATTACCGCCTGAAGCGGCACTTGCTCGATATGACGGAAACTCTTCCGCCCGGCACGCCGGTGCCTCCGGAGCGCACGCTCGCCGCCGAGTTCGACACCTCACGCACCACCGTGCGCCAGGCGCTCCAGGAGCTGGTGGTCGAGGGCAGGCTCGAACGGATCCAGGGCAAGGGCACCTTTGTCGCCAAGCCCAAGGTCTCCCAGGCCCTTCAGCTCACCTCGTACACCGAGGACATGCGGGCCCAGGGCCTGGAGCCGACGTCCCAGCTGCTGGACATCGGCTATGTCACCGCCGATGACACGCTCGCCGGACTGCTCGACATCACCACGGGCGGACGCGTCCTGCGTATCGAGCGGCTGCGGCTGGCCAGCGGTGAGCCGATGGCCATCGAGACCACGCATCTGTCGGCCAAGCGCTTCCCCGCCCTGCGCCGCTCACTCGTCAAGTACACCTCTCTTTACACGGCGTTGGCCGAGGTGTACGACGTCCATCTCGCCGAGGCCGAGGAGACGATCGAGACCTCGCTGGCCACACCGCGCGAGGCCGGGCTGCTCGGCACGGATGTAGGTCTGCCGATGCTGATGCTCTCGCGGCACTCACTGGACGCCGCCGGCGAGCCGGTGGAGTGGGTGCGCTCGGTCTACCGCGGCGACCGCTACAAGTTCGTGGCACGGCTGAAGCGCCCGGCCCGCTGAGAAGTGGTGCACGACCGGACGTACGGTCAGGAACCGGGCCCACGGGCCCGGTTCCGCCGCGTTCACCTCCCAGTCCTTCACAGTTCCGGGCCTACCCGCCGCTGATGCCATTGCCGTAGATTTCCTGCGCACTCGTCAATGGCGATCAGTGAGGGGACAGATCCGCTGTGTCAGAAGTCCAGGAAGAGAAGCCGCCCACGACACGACCTCCGGCTCCGACGGTCACTCCCTTACGGGTGGTGATAGCGCTCTGTCTCCTCGCGCCCTTCGTGGCCCTGCTCTGGGTGAGCTCCTACGCGAAGACCGATCCGGCCTTCATCGGCATCCCGTTCTTCTACTGGTACCAGATGGCCTGGGTGCTGATCTCGACAGCGCTGACCATGATCGCCTACCAACTCTGGCAGCGTGACCAGCGCGCCCGCGGCGCCGGCAGTGCCCGCAAGGGAGGTGCGTCGCGATGACCGACGGCGTGAACGGTGTCGCGCTCACCGTCTTCATCTTCTTCTTCCTGGCCGTCACGGTCATGGGCTTCCTCGCCACCCGCTGGCGCAAGGCCGAGAACGAGCACAGCCTGGACGAATGGGGCCTCGGCGGCCGGTCGTTCGGCACCTGGGTCACCTGGTTCCTGCTCGGCGGCGACCTCTATACGGCGTACACCTTCGTGGCCGTCCCGGCGGCGATCTACGCGGCGGGCGCGGCCGGCTTCTTCGCCGTGCCGTACACCATTCTCATCTATCCGCTGATCTTCACCTTCCTGCCGCGGCTCTGGTCGGTGTCGCACAAGCACGGATACGTCACCACCTCGGACTTCGTCCGGGGACGCTTCGGTTCCAAGGGCCTCTCGCTGGCGGTCGCCGTCACCGGCATCCTCGCCACGATGCCGTATATCGCGCTCCAACTCGTGGGTATCCAGGCGGTGCTGGATGTCATGGGCGTCGGGGGCGGTGAGGGCACCCACTGGTTCATCAAGGACCTCCCGCTGCTCATCGCCTTCGGTGTGCTCGCTGCGTACACCTACTCGTCCGGACTGCGCGCGCCCGCGCTGATCGCCTTCGTCAAGGACACGCTGATCTATCTGGTGATCGTGGTGGCGATCATCTACATCCCGATCAAGCTGGGCGGCTTCGACGACATCTTCGCCAAGGCGGGCGAGGCGTTCGCACAGCCCAATGAGGTGACCGGCGCGCCGCGCGGCGCGCTCGTACCGGGCGACGCCGGGCAGTGGGGCTACGCCACGCTGGCGCTCGGTTCCGCGCTCGCGCTCTTCATGTATCCGCACTCCATCACGGCGACGCTCTCCAGCAGGAGCCGCGATGTGATCCGCCGCAACACCACGATCCTGCCGCTGTATTCGCTGATGCTGGGTCTGCTGGCGCTGCTCGGCTTCATGGCGATCGCCGCCGGCATCAAGGTCGACAACGGACAGCTCGCGATCCCGCAGCTCTTCGAGACCATGTTCCCCGACTGGTTCGCGGGCGTCGCCTTCGCCGCCATCGGTATCGGCGCGCTGGTGCCGGCCGCGATCATGTCCATCGCGGCGGCCAATCTCTTCACCCGCAATATCTACAAGGACTTCATCAAGCCGGACGCGACACCGGCGCAGGAGACCAAGGTCTCGAAAATCGTCTCGCTGCTGGTGAAGGTGGGCGCGCTGGTCTTCGTCCTCTCCATGGACAAGACGGTGGCGATCAACTTCCAGCTCCTGGGCGGGATCTGGATCCTCCAGACGATGCCGGCCCTGGTCGGCGGGCTCTTCACCCGCTGGTTCCACCGCTGGGCGCTGCTCGTGGGCTGGGGCGTCGGCATGGTGTACGGCACGGCCGCGGCGTACGGCGTCGCGAGCCCCACGCAGAAGCACTTCGGCGGCTCGTCGGCGGAGATCCCGGGACTCGGCGAGATCGGCTACATCGGCCTCACCGCGTTTGTGCTGAATGTGGTGGTGACGGTGGTGCTGACCTTCGTCATGCGGGCGCTCAAGGCGCCCGAGGGCGTGGACGAGACCAGCCCGTCCGACTACACGGCGGACGCGGGCGATTCGGACGACGTACGGGTGGAACTGCCGACGGCGACGTCGGGCGAAGCGGTGCGCTGACTTCCCAAGGTCAGGTCGCGAACGGGCCGCTGTGGCTTCGGGCCGCTGTGGCTTCGGGCCGCTGTGGCTTCGGGCCGCTGTGGCTTCCTTGCTGGTGAGGAGGCCGCGGCGGCCCGTTGTCGTACCCATGGCGCACACTCGGTTCATGGACTTCACGATCAGGGAGGCCGAGCCCGGCGAGTACGAGCGGCTCGGCGAGATCACCGCGCAAGCGTATCTGGTGGACGGGCACCTGGACTTCGGCGAGGACGACCCGTATCTGCCCACGCTGCGGGATGTGGCCACGCGTGCCGCCGAGGCGGAGGTGCTGGCCGCCGTGGACCCGGACGGCACGGTGCTGGGCGGAGTCACCTATGTCCCGGCCGGCGGGCCGTGGGCGGACATAGCGCGGGACGGCGAGACCGAGTTCCGGATGCTGGCGGTCGACCGGGCGGCCCGGGGCAGAGGCGTGGGCGAGGCGCTCGTCCGCGCCTGTGTGGCACGCGCGCAGGAGACGGAGGGCTGTATACGGATCGTCCTGTCGACGCAGCCGACCATGCGGCGGGCCCACCGGATCTATGAGCGCCTGGGCTTTGTCAGAAGCCCCGAGCGGGACTGGGAACCGCTCCCGGGACTCCCACTGCTCGCGTACGCCCTGGAACTCGACGGCGTCACCGACGGCGGTATACCCAGAGGCGACTGACCGCGCAGGACACTACATCTGGGGGGTGGCACGGCGAGCGGCCACCAGATGTATGCTCGACCTCGCTGTCGACGCAGGGGAATCCGGTGCGAATCCGGAACTGTCCCGCAACGGTGTGCTGTGGCGTGCTTTGTCATGTCCAGGAGTCCGAACACCTGCCGACGGTGCGTCCGGTTCGACCGATCCGGGCGCCGAGACGTCCGGGCCTCGCGGATGGGCCGGTGGACGCCGTGCTCCGCGCTGCCCTGGAAAGGGCCGTACGGCTGTGCGCGCCCCCGTATCCCTCGCGACAGGCCCGGAGCCGAGCGAGGGAGAGCACCACGTGACCATCGCGCCAGCCGAACCGGCTTCAGCCGCCTCCGGGACCTCCGGACCGGCGGACAGCCCCGGGCAGACGGACGGCACCAGGTCGACGGACGGCACCGGGACCGCTTTGCTGCGGACCTTGACGGAGCTGACCGCCGATCTGCCCGACACCGATCCCGGCAGAGTCGCCGCCGCCGCGCTGCGCGGCCGTAACGCCTCGTCGGACGAGGCCGAGCTGCGCGGGCTCGCCACCGAGGCGGCGGCAGGGCTGATCTCCGAGGACCCGGCGTACTCCCGGCTCGCCGCCCGGCTGCTCACCCGCGCCATCGCCGACGAGGCCGCGGGCCAGGGCGCGGTGTCGTTCTCGGCGTCGGTCGCGACCGGCCTCCGCGAGGGCCTGATCGCCGACCGTACGGCCGCGTTCGTCACGCGCCACGCCGACCGCCTCGACCGGCTGATCGATCTGGCCGCCGACGACCGCTTCGGCTACTTCGGGCTCCGTACGCTCCACAGCCGCTATCTGCTCCGCCATCCGCTGACCCGTCAGGTGATCGAGACTCCGCAGCACTTCCTGCTGCGCGTGGCGTCCGGCCTCGCCGAGGACGAGAGCGTGCGCGCGCTGGAGGAGGTCGCCGCGCTGTACCGGCTGATGAGCCGGCTGGAGTATCTGCCGTCCTCGCCGACGCTCTTCAACTCCGGCACCCGCCATCCTCAGATGTCCTCCTGCTATCTGCTGGACTCGCCGCGCGACGAGCTGGACTCCATCTACGACCGCTACCACCAGGTGGCCAGGCTCTCCAAGCACGCGGGCGGCATCGGCCTCTCGTACTCCCGTATCCGCTCGCGCGGTTCACTGATCCGCGGCACCAACGGGCACTCCAACGGCATCGTCCCGTTCCTGCGCACGCTCGACTCCTCGGTGGCCGCGGTCAACCAGGGCGGCCGGCGCAAGGGCGCGGCCTGTGTCTATCTGGAGACCTGGCACGCGGATCTGGAGGAGTTCCTCGAACTGCGCGACAACACCGGTGAGGACGCCCGGCGTACGCACAATCTGAATCTCGCGCACTGGATTCCGGACGAGTTCATGCGCCGCGTCGAGGCGGACGGCGAGTGGTCGCTCTTCTCGCCCGTCGACGTACCGGAACTGGTCGATCTCTGGGGCGACGAGTTCGACGCGGCGTACCGGGCCGCGGAGGCGGCGGGCCTGGCCCGCAGAAGCCTCCCGGCGCGGGAGCTGTACGGCAGGATGATGCGTACGCTCGCCCAGACCGGCAACGGCTGGATGACCTTCAAGGACGCCTCGAACCGTACGGCCAACCAGACCGCCGAGCCCGGCGCGGTCGTCCACTCCTCCAATCTCTGTACGGAGATCCTGGAGGTGACCGACGACGGCGAGACGGCGGTGTGCAATCTGGGCTCGGTCAACCTGGCGGCGTTCGTGCGGGAGCCGGGCGGGACCGACGGCGGGACCGACGGTGAGTCCCACAGCGGGATCGGCGCCGGGATCGACTGGGAGCGGCTCGACGAGACCGTCCGTACGGCCGTGACCTTCCTCGACCGGGTGGTGGACATCAACTACTACCCGACCGAGCAGGCCGCGAACTCGAACGCGAAATGGCGTCCGGTGGGCCTGGGCGTGATGGGCCTCCAGGACGTCTTCTTCAAGATGCGGCTGCCCTTCGACTCGCCCGAGGCCGCCGCGCTCTCCACCAGGATCGCCGAACGCATCATGCTCGCCGCGTACGAGGCGTCCTGCGACCTCGCTGAGCGCAACGGCCCGCTGCCCGCCTGGTCCCGTACGCGCGCGGCCCGTGGCGTACTGCACCCGGACCACTACGGCATCGAGCCGGCCTGGCCGGAGCGCTGGGCGGCACTGCGTGCCCGTATCGCCGCGACCGGGATGCGGAACTCCCTGCTCCTGGCGATCGCGCCGACGGCGACCATCGCCTCGATCGCCGGTGTGTACGAGTGCATCGAGCCGCAGGTCTCCAATCTCTTCAAGCGCGAGACGCTGTCGGGTGAGTTCCTCCAGGTCAACTCGTATCTGGTGGCGGATCTGAAGCGGCTGGGCGTCTGGGACGCGCGCTCGCGCGAGGCGCTGCGCGAGTCCAACGGCTCGGTGGCGGGCTTCGGCTGGATCCCGGCGGAGGTCCGCGATCTGTACCGCACGGCGTGGGAGATCCCGCAGCGCGGACTGATCGACATGGCGGCGGCGCGTACGCCGTTCCTGGACCAGAGCCAGTCGCTCAACCTGTTCCTGGAGACGCCGACCATCGGCAAGCTGAGCTCGATGTACGCGTACGCCTGGAAGAAGGGCCTCAAGACGACGTACTACCTGCGCTCGCGCCCGGCGACAAGGATCGCGCGGGCGGCGGGCCACGCTCCCGTACCCGTACCTGTACCCGTACAGGCGCCACCGCCGGACGCCGTCGCCTGCTCCCTGGAGAATCCCGAGTCCTGCGAGGCGTGCCAGTGATGACTGCCCGGACGAAGAACCTCCTGGACCCGGGCTTCGAGCTGACGCTGAGGCCCATGCGCTACCCGGACTTCTACGAGCGCTACCGCGACGCGATCAAGAACACCTGGACGGTGGAGGAGGTCGATCTGCACTCCGATGTCGCCGATCTCGCCAAGCTCTCGCCCGCCGAGCAGCACATGATCGGCCGGCTGGTCGCGTTCTTCGCGACGGGCGACTCGATCGTGGCGAACAATCTGGTGCTGACGCTCTACCGGCACATCAACTCGCCCGAGGCCAGGCTCTATCTCTCGCGCCAGCTCTTCGAGGAGGCCGTGCACGTCCAGTTCTATCTGACGCTGCTCGACACCTATCTCCCCGATCCGGCCGACCGCGCGGCGGCCTTCGCGGCGGTGGAGAACATCCCGTCGATCCGTGAGAAGGCGCAGTTCTGCTTCCGCTGGATGGACTCGGTCGAGACGGTCGACCGGCTGGAGTCCCGCTCCGACCGCCGGCGCTTCCTGCTCAATCTGATCTGCTTCGCGGCCTGTATCGAGGGACTGTTCTTCTACGGCGCGTTCGCCTACGTCTACTGGTTCCGCTCCCGAGGCCTGCTGCATGGTCTGGCCACCGGCACCAACTGGGTGTTCCGCGACGAAACGATGCATATGAACTTCGCCTTCGAGGTCGTGGACACGGTCCGCAAGGAGGAGCCGGAGCTGTTCGACGACGACCTCCAGCGGCAGGTCACGGACATGCTGAAGGAGGCCGTGGAGGCGGAGCTGCAATTCGGCCGCGACCTGTGCGGCGAGGGACTGCCGGGCATGAACACCGAGTCGATGCGCGAGTACCTGCGATGCGTAGCCGACCAGCGCCTCCAACGCCTGGGCTTCGCACCGGTGTACGGCGCGCAGAACCCGTTCTCCTTCATGGAACTCCAGGGCGTCCAGGAACTGACCAACTTCTTCGAACGCCGCCCGTCGGCGTACCAGGTCGCGGTGGAAGGCACGGTCGCCTTCGACGACGACTTCTGACCGGGCAGCTCAGCGGTCCACCTCGGCCCAGACGGTCTTGGTGTAAGCGTCTCTGACGGCCCAGCCCCACCGGTCGGCGTAGCCCGCGACCAGCAGCAGCCCTCGTCCCCCGGTCGACTCATCCACGACCGGGCCGACGGGGGCGGGGGCCGGGGCCTGCGGGACACGGTCCGGCCGCGTATCAACAACCTCGACCCGGACACAGACATCCGTCAGCGCGAGCCGCACCTCGAAGTCCCGCCCAGGACTACGCCCATGGGTAACGGCGTTCGCCGCCAGTTCGGCGACAACGGCAAGAACGGCGGACGCGGTGCCGGTGGTCTGCGGGATGCCCCACTCGTCGAGCTGCTGACCACAGAGCAACCGCGCGAGGCGCGCGCCGCGATGGCTGGAACTGAGTCTGATCCGGGCGGGCGGAAGCAGTGGCGCGGACGAGGGCGGGGTGGCGGCCTGAGCGGCGATTTCCGACTTCATAGTGTCACCGTCCCGTCACTCAACTAACCTGACCAGGACAGACGTCCGTACCAGTACGGGCAGTACGGACAGGCCGTGCGGTTGTACGGGTCACAGCCCGTGACTTCGGCGCCGGGATGCCTGTTGGATCCTCAACCGCATTCGCGTATTGGCACGTTGGGATGTGAGGCGTATGACGAGCACCCGCCAGAAGAAACAACGGGCACGGGACGACGACCGACCGGCCATCTGGGTCGGCTACGGCAAGCTGGTCAAACTCTTCCGCGAACGATCCGGACTGACCCGGCAGGAACTGGCGGACGCGGTGGGCTACTCGTACGAACAGGTCGCCTCGATCGAACAGGGCCGCAGACCGGCAAAGACCGCGTTCACAGCGGCGGCGGAGACAACGCTGAGCGCGGGCGGGACGCTGTCGGTCTTGCAGGACGATGTGGATCTTGCCAAACTCCCGGCCTTCTTCCAGGACTTCGCCTCGATCGAGACAGAGGCAGTCAGCAGGTACGACTTCGATCCCCTCCTGATCCCCGGCCTGCTCCAGACCGAGGACTACGCGCAGGCGCTGTTCTCAGCGCACTGCCCTTCGCTCTCCGAGGAGACCGTCGAGCAGCATCTCGAAGCCCGGCTCAGCCGACAGAAGTTGCTGACGCGGACGCCCCTGGTAGAGACATGCTTCATCATCGGCGAATCGGCCCTGACCAGCACGGTGGGCAATGCCGATGTGATGAAGGCGCAGCTTCAGCACCTGCTGCGACTGGGGCTCATGCGCAACGTCGAGATCCAGATCATGCCCTCGGACCGAGGTTTCCACCCAGGGCTCAACGGACCTATGGTGATTCTGGAGACCTTGGAACATCGGCGGATCGGCTACATCGAATCCCAGGATGTGGGAGTGGTGATCACCGACGCCGCAAGTGTCAGTGCGTTCGGACTGCGCTATGGCAAGCTGCGCACGCAGGCGCTGAACGTAGAGGAGTCTGCACGTCTCATCGAGCGTGTGGCAGGAGAGGCATGAGTACGGAACAGGTTGCGGTCGGAACCGCCCAACTGCACTGGTTCAAGAGCAGCTACAGCGGATCGGGCGGCGGCAACTGCGTAGAAGTGGCCTGGATCAAGAGCAGCTACAGCGGAACCAGCGGTGGAGAGTGCGTGGAGGTAGCAACCACCCGCGCCACCACGCACCTGCGCGACTCCAAGAACCCCCAAGGCCCCATACTCCGCTTCCCCGCCGACCAATGGGCCACCTTCATCTCGTACGCCACTACCCAAATCTGCAAGTCCCTGCAAGCTCGTTGAACCCAACCTCACCGAACTCCTACCGTCGACAGCCTCACCCACGTGAAGTGAGGTCACTATGGCTTTACGGTTCATCGGCATCGATCCCAACACCGGGGGCAACGGTTCGCCGACCGTCTGGGTCGACCCGGACACCGCCGATCTGGTCATTCAGGGCTGGCGGGCCGACGTACAGACCGAGCGGGAGTGTGCCGAGTTCGAGATCCCGGGCCATGCGACGGGGATTCCGACGAACGAGACGGTGATCCGGATCCCGGCTCGCCTGGTACCGGTGCTGAGGGAGGCGTGTGATGTCGCAGAGCGTGGAGAGCTTCGCTGAAATCATGGCGGGGGTGCAGCGCTCCGCCGTTCATCTGGAGCTGCGTGACTCGTACGGCGTGGACAACGAGGCCGACAACTTCGCGGCGTTCCGGCGCGGGGAGTGGAGCGAGCAGCGGGAGCGTGCCGACCGGCAGTCCTGGCTCGACCTGGTGAACGAGGCCACATCTCGTGGCGTCGTTGTCCGCCGTGCCCGGGTCGTGTCGGTGACGGTGTCCGAGTACATCCGCTACGAGCATGCGGGCACCCAGATGAACATCGATGCGGGAGAGCAGGTGCGCTGGTTGCCAAGAGACCGGGCTTCGGATCTCGCTCTCCCCGGAAATGACCTCTGGATCTTTGACGAGCGGCTGGTCCAGTTCAATATCTTCGACGGTCCGGGACAGTGGATTCGTACGGACTTCACCGAAGACGCGAATTTGGTCAAATTCTGTGTCTCCTCATTCGAGTCGGTGTGGGAACGCGGCGTCCCTCACGCGGAATTCACGGTTTAACCCAGAGGAACACCAAACGAGGAACACCGAACGCCTGGTAGCGCTTTCATGTCACTGTCTCCACTCTCCACGGCCCAGGCCGCACGCAAAGCCCTGGCCGAGCGTCTGGGCGAACTACGTAAGGACGCCGAGCTCACCGGGCGTGAACTCGGCGTGCGGTGCGGCTGGAGCGAGTCCAAGTCCTCGCGAATCGAGGGCGCCAGGACCGCTCCGTCCGACGCCGACATCCGGGCCTGGTGCGCCGCTTGCGGTGCCGCCGATCAGGCTCCGGACCTGGTGGCCGCCAATCGGACTGCCGAGTCGATGTATATCCAGTGGAAGCGCCGGCACCGAACAGGAATGCGCAGGGCCCAGGCCGAGCTTCTGCCGTTGTACGAGCGGACACGGACTTTTCGGATCTACTGCTCGAATGTCGTTCCCGGACTCTTACAGACGCCGCCGTATGCAACTGCGCTCATGAGGATGATCACGGAGTTCCAGGACACGCCCGACGATCTGGCTGAGGCCGTGGCAACACGTATGGAGCGGGCGCGTGTGCTGCACCAGGGCGAGCACACCTTCGCGGTCCTGCTTGAGGAAGCGGTCCTGCGCCACCGCTTGGGAAACGCCGAGGTGATGGCCGGCCAACTCGGCCACCTGCTCTCGGTCTTGTCGCTGCCCGCTCTCTCCCTCGGGATCATTCCGGCCGCTGCCGAACGCACGATATGGCCCCTGGAGGCGTTCTATCTCTTCGACGACCGACTGGTGAGCGTCGAGACGCTGACGGCCGAGGTCAACGTAACCGCTCCGAGTGAGGCGCACGACTACATCAGGGCGTTCGCGGAGTTGAGCAAGTCCGCCGTTTTCGGCACCCCGGCGCGCACGCTCATCAACGACGCCATGCGCGCGTTCCGCTGATCCAGCTGCAATGCACTGCAAGTTCGTTGGGGACGAACTCGTCGCTCGCCTACCGTCATTGCAGATGGAGCATGTCAGCAGGAAACGGAGAGTCATGCCAACTGTCGAGTACGAAGCGAAATATCTGAACGTGGATCCTGCCGCGATGGCCGCGCGGATCGCGGACGCGGGTGGTGAGCATGTGGCCGAGCGGCTTATGCGCCGCTACGTCTACGACACCGTTCCCGCGGTGGCCGGACGATGGATTCGGCTTCGCGACACCGGTGGTGATGTGACCCTGTGCGTGAAGGAAATCATCTCTGACGCCATCGATGGAACACGTGAAACCGAGACACCCGTCGGGGATTTCGAGACCACACACATTCTTCTGGGCCGTATGGGAATCCCGCCGAGATCCTATCAGGAGAACCGCCGGGACTCCTGGCTCCTGAACGGCGTACGGCTGGAGATCGACTCCTGGCCGCTCATCCCGCCGTACCTGGAGATCGAAGGTGACGACGCGGAACAGGTGTGGGCCGCCGCGAAGCGTCTGTCCATCCCGAAGGAGGAACTGACGAGCGAGAACACCGTCAAGGTGTTCACCCGGTACGGGATCGACCTCGAATCGATCACTGATCTGCGGTTCTGATCCGGAGGTGGCACGGTGGCATACGAAGCGGGACACACACCCGTCACGGTGGTGCCTGATCGCACCCTCCGCGTCAAGATCATCGACGACTGCGGGCTGGCATGCACCTTCTGCCACAACGAGGGCACCCCCGTAGCGACGGACAACCGGGGCCGTCAGATCGGGGAGTTCACAGGTGCACCCGGCCGGACCGGCCGGGTGTCCATCTATCTGCGTACCAACGGGGCCGACTTCCTACCGGAGAGGATCAAACCGGACGCCGATTTCGCCCTCGCCCTGGCCGCCGTTCGGGGAAGTCTGCCGACGAACGAAGTCCACTTCACCGGAGGTGAGCCCACCCTGCACCCCGATCTGCCCGGTCTGATCAGGATCGCGCGCCGTCTCGGCCTGACCGTCGGACTTACCTCCAACGGCGAGAACGGAGCAGCGGTCCTGCCGGAGTGCGCGGCGGCCGGGCTGGACCGCATCAACCTCAGCGTCTTCGGGACGACACCCGAAGAACTGGCCGCGGTGCAAGCACCACGCCTGGCGTCGCCCAGGCTCGCCGCGCGGAAACTCGCCGCGCTCGGCGCGACCATCGAAGCCGCGTCCAGGCACGGAGTGAAAGTCTCGGCCAACATCGTGATCCCTGACAGCTCCCATGTGGAACGAGTCCTGCGCATCATCGAGGAGCACGGACGGACCGTGGTGGTACGCATGCTGGTCTCGCTCGAAGACGACGGCGCGTCGCTCGCCGCCATGCGGAACGTCGTGGATCACCTGGGCGCGGTTCCCGTTCAGCGCACCATCACCGCCGGCGCCTCCGACCAGCGCACCCGCTACCGCCTGCCGGACGGCCGCACCCTGTACGCGAAAAGCATCCGTCAGGTACGTCTGCCGACGACCTGCGCGGACTGCCGCTTCAACAACGAGCGGGACTGCCAGGAGGGCTACTACGGCGTGCGCATGTACCGCGCCCAGGACGGCCCGTTCATGATCGGTGTATGCATTCAGCGCATGGACCTGTGTGTTTCTCTCGGTGAATTCGTCATGAGCCGGATGTGCCACGAGGTCGCGGCCTTCCGCGAGGATGAAACGGCCCGTCTCACCGGACTGCACCGTGCCGCTACGCCCGCGTAGCGCCCGAGCGGGTGTGGAGGGAGCGGGCTACTTTGGGGCCCAGCCAGCGCTTCAGTTTGCGCAAGGGTTCCAGCTGTTCGGCCGCTCTGTCGATGCGGTAGTAGAGCTGGGGCGGGATGTGCGGGAGCAGAGGTGAGTGGCGCTGGCCGAGGAGGGCGAACATATGGGCCGGGGCCAGGTTGATGTAGCGAGGGAGGTTCTCGTACCAC
Source organism: Streptomyces sp. NPDC059743 (assembly GCF_042732975.1). Classification (NCBI taxonomy): domain Bacteria; kingdom Bacillati; phylum Actinomycetota; class Actinomycetes; order Kitasatosporales; family Streptomycetaceae; genus Streptomyces; species Streptomyces sp. NPDC059743. The sequence continues at coordinate 66,165 of NZ_JBHWGS010000001.1, read as the reverse complement.
TGGGCGCTGTAGCGGGCGGCGCTCTGGACCGGGAGGAGGGCGGACTTGCGTTCGCGTTCGTAGTGGGCGAGGGCGGGACGGAGGTCCGTGTGGGCGCGCAGGGCGCCGGCGAGGGCGATGGCGTCCTCCAGCGCGAGGGTGGTGCCCGCGCCGATGGAGTAGTGCGTGGTGTGCGCGGCGTCGCCGAGCAGGACCAGATTGCCCCGGTACCAGGTCCGGTTGGTGAGCGTACGGAAGTTGAGCCACTGCGCGGCGCCGTCGGTGTGCGACCGGCCGATCAGCCGGTGCCCGTCCAGCGGTCCGGCGAAGAGCCGCTCCAGCAGGGCCAGGCCCTCGGCCTCGCTCGCCCGGTGGAGGCCGAGCCCCTGCCAGGTGGCCGGTGAGCACTCGACGATGCAGGTGCTGTGCTCCGCGCTGAACCCGTAGCCGTAGCACCAGATCCAGCCGTGCTCGGTCTCCACGAAGGCGAAGGTGAAGGAGTCGAAGACCTTGGTGGTGCCGAGCCAGATGTACATGTTCCGGCCGGCCGAGGACTCGGTGCCGAAGTGGTCGGCGTGGCGCTCGCGCAGCCCGCTGCCGACGCCGTCGCAAGCGACGACCAGATCGGCCTCGGGCGGCTCGGCCGCGCCGTCGACCGTGTGCTCGAACTCCAGCCGTACGCCGAGCGATCCGGCCCGGTCGGCGAGGAGGTCGAGCAGCCCGCGGCGGCCGATGCCGAAGCCCTCGTCGCCGTGGTGCACGGTCGTACGGTCCCGGACATGCGCGGTCCCGTCGCTCCAGCGGACCGAGCTCTCGCTGATGGCGCGCGCGGACTCGGGATCGTTACGGCGGAGCTTCTCGATGAGGCCGCCCCAGTAGGTCACGCCCCAGCCGTATGTCGACCCGGCCGGGTTCCGCTCGTAGACGGTGATGTCATGGGACGGGTCCTGCCGCTTCATCAGGATCGAGAAGTACAGGCCGGCGGGCCCGCCACCGACGCAGGCGACCTTCACACGCACTCCCTCAGTGACGCAAAGTGATGGATTCGCGACGAAGGGTAGCAGTCGACGCGTGCGGTCGGGTATGTTCCCCGCCCGCCGGGCTGTCGAGGGCCTCCGCGATCCGCTCCCGTTCAGCCCGGCGTAGCTGGCGGTCGATCGCGCGGTCCTTGAGGTACCAGACCAGGGACGGCAGGGCGAGCAGAACAAAGAGGGTGATAAGGGCGAGAACCGTGAGGAAGATGTCCATGTCCTCACTCTCGCCGTTCCGTCCGAGGAGGAGCAGTGGCAGGACTGTCATCAACCATCGAATTGCTGCCACACTGGATCCATGCTGAACAATGTGGCAGCGGTTCTGCTGGACGGTGTGCATCCCTTCGAACTCGGCGTCGTCTGCGAGATCTTCGGCCTCGACCGCAGCGACGAGGGCCTGCCCGTCCATGACTTCGCCGTGGTCTCGGCGGAAGGGCCCGTGCTGCGGACCCACGCCGGGTTCACGCTCAGCGGTATGCACGGCCTCGACCGGCTGGAGGAGGCCGATCTGATCGCCGTACCCGCCGGAGACTCCTACGTCAGCCGCGCGTATCCACCGGAGCTGCTCGCGGCTCTGCGCCGCGCCGTGGACCGTGGCTCGCGGGTGCTGAGCGTCTGCTCCGGTGTCTTCGTGCTCGCCGCCGCCGGGCTGCTGGACGGCCGCCGCTGCGCGGCCCACTGGCGGCACGCGACGGAGCTGGCCCGTACGTATCCACGGGCGGTTGTCGAGCCGGATGTGCTGTACGTGGACGAGGGCCCGGTCATCACCTCGGCGGGCACGGCCGCCGGGATCGACGCCTGCCTCCATCTCGTACGGGAGGAGCACGGGCCCGAGGTCGCCAACGCGATCGCCCGCCGCATGGTGGTGCCGCCGCACCGGGACGGCGGGCAGGCCCAGTTCATCAAGCGCCCGCTGCCGAGGACTCCCTGTGACACGGTCGGCGAGGTCCTCGGGTGGATGGAGCGCCATCTCGACCGTGAGATGACCGTCGAGCAGTTGGCCGCGCGGGCCCATATGTCACCGCGCACCTTCGCCCGCCGCTTCCAGCAGGAGACGGGGACGACTCCGTACCGCTGGCTGCTGCGCCAACGGGTGCTGCTGGCACAGGAGTTGCTGGAGGCGACGGACGAGACGGTGGACAGCGTGGCGGGACGGTCCGGTTTCGGGAACGCGGCGGGACTGCGCCATCACTTCCTGCGGACGCTCGGGACGACGCCGAACGCCTACCGGCGTACGTTCCGGGGCCCCACGCACGCCGCGTGACGCACGCCGCGTGAGGCCCCGTACCGCTCATGCCCGGACTGCCGGACTGTCCTCAGATGCCGCAGCTCGGCGCCGACCAGAAGCGGCTCGGCCGGTGGTCGACATGGGCGTGGTCGTTGTGGTCCGGGTAGCCCGGGCCGAGGATCCCGTTGAAGCCGTGGTTACGGGCGTTCTGGGCCAAGGTGCACAGGGAGTGCGGTCCCGAGCCGAGGTCGGCGGCGTCACCGTAGAGATGGCGGCTGCTCGACGCTCCGCCGACCGAGCTGTTGCAGGCCTGGGAGCGGAAGCCGCTGGTGACCCGGATGGGCTGGTCGCCGAGCGCGTGCCGGAGCGCCTCCAGCTTCCACATGGTGCGCAGGGCGTTCGACTTGGCGGTGGCCGCGTCCACCGCGCCGCCCGCCCAGGTGCTGTTGCAGGTGTTCAGCTCGGCATAGCTGAAGTGGATCGGCGTGCAGTCGTCGTCCTGGAGGGAGTAGATCTTGCTGAAGGTGGCAGGGCCCGCGACTCCGTCGGCCGCCAGCCCGTACGCCGACTGGAAGCGCGTGACGGCCGCGGCGGTCGCCGGTCCGAACTCACCGTCGATGGCCAGTACGCCACCGCTGCCCGGGTAGCCGGCGACCCGGATCTGGAGCTGGGTGACATCGGCGCCGGAGGTTCCCTGGGAGAGGGTGCGGGACCAGGTGTAACAGCCGTCGGCGTGCGCCGTACCGGCCGTGACGAGCGAACCGGCCCAGGCGAAAGACATGGCCATGACAAAGCTGAGCAGAAGTCTCGCCGTACGTCGGAGCATTGGGTCTCCTCGTGAGAGCGGGGGTCGGGCTGTGATGTACGGAGAGACTGGCGCACGGGTCGACGCGCGTCAACCGGGCTTCCACAGAACGCGATCGGAGCGGTCGGCGCCCGGTTCATGGGCATCAGACCCGAACTGAGCACCGCCGTCACGATGTTCCGTACGAAGCCCGAAGCCCGAAGCCCGGCACTGCGCGCCGGGCTCGCCGACGGCACCCCGGCGCGCTCGCCGGGGAAGAGGACGAAGGGCAGAGGACGAAGGGCAAGAGGCGAAGGGCAGGACGCCTCAGTCGTTCGGCACGATCTCGTAGCGCGGCGTGTTCTCCGCCATCTGCCGCAACGCGTCCTTGCGGTCGCGCTTCGAGAGCCGGTCGATGTACAGGCGGCCGTAGAGATGGTCCGTCTCGTGCTGGAGGCAGCGCGCGAAATAACCCGTGCCGCGCACCTTGATCGGCTTGCCCTGGGCGTCCTGGCCGCGCACCACCGCGTAGTCGGGGCGCGCGAGCGACGCGTACGCCGTCGGCACGGACAGGCAGCCCTCGTTGGAGTCGTCCAGATGCCGCTCCTCCGGCGGCAGTTCCTCCAGCACCGGGTTGCAGACGGCGCCGACATGCCGTACGCCGTCGTCGTCCGGGCAGTCGTAGATGAAGACCTTGAGGTCCACCCCGATCTGGTTCGCGGCGAGGCCCACGCCCTCGGCCGTGCGCTGGCTCGCGAACATGTCGTCGATCAGCGCGGCGAGCGAGTCGTCGAACTCCGTGACGTCCCGGCACTCCCGGTGCAGCACGGGATTGCCCACGACGGTGATCGGACGGGACGTACCGCGCTCGCGGTGCGCCAGCTCACGCGCCTCGGCGTCCTCCGTGTCCACGACGAACCCGTCCTCCTGCTCCGCCACGGAGGCCCCACTGTCGATCCGCTGGTCCGTCTCCTGCTGCGCCATGTCCGCAGTACGCCTTCCTCGGTACCCGATGCTGCCCGCACGATCCGCGCGCTGTGCGCGATGTGCCCGTACAGCCTAAGGGCACCTTTCCCCGGACATCGGCGCTCTGTGGACATCCGCCGTCCATGAACATCCAAGCCTGTGGACATCCGCCCACCCGCCCACGGAACGCCGTATCATGCCCGGCGCTTTCCGCCGCGCCCTGCCCACCGCGCCCTGCCCAGCGCTCCCGGCCCGGCTCCCACCAGACTCAGCAGACCTCTTCGAGATCGCGCCACTCACGCGTGTCCGGGCTGTCGGCGACCCAGCCGTCGAGCAGCCCGCGCACCAGTCCCGGCGGCGCCGCGATCCCGCACTCGCGCTCCGGCGCCCACAGCTCGCCCGCCGTACGGTGGCCCAGCGGTCCCGGATGGCCCGGCTCGCTGTGGTCGTGCGGATCGAGATGTTCACCGTCGCCCTCGGCGCTCGGCATCCGGCTCTCCGAACAGGCCCGGCAGAGCAGCCGTACCGAGGACGACCAGTCCTCGGCGGCGAATCCGGCGTCGGCGGCCAGCCGCTCCAGGGCGTCCCTGTCGTCCTCGGTCGCCGCCTCCAGCAGCACCACCCAGGTCGGCACGGGCGAGGGCGCCCACAGCTCGATCTCGTCGAAGACCGGGTACGCGCGGGTGGCGCCGTCCGGGCCCGCGGCCGTCGTGCGCTCGCCGTTCGGTACGCCGTCGTGCAGCACGACCTCGCCCCAGCGGCGGCCCGACGAGGGCAGCGGGATGGACAGCACCTCGATCCTGGCCGGGTCGAGCCTGCGGCCCCAGACGACCTCGGCCTCGCCCTCGGGCGAGAGCCGGACGGCCGCGCTGCCGAGCTCCATGCCCTCCGGCTCGCCGTTGGCCTCGACGCTGTGCGGATTGCCGGGCACCTTCAGCCCGTACGCCTGCCAGGCCCGGCGGGCCAGCGGCCAGTCCTGGAGCGCGGTGGCGGCGATCCCGACGTTCCACCAGTCGGGCGCGCCGGTCTCCTTGTCCAGCAGGGCGACGGCGCGCAGCCCGGCGGCGCGCGCCTGCTCCCAGTCGTGCCGGAACTTGTGCAGCAGCGCCAGATTGAACCAGGACTCCGAGAGCCAGGGCTCCAGGTCCGCCGCGCGCGTGAGCAGCGCGCCCGCGTCCTCGTACCGGCCGTCACCGATCAGCGTGAACGCGCGGTCGGTGGCCTGCCGCCACGAGGCGGAGGGCCGATGCCGTACCTTCCCGAAGATCCTCACGATTCCCGCCTGCCGGTCGCTCGGGTCAGTGCCCCCGGACACCTTCTTCTTCGACACCCTCTTCTTCGCATCCAACCATGCCCGGTCGGACGCCCGCTCATTACCCATGGGTTACCCGGCCCCACCTGCGGCCGGGCCGCCCCTGGACAGCACACGCGCCAGGGATTCCACCACCTCGGGCTGGTAGTCGTACGCCGTCCCGAGCCGCAGCCGCTCCAGCGCGCTGAGCGGACCGCTCGCACTGGCACATTCCCCGGCCAGGTCGTCGTACGCATTGACGGCGCGGACAATCCGGGCGGGCAGCGGCTGTTCCCGGTACGGATCGGCCTGCCGCTCCACCACCACGGCGACGGCGGCGGGCACTCCGGTCTGACGGACCACCGCGCCGCCGAGCAGGGCGATGCGCCGCTGTTCGGCCACCGGCAGCAGGGCGGTGGCGCCCTCGGGCACGGGATCGACGAGGGAGAGCTGTCCGATGTCGTGCATGAGGGCCGCGTACTCCAGAACGGTCAGTTCGGATCCGGAGAGTCCCAGCTCACGGCCGACGGCGCGGCTCAGCTCGGCGACTCTGCGGGCATGTCCGTGACGTGTGTATCCGGCGATCTCGGTGGCCCGCGCGAGGGAGGCGATCGTCTGCCGGTAGGTCGTCCGTACGGAGGCGTACCGCCGGAAGGAGAGCTGGGTCAGCAGCAGCGGCACACAGAACACCGGCAGCGCCCAGAGTCCCGCGACGCCGACACCGAGCGCGATGACCGCGCCGGTGGCGCACACGGCGGAGCCGATGTGGAGCAGCGCGCGCAACTCGTCGCGGAGCAGAGGGCCGAAGGGATGGCGGGTACGGGCGCGCACCATCAGGGCGGCCAGTACGGCGTCGCAGAGCGCGGTGAGACCGAGCAGCAGAAGCAGCAGCAGCGCGTAGGCGGGACCGGGACCGAACCATTCCCGCAGCTCACCGGCCGCGTAGAGCGGCTGGAAGCAGACCGCGGCGAAGCCCACGGTCAGGACTCGTCTGGCCAGATGGCCGAGTCCGGGACCGCATCCTCTCGCGACATGCGGTACGGCGCCGGTGAGGCCCGCCGCGACGACCACGCCGACGGTCTGGAGCACACCGTGGGTGACCGGCCGTCCGGCGTTCTCGCCGAGCAGGGCGTACGCGAGGGCCCCGGCGGCGCCCAGCGGTGCGGGCTCGCGCTCACCGGGCAGCGCGCCCCAGCGGGCCAGTTCGCCGACGGCGATGAGTACGCCGAAGGCGAGGGCGATCCTGGGCTCGGCGAGGCCGTACCAGAGCGCCCGGCCGAGCGCGGCGGCCGTGAGCAGACCGGCGGCGCCGTAGAGACCGACGAGAGTGAGGGAGACGGTGTGTCCGGCGCCGGGCATCGCGCGCAGAGCGGCGGTCGTGGTCATCTGCGGCCCCGGTGGGAGGTGGGCGCGGTCGCGGGCGCAGAGGGCGCGGAGGGCGCGCGATCGGCGGCGGGCGTACGGCTGGAAGGGACGTTTCCGCGTGGCTCGGAGGCGGCCTCGGGAGCCCGGCCCCGACCGGCCTGCTCGGCGGGCCCGCCCGCGGTCGGCCCGCCCGCGGAGGCAGAGGTGGCGGACGCCGACGCGGCGGCGGCCGAGGAGCCGGACGCGGCTTTCCCGGCCGCCGTCCGGCCGGCCGCCGTCCGCCCGGCGGTCGTCCGGCCAGCCGCCGAGCCCGCGCCGCCCTGCGTGGGCACCGCGCCCGGTGGAGGCGGCGGCAGCACGTCCTCCTCGTCCGCCGTGACCGCCGTCCGCCAGCCGTGCCGGTCCAGCGCCTTCGCCAGCGCCCGTACCATCTCCGGATCGAACTGCGTACCCGCGCACCGCTCCAGCTCCGCCAGCGCCATGGGCACCGGCCGCCCGCGCCGGTACGACCGCGTCGAGGTCATCGCGTCGAAGGCGTCGGCCACGGCCACCACCCGGGCGAACTCGGGAATCTCCTGCCCGGCCAGACCGTACGGATAGCCCGTGCCGTCGAGCCGCTCATGGTGGTGGAGGATCGCCGTCCGCGCCTCGCCGAGGAAGCCGATGCCGCGCACCATTTCATGCCCGTACTCGGGATGCAGCTCGATCACCCGGCGCTCCTCCGGTGTCAGCGGACCGTCCTTGCGCAGCACGCGCGTCGGGACGCCGAGCTTGCCGACGTCGTGCAGGATCCCGGCGAACCGGAGCATCTCGATCCGGGCCGGCTCCATGCCCAGCTCATGGGCGATCAGTACGGAGGCGTGCCCGACGCGCTCGCTGTGCCCGCGCGTGTAGGTGTCCTTGATGTCGACCGCCTGGACGAGCGCCCTGATGGTGGCCTGATGGGCGGCGCGCTCACGGTGGTACTGGGCGAAGACCCAGCACGAGATGTACATCGGCAGCAGGACGAAGAGCGCGGAGAGCGGCCCGTAGGGACTGCGCCACAGGACCGCCATCATCAGACCTGCGAGCCCGTGGGCGGCGTGCGGAGCGAGCGAGCGCAGGAACAGACCGCGCCATGCCGTACGCAGCGGAAGCCGCTCGGCGGTGGCGAGGATGCCGCCGTCCAGCACGGCCAGCACGAGGCAGAAGGCGAGAGTCGCCACCGCAGCGGGCAGCAGGACGTACGGGAAGTCGGGCCGCGTCAGTCCGTATCCGCCGCCGCCGAGCGCGACGGGACCGCCGAAGAGCATCTGGGCGCGGGCAGCCGCCCAGGTGGCGAGGGAGAGCTGTGCGGCCCGCCAGATCCGCCGGGCGCCTCGGGGACGCCGCTCGATCCGTCCGCACAGCGCGCCGGGCACCGCGACCAGCGCGGCGGCGGAGGGCGGCAGCAGAAAGGCCGCGGCGAGCAGGACAGGGAAGAAGGAACCGGCCGCGACGGGCAGGGCGCCGTTCGGCGAGCGTCCCAGAAAGCGGCAGCGCGCGGGCAGCTCGCAGACGACATAGAGCAGCGCGAGCATGGCGAACGCCGGCCAGGGAGTCTCGGAGCGCAGAGCGGGACGGACACACGCGGCGGCGCAGAGCACGGTGCCCAGAATGTACGCGCGCGCCGCACCCGGTATGGCCCTCACGCGTTCTCGCCCCTCCTCGTCCCGGCCCGAACAGACGGTCAGGCTAGCGAGCGGGGCGGCGAAGGGCGGCCGGAGAGCGGCGATTAGCACCTTTGGGTGACAACAGCCGCCATAAGGGCGACATCACACCGATCTTGTGCTCTATGTGCACACACCAGTTCGTTCCATGCGCACAGACGAATCCGTGCGCACAGAGCAGTGCATGGGAGCTGCATATGGGGCTACGTGGGCCTGTCGAAGCGCCTGTGACGTACTCGGCGACGTACTCGGCGCGCGGGGCTTACTCGGCGGCGGCGCCCGGCAGATCCGCGCCCGTACGCGTGGGCACGTCATGCTCCGGTACGGCCTGTCCCGACCTGATCAGATCGATCCGTCCCATGACCTTGGCGCGCAGATCGCTCGGTACGTCGTCCTGTCCGCAGCACCGTTTGACCAGCTTCTTCACGGCCTGCTCAAGGCCGTACTTCTCCAGGCACGGTGAGCACTCCTCGAAGTGCACCTCGAACTTGGTGCAGTCGCTGTCCGGCATCTCACGGTCGAGGAACTCGTAGAGGTGGTCGAGAACCTCGGCGCAATCCGTCTCATGCGGCTCTCCGCAGCTCATGAGTCCGAACCTTTCCGATCGTCCGACGACTCCCCGACACCCGCCGGGACAAGCCCGCGGTCACGGGCGTAATCCTCCAGCATGCCGCGCAGCTGACGGCGGCCACGGTGCAGTCGTGACATGACCGTACCAATGGGTGTCCCCATGATGTCCGCGATCTCCTTGTAGGCAAAGCCCTCGACATCGGCGAGATACACCGCGATGCGGAACTCCTCGGGAATCGCCTGGAGCGCGGCCTTCACATCGGAGTCCGGAAGGTGGTCGAGCGCCTGCGACTCGGCCGACCGCAGTCCGGTCGACATATGGGACTCGGCGCGCGCGAGCTGCCAGTCCTCGATCTCCTCGGCGGCACTGCGCTGGGGCTCGCGCTGCTTCTTGCGGTACGAGTTGATGAAGGTGTTGGTGAGGATGCGGTACATCCACGCCTTGAGGTTGGTCCCCTCACGGAACTGGTGGAAAGAGGCGTACGCCTTGGCGTAGGTCTCCTGTACGAGGTCCTCGGCATCGGCCGGATTGCGCGTCATGCGCAGCGCGGCCGAGTACATCTGGTCCAGGAAGCCCAGGGCATCCCGCTCGAAACGGGCATTGCGCTCGGCACCGGTCTCACGGATGTCGCCGTCGTCGGTCCCTGTGTCGGTCCCAGTGACCGGACCCACCTCCTCCAACGCTGTGGTGGGGCCGAATGCGGACCCACTCGAATCGGAGAATAGTCGACCTTGCTGCGGCGGGGCCTGTCGGTCCGCTCCGCCCGCCGTACGGACGGGAGCGGTCTTGGCCGCCGAAAGCACCGTCCACTCCAGGTCAGCGGCGTCTGAGCGACGCGGGCAGATGGTCGAACCCATACGACGGACTCCCTCTCCAAGCTCCTGTGTCCTTACACACCCCACAACAGCGATCCCGTCTCCGGCATTCCCTTGTGCCGCAAGGCTTCGGCTGTCTTTTCCGTGCCCGTCCCTTGCCTGTCCCTTGCCTGTCCTTTGTCGGCTCTTTGCCGCTGCGGCCGTCCTACTGCCGTCCTATGCAGAGAGCCACTCCGCGACACCGTCGGTGAGGATTTTCAGGGCCTCCTCCTGGGACAGAGGCGCCCTTTTCGGTACGGCGAAGCCGTGATCGCCGTACGGCACCTCCAGGAACTCGTACGCGCCCTCAGGAAACTCGGCGTGCTTTCCGAAGGTGTCGTTGCCGCCCTGGACGACCAGCGTCGGTACGCCCGCCTCCAGCAGCTCGGCGGCCCGTGACTTCTCCGGCTTGCCCGGCGGATGCAGCGGAAAGCTCAGCGCGAGTACGGAGCGTGCGCCCAGCTCACGCGCCGTACGGCAGACCACGCGCGCGCCGGCGCTGCGCCCGCCCGCGACAACGGGCAGGCCCGGCTTCTCCAGCGCGGGCCAGAGCGCCCGCCAGCCCGTGTCGAGAGTCTTGGGCGCGGGCGCCAGTCTGCGTCCGGCTACTCGCCACGGCTGCTCCACCAGGGCGACGGTGACGCCGAGCGGCGGCAGCGCGGCGGCGAGGGCCTGGAGGTCGCGCGCCTCGATCCCGCCGCCCGCGCCATGGCCGAGGGCGAGAACGAGCCGTGGCCGCGTCGCCGCGTACCAGGTGATACGCGCGTCTCCGGCCGGCGTCCCGACGCTCTCGCGCTCCGGCCCGTCCACGGTGGTCTCTTTCGGCTCACTCGTCACACGTTCATCCTGCCGTGCGAGGTACGGCCCTCAGGAACGTGCGGCCCTCAGAACAGCGTGCTCTCCTCCGGCGCGGCCAGCTCCGCCAGCAGCTCGGGCCCGTTGTTGCGGACATTGCTGACGGCCGTCGCAACGGGATACGCCCGCATCAGCCCGGCCGGCGGCGGTTCGAGCAGCCCCCGCAGCTCCTCGGGATCCGTACGCGCCGGATCCAGCCAGGCGTCCCAGCGGTCCGGCGTCAGCATCAGCGGCATCCTCGGGTGGATCTCCGCCAGCGAGCCCGGTCCTTCGGCGGGAGCGACCGCCAGCGGCGTCTTCTCCGCCTCAGTCGTGATCACCGAACAGGTCACCCACCAGGCCTGCGGATGGTCGTCCGGCAGAGTGCGGTCGCGCCAGAACTCGTAGAGCCCGGCCATGGCCATCACCGCGCCGTCGGCGGGCGTCACGAAATAGGGCTGCTTGCGCGGACGCTTCTTTCTGCCCTGCTCTTCGAGCTGACGCTCGTCGGAGCCGGTGACCCACTCGTAATAGCCGTCGGCCGGCAGGATGCAGCGGCGCGCGAGGAAGGGCCTGCGGAAGGAGGGCTTCTCATGCACGGTCTCGGCGCGCGCGTTGATCATCCGCGCTCCGCCCTCGGGCGTCTTCGCCCAGGACGGTACGAGTCCCCACTTCAGCCTGCGCAGCTGACGAACCGGGACGGGCTCTGCGGCGTCTTTCACCGGACGCTCCAGAACCGCGTAGACCTCCTTCGTCGGAGCCACGTTCCAGTCGGGAGCGAGGGTCTCCTCGGGCTCCCACTTCTCTATGCCGAAGAGCCCCTGAAGAACTTCCGGGCTCCGGCTCGCCGCATACCGTCCGCACATAAATGCAACACTGCCACGACTGCAACACTGCCACGACGCAAACCCAATTGAGGAGCCGCCCGAGAAATGGCCAGTATCGACTCGACCTCGATCGCCGATCTGTGGGACCGCGTCTTCGGCACCCAGCCCGCACCGGAGGACTGGCTGGTGGCCCTGGCCGGTGCCCTCGCGCTCATAGCCGTCGTACCGCGTCCGCTCTGGCGGCTCTCCCGCAACGCGATCACCATCGCGCACGAGGGCGGCCACGGGCTCATAGCCCTGGTCACCGGACGCCGGCTCGACGGCATCCGGCTGCACTCGGACACCTCGGGACTGACGGTCAGCCGTGGCAGGCCCACGGGCCTCGGCATGATCCTCACCGCCGCCGCGGGATACACCGCGCCGCCGCTGCTCGGTCTCGGCGGTGCCTGGCTGCTCTCCGCGCACCACATCACGCTGCTGCTCTGGCTGGCGACGGCCCTGCTGCTCGCGATGCTGGTGATGATCCGCAACGCGTACGGAGCGCTCACCGTGATCCTCACCGGTGCCGCGTTCCTGTTGATCTCCTGGCTGACCGAGCCCGCCGTCCAGTCGGCGTTCGCGTACACGGCTGTCTGGTTTCTGCTCCTCGGGGGCGTACGCCCGGCGTTCGAGCTCCAGGCCAAGCGCCGGCACGGCGGAGCCGGCGATTCGGACGCCGACCAGCTCGGACGGCTGACGCATGTACCACCGGCGCTCTGGCTGTTTCTCTTCCACGCCGTCTCGCTCTGTTCACTCATCGGCGGCGGGCGCTGGCTACTGGGCTTGTAAGCGCCCTGTGCACCTCCTATCACCTTCTCGTTACGCCCTGGTTTCGCCACTTTTGTTCAGGATCCGCTTCGGTTACGAACCACTAAAGTGATGGCCATGACCGAAAGCTCCGTGCAGCCCGCCCTCTGGCCCGCCCCCTACGCACACGGGGCCGTCGAAGCGACGGTTACCGTGCCCGGTTCCAAGTCGGTCACCAACCGCGGTCTGGTCCTCGCCGCGCTGGCCGCCGAGCCCGGCTGGCTCCGCCGCCCGCTGCGCTCCCGTGACACCCTGCTGATGGCCGACGCCCTGCGCGCCATGGGCGTCGGCATCGAGGAGGGCCTCTCGTCCAGCTCCACCGCCGCCGGCGTTCCCGCGCCGGGCGGCGAGGCCTGGCGCGTGATCCCGTCCGGGCTGCACGGCCCGGCGACCGTCGATGTCGGCAATGCCGGCACGGTGATGCGCTTCCTGCCGCCCGTGGCGACGCTCGCCGACGGAGCCATCCGCTTCGACGGCGATCCACGCTCCTACGAACGTCCACTGCACAGCGTCATCCATGCCCTGCGCGCCCTCGGCGCCCGTATTGACGACGACAGCCGCGGCGCGCTCCCGCTGACCGTGCACGGCGGCGGTGCGCTGGACGGCGGCGCGGTGGAGATCGACGCCTCCGCGTCCTCCCAGTTCGTCTCCGCGCTGCTGCTCTCGGGCGCGCGCTTCAACCAGGGCGTGGAGGTACGGCATGTGGGCGCCGTGCTGCCCTCCATGCCGCACATCCGGATGACCGTCGACATGCTCCGCGCGGTCGGCGCCCAGGTTGACGAGCCCGAGACCGGCGGGGAGCCCAATGTCTGGCGCGTCTCTCCCAGCGCCCTGCTCGGCCGCGATCTGACCGTGGAACCGGATCTCTCCAACGCCCAGCCGTTCCTGGCCGCCGCGCTGGTCACCGGCGGCCGGGTCACCGTCCCGGACTGGCCGGAGCGGACCACTCAGCCGGGTGACGCGCTGCGTGAGATCTTCACCGAGATGGGCGGCTCCTGCGAGTACGTCATGACGGCGGAGGGCTCCAGCCTCACCTTCCGTGGCACGGGCACGATCCATGGCATCGACGTCGATCTGAGCGAGGTCGGCGAGCTGACACCCGGTATCGCGGCCGTCGCCGCGCTCGCCGACTCGCCCTCCACGCTGCGCGGCGTCGCGCATCTGCGGCTCCATGAGACGGACCGGCTGGCCGCGCTCACCAAGGAGATCAACGAACTGGGCGGCGATGTCACCGAGACGGCGGACGGACTGCACATCCGCCCGCGCCCGCTGCACGGCGGTGTGTTCCACACCTACGACGACCACCGGATGGCCACGGCTGGTTCGATCATCGGCCTGGCCGTCGAAGGAGTACAGATCGAGAACGTGGGCACGACCGCCAAGACACTGCCCGACTTCCCGCGGATGTGGACCGACATGCTGACGGGAGCGGGAGCCTGACGCGATGCGGCGCTACGGCAAGAACCCCGACGAGGACGACATCCGCTCCCGCCCCAATCCCAAGGGCAACCGGCCGCGTACGAACATCAGGCCCAAGCACGAGGACGCCTCGGAGGGCATGGTCCTGACCGTGGACCGCGGCCGGATCACCTGCCTTGTCGAGGACCGCGTGGTCCTGGCGATGAAGGCACGCGAACTGGGCCGCAAGGCAGCCGTGGTGGGAGACCAGGTCGGTCTGGTCGGTGATCTGTCGGGCAAGAAGGACACGCTGGCGCGGATCGTACGCATCGAGAAGCGCCACTCCGTACTGCGGCGCACGGCGGACGACGACGATCCGTACGAGCGCGTGGTCGTCGCCAACGCCGACCAGTTGGCCGTCGTCACCGCGCTCGCCGATCCCGAGCCGCGTCCCCGGCTGATCGACCGCTGTCTGGTCGCCGCGTACGACGGAGGTCTGGAACCGCTGCTCGTGCTGACGAAGTCCGATCTGGCCTCGCCCGACGAGCTGTTGGAGACCTACAAGGCGCTCGGTATCCGCTATGTCGTCACCCGGCGCGACGAGTTGGCGAGCGGATACGCCGCCGATCTCGTACGCGAGTATCTCGACGGCCGGGTCACCGCCTTCGTCGGCCACTCGGGCGTCGGCAAGACGACGCTGGTCAACGCCCTGGTGCCGGAGGACAGACGACGGACCACCGGCCTGGTCAACGCGGTCACGGGCCGCGGCCGGCACACCACGACCTCGGCGCTGGCCCTGCCGCTGGAGAAGGCGGACGGCTGGGTGATCGACACCCCGGGCATCCGTTCCTTCGGACTGCACCATGTCGATCCGTCCCGGGTCATCCTCGCCTTCCCCGATCTGGTGCCCGGTACGGAGGGCTGCCCTCGGGCATGCAGTCACGACGAGCCGGACTGCGCGCTCGACGCATGGGTGGCCGAGGGACACGCCGATCCGGCCAGGCTCTATTCCCTGCGCCGGCTCCTCGCCACACGCGAACGGCGCGAAGGGGACTGACGCGCACACGTTTGCGATCCCGCGGTGCTGGTAAGGGCATAATCCAACCAGGCGGGACGAGCAGTCACTGATACGGGGAGGCCTCTGACAATGGCGTGGCTGCTGGTTGTGGTCGCCGGAATCCTGGAGACGGGATTCGCCGTCTGCCTCAAACTCTCCCACGGCTTCACCAGGCTCTGGCCGACGATCGCCTTCGCGGCCTTCGCGCTCGGCAGCTTCGGTCTGCTGACGCTCTCGCTGAAGAAACTGGACGTCGGTCCCGCCTACGCGGTCTGGACGGGCATCGGCGCGGCCGGTACCGCGATCTACGGCATGATCTTCCTCGGCGATATCGTCTCCGTACTGAAACTCGTCTCGATCTCCCTGGTCATCATCGGAGTCATCGGGCTCCAGCTCTCGGGCTCGGCGCACTGAGCGGTACGGACGAGGCCGCGGGCAGCGGCGCGGTGACGGCCGTACGGACCAGCGGTGCCACGGACTCGCCACCGGGCGCGACGAGATGGGCGAGCGCGAGCCGCAGGGCCAGCTCACAGCGGTAGAGCAACTCGGCCCTGCCCGCACCGGACCGCAGATGATCCGTACGGTGCCGTTCCAGCGCCGCCACGGCTCTGTCCCGTACCAGCGCGACCAGATCGCCCGTCGCGGGCGGTCCTGCGTCGGCGCGGCGCTGCGCCGGGACGCCGGAGGGCGGCGCGGTGATCCGTACGGGAGCCGGCGCGGGCAGCCACCGTCCCCAGCAGCCGGTGAGCAGCGCCCGCAGCAGAGGCCGCGCCCGCGCCTCGGTGACGGTCCACTCGGCGACGGCCACCAGTCGGTCCACGGTGTCCCGCCGCTCGCTCAACAGCCGTTCCACACCGCGCAGATAGAGATCGACCTCGCGCCGCACGAGCGCGCGGGCCAGCCCGTCCTTGCTGCCGAACTCGTTGTAGAGCGTCTGCCGGGAGACTCCGGCGGCCGAGGCCACATCGACCATTCTGACCGCGGACCAGGGCAGCCCGGCGAGTGCCGAGAGACCGGCGTTGAGCAGGGCTTCACGCGCAGTAGGCATCGTCGCCTCCGGGGCCGTGCGGCTCTGCGCCCAGAGTTGACGGACCGTCGTCGGCTGTCAAGACCAACGGCGAGGCCCGCCTGCGGCTTCTTGCCGGTACGGGCCCCATGGCCGGGGCTTCCTCCCGGTGGATACTGTGACGACCATGCCCGACTACCACGATGATCTGCGTCTCGCCCATGTCCTCGCGGATGCCGCCGACGCCGCGACGATGGACCGCTTCAAGGCCCTGGACCTCAAGGTCGAGACCAAACCGGACATGACTCCGGTGACCGAGGCCGACAAGGCGGCCGAGGAGCTGATCCGTGGCCATCTCCAGCGGGCCAGGCCGCGCGACGCGATCCTGGGCGAGGAGTACGGCATCGAGGGCACGGGCCCGCGCCGCTGGGTCATCGATCCCATCGACGGTACGAAGAACTATGTCCGCGGAGTACCGGTCTGGGCGACGCTGATCTCCCTGATGGTGGCCGCCGAGGGCGGTTACGAGCCGGTCGTCGGCGTGGTGTCGGCGCCCGCGCTGGGCCGGCGGTGGTGGGCGGCGAAGGGCGGCGGCGCGTACACGGGCCGCAGCCTCTCCTCCGCGACCCGGCTGCGTGTCTCGAAGGTCTCGCGCATCCGGGACGCGTCGTTCGCGTACTCCTCGCTGACCGGCTGGGAGGAGCAGGGCCGGCTGGACGGCTTCCTCGACCTGACGCGCGCGTGCTGGCGTACGCGCGGCTACGGCGACTTCTGGCCGTACATGATGGTCGCGGAGGGCTCGGTGGACATCTGCGCGGAGCCGGAACTGTCCCTGTGGGACATGGCGGCGACGACGATCGTGGTCCAGGAGGCGGGCGGCACCTTCACAGGCCTGGACGGCCGAGTGGGCCCGCACAGCGGCAACGCGGCGGCATCGAACGGCATCCTCCACGAGGAACTGCTCGGGTACCTGAACCAGCGGTATTAAGGCCCGAACCCCGGCTTCCCGCCCGGTCCGGGCCCGCATTTCCAGCCCGTCCGGCGAGGCGCGCCGACCCCGCCGGGAGGCGCACCGCGTGCACCGCGTCGCGCCGCGTGCATCGGGCGCCCCCTTGTTGCTCCGGCCAAGGAGTGCCACTCTGAAAGTCCCCCCACTTGTGAACTTGTGAATCGTTTCTCATTGGAGGGTCTCCACAGGACGGTTTACCAGGGAGGTGCATTCACCCCATGCTCGTCCGTGACGCCATGAGTTCGGTGGTTCTGACCATCGGGCCCACGCATACGCTCCGCCAGGCGGCCCGGCTGATGTCCGCGCGCCGCGTCGGCGCCGCCGTTGTTCTCGACCCGGACCACTGCGGCATCGGGATTCTCACCGAGCGCGACATCCTGAACTCGCTCGGTGCGGGCCAGAGCCCCGACGCCGAGACCGCCTGTACCCACACCACCACCGATGTCGTCTTCGCCGCGCCCTCCTGGACGCTGGAGGAAGCCGCGGCAGCCATGTCGAGCGGCGGATTCCGCCATCTGATCGTGCTCAACGACCGGGAGCCGGTCGGCATCGTCTCCGTACGCGACATCATCCGCTGCTGGGCGCCGGACCGGCGCGAGGCGGCGGTGCTGGCCGGCTGACACCGCGCCGCGCCCGGGGGGACGGCGGAAGGGACCGGATCCCGAAGGACCCGGCCCCTTCCGTCTCGGCGAGGCTGTCAGCCGCGCAGGGCCTGGACCGCGGCCTCCAGTCGCTTGCCGAAGTCACCGTCCGCCTGGCGGAAGTTGTTCACCGCGCGCTCGACGATGTCGTCGCGCGAGACCTTGGAGATAAAACCGGCGAGGTTCTCGATCAGCCGGCCCTTCTCGTCCTCGGACATCAGCCGGTAGAGATTGCCCGCCTGGACGAAGTCGTTGTCCTCGGCGTGGCTCGGGGCCGCGTGCTCGCCCGTGGCACCGCTGACCGCGACCGGCTGCCAGAGCGGCCGGTCCGTCTGGAACGGGCCGCCGAAGCTGTTCGGCTCGTAGTTCTTGGCACCCTTGTGGCGGCCGTCGTACAGGAAACCGTCCCGGCTGTTGGTGCGCGCCTCGGTGGCGTGCGGACGGTTCACCGGCAGATGGTCGGCGTTGATGCCGACGCGGTAGCGGTGGGCGTCGCCGTACGCGAAGAGACGGCCCTGGAGCATCTTGTCCGGGGAGGGACCGATGCCCGGCACGAAGTGGGCCGGCGAGAAGATGGACTGCTCGACCTCGGCGAAGATGTTCTCCGGGTTGCGGTTGAGCTCCAGCTTGCCGATCTCGATCGGCGGATAGTCCTCGTGCGGCCAGACCTTGGTCAGGTCGAACGGGTTGAAGCGGTAGGCCGCCGCCTCGTCCGCCGGCATGATCTGCACCTGCACCGTCCAGGACGGGAAGTCACCGCGCTCGATGGACTCGCGCAGATCGCGCTGGTGCGAGTCCGGGTCCTCACCCGCGAGCACCGCGGCCTCGGCCGAGGTCAGGTTCTTGATGCCCTGGTCGGTCTTGAAGTGATACTTGACCCAGAAGACCTCACCGGCCTCGTTGTTCCACTGGTACGTGTGCGAGCCGTACCCGTTCATGTGGCGCAGCGTCGCCGGGATACCGCGGTCACCGAAGAGCCAGGTCACCTGGTGGGTGGACTCGGGCGACAGCCCCCAGAAGTCCCAGACGTTGTCCGCCTCCTGCGAGCCGGTGTACGGGTCGCGCTTCTGGGTGTGGATGAAGTCGGGGAACTTGATGGCGTCCTTGATGAAGAACACCGGGGTGTTGTTGCCGACGAGGTCGTAGTTGCCCTCTTCGGTGTAGAACTTCAGCGCGAAACCGCGCGGGTCGCGTACCGCGTCGGCGGAGCCCAGGTTGCCCGCGACGGTGGAGAAGCGCAGAAACGTCTCGGTCTGCTTGCCGACCTCGGAGAGGAATTTGGCGCGCGTCCACTGCGAGACATCGCGCGTCAGCGTGAACGTGCCGTACGCACCGGCGCCGCGCGCGTGCACGATGCGCTCCGGAATGCGCTCACGGTTGAAGTGCGCGAGCTTCTCCAGCAGCGCCTGGTCCTGGACCAGCACGGGACCGCCGACGCCCGCGCTCTCGCTGTTCTGGTTGTCGGCGACCGGAGCCCCGGCCTCCGTAGTGAGCGGTCCCTGCGTCACGTGCGCCTCCTGCGTCATTTGCTGCCGGTCCTGTCCCTTGGCGGCTACCGCCACCGCCGATCCTACGATGGACTTTGTCCAAGTCAAGCAGACATCCAAAGTCGTACACGTTCGGGACCTGGTTCCCTTCACTGTTAAGCTGGTCATCATGAGTGACCTGTTGGAACGACTTCGCGGACGAGGCTGGCGTATGACGGCCCAGCGGCGCGTTGTGGCCGAGGTGCTCGACGGGGACCATGTACATCTGACGGCCGACGAGGTGCACGCGCGTGCCGTGGCCCGGCTGCCGGAGATCTCACGGGCCACGGTCTACAACACACTGGGCGAGATGGTCATGCTCGGTGAGGTGATCGAGGTCTCCACGGACCGCCGCGCCAAGCGGTACGACCCGAACGCGCACCGGCCTCACCACCATCTGGTCTGCGCCCGGTGCGGCACCATCCGCGATGTCCATCCCACGGGCGATCCGCTGGCCGATCTGCCGGACGGAGAGCGTTTCGGCTTCACGGTCTCGGATGTCGAGGTCACCTACCGCGGCACCTGCCCGGACTGCGCGTCCACCTGACCGCTCCGCTCACCTCGCCGTACGGACTCCACCGTACGAAGCGGCTGAGGCGCGACCGTACGAAACGACTGAGGCCCGGAACTCTTTCGAGTTCCGGGCCTCAGGTCTGTTCAGTAGCGGGGACAGGATTTGAACCTGCGACCTCTGGGTTATGAGCCCAGCGAGCTACCGAGCTGCTCCACCCCGCGTCGGTAAACGCAACATTACGTCACGCCCGCCGACCGGTGCAAATCCCTTTACGCGGGCCCAGGGCCAGGACGCGACGCACGGTGGCTGCGCTGGTTGGTTCAGTACGCCGTTTCCTCCCGGCCGACTGCTTCGTTAGGCCGGAGACAACCGCGTCATCACCTTGCCCCCGGAGGAATCCATGCCACCGTCCAGCAAGTTCGTGCGGTCCGCCGTGACCGTCACCGCCGCCGTCGGGATCGCGGCCGGAGCCGCCACACCGGTCTGCTGGGCCGCTCCCGTCGAGCCCGCCCAGACCATGAGCAGCAAGGCGCCGGCCGCGCCGCAGCCCGCTCCCGGCGCCCAAGCGCAACAGCCTCTCGCGGGACTGCTCGGAGGTCTGCCTCTGATCGGCGGTCTCCTGGGAGGCCTCTCGGACCGCAACGCGAAGACCGATATGACACCGGTGCGCTGGGACCGTTGATCATCGACACCGTGCGTCGCGCCGTCCGCCGTCTGCGGCCGGCGCGACCGGATCGCCTCTCCCGCGCGCGGGCCGGTCATCTCTCCCGCGCGCAGGCCTCGGCCGGTCCGGCGGGGCTGGCCTCCGCCGCCACTGCGGACACCACCGGGCCCGCCGACGCCCTCAACGGCTACGAGGTCCTGGACGAGGTGCTCCGGCTGCCGGTCAGCACCTGGCGCTACCACTGGGATCCGCCACATGTCCGGCATCTGGGCCCGATGGCCCAGGACTGGCACGCCGCCTTCGGACTCGGCGCCGACAACGTCACCATTTCCGCCACCGACACCAACGGTGTCGCTCTGGTCTGTATCCAGGCGCTCCACCGCCATATCGAGGACCTGCGCACACAGATCACCGCTCTCCAGGACCAGATCGCGCGCCTGGAGGAGCCTCGCCGGCCCGACGCGCCCATGCCGCCTGCGCGGTAGTACGCGGCAGTAACCGACGCAACGGGAAACCGACGCGGCGGGCGGCTCAGACCGTGAGTTCCTGCGGCTCAGGCTGTGAGTTCCTGGTGGAGCGCCTCGCGCAGTCGGGCCGCGCGCTCCGCCACCTCGGCGGGGCCCAGCTCGACGGCGCGGGCGCACCAGCGCTGGCCCTCGGTCAGCTCGCCACGGCGCGCGGCGAGCAGCGCCAGACGCAGCGCGGCCCGGCCGTGGCCCGCCTGGGCGGCCCTGGTCCACCACAGGGCGGCCTCCCGCTCGCCGCCCTCGCGTACGAGCAGCAGTCCGAGGTTGAAGGCGCCGTTGCGGCTGCCCGCCTCCGCCGCCTCCCGGTACCAGCGCGCGGCGTCGGTGATGTCACCGCGGGCGGCGGCCAGCATCCCGACCCGTACCTGCGCCCGGCGGTGTCCCTGCTCGGCGGCGCGCTCGTACCACTGCTCGCACTCGCTCTTCACTCCGTACGGCTCGCCGAGCGCGGGCGGTCCTGGCGGCGGCTGGCGCGAGTCGAGCAGCGTGGCCAGCCGGAACGCGGCCTCGGCGCTGCCGCCGCCCGCTGCGCAGCGCAGATGGCGCTCCGCCGAGCGCTCGTCGCCGTCCCGCAGACAGGCGATACCGACCTGGAGGGCCGCCTCCGTATGGCCCGCGGCGGCGGCGCGCTCGTACCAGCGCAGGGCCGTACGGTCCTCGTCCCGCCCGGCGTACAGGATGCCCAGATTGAACGCGGCGTCCACACTGCCCGCCTCGGCCGCCTTGGAGAACCAGGGCTCGGCGCCGGTCGGGTCGTCGGCCTGCAACAACAGCACGGCGAGCGCGTTGGCGGCCTCACGATGGCCCGCGTAGGCGGCGCGGCGGTACCACTGCTCGGCCTGGACGGTGCGGTCCTGGGCGGCGCAGAGCAGCCCGAGGTTGTACGCGCCGTTGACATCGCCCGCGTCCATCGCGGCGCGGTACCAGCGCTCGGCGGTCTGCTGCTCACCTCGGGCGGCGTGCAGCGCGCCGAGGGCGTTGGCCGCGTTGCCGTCGCCCTCCTGCGCGGCACGCAGCCACCAGATGGCCGCGCTCTCCTCGTCGCCCGCGTCGCGCAGCAGAAAGCCGAGGGCGCAGGCCGCCCGCGCGTCGCCGTCCCTGGCGGAGGTCAGATACCAGCGGCCCGCTTCCTTCAGCTCGCCGCGCTTCTCCAGAATCGCGCCGAGGTGCAGCGCGGCCCTGCGGTGGCCGCGGGCGGCTGCCTGCCGGTACCACTGGGCGGCCTCGGCGAGGAGCGCGGGCGCGTCGGCGCCGCCGGTGGCGTCCATGCCCGTGCCGGTGTGCCGCGCACCGGTATGGCTCCCGGTGTTCATACGCGTACCGGTGCTGTCGCGGTGGACGCCGGTACGTCCCGTCCGGTGGCCGCCCGTGCCGCTGCCGCCCGGCGCCGTCGGGCCCGTACCTCTGCGGTGGACAGGGCCGGCTCCGGCGCGGACCGTCTCACGGGCCCGGCGCTCCAGCGTCCTGGCGAGCCGGTACGCCGCCTCGCGGTGTCCCTGCTCGGCGGCGGCGCGCAGCCAGCGCTCGGCCCCGACATCGCTGCGGTGCTCCAGCAGATCGGCGAGGGCGTAGGCGCCGAGGGCATGGCCCTGCTCGGCGGACTGGCGCAGCCAGTACTCCGCGGCCGGCTCGTCGCCCAGCTCACGGTGGTGACGGCCCAGGGCATGGGCCGCGGCGGCGGATCCGGCGACGGCGGCGATACGCCACCAGCCGGCCGCCTCGTCCGGGTAGCCGCGCTGATGCAGCAGAACACCCAGATTGTTGGCGGCGGCGCGGTCGCCCTCGGAGGTCGCGGCCCGCAGATACGGCTCGGCTCCGTCGAGATCGCCACGGCGCAGCAGCAGGGCGCCGAGCACGCTCATCGACGCGACGTCCCCGGCGTCGGCGGCCCGGCGGTGGCGTGCCTCGGTCTCGGCGTCGGCGGTGTCCTCCGGGCCGGCCGGGTGCGGGGCCACACCGGCCGTGTGCGGGGCTCCGGCGCCCGTGGCACCAAGAGAATCCGCGGCGTTCGCGGCGTCGGCCGCGCCTGCCGCATGACGCTGCACAAACCGCCCTGTCTCCAACAGAGTTGTCCTATCCCCCATAATTTCCATCGTCGCACCACCTGCCACCCGCGTACAGCAGGTATACCGCGACCCACAAGGTCACTTCAGCGTTTTGTCGACATGCCCACAGAGAGACAAGTCAAACACGCTCGGGCCCAAGTCCCGCGCCTTGAAACACCGTTCGTGGGGCCGGACACGCCGGACATACGTCAAGGGCCCGGATCCTGTTGGATCCGGGCCCTTGACTTCGCGTAGCGGGGACAGGATTTGAACCTGCGACCTCTGGGTTATGAGCCCAGCGAGCTACCGAGCTGCTCCACCCCGCGTCGTTGTGTCCCAACCGTACCACGACGCGGAGTGATGCCTGCTCAGCCGCTGTCGGCGCTGCCGCTGGCCGTGGCGCTGGCCGACGCCTCGCTGTCCGACGAGCCGCCGCCCGACGCGCTGTCCGAGCCGCCGGCCGGGCTGCTGTCCGCCGCGGCGGCCCGTCGCAGGGCGTCCTGGAGGGCCTCCTGCGCCTTGCCGTACGCCGCCCAGTCCTGCTTCGCCAGCGCCGCCTCACCGTCGTCGTACGCCTTCTGCGCGTCCGCGATGGCCTGTTGGAGCGCCGTGTCACCGGTCGCGGGCGGCTTGGTGGTGTCGCCGTCGGACGGTGGCGGTGTCGTGACCGGCGGCTCGGAACTCTCCTCGCCGAACACGGCGTTGAGCGCCTCGCCCAGGCTGTCCTTGAAGACGGGCTTGCCTCCGTAGGAGACGGCCACCTTCTTCAGCAGCGGATAGTTGGCGCTGCCACCGCGCGCGTACACCGGCTCGATATAGAGGAAGCCGCCTTCGAGCGGCACGGTCAGCAGATTGCCGTACTCGATGTCCGAGTCGGTGCCTCTCAAGTTCCTGACGAACTCGGCGACTTCGGGCACACCGTTCAGCTCGCTCTGTACCTGCTGCGGGCCTTGGACGGTCGAGGTCACTCTCAGCACTCTGATCTTGCCGTAGTCCGCACTGGTCGCATCCGCGTCCACCGCCATGAACGCACCGAGGTTGGGGCGTCCGTTGGGCGTGAAGGTCGTCGTCAGCGAGAACCTCTGATCGTCCTGACCGGGCATCTTGAGGCTCAGATAGTACGGCGGGACCGCGCTGCTGTTCTTGTTGGTCGGATCGTTCGGCACCTGCCACGCGTCACTGCCGCTGTAGAACTGCGCGGGGTTGGTGACGTGGTAGCGGGTGAGCAGCTCGCGCTGCACCTTGAACATGTCCTGCGGATAACGGAGATGGGCCAGCAGATCGGGATCGATCCGGTCCCGCGCCTTCACCGTGCCGGGGAAGGCCTTCATCCAGGTCTTGAGCACCGGGTCCTCGGTGTCCCACTGGTACAGATTGACCGTGCCGTCATAGGCGTCGACGGTGGCCTTCACCGAGTTCCGGATGTAGTTGACCTGGTTCTGCTGTGCGACGACCGCGCGCTGGTTGTCGGTCAGCGAGTCGGCCGTGGTGTCGCCGAGCGTCGTACGGGACGCGTACGGGTAGCCGTTCGTCGTGGTGTACGCGTCGACGATCCACTGGATACGGCCGTCGACCACGGCGGGATAGGCGTCGCCGTCGATCGTCAGCCAGGGCGCGACCGCCTCGACGCGCTCCTTGGGCGTGCGATTGTAAAGGATGCGCGAGCCGTCGCCGATGGCGCCGGAGTAGACCATCTGCGGCTCGCTGAAGGCCACGGCGTATGCCGCGCGGTTCAGCGGATTGGAGAGATCGACTCCGCTCTTGCCCGCGTAGCTCGTGGTCTGCTCGCCGTTCTTCTCGTAGTCGAGCTCCTTCTGCGGGCCGCCCACGATCGAGTACTGCTCGGTCTTCTCGCCGTAGTAGATCCGCTGCTCGTACTTGTCGAGCTGCCCGCTCGTCGGCAGACCGGACTCGGTGAATTCGGGAGCGCCGACCGTGCCCTTGTTCTCGTCGGTCACGGTGTTCGTGCCCTTGGAGGCGATCGCTCCGTACCCGTGCGTGTAGGTGAAGTGGTCGTTGATCCAGTTGCGCTTGGGGATACCCGTGATGTTCAGCTCGCGCAGACCGACGACCGTGTCCTGGATCTTGCCGTCGGCATCGGTGTACCGGTCGACGTCCAGCGTGGCCGGGAACTGGTAGTACTTACGCTCCTGCTGAAGCTGCTGGAACGCGGGCGAGACCACATTGGGGTCGACCAGCCGGTAACTGGCCGCGGAGTCGGCCGCCTTGCGCTGATCGGTCTTCTTGGCCGGATCGCCCTTGCCCTGGTAGTCCTGCACATCGGCGTCGTCGATGCCGTACGCCGCGCGTGTGGCGTCGATGTTCTTCTTGATGTACGGCGCTTCCTTGGCCTGCTCGTTCGGCTGGACTTGGAACTTCTGCACGATCGCCGGGTAGAGACCGCCGATGAGGATCGCCGAGAGCACCATCAGACCGAAGCCGATCACCGGAAGCTGCCAGGTGCGGCGCCAGAGCGTCGCGAAGAACAGCACGGCACAGATGACGGCGATGCAGAAGAGGATCGTCTTCGCCGGGAGATAGGCGTTGGCGTCCACATATCGCAGCCCGGTCCAGCTGCCCGCGGCCTTGAAGTCACTGGCCTTCACGGCCAGCCCGTACCGGTCCAGCCAGTACGCCACGGCCTTCAGCGAGACAAAGACACCGATCAGCACCGACAGATGGCCGGTGGCGGCGGCCGTGGCGCGCGCACCCGGGCTGGTGATCCGCAGCCCTCCGTACAGATAGTGCGTCAGCGCGGCGGCGATCAGCGACAGCACGGCGGCGGCGAAGCCGAAGGCCAGCAGAAAGCGGTACCAGGGAAGATCGAACGCGTAGAACGACACGTCCATCTTGAACTGGGGGTCCTTCTGGCCGAAGGGCACTCCGTTCACCCACATCAGCCAGGTGCGCCACTGGCCGGAGGCGGAGGCGCCGGCGATCAGCCCGACCAGCGCGGTGATCGCCAGAAGCACCCACTTCTTGTACGGCGCGATCCCCATCCGGTACCGGTCGAGGTTCTGCTGCTCCATCGACATCGCGCTCAGCGGCGGGCGCAGCCGGTGCGCCAGCCAGATGTTCAGACCGACGGCGAGGGCCATCAGCAGCCCGAAGACGGCGAAGAGGCCGACCTTCGTCCAGAGCGTGGTCGTGAAAACCGATGAGTACTTCACCGAGCGGTACCAGAGCCAGTCGGTCCAGAACCCGGCGAACATGACGAAGAGCATGGCCAGCACGGCCAGCGCTCCCAGCGTCATGAGCAGGGTCCGGGCCCGACGGGACGGCCGGCCCACTCTGATCCGTGGCCCGGTCGGGCCTCCGCCGCGGTCCGGCATCTGGAAAGCCAACGTGCGCACCTCGAAGTTCGCGGTCGTGTTTCAGCGTGTGAAGCGGGCCCCAGCGATCGTAGGGCCCACTCATGCAACTTACTGAGGCTTTACCTAGTTCCCGCACCGGGGTCCGAAGGAGGCAGGATATCGACCATGTCCAACGTCTCTCCCTCAGGTACACCCATGGCCGCGAGCCCGCTGACCCGCGCGGTGCTCGAAATCGACGAGTACGCGTCGGGGCTCGGCTGGGACCAGCCGGCCCGGCTCTTCGCGCTGGTCGACACCGCGCGGCTGCGCACCGACGAGCCGGAGCTGGCCGCCCAGCTCGGTCTCGACGACGGCGGCGCGGTCGCTCCGCTCACGCCCATCGAGCAGGACGAGATCCCGTCCGGCACTCCGCTGGACGAGTTCCTCGGCACCATCGCCTGGCCCGGGGCGGTGGCGGGCTGCGCAATGACGGTGGAGCGGCTGATGCTGCCGCCGTCGGCGGAGGCGTCCGTACCGGACGGTCTTGACGACGCAGGGCTCGCCCGGTGGGTCTCCGCCCATCCGGAGCGCCAGGAGGTCCGGATGACGGTCGCCGTGCTGCGTGACGGCGCCCGTGAGTCGGCCCTGCGGCTGCGCGAGAAGGACTCGCCGAGCGAGGTGCTCACGGGCTCGGGACTGGTGCCGGGCCTGGCCGAGGCCCTGGCGGCCACGTTCGAGGCATAGACCAGGGCCCGGTGGTGGAGACGGCCGGTCAGCCTGCCGAACAGCTCGGCAGACTGGCCGTGTCCCCGTCGCGGATCTTGTTCAGCGACTTCCTGGCGTCGTCAATCGTCTTCACCTTGACCAGGGTGAGGCCGGCCGGGATGTCGGAGGCCGCCGCCGCGCAGTTCTGCTCCGGCGTGAGGAAGTACTCTGCGCCCGCGCCGCGCGCGCCGACCAGCTTCATCTCGATACCGCCGATCGGGCCGACCTGGCCCTGGTCGTCGATCGTGCCCGTACCTGCGACGAACTTGCCGCCGGTGAGCGCGCCGGGCGTGAGCTTGTCGACAATGCCGAGGGCGAACATCAGCCCGGCGCTCGGGCCGCCCACATCGGCGAGCTTGATGTCGACGTTGAACGGGAAGGTGTGGTCGGTCCCGGCCGTGATACCGACGACCGCGCGGTCGCCCTCCTCGGACCTCTGTGTGGTCAGCGTGATCCGCTCGATGCCCTCGGGCTCCTTGCCGAGCTTCTCCGCCGCCTTCGCGTCCGCCACGGGGATGATGCCGAAGATGACGTCCTCACCGGGCTTGTGCTTGGTGACGAGCCGAGCGACATCGGCGGGCTCCCGCACCGGCGAACCGTCCACCTGCTTGATCACATCACCCGCGTGCAGCGTGCCCTCGGCGGCACCGTCCTTGATCACCGAGGAGACGACGGTGCGCGAGGAGACCGGGATGTCCAGTTCCTTCAGGGCGGCGACCTTGGCGCTCTCCTGGGACTGGCTGAACTCCTCGGCGTTCTCCTGGGTGGACTGCTCCTCCGTCTTGCCGTCCGGATAGAGCGTGTCGTGCGGCACCACGACGTTGTCGTGTGCCAGCCAGCCGTAGACCGCCTCCACGATGTTCATCTTGTAATCCGCGCCCGTGACCCTGACCGTCGTCATATTGAGATGGCCCGACGTCGGATAGGTCTTGTGCCCGGAGATCTGCAGTACCGGTTCTCCACGGGCGTTGCCGAGCGTGTTCACCGTCGGTCCCGGGCTCATCTCCGAATACGGCACTTTGATGAGCACTCCCGCGCAGAGCAGCGCGATGAGGATGAGGGTGGAGGCGAGCATCGTCGCGGTGCGGCGTGGCATGGAACGACAGTACGGTAACCGTCCCTCTGTGCACCGCTGGGGCCGTCCGTACGGGGCTGCGCGCGGATCGGCACAGCGAATGCGTACGGGCGGCTGCCACGGCGTCCGACGTCAGAACCGATCCGGACCGGAATGCGCCTTTTCCATGGCATCACGGAACCGGGCATAGCCATTCAGCTCGGCGATATCCCCGACCGTGCGATCTCTTGCGGCCCAGCTTCCCCATATCGCCGCGCCTACGGCAGCGAATAGCGGAATCAACAACCAGGCGAGTGCGGCCATACCGACCTCCCGACGTACATGAGCGTCCGTGAACTGACCGATCAGCAGATTAACCATCTGCTGAGACAACGCTGCTGGCAGGGGTGCGGTTACGCAAATCGGGCCGTCCGCGACCGACCAGGTTTCAGGCCGGTCCCACCGCGGCAGGACGCCCGGCGGTAGCCCGCTATGGCCTCCTCAACGAAGCGCTACGCGCCCACCCGCCCAACCCGTCGCCCGGCCACCACCCCTCAACGAGGCGCTACGCGCCCACCCACTCTTCGGTGCCGTCGGAGAACTTCTGGTGTTTCCAGATCGGGACCTCGTGCTTGAGGTCATCGATCAGCTTCCGGCAGGCCTCGAACGCCTCGGCCCTGTGCGGGCAGGAGACCGCCACCACGACCGCCAGATCTCCTACCTCCAGATCGCCCACTCGGTGGACGGCCGCCAGCGCCCGCACCGGATGGCCGGCGACGATCTTCTCGGCCACGCGCCGCAGCTCCGCCTCCGCGGAGGGATGACAGGAGTAGCCGAGGGTGTCCACATCGGCGCCGCCGTCGTGGTTGCGCACCGTACCGACGAAGAGGGCCGTACCGCCCGCGGCGTCGTCCCCGACCGCGCGGAAGACCTCATCGACGGTCAGTGGAGTGTCGCGGATCGCCAGCAGGCGGATGGGATCCTGTCCCGCCTGCTCGCCCGGATGGGAATGCGTGCTCGCCATGGTCCCCATCGTGCCGTACGCCACTGACATCCAGGAACGGCGCGTACGGTCCGTACGGCCGCTCCGGCCGACGGCCTCGTGTCAGCTGCCTCGTGTCAGCGGCCCGTCTCAGCGGCCCGTGTCAGCGGCCTCGTCGTGCCTTGCGGGCCCGCCGTACCAGCGCGGCCGTACCGAGCAGCGCCACTGTCGCGCCCGCCGCGCCCGCCGCGGTGGCATCCTTGCGGCCGAGCCGGCGCCCGACGACCGTGTGCCGGCCCTCCACCTCCTCCAGCAGCGCGGCGAGCACCTCCTCATTGGTCCACCGTGGCCGCCAGCCCGCGTCGTGCAGCCTGCTGACGCTGACCACCCAGGGATGCATCGTGTACGCGAGATCGCCGGCCGGAGAGGGCGTGAGACCGATCCGGTGCAGCCTGGCCGCGGCTCCCAGGGCGACCGCGGACGGCAGCTCCATCCGGCGGATGCCGCTCAGCTCCTCGACCTCCTCCTGCTCCAGCCAGCCGTCGCAGCCCACCGCGAACTCCCCGTCGACCTTTTCGAGCGCCGCGTACTCCAGGGCGCTCACCAGATCCTCGACATGGCAGAACTGCCAGGTGGGACGGGATCCGGCGACCACGAGCAGCCGCGGTGACTCGAAATAGCGGGTGAGGGCCGTGTCCGTACCGCCGACCAGGACGGCGGGCCGTACGACCGTCACATTGAGCCCTGGGTGCGCGCGGGGCGCCCGGCGGCCCAGCCGCTCGATCTCCAGCAGATCGCCGACGCCCGTGGCCTCGGCAGTCGCGCGCAGCTCGGCGTCCTCGGAGAGCGGGATGTCGTTGTCGGGCAGCGCGCCGTAGACCATCGCCGAGGTGCACAGCACGACACGGTGGACGCCCGCCGCGGCTGCCGCCGTGAGCACGGTCTGGGTTCCTCGTACGTTGTAGGCCGTTCGGGCGGCGGGATCGGTCTCCAGATCGAGATCGAGCGCCATGTGTACCACCACGTCCGCGCCGCGCAACTTCTCCGCGATGGCCGGATCGCGGACGTCGAGGATGTGCCACTGCGCCTCGGAGACCTCACCTCGGCGCTCGTCGATGGCGATGACCTGCTTGATCTCGTCGGAAGCGGCGAGGCGCCGGGTGAGCAGGTCACCGACGCCGGAGGCGGCGCCGGTGACCGCGACGACAGGGCCCCGGGACGGGTGCGTGGTTGAGCGGTTTCGCGCTGCGCGAACCTGCGGATCTGGGGAACTCACCGGGCGTCTCCAGCGGTTGTCTTCAATACGTACGTGAATGACGCGTACGTACCAGGTGACGTCCATCCTGCCGCAGGCCACAGGCCGACGGAGCACTGAGCCCGGAAGCCGCCCGGGTGTCGCAGCCGTGCGATGCCGCCCGAGGCGGCGGACCGAGCGGGCCGAAGGCGGAGTCCGGGTCGTGCGGCCGGGCCCGGCCGACGGCACGCGGCACCGCCCTCGTCCACCCGGTGCCGCTTAGGCTGGGTGGTGTAGTCGGGCAGCCGCCGCCGGCAGAAGCCGGCGGCCCTACGAGCCGAGGAACCCCGTGAGTGACACCCCATTCGGATTCGGCCTTCCGCCGGAGGAGCCGGAGGACGGCGACGGCAAGAAGAAGGACCCTGCCGGAGGTGGTCAGGGTGCCGGTGGTCAGGGCGGTCCCGGCAATCCCTTCGGAAACTTCGGGTTCGGGCTGCCGGGCGGCGCGGGCGGCGGTGACAATCCGTTCGCCGCGATGTTCGGTTCGCTGAACCCCAGCGACCTGGGCGCGGCCTTCCAGCAGCTCGGCCAGATGCTCAGCTATGAGGGCGGTCCCGTCAACTGGGACATGGCCAAGCAGATCGCCCGCCAGACGGTCGCACAGGGCACGCCTGACGGCACCAAGGACTCCAGCGTCGGCCCTTCGGAGCGCGCCGCGGTGGACGAGGCCGTACGGCTGGCCGATCTGTGGCTGGACGGTGTGACGTCCCTGCCGTCCGGCGCGAGCACGTCGGTGGCGTGGAGCCGCGCCGAGTGGGTCGAGGCGACGCTGCCCGCGTGGCAGCAGCTCGTGGACCCGGTGGCGGAGCGGGTCGGCACGGCCATGGGCGAGGTGCTGCCCGAGGAGATGCAGTCCGTGGCGGGCCCGCTGATCGGGATGATGCGCTCCATGGGCGGCGCCATGTTCGGCCAGCAGATCGGACAGGCCGTGGGCGTGCTGGCGGGCGAGGTGGTCGGCTCGACGGACATCGGGCTGCCGCTGGGCCCGGCCGGCAAGGCCGCGCTCCTCCCGCTGAACATCGAGGCGTTCAGCAAGGACCTCGGTGTGCCCAAGGACGAGATCCGGCTGTATCTGGCCCTGCGCGAGGCCGCCCACCAGCGGCTCTTCGCCCATGTGCCGTGGCTGCGGTCGCATATGTTCGGCGCGGTCGAGGGCTATGCCCGCGGAATCAAGGTCGACACCACCAAGCTGGAGGACGTGGTCGGCCAGTTCGATCCCACGCATCCCGAGGAGCTTCAGGAAGCGCTCCAGCAGGGCATGTTCCAGCCGGAGGACACTCCGGAGCAGAAGGCCGCGCTGGCCCGTCTCGAAACGGCGCTCGCGCTGGTCGAGGGCTGGGTGGACGCGGTGGTGCACGAGGCCGCGAAGTCGCGGCTCACCGGAGCGGACGCGCTGCGCGAGACGCTGCGCAGGCGCCGTGCCTCCGGCGGCCCCGCCGAGCAGACCTTCGCCACGCTCATCGGCCTTCAGCTCCGGCCGCGCCGGCTGCGCGACGCCGCGCGGCTGTGGGCGTCGCTCACGGACGCGCGCGGAGTCGACGGCCGCGACCGGCTGTGGGAGCACCCGGACATGCTGCCGACGGCTTCGGATCTGGACGATCCGGACGGCTTCGTCCACCACGAGCAGCTGGACTTCTCCGAGCTGGACAGAATGCTCGGCGAGGCGGCGGACGAACCGGACGGCAAGGGTGGCAAGGGTGGCAAGGACGACACCGACCAGTGAGCCTGCATGACGACGCCGCCCTCGTACTGAAGGGCTATGAGAGCCGGTACGAGGGCCAGAAGGAGTTGCGCGGGCTCTATCTGGAACATCTGTCCGCCCATCCGGACGCGATGTGGAAGTCCTGCACGGCGGGACATCTCACGGCCAGCGTGCTGGTCATCGATCCGGAGCGCGGCCGGGTGCTGCTGACCTTGCACAAGAAGCTCGGTATGTGGCTCCAGATGGGCGGTCACTGCGAGCCCGGTGACGACACTCTGGAGCGCGCCGCGCTGCGGGAGGCCACGGAGGAGTCCGGGATCGTCGGTCTGCGACCGCTGGAGGGCGGTCCTGTCCAGCTCGACCGGCATGCCATTCCGGCGCCGTGCCACTGGCATCTCGATGTCCAGTACGCGGCGCTGGCACCGGCCGGAGCGGTCGAGCGGATCAGCGAGGAGTCGCTGGACCTGAGCTGGTTCTCCTACGAGGAGGCGGCGGAGGTGGCCGACGGCTCGGTCGTACGGCTGGTGGAGCGGACGCGGGCTGCGCTGGACGGCCGCTACTAGGCCCTGTCCGGTCGGCCACTGCTGGAGAACGGCCGCGAGAACGGCCGCGAAGGAGGCAGCCTCCATAAGGAGGCCGCCTCCTTCCGCTCAGTGCGCGGCGGCCGGAGCGCGGTCATCTGCTCCAGGCGTTGTTCTGGTTCTGACCGTGCGCTCCGTGCTGGCCCATGCCGAACTGCGCGGCCACGCCCTGTCCGATCTGCGCGTTCTGCGGCGGCATGACCTCACTGGGCTGTACGAGCGCGAAGCCCTGCCCGAGGAAGCTCAGCTCCCAGCCCTCGCCGGTGTTGCCGCGCCGCCTCAGTACCCCGGAGGAGTGCGTCTGCGCCTGCATCTGGACCCGCAGTGAGGAGGACCAGGCGACGATCGCGTCGGCGTCGGCGTTGACGTACTTGTCCGGCGTGATCTGGAGCATCAGCGGCTGGCCCGAGGTCATCAGCGCGACCTTGCCCCGGCCGGAGATATTGAGCTGGTACTTGCCGGAGCCGGAGATGCCGTACTGGCTGTCCACCGCGATGACCTCGGTGTGCAGGGAGGAGTCGAGCGCCAGCACATAGGCGCTGTCGACCGTCATCCCTTCCTGTTCGACCTCCACCACATGGATGTACTGGGCGAGATTGGCCAGATAGACCGTGCCCTGCCCGGAACAGCGCATCAGATCGAGGCCCTCACCGGTGCGGGCGCGGGCCTGCCGCTGGCCCTGCGACTGGTACTCACCGTCGAAGTCGATCAGCCCCTGATAGGCGACCATCGCGCCCTTGCGGGCGAGGACATCGTCCTGGCCGGTGAGCGCCACCCGCAGGAGCTGCGGGTTCTGCACCGCGTACCGCTCCTGGGACTGCTGTTCCGTATAGGCGAAAAGCGGACTCTGCATGGTGTGTTCTCGCTCCTCTCAGCCCTGGATCCGCAGACGGTCGGTGCTGTCCTCGCTGGGCTGTACGACGACGATGCCCTGGCCGGAGAAGGCCATCTGGAAGGCCTCTCCGCTGCCTCGTCCTATCAGCGCCGAGGCCTTCAGGCTGCGCTTGCCCTTCACCTTGAGGGCCGGGGACCAGGCGACGAGGGCGTCCGGGTCGACATAGGTCTCGTCCTCGCCACGGCCGCAGTCGACCACGATCGGAGTGCCGCGCGAGGTCAGGGCGACCCAGCCGGTCCCGGAGATCTGTACGTTCCACAGCCCTTGGCCGGCGAACTTGGCCAGGCCCTTCACCCGCTCGACGCCCCACTGGAGATGGGCGTCGAAGGCCAGCAGATTGGTGCCGTTGACCGAGAGGGCGTCGTTGTTGAGGTTGATGACGACGACATCCGCGCCGTAGTCGGCGAGATAGAGCAGGCCGTCGCCGGAGCACTTCATCAGAGGCGTGCCCTCGCCGGTGACCCACTGGGAGGCGATCTGGCGGATGGCGGGCGGATTCGGCTCGTACTGGATGAAGCCTTCGTAGGCGACCATCGAGCCGGTCCGTGCGAAGAGGTCGTGCCCCGAGGCCATGGCGACCTTGAGCATGGCACGGCCGTGGTTCTCCATCCGGGCCGCGATGGGTGTGGGGGCGTAGCCCGCGAGCTGTTGGTTCATGGTCCGGGCTCCCTCAGACCTCGTACGGCTGGACGACGATGAAGTTGCCGGGGGCTCCCCGGAACTGGAGGTTCACGGTCTCTCCGCTGTGGCCGGGATACGCGTTGCGGCGCAGTCTGACCTGGCTGGAGATGATCACCTGGGACGCAGCCGACCAGGCGACGACGGCATTGCAGTCGGCGAAGGTCGTGGGCGTGACGGGCAGGACCACCGGAGTGCCGTGGGTCTTCACGACGAC
This sequence comes from Streptomyces sp. NPDC059743, assembly GCF_042732975.1. Lineage (NCBI taxonomy): Bacteria > Bacillati > Actinomycetota > Actinomycetes > Kitasatosporales > Streptomycetaceae > Streptomyces > Streptomyces sp. NPDC059743. The sequence goes on along the minus strand of NZ_JBHWGS010000001.1, from coordinate 32,053 downwards.
GGTGCCCGTGCCCTGGAAGAGCATGGTGAACAGGGCGCCGCCGGGGATGCCATGGCCCTCGACACGGCGGACCTCGTACTGGAGGGACTCGTCGAAGGCGAGGACGTTCTCCGCCGAGACACAGATACCGTCGCCCTGGAGCTCCACGGGATGCAGATGCGCGCCCTCTTCGGCGAGGAACACCTGGCCGCGGCCGGTACAGCGCATGAGCTGCATCTCCTGGCCGGTGGCGTTGCCGACGATACGGCCGGCGAAACCGGCGCCCTTGTAGCTGAAGTCGACCTTGCCCTGGTACATCACCATGCTGCCCTGGCGGGCGAGGACCGGAGTGCCGCCCATGCCGAGGTCGACCCGCATGAGCTGGCCGTTCTGCGGAGTCCAGCGCTGGCCCGTGGGCAGTTCCTTGTACGGCTGAAGGGCGGCCTGGAGACCGGCGCCGCCGGGCGGTACGCCTTGGGGCACGCCCTGCGGAGCGCCGCCCAGAGGCGGACCGGGCGGCTGCTGACCGTACGGCGCGGGTGCGGGCTGGCCGTACGGAGACGGCGCGGCCGGCGGCGGGACCTGGCCGAACTGCGGCTGCTGGGGCGGCTGTCCGTACGGAGCGGGCGCGGGCGGCGGCGGGATGGTGCCACCGGGCGGCGTCATGGGCGCGACGATGGTCGGCGCGGTATGCATCGGCTGAGGTGCGGGCGCGGGGGCCGGTGCGGGCGCCGGAGGCCCGGCCGGAGCGCCGAACGAGGGCGCGGGCTGCGGAGCCTGCGGGAACTGAGGTGCCTGCGGGGCGGCCGGGGCACCGAACGCCGGCGCGGGCGTGCTCTGCGCGGGCGGCGCGAAGCCCGGCACCTGTCCACCGGCCGACGGCTGCGGCGGCGCCGGCTCCTCCTCGGCGACCTCGCCGCCGAAGTTCTTCAGGAGCGCGTCGAGCCCGCCGTCGAAGCCCTGGCCGACGGCGGCGAACCGCCATACGTCCTTGAGATAGAAGTCGCCGAGCATGACGGCGCGCTCGGTGGTGAACTCCGAACCGTTGAAGGCGTATCGGACGACTTCCTCGCCGCCCGCGACCAGCCGGATATATCCGGGGCCGACCTGGGACATCTGGCCCGCGCCGTCGATGGTGGCGGTGAACGAGAGTTTGTGGATCTGCGCCGGGATACGCTCCAGCGTCACCCTGAAGGACTCGGTGTCACCGGCCTGGGCGCCCAGCAACTGGATTGATTCCTCAGGTGACTTGGGCTGATTGAAGAAGATGAAGTAACGGTCGTCCGAGAGCTGTTCATCGGCATCGAGGCCGAAGCAGCTGATGTCGAAGGTCAGCCCGGGAGCGGCGATCTGCACACCTACGTACAGATCCGTCCCCGGCGTGAGATCACTGATCTTGGCCTTGTGGCCGCGCTGGAATTCCCTGGCCATGCGTAACGACCGTCCCCCATCCCGAATGTGACTGCGTCGCGCCAGGCTAACGGCTATGTCCGACATTGAGCCAAGCCGGTACAGAGTCGGTACATGATCAACGGCGCTGTCGCTCCGTCATTCCTCGCGCGTGACGGGCAGATGCGGCAGCCGGTCGGCGGCGACGACGCCTTCGAGATAGCCGCGGGCGCGCTCGGTGCGCGGATAGGCCTCCAGCAGCCGCCAGAACCGCGGACCGTGGCCCGGTACGAGGAGATGGGCCAGCTCATGGACGAGGACATAGTCGACGACATACTCCGGCATGCCCTGCAACCGGTGCGACAGCCGGATGCTGCCTTCGGCCGGGGTGCAGGAGCCCCAGCGGGTGTTCTGGTTGGTCACCCAGCGCACGGAGGTCGGCCTGGCGCTGCCGTTGAAGTACTGGGCGGACAGCTGCTCGGCGCGCTCGGTCAGCTCGCTGTCACCGAGGACGCGCCGGCTCTCCTGTGCGGCGAGTTTGTCGAGCATCACCGTGACCCAGCGGCGCTCCTCCGCCTCCGACATCCGGGCGGGGATGAGCACGATGGTCCGGTCGCCCTCGCGGTATGCCGAGACGGTTCTGCTGCGACGGGCGCTCCTGCGGACCTCTACGGCGCTCGTCCCCGAGCCGCGCGGCGGGCGGCGGGCGGGCTCCCCCGCCGGGCGAGGGGAAGAATCGGCGGACACGCCCCGACGTTACCTGCTGCGTATGGGGGAAGTCCCGCCTCCGGGACAGTTCGATCTTGATCCACTTTCTCGCCCGGGGAATTTGAACGATTAACGCCCATGGCTGTGGATAACTTTCGGCACTTCCGCGCGCCGCCTTGCATTCTGAGAACCGGATCGGAACAAGCGGTCCGAAGAAGATCAGCGTGCGGAAATCGAGAGCGAGGCCGATATGCATCCGATGGTGAAACCCGCGCTGCGGCGTGCGTGGCGGGAGCGGCAGACCGTGCAGTTCGGAGTCACACCCGCGCACGCGGTGCTGGTGGGTCCTGTCGATACGGCCACGGGCAGCTTTCTGGAGCTTCTCGACGGGACACGCGGGCTGCCGCTGCTGCGGGAGGAGGCGCGGGCGATGGGACTGCCCGACGGGCTGGCCGATTCGCTGGTCAAGCGGCTGACCATGGCGGGAGTGCTCGACGATCCGGACGCGGGCGGACGGGCGGCCGAGGACTTACGGAAGCGGACGGGCGCCTTCGACCGGATGCGGGCCGATCTCGCGTCCCTGTCCGTTCTGCACCGGGAGCCGGGAGCGGGCACACGGCGGCTGGCGGCGCGGCGGGCGATGCGGGTCCAGGTGCGCGGCGCGGGACGGGTGGGCGCGGCTGTCTCGGCGGTGCTCGCGGCCTCCGGGGTGGGCCGGGTCGATGTGCTGGACGGCGGGTTCGCGCAGGAGTGGGACGTGTCGCCCGCCGGGCTGCCGGCCCACTGTGTGGGAGAGCGCCGGGACACGGCGGCGCGGCAGCTGGTCCGGCGGTCCGCGCCCGGGCGGGTGCCGGGTGCGGCCGAGCGCGGGGAATCCTGCGGAGAGGCAGAGCCGGGCCTCTCCCTGGTGATCGTGGCACCTCGGGACGGGCTCGCCGCCTATGCGCCCGACCAGACGGCGGCGGAGCCCTGGATCGCCACGGGCATTCCTCATCTCTATACGGGAGTGATCGAGGCCACAGGTGTGGTCGGACCGCTGGTGCTGCCCGGTGGCACGGCCTGCGCGGGCTGTGTGGCACGGGTGCGGGCCGACCGTGATCCGGGATGGCCCAGGATGCTGGCGCAGTGGCGCTCGGGCCGCAGGACGGCCGCCGTGCCGGCCTGTGATCTGGGGCTGGCCACCACGGTGGCGGGACTGGCGGCGGCTCACGCGCTGTCGTTCCTGGACGGTGAGCTGCCTGCCAGCGCGGGTGCACGATGGGAGGCATCGCTTCCGCTGCTGGACTGGCGGGCGGAGCGGACCGAGCCGCATCCGGACTGCCGCTGTGGTGCGGCCGACAGGCCGCACAGGGGTGCGCCTGGCGGAGACGAGGGCGTCGCACGACACAATGGCCGGGTATCCGGCACAGGCGGCACGGCTGTCTGGGACTTGGAGGGGCTTCATGTCTGATCTTCCCCGGAAGGCGGTCACCCGGACCGCGAAGCTGGCCACGCTGCCACTGGGCTTCGCCGGCCGGGCCACCTGGGGCCTCGGCAAGCGGATCGGCGGAAAGTCCGCGGAGCTCGTCGCCAGGGAGTTGCAGCAGCGCACGGCGGACCAGCTCTTCAAGGTGCTCGGCGAGCTGAAGGGCGGTGCGATGAAGTTCGGGCAGGCGCTGTCCGTCTTCGAATCGGCACTGCCCGAGGAGATCGCCGGGCCCTACCGGGCGGCGCTCACCAAGCTCCAGGAGGCGGCGCCGCCCATGCCGGTCCGTACGGTCCACGCGGTGCTGGCGGAGCGGCTCGGCGAGGAGTGGCGCGAGCTGTTCCTGGAGTTCGAGGACAAGCCCTCGGCCGCCGCGTCGATCGGCCAGGTGCACCGGGCGGTCTGGCACGACGGACGCCAGGTCGCGGTCAAGGTGCAGTATCCGGGAGCCGGTGAGGCGCTGCTCTCCGATCTGGCACAGCTCAGCCGGTTCGCCAGGCTGCTGGGGCCGCTGATCCCGGGGATGGACATCAAGCCGCTGATCACCGAATTGCGCGACCGGGTCTCCGAGGAGCTGGACTACGCGCTGGAGGCCGAGTCACAGCGCGAGCACGCGGCGGAGTTCGCGGGCGATCCGGATGTGGTGGTGCCCGAGGTGGTGCACCAGGGCGAGCAGGTGCTGGTGACGGAGTGGATCGACGGGATACCGCTGTCGGAGGTGATCTCCGACGGGACGCCCGAGCAGCGCGACCGGGCGGGACAGCTCCTGGCCAGGTTTCTCTTCTCGGGCCCGGCGCGCACCGGTCTGCTGCACGCCGATCCGCATCCGGGCAACTTCCGGCTGCTTCCTCCGGCGGCCTCCGACGAGGACGGCACGGACGGCGACGACGGTGAAAGCGGTGCGGGCAGTGAACTGCGGCTCGGGGTGCTGGACTTCGGCACGGTGGACCGGCTGCCGGGCGGACTTCCCGGCACCATCGGTGAGGCCCTGCGGCTGACACTGGAGGACGACGCCGAGGCGGTGTACGACCTGCTGCGCGAGGAGGGATTCGTCAAGGAGTCCATCGATCTCGACCCGGACGCGGTGCTGGACTATCTGCTGCCGATCATCGAACCGGCGGCGGTGGACGAGTTCACCTTCACCCGGAGCTGGATGCGCGATCAGGCCGCCCGGATAGCGGATCCGCGGTCGCCCGCCCATCAGTTGGGCAAGCAGTTGAATCTCCCGCCGTCGTATCTGCTGATACACCGCGTCACGCTGAGCACGATCGGTGTGCTCTGCCAGCTCAACGCGACGGTACGGCTGAGGGACGAACTGGAGGCCTGGCTGCCCGGGTTCGCGGCGGAGCCGTTCATACCGGAGCAGCAGGGCGCGGTGGAGCCGGTGGACAGCTAGGGTCTTTCGTTTGGATCTTGCCGGCCGGCCGCGGCCGGGAAAGCGGTGCGGGGGCCGGTCCCTCGGAACCGGCCCCCGCTCAGTGACGGTGATCGCGCACTGGTTGCCTGGCTGACTACTGCATGACGGCCATGGCCAGCGCGCGGCGGGCGCGCAGCGACGCGCGCTCGGCGCGGCGCTGCAACCGCCGGGCGGCGACCAGGCGCGCGGCCCGGCGTCCCGCGTCGGCTTCACGCAGGCGCTCGCTCATATGCGCGCGTGCCATGGCTTCTGGGATGAGTTGCATCTCGCGGGTCCTGTTCTGACGCGAGTCGTTCGCGCCCATCGTGGTGACTGCCGGGGTCGCGGAGCCGGACGGCTCGCTCAGGGAAGAGGTCATCGGAGCCTGCTTCTGGGGATCGTGCGTAAAGGGACGGTCGATGGTTCCGGCGGCATTCATGCCGTGACCGGGTTCTTGCGCGGACGGCCACGAGGCCGCTTGCGGGCCACGACCACACCCTGGACGAAGAGTTCGCCACCCCATACGCCCCACGGCTCACGCCGCTCCTTGGCGCCGGCGAGGCAGGCCTCGACCAGCGGGCAGGTGCGGCAGAGTGCCTTGGCGTACTCGACATCGGCCGGGGACTCGGCGAAGAAGACCTCCGGGTCGTAGGCACGGCAGGGAACAGGTACGCCGAGGCTCTCGATGGCGTCGTCGAGCGCGGTCAGCGCGGTGAGCGGAGTCAAGGTGGAGTCCTCCGTGGAGACGGGCGGGGAGATCGCTTCGGAAGGCGGTACGGACGGGGCGTGCGCTTCGAGTTGCACGGGTGTCGTTCCTCGTCTGGTCGGTCCGGCCTGTTTGGCCGGGTGTCGGCTGGTACCGAGTAGTGCTAGTTCCGAGGCGCTTCGGTTCTGTCTCCCGTTCGGGACAAACAGAAGGGCCGCGGATCCCTGGTGGGGTTCCGCGGCCCTGAGGCGCCGGTCTGATCGTGGATCAGACTGGATCACTCCAGGGTTCGAGCCCACGGAAGGCCCACATCAAGTGGTGCTGCGTCTGCTGCTTCGTTTCGGCACCGGTCGCCGCAAAGGCATAGGCCTTGGCCGCTGCCGCTGCTACTCCTGCTTCCAGTGCCTTGGTCGGTCGCTCATTGCGCACCCCGACGGGAAGACCCGACAGAGCGGCGGGCCGGACGGCGAAGACGCCGGACAGGCCACTGCCAATGAGTTCGGAACCGGAGAAGCCGAGCGAGCAGGCGGAGACGACGGAGCGATCGGTCATTTTGTTGGAGCCGACAAAGCTGCTGCTGCTGTTGATGATGCTGATCACTGGAATCGCCTCCTCTCGGCGTCTCAAGGACCGGCCTGAGCCAGTCACGCGTATAGCGGGCAAGTACTGCTTTGGATAAGTAGAGCACGGGGACAGGGCTTCGGTGAAGCCCGCCGTTCCCGTGGTTAAGAACCTATGGGGATTCCCCAGGCGGGCGCAAACTATTTTTTCGACGAGTTCGCCTCAGTCGTCCGCGGTGTCTCCCGCACGCTCCTCACCAGCGCAGATGGCGAGTACATCGGCTCCGAAGCGGTCCAGCTTGCGGGCGCCGACACCGGCGATCGCGGCCAGCTCGCGCTCGCCGTCCGGCACGGTCTCGGCGATCGCCATCAGCGTCTTGTCGGTGAACACACAATAGGCGGGCTGGCCCAGTTGCTTCGCCTGCTCCGCGCGCCAGTCACGCAGCCGCTCATAGAGCGCCTCGTCCATGTCGGACGGGCAGTCCTCACAGCGCATCAGCTTCATCTCGCCCGCGTCGGTGAGCGTTTTGCCGCAGACCCGGCAGAGCACCGGACCGCGCCGCTTGCGCCGGACGGCAGTGCCGCCGTGCTCCAGGGAGCCGCCCGGGACCGCCGCCGTGCTTCGTGCTCCCGGGGCCGTGGAGCCCGGACGCAGTCCGTTCAGAAAGCGGGTGGGACGGCGGGAGGCCCGGCCGCCCGGAGAGCGCGAGAGCGCCCAGGAGAGACAGAGATGCGACCGCGCCCGGGTGACACCGACATAGAGGAGCCGGCGCTCCTCCTCGATCTGCTCATCGGTCTTGGCGTAGGTGATCGGCATCATGCCCTCGGCGAGCCCGACCAGGAATACCGCGTCCCACTCCAGGCCCTTCGCCGCGTGCAGCGAGGCGAGTGTGACGCCCTGCACCGTGGGCGCGTGCTGCGCGGCGGCGCGCTCGTCCAGCTCGGCCACCAGATCGGCGAGCGTCGCACCCGGCCTCGCCCGGACGAAGTCCTCGGCGAGACGGACCAGGGCGGCCAGGGACTCCCAGCGGTCACGGACCGCGCCGGAGCCCGCGGGAGGTTCGGTGGTCCAGCCCTTGGTGGAGAGCACCGCCCGGACCTGCGCGGGCAGTTCGACCACATCGTCGAGCAGGGAGTCATTGCCTCCGAAGCGGGCCGCGCCACGGAGCGCCGCGCCCGCTTCCCGTACCTCCTGCCGCTCGAAGAACCGCTCGGCGCCACGGAGCTGATAGGGCACGCCCGCGTCGGCCAGGGCCTGTTCATAGACCTCCGACTGGGCGTTGATCCGGTACAGCACGGCGATCTCGCCTGCCGGGACGCCCGCGGCGATCAGATCGCGGATCCTGCGGGCGGTGCCCTCGGCCTCGGTGGGCTCGTCCGCGTACTCCGTACAGACCGGCTCGGGGCCCGGGTCGCGCTGCGAGACCAGTTCGAGCCGGTGCTCGGCGGCCCGGCCGCGCGCCTGGTTCAGCAGGCCGTTGGCGAGATGGACGACCTGAGGCGTGGAGCGGTAGTCCCGGACCAGCTTCACCACGGTGGCGCCCGGGTGGCGGGTGCGGAAGTTCAGCAGATGGTCGGGCGTCGCGCCGGTGAAGGAGTAGATCGTCTGGCTGGCGTCGCCCACGACACAGAGACTCTCCCGGTCCCCCAGCCAGAGATCGAGCAGCCGCTGCTGGAGCGGGCTGACGTCCTGATACTCGTCGACCACGAAGTGCTGGTACTGCCGTCGGATCTGGTCGGCGATGTCATGCCGGTCCTGGAGGATGCCGACCGTGAGCAGCAGGACATCCTCGAAGTCGATCACCGAGCGGTCGCGCTTGAGCTGTTCGTACATCCCGTAGATCTGGCCGATCTCGGCCGGATCGCGCGGGGCCTCGCGGACGGACTTGGCCACGGCGGCGGGATAGTCGGCCGGTACGGTCTGGGTGACCTTCGCCCACTCGATCTCGCCGGTGACATCCCGCAGTTCATTGCGGTCGAGCCGGATCCGGCAGCGGGCCGCGGACTCGGCGACGAGCTGCACCTTGCGGTCGAGCAGCCGCGGCAGCTCCCCGCCGACCGCCTTGGGCCAGAAGAACTGGAGCTGGCGCAGCGCCGCCGAGTGGAACGTACGCGCCTGGACACCGCCCGCGCCGAGCTGGCGCAGCCGTCCGCGCATCTCGCCCGCCGCCCGGTTGGTGAACGTGACGGCCAGCACACTGGCGGGCTGGAGTATGCCCGCGCGCACGCCATAGGCGATCCGGTGGGTGATGGCGCGCGTCTTGCCCGTGCCGGCCCCGGCCAGCACACACACCGGGCCGTGCAGGGCCGTCGCCACCTCGCGCTGCTCGGGATCGAGCCCGTCGAGCACCGCGTCGGCGTCGCGCGGCGGAGCCATGATCTGGCCGGCCTCGGATTCGCGCGGGAAGAGTGGGGAGTGCGTTGCTGCTGTCACCCCGCCATGCTGCCAGGTCCCCCGGGACAGGTGCGGCGGTTGTCCACAGGGGAGCCGCGTTGGTCGTACAAACACACCCGTCGCCCCGCCGCTGGAAGCCCGTACCGCGGGGCAGCCCTTACCACGTCCGTACGGGAATGGCGGCCGGGCCGCGTACGTTCGACAGGATGCGGACGACGCATTTCGGCGGGACCGAGACAGAGGAGCGCGAGAGACATGCCGGGCACTGTGACGATGTACAGCACCACATGGTGCGGATACTGCCGTCGGCTCAAGGGCCAGATGGACCGCGAAGGCATCGCGTACACCGAGATCAACATCGAGCAGGACCCGGATTCGGCGGCCTTCGTCGAGAAGGCGAACGGCGGCAACCAGACGGTGCCGACCGTGCTGTTCTCCGACGGATCGACGCTGACGAATCCCTCGTTGGCCCAGGTCAAGCAGAAGATCGGCGTCTGAGCGCGCGCAGCGGGACTGCGTGCGGCCCACCGACCGAGCCCCCGCCGGAGCGATTCCGGCGGGGGCTCGGTCGTCGTACGGCTCGGTCGTCCTGAAGGGTTGAGACTCAATACGGTTGAGGCTCAGTTCGCCGGCTTCGGCAAGGGCTTGCCGTACCACAGCTCCACCAGGCGCGCGGCGATGGAGATTCCGGCCGGGGGCAGGATCTCGCCCGATTCGATCGCGGCCCGCAGGTCCTCCCGGGAGAACCAGCGCGCCTCCTCGATCTCCTCGCCGTCCACCGTGATCTCCGACGAGGTGGCACGCGCCATGAAGCCCAGCATCAGGCTCGACGGGAACGGCCATGGCTGGCTGGCGATGTACTCGACCTCGCCGACCGTGACGCCCGCCTCCTCGAAGACCTCGCGGACCACCGACTGCTCGATCGACTCGCCCGGCTCCACAAACCCGGCCAGCGTGGAGAATCGGCCCTCGGGCCAATGCACCTGACGGCCCAGGAGCGCGCGGTCCTCCTCGTCGGTGACCAGCATGATCACGGCGGGATCGGTCCGCGGATAGTGCTCGGCACCGCAGGCCGGGCAGCGGCGGATATGGCCGGCCGCCGCGATCACGGTGCGCTCGCCGCAGCGGGAGCAGAAGCGGTGCAGCCGCTGCCAGTTCTCCAGCGCCACGGCGTGCGCCATCAGGCCCGCGTCACGGGCGGAGAGCAGCATGCCGGCCTCGCGCAGCCCGGCGGCCCGCGCCGACTGGTCGATCCGGCCCGGGAGCGAGTCCTTCTGGAGCGCGAAATAGCGGACGCCGTCCGCGTCCGTACCGAGGAAGTAGCGATGGGCCTCGGTCACGGGCGCCTCGAAGGACGGGATCATGACCAGTTCCGTACGGCCGTCCGGAGTGTCGTCGATCAGCACCTGGCCGCCCGACACCACGAAGACCCGGGTCGTCGGATGGCTCCACGCCGCCGCCAGCCAGGCCTCGTCGAGCCGGTGGTGCGCCGCGCGGTCGATACCGCTGGGCGCGGTCAGGCCGATGGGTCGGTGTGCGGTGGCGTCACTGCTGATGGTGCTCACAGGTACTTCCAACTCCCCCGGATGGATTGGGTTTCTGATCAGCGGAGTGTGCGGCGAAGTCTTCGGCGGTGCGCTCGGCGCGGGACGAGGCGCGCTCGGCACAGGGCTCAGCGCCCTCAGCGCAGGGCGGTGGCAAGGTCGCCCCAGAGGTAGGCCGTCGTTTCCACGCCCTTGAGCAGCAGGTCCAGTTCGACCTTCTCGTTCGGCGCGTGCCAGCCGTCGGACGGTACGGAGATGCCCAGGAAGAGGACGGGCGCGCCGAGCACGTCCTGGAGGTCGGCGGCCGGTCCCGAGCCGCCCTCGCGGGTGAAGCGGACCGGTCGGCCGAAGGCGCGGCCCATGGACCGTACGACCGACTGGAGCGCGGGATGGTCCAGCGGAGTCAGACAGGGCCGGGTGGCCGCGCCGAAGCTGATCTTGTGCCGGATTCCGGCCGGGACACGGGCCTCGATCCAGTCGCGTACGGAACGCTCGACACGCTCCGGATCCTGGCCCGCGACCAGCCGGAACGACAGCTTGAGCTGGGCGGAGGACGGGATGATCGTCTTACCACCGGGGCCCTGGTAGCCGCCCGCGATGCCGTTGACCTCGGCGGTCGGGCGGGCCCAGACGCGCTCCAGGGTGGAGTAACCGGCTTCCCCGAGAGTGCCGTGGGACCTGGCCGTACGGAGCCACTCCTCCTCGGAGAAGGGCAGCTCCGCGAGGAGCGCGCGCTCGGTGTCGTCGAGCTCGGCGACACCGTCGTAGAAGCCCGGGACGGTGACGCGTTCGTGCTCGTCGTGCAGGGCGGCGACCAGACGGGCGGCGACGGTGGCCGGATTCGGGACTGCGCCGCCGAAGGAGCCGGAGTGGATGTCCTGGTCGGGGCCGTACAGCTCGATCTCGCAGTCGGCCAGGCCGCGCATACCGGTGCAGACCGTCGGCGTGGACTCGGACCACATGCCGGTGTCGGAGACGATCACCGCGTCGGCGGCCAGCCGGTCCGCGTGCCGCTCGGCCAGGGCGCGGAAGTGCGGAGAGCCCGACTCCTCCTCGCCCTCGATGAGGAGCTTGAGATGGACGGCGGGAGTGGTACGGCCGGTGGCGGCGAGATGCGCCCGTACCCCGAGCGTGTGGAAGAACACCTGGCCCTTGTCATCGGCGGCGCCGCGCCCGTACATCCGGCCGTCCCGTACGACCGGCTCGAAGGGATCCGTGTGCCAGCCGTCCTCGCGGGCGGCAGGCTGGACGTCGTGGTGGCCGTAGACCAGCACGGTGGGAGCGTCCGCGTCGGCGGAGGGCCACTCGGCGAAGACGGCGGGCGCGCCCGGAGTGTCCCAGATCTCGGCGACCGGGAAGCCGGTCTCCTTGAGCTTCTCGGCGAGCCAGTCGGCGCTGCGCCGTACATCGGCGTCGTGGTCGGGCTGTGCCGATACGGACGGAATGCGCAGCCAGTCGGCGAGGTCGTCGAGGAAAGCCGCGCGGTGGGTGCGGATGTACGTACGGACGACGCTGTCCGGGGTGTCGCTCATGATGTCGAGCCTAACGGGCTCCGGGAGCGGTCCGGTCTGCCGGTTCCTGGGATCCCTCGTCCGTGGGCATGTCGGCGTCGGGGCCCGGCGGGCCTCCGGTCAGGACGCGTTCCAGCTCAGGGCGGCCGGGAAGGCGCTCGGGACGTACGACCTCGCCGGTCCGTACGTAGAGGAACGCGGCCGTCACGGCCGTCAGCGGAAGACCGTGCTGCTCGGCCCAGGCGAGCCGGTAGACGGCGAGCTGGAGAGGATCGGCGGTACGGGCCCGGCTGGTCTTCCAGTCCACGATCTCGTACGTGTACGTCTCCGAGCCGGTCTCCCGGTCGGTGCGGGCATGGCGGTAGACGGCATCGATACGGCCTCGGATCACCCGGCCCGCGAGAGTGAGATGGAAGGGCGCCTCCACGCGGTACGGCGTGCGCCGGGCGTACGGAGTGCGCTCGAAGGCCGCCTTGAGCGCGGCCAGATCACGCTCGTCGGCGATCTCCGGCTCGTCCTCCTCGCCGCCGGGCAGCTCGTCGGGGCCGAGCATCGGCAGCGGGAGCTCCTCGAACCTGGACTCCACCCAGGCGTGGAACCGCGTGCCTCTGCGGGCGGCGGGCTGCGGCGGACGCGGCATGGGCCGGGCCAGCTCATGGGCGAAACCGTCGGGATCGGCGGCGAGACGGAGGAGCTGGGAGGCGGAGAGGGACGGCGGTACGGGTACGTCGCGGACGGTGGCGCGGGCGCGGCGCAGCTCACCGGTGAGGGCGTCGAGATCGCGGTCCCAGGAGGCGAGCGTACGGAGCTCCTCGGGCGTGAGGCTCTCCCCTGGCCCGCCCCTTCCCGTAACCGGGGGCACGCCCCCGGGCTCCCCCGCGTCGGCTCCGCCCGCGGTGCGGGGCCCGGGGATGGCACCGTCCGGCGCGCGGGGCGCCCATGAGTCCCAGCCGGCCGGGTCGTCGTCGGCCGGGTCGTCGTCGGCCGGGTCGTCGTCGGCCGGCCCCGGATCGGCGGGCTCGGGGCCGTCCTGCTCGGGATCATCCGGTACGAAGAAATCGTCCGGTGCGAACGGGTCGTCCGGCTCGACCATGCCTGCCGGGTCGAACAGGTCGTCCGGGCCCGGGTCGGACGGCTCTGCATCGTCCGGTACGAACGAGTCGTCATCGTTCGGTACGAACGGGTCGTCCAGGGCCGGGTCGGCCGGGGGTGCGGCGTCACCGTCCTCCTGTTGGAACTCCGCCAAGTACTTCCGTACCGTTTCCGCCGCCTCTTGGCGGCGAGCCATCGACTCCGGGTCCAGCGGGAGAGGCCAGGCATGAGGTGTGGTCTCCGCGCGCAGGGACGGGTTCTCGTCGGTCTCCTCCGGCTCGTCCGCCCAGGCCTCGATCTCGCCGTATCCCGCCGCGCAGTGGTCGTACAGGGCGTGCAGAAAGTCCGACGGGCCGCGCGGGCGCTTCTGCGTCGGGCCCCACCAGTGGCCGGAGCCGAGCAGCAGGGAGCGCGGGCGGGTGAAGGTGACATAGCCCAGGCGCAGTTCCTCCGTGTGCTGGTGCGTCTTCATCGCGTCCTTGAACGACTTGAGACCTTTCGCGTCCCAGGACGGCACATCCGGCAGTGTCGGCGCGTCGCCGCGCAGCGCGTGCGGCAGGACCTTCGGCTGGGACGTCCAGGCCTCGCGCGCCCGGCCGTTGGGAAACTGTCCCGTCACCAGTCCCGGCACGGCGACCACATCCCACTCAAGTCCCTTGGACTTGTGGGCGGTGAGCACCTTCACGGTGTTCTCGCCGCCCGGCAGCGCGTTGTCCAGGCCCTTCTCGTACTGCGCGGCCGTCCGCAGGAACGCCAGGAACGCCAGCAGACCCGCCTCTCCGTCGAGCGCCGCGAAGGAGGCCGCGATGTCGAGGAAGTTGCTCAGCGTCTCGCGGCGGCGGGCGGCCAGGGCGTGCGGCGAGGCGGAGAGCTCGACCTCCAGACCGGTCGTCGCCAGGACGCGGTGCAGCACGTCCATCAAGGGATCGGCCAGGGACCGGCGCAGCTCGCGCAGTTCGGTGGCCAGCCGCGCGAACCGGACCCGGGCCGCGCCGGAGAAGGGCAGCCCGTCCGCCGGAGCGCCCGCCGGTTCCAGGAAGGTGTCGAGGGCGTCCGCGAGCGAGATCACCTCGGCCGGATCGGTGCCCTCGACCGCCGCCGCCAGCCGCGCGTCGAGATCGTCCTCGCCGTCCTCGCCGCCGCCTCGGTGGACCAGCAGCCGGGCCCTGCGGCCCAGCAGCGCGAGATCGCGCGGCCCGATGCGCCAGCGCGGGCCGGTGAGCAGCCGTACGAGAGAGGCGTTGGCGCCCGGATCCTGGAGGACCTCGCACATGGCGACGAGATCGGCGACCTCGGGAAGATGGAGCAGCCCGGAGAGCCCCACGACCTCGACGGGTATGTCACGGGCCACCAGCGCGCCCTGGATCTCCGGGAAGTCACCGGCCGTACGGCACAGCACGGCGATCTCGCCCGGTTCCTTGCCCGTGCGTACGAGATGGGCGATCGAGTCGGCGAGCCACTCGATCTCCTCCGCGTGCGTGGGAAGCAGGGCGCAGCGCACCGCGCCGTCGCGCTCCGCGCCGGGCGCGGGCCGCAGCGCCTCGACGCCTTCGTGCATCGCGCGCAGCGGCTCGGCGAGACCGTTGGCGAGGTCGAGGAGACGGCCGCCGCTGCGGCGGTTCTCACTGAGCGAGAAGCGGGCGGCCGGGCGGCCGTCGGCGTACGGGAAATGCTCCGGGAAGTCGTCCAGATTGGCGACGGAGGCGCCGCGCCAGCCGTAGATCGCCTGGCAGGGATCGCCGACCGCCGTCACCGCGTGTCCGGTGCCGCCGCCGAAGAGCCCGGAGAGAAGGAGCCGTTGGGCGACCGACGTGTCCTGGTACTCGTCGAGCAGGACGACCCGGAACTCGTCCCGGAGAATCGTCCCGACCTCGGGTCTGGTCGAGGCGAGTTCGGCCGAGAGCGCGATCTGGTCGCCGAAGTCGAGCAGATCGCGGGCGCGCTTGGCCTCGCGGTAACGCCCTACGAGATCAAGCAGTTCACGGCGGGCGGCCACCGTCTCGGGCACCTTGCGCAGCTCGGCGTTGCTGAGCCTCGCGCCCTCCAGAGCGCGCAGCAGCTCGCTGTCGTACGCGCCGAGCCTGCCCGTGCCCACGAGATGCTCGGCCAGCTCGGCGTCGAGCGCGAGCAGATCGCTGACCAGGGCCGGGAGCGTCTTGGTCAGGGCCGGATACGGTCCCGGCGCCTCCCGCAGCACCCGCGCGGCGAGCTGGAAGCGGGTGGCGTCGGCGAGCAGCCGGGCGGTGGGCTCAAGCCCTATCCGCAGACCGTGGTCGGTGAGCAGCCTCCCCGCGAAGGCGTGGTAGGTGGAGATCCGGGGCTCGCCCGGAGGATGGTCCGGATCGATCACATCCGGGTCGGTGACTCCGGCCCGTACGAGCGCCTTGCGGACGCGCTCGGCCAGCTCGCCCGCCGCCTTGTTGGTGAAGGTGAGCCCGAGGACCTGCTCCGGGGCGACCTGTCCGCTGCCCACCAGCCACACCACGCGGGCGGCCATCACCGTGGTCTTCCCGGAACCGGCTCCGGCCACGATGACCTGCGGGGCGGGCGGCGCCGTGATGCAGGCCGTCTGCTCCGGAGTGAACGGGATACCGAGGAGCTCCTTGAGCTGCTCGGGATCGGTGAGATGTACGGACACGCGGAGAGGCTATCCGTCACCACTGACAACGCCCGGCCAATGCCCGGCGGGCGGCTCGCTCCGAGGCTCCCGGAGCGCGGCTCACTCCACGATCTGCCGGCCCTCCGGCCGTGCGCTGCACGAGGCGCGGAAGGCGCAGTTGGCGCAGTGTCCGCCGGTGGTGGGCGTGAACCTCTCGTCCAGTACGCGGCCGGCGGCGGTGGTGAGCAGTTCGCCGACCCACTCCCCCGCGAGCGGCTCCTGCGCCTGGACCTTGGGAAGTTGCTCGCCGCCCTCCTTCTTCGGCGCGGGCTGGCGCAGTTGTACGAGTTCGGCGCCGCCCGGCTCCGGGCGCTGGCCGTCGAAGACCTCGTCCAGCGCGCCCTCCCGTACGGCGAGCTGGTAGACGGCGAGCTGAGGATGGCGGGCGACCTCGTCCTTGGTGGGCGCCTGCTTGCCGGTCTTGAAGTCGACGACATAGGCGCGGCCTTCGGTGTCCCGCTCCACGCGGTCCATCGAACCCCGGATACGCACCTCGTACGCGCCCGCCTCCAGGGTGACGTCGAAACCGTGCTCCGTGGCGGCGGGAGTGCGTCCCCCGCGGTCCATGACATGCCAGCGCAGAAAGCGTTCGAGCGCCACGCGCGCGTGCTCCTTCTCCTGCTGTGACTTCCAGGGCGCGTCGAAGGCGAGCGCGTCCCACACGGAGTCCAGCCGCTCCATGAGCACGGCGAGATCGGCGGGCGTACGGCCGGAGGCGACCTCGTCGGCCAGGACATGGACGACATTGCCGAAGCCCTGGGCGGCCGTGGCGGGCTCGTCCGCCTTCACCTCGCGGCCCAGGAACCACTGGAGCGCGCAGGTGTTCGCCAACTGGTCCAGGGCGCTGCCGGACAGCGCCACGGGCTGGTCCCGGTCGCGCAGCGGAACGGCGCTGCGGGTCGGCTCGTACAGGCCCCACCAGCGGTGCGGATGCGCGGACGGTACGAGCGGCTGGCCCTCCTCGTCGCCGAGCGCCGCGAGCCGGGCCAGACGGCGGGCGGCGGCATCGCGCAGGGCGGGCGTCGCCTCCGGATCGACGGTGGTGGCACGCAGCTCCGCGACGAGTGCGGCGACGGCGAGAGGGCGGCGCGGGCGGCCGGTGATGTCTCTCGGCTCGACGCCGAGTTCGGTGAGGAAGCGGGAGGGCTGGTCGCCGTCGTCGGCGGGCGCCTTGACGGCGGTGACGACCAGCCGGTCGCGCGCGCGGGTGGCGGCGACGTAGAAGAGACGGCGCTCCTCCGTAAGGAGGGCGCCAGGAGTGAGTGGCTCGGCGAGGCCGTCGCGGCCGATCCTGTCCGCCTCCAGGAGGGAGCCACGACGGCGCAGATCGGGCCAGAGGCCCTCCTGCACACCCGCGACGACGACGAGCCGCCACTCCAGGCCCTTGGCGCGGTGGGCCGTCATCAGCCGTACGGCGTCGGGCCGTACGGCACGGCGGCTGAGCGTGTCGGCGGCGATGTCCTGGGCGTCCAGCTCCTCCAGGAAGTTGAGCGCGCCTCGGCCGCCGGTGCGCTCCTCCGCGCGGGCGGCGGCGTCGAAGAGGGCGCATACGGCGTCGAGGTCGCGGTCGGCGTTACGGCCCGCCGCGCCGCCGCGCAGGGCGGAGCGTTCGAGCCGGCCCGGCCAGGAGGTGCCGTCCCACAGTGCCCAGAGCGCCTCCTCGGCGGTGCCGCCACCTTCGAGCAGCTCCCGCGCCTTGCGCAGCAGCGCGCCGAGCCGCTGCGCACCTCGGGCGTACGCCGGATCGTGCGCCACGAGCCGCTCGGGCTCGGCGAGCGCGCGCGCGAGCAGCACATCGGACGGCGCCGGCACGCGGTTGCCTCCGGCCCGCTCCTCGTCGCGCAGCGCGCGGCCGAGCCGGCGCAGATCGGATGCGTCCATACCGCCGAGAGGCGAGGAGAGAAGCGCGAGCGCGGTCTCGACATCGAGCCAGCCGACGGCGCCGGGTGGCGCGACGCCCTGTGCGTCCGGCTCGGACGCGGGCGGCTCGGACACGGGTTGGTCGGACGCCACCTCCAAAGGCGCGTCGTCGCCCGGCATGTGCTCGGCCGCGTCCGGCTCGGGCAGCCCGTGGTCCGGCTCGGTCTGGTCCTGCATGTCGTCGTCCGGCGCGTCCTCCTCCGGCTCGGACTGCGGACGCAGCGCCGCCTCGGCCACGGCCCGGAGCGCCGTCAGGAGCGGCGACACCGCCGGTTCATGGCGCAGTGGCACATCGTCGCCATCCACCTCCAGTGGTACGCCCGCCGAGGTCAGGGCGCGGCGGATGGAAGGGATGGTGCGACCGCCCGCACGGACCAGGACCGCCATGTCGTTCCAAGGGATGCCGTCCTCCAGATGTGCGCGGCGGAGGATGTCGGCGATGTTGTCCAGCTCTGTGGAAGGAGTCGGGAATGTGTATGTCTCCACCTGGCCGCCCTTCCGCACCGGCACGGGCTCACGGTGCGCCTGCACCTTCGCGGCGGGCAACCGTGTGAGCGGCATACGACGGGTGAGCAGCCGGGTCGCGTCGAGCAGCTTCGCGCCGGAACGGCGGGAGGTGCCGAGGACCGCCACCGGTGCCGGGCGGCCGTCCGCGCGCGGGAAGGCGTACGGAAAGTCCAGGATGCCGTTCACATCGGCGCCACGGAACGCGTAGATGGACTGGTCCGGATCGCCGAAGGCGACCAGTGTGCGCCCTTGCCCGGCCAGCGCGCCCAGCAGCCGGACCTGCGCCGGATCGGTGTCCTGGTACTCGTCGACGAACACCGCGTCGTACTGAGCGACCAGCCGCTCCGCGACCTCGCGGCGGCCCGCCAGCAGCACCGCACGGTGGACCAGCTCCGCGTAGTCGAGTACGCCCTGCATGTCCAGGACGTCCAGATACTCCGCGAGGAAGGACGCGGCGGCCGACCAGTCGGGACGGCCCGTGCGCCGCGCGAACGCCGCCAGCGAGTCGGGGCCGAGGCCCAGTTCACGGCTCCGGGCGAGCACCGCCCGTACCTCGTCGGCGAAACCGCGCGTGGTGAGACACGCGCGCAGCTCGTCCGGCCATCTCACACGCCCTCGGCCCTCGCGCTCCAGCACGAGCTCGCCCGCGAGCAGATCCCGTACGGCGACGTCCTGCTCGGCACCGGAAAGCAGCCTCAGCGGTTCGGTGAAGAGATCGGCCTCCTGGTGCGCGCGGATCAGGGCGTAGCAGAACGAGTGGAACGTGGTGGCCTGCGGACCGCGCCGCCCGCCGAGCCGGACGGCCATCCGGTCGCGCAGCTCCACCGCCGCCTTGCGGCTGAAGGTGAGGACCAGGATCCGCTCGGGATCCGTCCCGCGCGCGACGCGCCGGGCGACCGACTCCACGAGCGTCGTGGTCTTGCCCGTACCCGGGCCCGCCAGCACCAGCAGCGGTCCCGTCCCATGGTCAACCACGCCGCGCTGGGCTGCGTCCAGCTCAGGGGGATCCACCGGGACCGGCGGCGTACGCACCAGCCGGTACGCGCCCGGGATCCGCTGCCGTACCCGACGGTGCGGGGTACGCCCGGTGGAGGAGGAGGAACTCACGTGGATCGCCGGTCCTGGAAGAGGTGCTGGTGGTGACGCGGGTGACGGTGACGCCTGAGGCGTGGGTGACAGTGACGGTGACGGGTGCCGATGACGCTACGCCGCCGGGCGGCCGGGACGCAGCCGGTCCGCCACCCGCGACGGCGCCCGCACTCCCGCCCGCGCCGCGGCCCGCTCCATCGCGCAGGAGAGTCCGCCGTGCGCCGGTTCACGCGCCGTCGTGTGCGTCTTCGTCCGGTTCGTGTGGTCCTCAGCACGCCCGTGGCGCATCCCGCCGCAGGGCCGAATGGCGGAAGCTGTCATATGTGAGCCACCTCGTCGGCGTCCGCGCCCTCGCCGTCCCAGCGCGCCCGCTTCATGTCCAGCCGCGGCAGATGCCCTTCGGCGCTCCGCGCGGCCTCGCGCAGCGGTGTGCCCTCCTCGCGGTAGTGGTCCAGGGCCGCCAGCTCATGTCCCGGGAGCAGCACACCGTCCGAGCGGACCACCCGCCACCAGGGCACGGCACCTCCGTAGAGGGCCATGGCGCGGCCCACCTGGCGCGGACCGCCCTCGCCGAGCCACTCCGCGACATCGCCGTACGTCATCACACGGCCGGACGGGATCAGCTCGGCGACGTCCAGCACCCGCTCCGCGTACTCGGGCAGCTCTCCCGGCCCATCGGTCCGGCCCGTGCCCGCCGCCGCGTCCTTCCCCTCGCTCGTACCCTCGTCGTTCCTCATCCGGCCCATCCTGCCGCACGCCACCGACACCTCCGTCGGCGCCGCAACAGGGCCGTTCCGGAGCGCGTCCGGCCGGTCACCCTGTGTACGTACGGCCACAAAGAGGATCATTCCGCCCGCCCCGAGCCCCCGCAATGCACCCTGATGCCCCCGTCTGTCGTCGGCTCGTGCCACCATCGTCCCGGCGGTGACTGGTGATACGAGATCAAGAAGAGACGGATTCGGTGGAGGAGCGGGCCGTGCAGCCAACTGCGACGGCGGACACCTCCGGCGCTGAGCCGCGCCCGGAAGCAGCCCCGAGGGCCCGCGCCGGCGTGACCACCGAGCCCCAGGCCGCAGGACCTCAGGCCGACGGACACCGGCCCACCGGCCCCGACGACCTACCGGCCGGGCCTGTCCCGTCCAAGGACCTCCCGTCCAAGGACCTCGCGCCCAAGAACATCGCGGCCGAAGCCCTCTCACCCGATGACCTCCCGCCCGACGACTGTGACACCGGCGCCACCCGCGTCGACCGCGTCTCCGGCGACGAACCGCTCCTCGCGGCCCGTGTCCACCGGCCCTCCGATCTGCTGCGGCTGCTGATCGGCGTCCTGGCCATCGCGCTCCTCCTCGGCCTCTCCGCCTTCGCCCACGGCACCACCACCGGCCTGGAACAGGACATCTCCAAGGGCACGGGCCAGGCGCCCGACCTGATGGTCAAGGTCGCCGGACTGGTCTCCAGCATCGCCGTGCTGCTCGTCCCGGTCGCGTTCGCGATCGAGCGGCTGATCAAGCGTGACGGGCTGCGGATCGCGGACGGCGTTCTCGCCGCCGTACTGGCCCACGGCGTGACACTCGCCACCGACCTCTGGGTCGCCAGGTCCGCGCCGGAGTCCATCCAGGACGCGCTGACCCGGCCCCAGCTCGGCGCCGGGCTCACCGATCCCGTCCATGGCTATCTCGCGCCCGTCATCGCCTATATGACCGCCGTGGGCATGGCCCGCAGACCACGCTGGCGAGTCGTGCTCTGGGTGGTGCTGCTGCTCGACGCCTTCGCGATGCTGGTCGCCGGCTACACCACTCCGTTCTCGATCGCCCTGACCGTACTGATCGGCTGGAGCGTCGCGTACGGCACGCTCTACGCGGTCGGCTCGCCCAACGTACGGCCCACCGGCCAGAACTTGATGGCGGGTCTACGCCATGTCGGTTTCCGCCCGGTCAGCGCGATGCGCGCCGAGGAGGCGTCGGACTCCGCCGAGCAGGGCGACCGGGGCCGCCGGTATCTGGTCTCACTGGAGGACGGGCCGCCGCTCGATGTGACCGTCGTCGACCGCGAACAGCAGGCGCAGGGCTTCTTCTACCGGGTCTGGCGACAGCTCACCCTGCGCTCCTTCACCACCCGCAGCTCCATCCCTTCCCTGCGCCAGGCGCTCGAACAGGAGGCGCTCCTCGCGTACGCGGCCATCGCCGCCGGCGCCAACGCCCCGAAGCTGATCGCCACCTCCGAGCTCGGTCCCGACGCCGTCATGCTCGTGTACGAGCACCTGGGCGCGCGGTCCCTGGACTCGCTGCCCGACTCGGCGATCACCGACGAGCTGGTACGGAACGCCTGGCACCAGGTGAAGGCGCTCCAGTCCCGCCGTATCGCGCACCGCAGGCTCACCGGTGACGCGCTCGTGGTGGACCGCTCCGGCAAGGTGATCCTCGCGGAGCTGCGCGGCGGCGAGATCGCGGCGGGCGACCTGGTGCTGCGGATGGACACCGCGCAGCTCCTCACGACGATGGGCCTGCGGGTGGGCGCGGAGCGCTCCGTCGCCGCCGCCGTGGAGGTGATCGGCCCGGACGCCGTCGCCAACTGTCTGCCGCTGCTCCAGCCGATCGCACTGAGCCGCTCCACCCGCGCGACACTGCGCCGGCTCGCCCGTGAGCGGTCGCAGCGCGAGCGCGACGCCGTGCTCGCGGCGTCCGAGACGAACAAGCGCGCGCGAGCCGCGGACATCGCCGCCGAGGACGGTGACCGCAAGGCCGTACGGAGGTCCCTGCGCGCGGAGAAGCAGGCCGAGAAGCGGGCGATAGACGACGCGCTCGACGAGGCGCGCGAGGAGGATCTGCTCTCCCAGATGCGCCGGCAGGTGCTGCTGATCAGGCCGCAGGCACCGGTCGAGCCGGTCCGGCTTGAGCGGATCAAGCCCCGTACGCTCATCAGCTTCATCGCCGGGGCCATCGCCGCGTACTTCCTGCTCACGCAGTTGACACAGCTCGACTTCAACACGGTCGTCAGCCAGGCGCACTGGGGCTGGGTGGCCGCCGCGGCGGCGTTCTCGCTCCTCAGCTATGTCGCGGCGTCGATGAGCCTGCTGGGCTTCGTACCGGAACGGGTGCCGTTCCGTAAGACGGTCGCCGCGCAGGTCGCCGGTTCGTTCGTCAAGATCGTCGCTCCGGCGGCGGTCGGCGGTGTGGCGCTGAACACCCGCTTCCTCCAGCGCGCGGGGGTACGGCCGGGGCTCGCGGTGGCGAGCGTGGGCGCGTCGCAGCTCTTCGGGCTCGGCTCGCACATCCTGCTGCTGCTGTCCTTCGGCTATCTCACGGGCACGGAGAAGTCGGCCTCGCTCACTCCGTCCAGGACGGTCATCGCGGGTCTGCTGACGGTCGCGGTGCTGGTGCTGGTCGTGACCGCGATCCCGTTCCTGCGGAAGTTCGTGGTGACGCGGCTGCGCTCGCTGTTCGCCGGTGTGGTGCCGCGCATGCTCGATGTGCTCCAGCGGCCGTTGAAGCTGCTCACGGGTATCGGCGGGATGCTGCTGCTGACCTGTGTGTTCGTGATGTGTCTGGACGCCTCGATCCGGGCGTTCGACAACGGCAACCAGCAGCTCAGCTACGCGAGCATCGCGGTGGTCTTCCTGGCGGGCAGCGCGCTCGGCTCGGCGGCGCCGACACCGGGCGGCGTGGGCGCGATCGAGGGCGCGCTGACGCTGGGACTGATCGCGGTCGGACTGCCGAAGGAGATCGCCGCGCCGGCCGTGCTGCTGTACCGGCTGCTGACGCTGTGGCTGCCGGTGCTGCCGGGCTGGGTGTGCTTCAGCCATCTCACCCGCCGAGGAGAGCTCTAGACCGTCGTTGCGGGCAGGGCGTCGTTGCGAGGCCCTGCTCATGCGGGTCCTGTCCACAGCCCGGCCCGGCCCCGCCCCCGACGCCACTCGCATGGCCGCTGCCCCGCGCGGCCCGCTGCGCCGGAGCGCACGATGGGCACATGCCGACCTCCACCACCCGGCGCGGCAGGGCACTCGCCGCTGTCACCGCCGCCGCCCTGCTGGCCGCCACCGGTTGCTCCGGCATCGGGAGCCCTGCCGACGGCACCAGCTTCAACGGCGGCAACGCGAACAGCACGGCCGTGCCCAAGAACCTGGCCTCCCAGCGGCTGCACTGGACGGCATGCCCGACTCCTTCGACCGCCGAGGGCGGCGGTACGGCACCGTCCCCGCTGCCCGGTGGCGCCCAGTGGCAGTGCGCCTCGATGAAGGTCCCGCTCGACTACGCCAAAGCGGGCGGCAAGACCATCGAACTGGCCCTCATCCGTGCCCCGGCACGCGACAAGGCCCGGCGGATCGGCTCGCTCATCTTCAACTTCGGCGGTCCCGGCGGCTCCGGCATCACCGGACTGCCGTCCTTCGCGGCGGACTACGAGAAGCTCCGGGCCCGTTACGACCTCGTCAGCTTCGACCCGCGCGGTGTCGGCCGCAGCGACCCGGTGGAGTGCAAGGACGACAAACAGCTCGACGCGTACTACGCCAAGGACGCGACACCGGACGACGCCGCCGAGGTCAAGACCTTCACCCAAGGGCTCGCCTCCTACGCGGCGGCCTGCGAGAAACGCTCCGGCAGTTCCCTCCCGTATGTCGGTACGACCAACGCCGCCCGTGACATGGAGCTGATGCGCCAGGTCCTCGGCGACAAGAAGCTGTACTACTTCGGCATCTCGTACGGCACCGAACTGGGCGGCGTCTACGCCCACCTGTATCCGAAATCCGTCGGCCGCGCGGTCTTCGACGCCGTGGTCGATCCGTCCCAGAACACCGAACAGGGCTCGCTCGGCCAGACGAAGGGCTTTCAGCTCGCCCTCGACAACTTCGAGAAGGACTGTGTGGCGCGCGGCCCCGCCTGCCGGCTGCCCGGCACCACACCGAAGCAGATCGAGGGCTTCATCACCGGACTGCTCGCCCGGCTCGACAAGAAGCCGGTCGCGGGCATCGGCAACCGCAAGCTGACGCAGACACAGGCCACCAACGGCATTGCCCAGGCGCTCTATTCGAAGCAGTTCTGGCCGTATCTGGAACAGGGACTGGACGAGGCCGACGGCGGCAACGGCGCGCTGCTGCTCGCACTGTCCGACGCGATGAACGGACGCGACGAGTACGGCAGGTACAGCAATCTCCAGGCGGCCAACACGGCCGTCAACTGTGTGGACTCCAAGGAGCGTTACACACTGGAGCAGACCAAGGCAAAGCTCCCGGAGTTCCGCAAGGCGTCGCCCGTCTTCGGGGACTTCCTGGGCTGGGGCCTGATGAGCTGTTCCAAGTGGCCGGTGCCCGGTCAGTGGGTCCACCCGGACGTCAGCGCGCCCGGCTCGGCGCCGATCCTGATCATCGGCAACACCGGTGATCCGGCGACGCCGTACGCGGGCGCCAAGGCGATGTCCGACGCGCTGGGCAAGGGCGTCGGCGTCGAGATCACGTACCACGGCCAGGGCCATGGCTCGTACGACAGCGGAAACCCGTGTGTGCAGGGCGCCGTGAACAACTATCTGCTGAACGGCACAGTGCCCGCCGCGGGCACGGTATGCCGATAGGCCCTGCCCGGATGGACGCTGTCCGGACAGACGGTGTCCGGTCGGAGGCGACGCCGGCCACCCTCGCACCGGCCAGGACCTCGGTTGTCCTCCCTCCTCGGACGGGCTTGAATTGCCCGATGCCCAGACCTTTCCGGATAGCCGTCCTGTCCATGCTGTCAGCGGGATCGCTGCTGCTGAGCGGCGTCCTCACCGCATGCGGCGGCGGTGCGGAGGACACTCCGCCCGACGCCAAGGCCGCCTCTCCGGTCACCGCCACCACCGCTCCCGCGGCCGGCCGAGGAGAGGCCGGAGGAGCCGGTCCCGCGACTCCCGCGCTGCCCGCCGCGTTCGCAAGGCAGACGCTCGGCTGGCACCGGTGCGCGGCTCCCGAGAAGGCACGCGGCAGCGCCGCGAAGGCTCCCGGCTCCGGCTGGCAGTGCGCCACGATGCAGGCGCCGCTCGACTACACCGAGCCGGCCGGCGAGACCATCGGGATCGCCCTGATCCGCTCGGCGGCGAAGGACAAGGACCGCCGGATCGGCTCGCTCCTCTTCAACTTCGGCGGTCCCGGCGGCTCAGGTGTCGCCGCGCTGCCCGGCGCGGCCGGTCTCTTCGGCAGCCTCCACGCACGGTACGACCTGGTCGGCTTCGATCCTCGCGGAGTCGCCGAGAGCTCCGGAGTGGTGTGCCGGGACAATCAGCAGACGGAACGTTCCCTCCGTATCGACTCCACTCCGGACACTCCGGCCGAGGAGCAGATCTTCCTCGAAGACTCGGCGGCGTTCGGCGCGGGCTGTGTGAAGCGTTCGGGACGGGTACTGCCGTATGTGGGAACCACCAGCGCCGCCCGGGACCTGGATCTGCTGCGCCAGGTGCTCGGCGACCGGAAGCTCCACTACTTCGGCTTCTCGTACGGCACCGAACTGGGAGGCGTCTACGCCCACTTGTTCCCGTCGAAGGTCGGGCGGCTCGCGCTGGACGCGGTGATCGATCCGACGGCCGACTACATCGGCCACTCCCGTAACCAGGCACTCGGCTTCCAGCGCGCCCTGGACAACTACTTCAAGAGCCGTGGCACCAGCGCGAGAAGCGGCACCGCGCGCGTGGTGAAGCTGCTCGACCGGCTGGACCACGAGCCGCTGCCCACCTCCATGGGCCGTACGCTCACCCAGGGCCTCGCCCTGACCGGCATCATCAGCCCGCTGTACGGCGAGAAGAGCTGGCCCGAGCTGACGGACGCGCTGGAGGGCGCCGAGAACGGCGACGGCACCGGACTGCTGCGGCTGGCCGACTCGTACAACGACCGTGACGCGCGCGGTCGTTACGGCGTCTCGCACCACGCCCAGCGCGCCATCTCCTGCGCGGACGCGAAAGGCCGGGTCGACGCGGCCGAGGTCAGGTCCCGGCTGCTGGCCGACTTCAGCGAGGTATCGCCGGTCTTCGGCCCGTATCTGGCATGGGACCTGGCCGGCTGGTGCGCGCGCTGGCCGGTCGCGGGCGAGCACGAGGCTCCGGAGGTGGCGGCGCCGGGCGCGGACCCGATCCTGGTGATAGGCGGCAAGGGCGATCCGGCGACTCCGTACGAGGGATCCGAGCGGATGGTCGCGGAGCTCGGCGAGGGCGTCGGTGTCCATCTCACCTTCGAAGGTGAGGGCCATGGCGCGTACACCACCGGGAATCGCTGTATCACCCAGGTGGTGGACGACTACTTCCTGCGCGGCGAGGTCCCGGCGTCCGGCAAGAGCTGCGCGTAGAACGCACGGAATGCGCAGAAGGGGCCGGTCCACACGATGGTGGACCGGCCCCTTCGGCAGAGCTGACAGAACTGACAGAACTAGTAGACCGGCTTCGCCGGCTCGATCTGGTTGACCCAGCCGATCACTCCGCCGCCGACATGCACCGCGTCCGCGAAGCCCGCCGACTTCAGCACCGCGAGCACCTCCGCGCTGCGGACACCCGTCTTGCAGTGCAGAACGATCTTCTTGTCCTGCGGCAGAGTCGCCAGGGCGGTGCCCATCAGGAACTCGTTCTTCGGGATCAGCTTGGCGCCGGGGATCGAGACGATCTCGTACTCGTTCGGCTCCCGGACATCGATGATCTCGATGTTCTCACCGTCGTCGATCCACTCCTTGAGCTGCTTGGGAGTGATCGTCGAACCGGCCGCCGCCTCCTGGGCCTCCTCCGACACGACACCGCAGAAGGCCTCGTAGTCGATGAGTTCGGTGACGGTGGGATTCTCGCCGCAGACCGCGCAGTCGGGATCCTTGCGGACCTTGACCTGGCGGTACTGCATCTCCAGGGCGTCGTAGATCATCAGCCGGCCGACCAGCGGCTCGCCGACGCCCGTGAGCACCTTGATTGCCTCGGTGACCTGGATCGAGCCGATGGACGCGCAGAGCACGCCCAGCACACCGCCCTCGGCGCAGGAGGGCACCATGCCCGGCGGCGGGGGCTCCGGGTAGAGGCAGCGGTAGCACGGGCCGTGCTCGGACCAGAACACGCTCGCCTGGCCGTCGAAGCGGTAGATCGAACCCCAGACGTACGGCTTGTTCAGCAGCACACAGGCGTCGTTGACCAGATAGCGGGTGGCGAAGTTGTCCGTGCCGTCCACGATCAGGTCGTACTGCGAGAAGATCTCCATCACGTTCTCGGCTTCGAGCCGCTCTTCGTGAAGGATCACATTCACATAGGGATTGATACCGAGGACGGAGTCACGCGCGGACGCGGCCTTCGACCGGCCGATGTCGGCCTGGCTGTGAATGATCTGGCGTTGCAGGTTCGACTCGTCGACCTCGTCGAACTCCACGATGCCGAGCGTACCGACACCGGCCGCGGCCAGGTACATCAGAGCCGGGGAGCCGAGACCTCCGGCACCCACACACAGCACCTTCGCGTTCTTCAGCCGCTTCTGCCCGTCCATCCCGACGTCCGGGATGATCAGATGACGGGAGTACCTGCGGACCTCGTCAACGGTGAGCTCGGCAGCGGGCTCGACCAGGGGTGGCAGCGACACAGGGACCTCAACAGGGGGTTGGTCGATGAATCAGTACGGTTCTTATCCCTGCAACACTGCCACGGCCCTTGTCATTCCGAGACACCCGGTCCGACTCGCGAGATGATCTCGTCCCAGTGGCCGGGCAGCGAGCCCAGGCGGCCGGGCAGTCGGTCCCGGCGGCCGGGAGTCAGTCCCGACGGCCGGGCCCCGGCTCGGACGGGCCGTCGCGCGGGCGGTGGCCGGCGGCGGTCAGATACGGCACGCCGCCTCCATCCAGATGTCCGCGAGTGATTCCTCCAGATTGATCCGGGGCCGCCAGCCGAGCCGGTCGCGGGCAGTGCGTACGTCCGCCTGCTGCCAGCCGCCGCAGCCGTCGGGATACGGGAACGGGCCCGCGCCGATGTGTTCCGGCAGTTGCTCGCCACGCGGCGGGCCGATGGTGGCGTGGCCCGGACGCATCGGTCCCGGCGGCATGTCGAGTTCGTGCAGGGCTCCGGCGTAGCCCGCGACTCTCGCCAGCACCGCGGCGGCGTCCCGGAGCTTGACGGCCCGGCCGGTACCGATGTTGACGATGCCCTGGGCGGCGGAGAGCGAGGCGGCGTGCACGGCGCGCGCCACGTCCCGTACGTCCACGAAGTCGCGCTGTACGCCGAGTCCGCCGAGCTTGAGCTCGCCGTCGCCCGCCTGCATGGCACGGCGCATGGCCTCCGCGAGCCGGCCGAGCGGAGAGCCCGCCGGAGTGCCCGGGCCGACGGGCGAGAAGATCCGCAGCACGATCGCGTCGAGCCCGGAGCCGAGCACCAGCTCGGACGCGGCCAGCTTGCTCACGCCGTACGGGCCGCCCGGGCGCGGCACGGCGTCCTCGGCGGTGGACGAGCCGTGCTGCGAGGGACCGTACTCGGAGGCGCAGCCGAGCTGGACGAGTCTCGCCCCGCAGCCGCTGCGGCGCAGGGCCTCACAGACCGTGGCGACGGCGACGGTGTTGTGCCTGGTCAGTTCGCGGGCGCCGCCACGGGTGGCGCCGGCGCAGTTGATCACGACTCCGGGATGGACGGCGTCCAGGAAGCGGGTGAGGGCTCCCGGGCTGCCGCCCGCGAGATCGAACCGTACGTCCGCGTCGTCGCCGCGGCCGAGCGCGGTGAGGTGCACGGCGGGATCGGCGAGCAGCCGGTCGGCCACGAAGCGGCCGAGGAAACCGTTGGCACCGAGCAGCAGGACCCTCATCGCGGTGCCCTTCCGTGCCGACAGGCCTTGGCGGAGGCCGGTGCTGGGGATAGCGGGGTCATGTCTGGTGTCTCCTTCATCGTGTTGCTGTGCGTGTTGCTGTGCGGTGTCGCTGTGTCGTGTCGCCGAGTGGCGGGGACAGGCTTGGGGAGGCGCTGAGGTCAGAAGTGCTGAGGTCTTATGTGCGCCGAGGCCCGGGACAGGGCGACGGCGGCATGGCTGAGCAGTCCGAGGGCGGCGGCTCCACAGGCGAGGGCGGGCACGGCCGAGGAGCCCCATATCTCGACCGCCCGGGTGACCGGGACGGCGAGCGGATCAAGTCCGGGAAGCCGGCCCGCGAGCACGGACGCGCAGGACAGCGCCTCCACGCCGGCGGCCACGGCGAGTCCGGTGGCCGCGGTGCCGGCGAAGCCGTGGACCGTGAGCAGCCGGGCCAGCAGGAGGAGCGTGCCGAGGGCGACGGTGGAGGCGAGCCCGCCATCCTCGTCGAAAACGAGATTCGCGGTCGCCGTGAGAGCGGTGAGGACGCAGACATAGAGCCCGGCCAGGGCGAGCAGCAGTGGCCGGGCGCCGGCCGTGAACTCGGCCAGTCCATGGCTTTCCGCGAGGCGGCGCCGGGCGCGTACGGAGAAGAGATGGGCGCACCAGGCGGCCGGTGCGACGGCGCACGCCAGCGCGGTGAGCGGTGTCGTGGTCGCGGGCCACGGTCCGTCGGGACCTCCGGTGACCAGTTCGTCCAGCAGTCCGTCACCGCACAGCAGATAGGCCAGCAACCAGTACACGCAGAGGCCTGCGGCGGGGACCGGGCGGCCCTCGGCGCGCAGCGGCCCTCGGCGGAGGCAGGCGGTGAGCGCGCCGGAGAGTGCGAGGGCACCCGCCAGGCCTATCGCGAGCTGGCGCTGTCCAGTGCTGCGTTCGAGCTCCGCGAGGGTGAGACAGGCCACGGCTCCGGGCAGCAGTGTGATCGCCGCCCACCACCATCCGGCGCGCGCGCCGGTTCGGTGGGTTACGTGGGTTCCGCGCGCCGGATCGGCGGCGATCGGCCCGTGCGCACCGTCCGTTCCGTCCGTGCGCTCCGTTCCGCGTGGCACGCGCGCGTACAGCTCCTCGGCGAGCGAGAAGACATCCCGGTGCCGGAAGCGGGCGGCGGTCCGGTCGGTGATCCCGTGGGCCTCCAGACCGGCGGCGATCTCCAGCGGATCGACGGCTCGCTCGCACAGCTCCCGGTACCGGTGCAGCAGGCCCTTGACCGGATCGCCGCTCCCGCGCCGGCCGCCGGGAGGCCCGGCGAACGGCGTGGTCAGCGGAGTGACTTCGTCAGACATCGCTCTCCCTCACACCCACCGGAGTGCGCTCCGAGCGCGCCTCACGCCCCGGACGCTCCTCATGCCCGGAACGCACCTCACGCTCCGGACGGTCGGCGCTCCAGCGGACCGGGGCGTACATCTCGGCCGGGTGCGCGAAGGGCACGTCGTCCGCCGACCGCCGTACGGGAGCGTGCGAGATCAGTTGCAGATAGATGTCGTCGAACGCCGCGAGGTTCTGCTCGACGGTGAAGAGCTCCAGTGCGCGGGCGCGCGCCGCCTCACCGAGCCGTTCGCGCCGCTCCGGGTCGCGCAGCAGCGCGATACAGGCATCCGCGAGCGCCCTGGGATTGCGCGGCGGTACCACCAGCCCGGTACCGCCGATGACTTCCACCACCGCGCCGACATCCGTGGAGACCGTCGCGCGTCCGCAGAACATCGCCTCGACCAGACTGATCGGAAAGCCTTCGACCACGCTGGACAGAACGACCACACCGCCCGCCGCGTACGCGTCGGGCAGCTCGGGCGTCTCGGGGCCGCCGATCTCCTCGAAGGAGACGGGATTGTCGCCCGCGGTGTGCGCGTCGACGGCCTCGTCCGGGAAGAGCTGGGCGGCCAGGGCCCGGCAGTGCGCGAGATACGCCTCCGCTCCCGGGCCCTGCGCGGGCGCGCCCACGATCCTCAGCCGCGCGCCCGGCTCCGCCGCGTGGACCGCCGCGAACGCGTGCAGCAGCGAGACCAGATCCTTGGCGGGCTCGATCCTGCCGACCCAGACGAGCGTGCCCGGATCGCCGTCGCCGGAGCCGCCTGCGGAGCCCACCGCGGAGCCCGCCGAAGAGCCGCCCGGAGAGCCCGCCGCCGGGCCCACCTCGGAGAAACGCTCCGCCTCCATCCCCGGATAGACCGTCCGCAGCTTGGCGCGGTCGGCGCCGCACCGCTCCTGCCACCGTCTGGCGTGGGCGTTGCCGGGAGTGATGACATCCGCCTGCCGGTAGATCTCGGCGGCCAGCCGTCCGTGGAAGGCGGCGAGCAGCGCGCGGACGGGCGTGCCGAGCGGCGCGGCGCCCGCCGGAGCGCTGCCCGTACCACCGATCGCGCTTTCCGTACCACCGCTCGCGAGGTAGTGCGCCCTGAGCTGGACGCCGTACTCCGTGACCAGCAGCGGTACGCCGAAGAAGCGTTTGGCCAACAGCCCGGGCAGAGCGGCGGATCCACCGGAGGCGGCATGGCAGAGATCGACCGCGCCCAGCGTGGCGTCGTCGTACCAGTCCAGCGACAGAGGGCGCAGAGCGCGCTCCAGCCGGTCGGCGAAGGCCAGGAAGTCGGGCACGGTCGCGGAGTGCGCGCTCCGGCGTGCGCCGGGCGCACGGCAGGCGGACTCCAGCAGCCGTACGGCCGCCTCCGAGCGCAGCGCGCGGTAGAGACCACCGCGCTCCCTGGCGAGATCGGCGAGCCCGTAGAGCCCGGCCGCGAAGCCATCGGCGCGCTCCGCCGAACCGTCCCGTGAGCCATCACTGGAGCCGGAGCCGTCCCGTGAGCCGCTCCCCGGGCCGCCCTCCGCCGCGTCCGAGCAGACCGCGGCGGCCAGTTGTCCGAAGTGCTCCGCGAACCGCCGCCGGTCGCGCCGCCCGTAACCACGGCCGTCGTCCGCCGGCGCCCAGAGCGGCGCCGTACGCACCTGCTGGATCCGGCGCGGCAGCTCTATCCAGCCGCGCTCCTCCTGCCGCGCGCTGCGGCTGAGCGCGTAGATGTCGAACTCGTGCTGTGCGAGCCCGCGTACGAGCCGGTCGCACCAGAGTCTGGATTCACCCGTGGCATACGGATAGCCACCGTCCGTGAGCAGTCCGATCCGCACGAGCACACCCCCGATCTCCCTTGTGGGCAGCCGCCGTTGGCCGGCGACACGCAGCGGGACGACCGTAAGCGGATATGCCGGTGGTGGGGGGGGGGGGGGGGGGGGGCCCCCCCCCCCCGCCGGGGGCCCCGGCAAAGATAAGAACCCCCAGCACGGAGGATACCCGCTCAAGAGAGAGGGGCACGCCCACGAAAAAAAAAAACAAAAAACA